>JBJHDM010000005.1:0-111345 GCA_050486545.1 Rhodocyclaceae bacterium | reverse complement strand
GACGATGTGGCTGACGCTGGCGACCTTCGTCGGCTATGCGATCGTCTACACCGTCTTTCTCAAGCCGCGTACCTCGCAGAACATCGTGATCGGCGGCGCATCGGGGGCGATGCCCCCGGTCCTGGGTTGGGCAGCGGCGACGGGGGAGGTCAGTGCCGATGCGCTGCTGCTCTTCCTCATCATCTTCGTCTGGACGCCTCCCCATTTCTGGGCGCTCGCGCTGTATCGGACGGAGGACTATGCGCGGGCCGGACTGCCGATGCTCCCCGTCACGCACGGGCCGGAATATACGCGGCTATCGATCCTGCTCTACACCTGCCTGCTGTTCGCGGTGACCCTGCTGCCGTTCGCGACCCGCATGAGCGGGTTGATCTATCTCGCGGCTGCGGTGGTGCTGGGATTGCTTTTCCTGCGCCACGCCTGGCAGCTCTACCGGACCTACAGTGACGCGCTCGCGCGGCGCACGTTCCGGTTCTCGATCGTGTACCTGTTCTTGCTTTTTGCCGCGCTCCTGACCGATCATTACCTCAAGTTCTGACTCGGTCCGACCCAATGCTTCGCTTCCTGATCGCGGCCACGGCGCTCGTGGTCGCCGCCTGCTCCGCCCCTTCCGCGCCCGATTTCCGCAACACGGACATCACCGGTGCGAACTACGGCAAGACCTTCGTCCTAACCGACCATCACGGCAATCGGCGCAGTCTCGAGGACTTCCACGGCCAGGCCGTGACGCTGTTCTTCGGCTTCACCCAATGCCCGGACGTGTGTCCCACCAGCCTGGCGACGATGGGCGAGGTGATGGCCTTGCTCGGCGACGACGCCGACCGCGTGCAGGCCCTGTTCGTGACGGTGGACCCCGAGCGCGACACGCAGGAGTTGCTCGCGCACTATGTGCCGGTGTTCGATCCGCGCTTTCTCGGCCTGTACGGGACGCTCGAGGAAACGGAGGCGGTCGCGAAGGAGTTCCGCATCTTCTTCCGCAAGAGCGGCGACACCACCGGGATGAACTACACGATCGACCACTCGGCCGGGACCTACCTGTTCGATCCGCAAGGACGACTGCGCCTCTATGTGCGCCATGGGGCGAGCGCCGACGACATCGCCGCCGACCTCAGGGTATTGCTGGCCGGAAAATGAAAAGCCCCGCAGTGCGGGGCTCGATCGTTTCCGGGGCCGTGCAGCGTCAGGCGGCCAGCAGGCCGCGCATCTTCTGCATCGCCTTGGCTTCGATCTGGCGGATGCGCTCGGCCGAGACGCCGTATTCGGCCGCCAGTTCGTGCAGGGTCGCACCACTGTCCTCGGTGAGCCAGCGACGACGCACGATCGCACGGCTGCGATCGTCGAGGCTCTCCAGCGCGTGGCGAAGGCCTTCGTCCTGGAGCCGTGCGCTTTCGGCCTGCTCCAGCACTTCGGACGGTTCGGCATGGGGGTCGGGCAGGTAGGCGATCGGCGCGAAGCGCTCGTCGTCCTCGTCGCTGCCGCCCTCGAGCGGCACATCGCGCCCGCCCAGGCGTGTTTCCATCTCGACGACCTCCTCGGGCTTGACGCCGAGTTGTGCCGCCACCGCCTGGACCTCGTCGTGACTGAGCGTCCCGGTGTCCGGCTTCATGCTGCGCAGGTTGAAGAACAGCTTGCGCTGCGCCTTGGTCGTCGCGATCTTGACCAGGCGCCAGTTGCGGATGATGTATTCGTGGATCTCGGCCTTGATCCAGTGGATCGCAAACGACACCAGTCGCACGCCGCGGGTCGGGTCGAAGCGCTTGACGGCCTTCATCAGGCCGATGTTGCCCTCCTGGATCAGGTCGGCGTGCGGGAGGCCATAGCCGAGGTAGCCGCGCGCGATCGCCACGACCAGGCGCAGGTGCGACATCACCAGCTTGCGTGCGGCATCGACATCGCCGTCGTCGCGAAGCCGGGTTGCGAGCTCGACCTCTTCCTTCTCGCTCAGCAGCGGGAACCGATTGACCGTCTGGATGTACTGGTCGATGCTGCCGACGGCGGACGGAACCGGAAACGACAAGGCTTGACTCATGAATGGCAATCCTCCTTGCAGCGATTTTAGCACTCTGCGCATGAGAGTGCTAAGGGGTGAAAGGGTTCCCTTCGACAAGCGATGCCGAGCCCGGATTTTTACAGGAAGCGCGGCTATAATGTGACCAGATAAATGGTCAGGAGTGATCGAATGCACACCATCAATCTGGCCCAGGCCAAGGCCCAGTTGAGCCATCTGATCGAGCTCGTCGAGGCCGGCGAGGAGGTCACGATCACGCGCCGTGGGCGGGCGGTGGCGCGGCTCGTCGGAGAGCGGGCGGTCCGCCAGTCCCTGCCGAGCCTTGAGGATCTGCGCGCCATGCAGCCGATGCAGCCCGAATCGGCGGGGAGCTTCGTTCGCGAACTGCGCGAGTCCGATCGCTACTGATGCGCTACGTCGATACCAGCGTCTTGCTGGCGTATCTGACGCGCGAGACCTTCAGCGAACCGGCCGAACGCTTCCTGCGCAGTGCCGGTGCGCCGCTGGCGTTCAGTTCCTGGACCGAAACGGAGCTGATGTCCGCGCTCGGGGTCAAGATCCGGACCGGGCAGCTCTCGCACGTCGCTGCCGAGGCGGTGTGCAACGCCTGGAGCGAGCGGGTCGCTCCCTGCATGTTGCGGCTCACGGTGCTCGACGATCATCACCGCGCGGCTGCCCATCTGCTCCGGGGCTGGCCGGGAACCCTGAGGGCAGGGGATGCGCTGCATCTGGCGATCGCGCATGCGCACGGAGCAACGCTCCACGCCCTGGACCATGGGCTGGCCACTGCCGCAACCGCTCTCGGGCTCGAGGCCGATCTGATCGCATGAACCCTGGGGAACTTCTTCTCATTAGCGTGTACTGATATTCACCCCAGGAGAGAAGGAGGTCACCATGTTCGGACCCATCACCGTGCCGTTCGGCGCACGCATGCTGTTCAACGTCATCAAGCTCAAGCCCGGTGTCGACATGGACGACGTCGAGGTCGCGCTCGGCGAGATGTGCAATGTCGTCAAGGATACCTACGGCAACGAACAGGGCGGTTTCATCGCCGGCCAGGTGTTCCGCTTCTCGGGCTTCGTGTCCGAGGAGGGCTCGCTCGCCGAGGAGAGCGCCGACGAACACCTCGCGATCGTGACCTACTGGAAGAGCTACGAACAGCACGAACGCTCGCACGCCGATGCGGTGTTCAAGCAGAAGTTCTCCGCGCTGGCGGAGATGTGCACGTCGACGAGCGAGCTGGGCTACGAGATGCTGTGGCAGGGGGAGCCGGAGGGCGATTCTGCGAGCCGATGAGCGCCTGCTGAATGCCCGGAGTTCAGCGAAGACAGTGCGCGGAAACTGCGCGCGCGAAATCTTCGAAATCGGACAGGTGGTGCGTGGCGATCGCGAACACGATCGCCCAGTCGATCGCATCGTAGTTGTGGACGGCGAGATCGCGGAATCCTACCGCACGGCGATCGATTCAGGGATCATGCCGGCATCGGCAAGTGCCGAGAACGTTCCGCCCATCGTATCCGGTACGGGTTGTCCGCTGGCGGCAAGCATGTGCGCGGCGAGATCGACACAAAGTTGCACCGCACGGGTCAGGTTGAGCGAGACGATGTCCTGGGCGTCGAGGTCGGCGGCCAGGGTTGCGGCGTCGGTCGGGCATCGCTCGCGTACGCGTTCCAGGCAGCGGCGCAGCGATTCGAGTTTGGTCTCGATGATTATCCGATCCATGACCGCCTGCGTTCTTCGAGAATGCGCCGGACGTAGGGCATGAAGTCTTCGTTCGCGTAGAGATGACGCAATGCGAGCTCCGCATGGTCGCTGTCGCTACCGACCAGACGGATGCCCTTGAGAATCTGGCCAAGCAGGGGTTCGCCTGCTCGTCGCAGGTCGACCAGATCGACCGTTCGTCCGGTCAGTTCGGCGATCTCGCCGATCAACGCCATCTTCTGATCCGCTTCCAGTTCCGCTTCGGTCAGCACCGCCAGGTCGATGTCACTGTCCGGGCGCATGCCACCCGTTGCCGCCGACCCGAACAGGATCGCCAGCTTGAGTCCAGGCAGGTGTGCAAGGCGTGCAGCGAGCGCGGAGCGGTCGAATTCGATCATGCGTCGAGCTTATGTCGTGCGGGCGCCAATCGCAAGCCGGTATCCGTCTTCGGTCCCGCATGCACGTTGTTGCACCCGCGCAACAACGTGCAAGTATTTCCACAAATTCGTTTGCCTGTAACACGCCCTTGCGAGACTGCGTCCCGCCAGCGCAGCCGATGCGCTGACTCGTTTCCATCCACGCAGCAAGCTCGAAAGGGAGTGTCCCATGCAGAAGAAGCTCATCGCCCTGGCCCTCGCCGGCCTCGTGTCCGCGCCGGTCCTGGCGCAGTCCAACGTCACCGTCTACGGCGTGGCCGATGCCTATTACGGGTACGGCAAGCACGGCAGCAACAAGCTCAACGCCATCAACAGCGGCGGCCTGTCCGGCTCGCGTCTGGGCTTTCGCGGCAAGGAAGGCGTGGGAAACGGCCTGAACGCGGTATTCACGCTTGAGTATGCATTGAACGTGGACGGCAATGCCGGGGTCGGAACCGCCGGAGCCCGTCAGCAGTTCGTCGGGCTGGAAGGTGGCTTCGGCTTCCTCGGCCTGGGCCGCCAATACGCGCCGGGCTACTTCGTCCTCAAGTACGATGCGACCGGCGGCGCGGGCGCACTGAGTCCGCAGATTCAGCTCGCGAGCGCGGCCAAGGCGATGATCGTCGCCGGCAGCGATTCGCGCATCAGCAACTCGATCAACTACAAGTCGCCCAGGCTCGGTGGACTGAGCATCAACGCGATTTACGGCTTCAACGAGGTCAACCAGGAGACGAACCGCCGCAAGGACGACGTCTTCGGCCTCGGGCTCGAGTATGCGAGCGGCCCGCTGCTGGTCGGCCTGACCTACCAGCAAAAGGACGGCGGCTCCGCCTCGAACCAGAAGGAGTGGATGCTCGGCGCGGCCTACGACTTCGGTGCGGTCAAGCTGATGGGCTCGTACCAGCAGGTCAAGGACGTCATCGGCGCATCCGGAAACACCGACAAGATCTACCAACTCGGCGCGGTCGTGCCGGTGAGCGCCGCCGGCAACGTGATGCTCGCCTGGGGCAAGCTCGACGCCGATCAGGGCAGCCGCTACGACGTCAAGTCCTGGGTGCTGGCCTACACGCACGCCCTGTCGAAGCGCACCACGTTCTATACGGGCTGGCTGCGCGTAGACAACAGCGCCAACACCTCGCGCTCCAGCCTTGCCAGCAACAAGGACGGGCTGGATGTGACGATCACCGGCAAGAACAGCGACGCCTTCGTCCTGGGCCTGCGCCACGCCTTCTGATCGGGCGGCGCCGCACCGGAAAACCGGTTCTTTCCGCGGAAAAGCCGGGCGGTTTCTCCTCCCGCCCGGCGTGTTCCCGGAGCGTCGGGCGGGGGGGGCGCGGGGGGGGGGGGGGCCCCCCCCACCCCCCCCCCCCCCCGCCCGCAATCGCGTTTTTCCCGTGCTTTCCTTGCATGGGCCGCAATGCATTTGCACAATGGCCCCAGCCTTCTCAATCGAGAGGTAAGTCGGGCCGGTGCAAACCGGTTTCAACTTCAAACAAGAGGAGAGATTCATGCAGAAGAAACTGATCGCTCTGGCTGTTGCCGGCCTGGTTGCCGCTCCGGTCGCGATGGCTCAGTCGAATGTGACGATTTATGGTGTTGCGGATGCCTACTTTGGCTACGGTAAGGCCGGTGACAACAAGTTCCGCGGTGTCAACAGCGGCGGTTGGGCTGGTTCGCGCATCGGTTTTCGCGGCGCAGAAGACCTGGGCAATGGTCTGAAGGCAGTGTTCACGCTTGAGTACTCGATTGATATCGATGCCAACGAAGGTATCGGAAGTTCGCAAACTCCGGATAACGCCCGGGCCCTGCGTGCTCGTCAGCAATTTGTCGGCCTGCAGGGTGGGTTTGGTTCGCTCACTCTCGGTCGTCAGTATGCGCCCGGCTTTTGGATCGCTCGCTACGACGCCATGGGCGGATCGGCTCTCGGCGCTCTGGGTGTTCTGACGGCTCAGTCTGGTTCAAGCATTACTCCGGCTAGTGCTGCGCGCTGGAACAACTCGGTTGCGTACAAGACGCCGAGCATGAATGGACTGACGGGTAGCCTCATCCACAGCTTCGGTGAAAAGAATCTTGATGGAAGCGCTGGCGGCCGGAACGAAGACAACAAGACGGGTGTGGCTGTTGATTATGCGAACGGTCCGGTTGCCGTCACGGCTCTGTACCACTACATCAATAACGGCAAGGGCGAGTCGAATACCAAGGAATGGGGTCTGCAGGGTTCGTATGACTTCGGCCCGGCCAAACTCAATGCCACGTATCAGCGCGCGAAGGACGGTTCCGACAAGGCTCGGATCTGGACGCTTGGCGGCGTTATCCCGGTCAGCGAAGCAGGTAATGTTCGTCTGTCCTACGGCCGTCTGACCAGCAACGAATCTGAGTTCAAGGCCGCTGCTTGGTCCGCCGGTTATACGCATAGCCTCTCCAAGCGCACCAGCCTGTACACCCTTTACACTCGTGTGAACAACAAGGAGGGCACCAATTTCTCGGGGCTCGCTCGTACTGCCACTGCGAATTTTGACAAGAATACCAGTACCTTCGCGATGGGTGTGACTCACACGTTCTGATCGTCTTCCGACGATTCGAAACGGAAACGGGCGCTTCGGCGCCCGTTTTTACGTCGGGAGGAAGGAAAACATGTGGGCTTTGGGAAGCTTTGGGGTCAGGCCTAGCTTCGTAGCAGGTGGAGCTTTGGGGTCAGGCCTAGCTTCGTAGCATCGGGTACGCGAAGCGCTTTCCACCGGCCGGAGCATGGACGAAAACCGGGGACAGAAAACCGGAATGCCGTGAGCTAAAAACCGAGACGGTCGTGCCAGTAACCGGGCTTCTGCATCAAGTGCGGCACCGCCACGACAATCACTTCAGTTTCCAGCGCCTCGTAGATAAAGGCATAGGGGAACCGATGAAATCGACACTGCCGGTAGGGTGGTTCAACGGGGTGCCAAGCCAACGGATGTTCTTCAATCAGCTTGCGAACCGTGGGGCTTTGGGGTCAGGCCTGGCTTCGTAGCGTCAGTGGTCAACTCTTCAGCGCTTCGGCGCAAAAAACGGCGGGTATCAGGATCCGGGTTCGGCCCTCGTTTCCGCGTTGGAGCAATCCGGAACGGCGGTCGCCGGTGACCAGATAGTCGGCTTCTCCGGCTTTGGCCATCGCAAGCAGGAAGGCATCGTCGGGATCGTCGGTTTCGAAGTGCTGCGGGAGCTCACGCAGGACGATGGCTCGCTGGAGGTTGTTGATCATGACACCGACCTTGGCCGGTTGCAGCACCGCCTGCAGTTTCGGGTACCGGCTGGCGCGGCGGATTTCGTCCAGTTGCTGTCGTGAGGTCACCAGTTCGAAGCGTGCCGACCGCCATGCGCGGTAAATCACGTCGGGCGGCCCGTGTGGGGAAATCAGCGCGCTGAACAGTATGTTGGTGTCCAGCACGACCCGCATCAGTGCGTCTTCGCCCAGTCGAGCGCTTCGTTCACCATTGTGGCGAGTTCGGCCTCACCGATGTCGGCATTGGCCGATTTCGCCTGCTCTGCGCTCAGTTCAAGGATATGGGCACGTACGGCTTCCTCGATGAAGCGCGACAGGTCTCCTTTGCGCCCGCCCCCTTGGCTTGCAAGAAACATTCTCAACGCTCGGTCGACCTCGGCGGAAACCGCCACATTCCAGCGTGCTGATGACATGGAACACTCGTTCAGTCTGTGTTTGTGTGTTTATGCACGATAATGGTGTAGAGCCGTGGAGTCAAGGTCGTGGAGGGGCTATGGGGTCAGGCCTAGCTTCGTAGCATCGGGTACGATACGGCGGTACCAATCAGCGCGATGGCAATGACATAGACAAAAATTGCAGATATGCTTTGCGCATGACTAGGCCGCTGCGTATCGAATTTCCTGGGGCGCTTTATCATGTTACTGCGAGAGGGGACCGTCGCGAGGATATCTTCGAGGACGATGAGGACCGTTCGCTTTTCCTTGAAACGCTGGGTGATGTTACCCGGCGGTTCAACTGGTTGTGCCATGCTTACTGCTTGATGAGTAACCACTACCACCTCATGATCGGCACGCCCGACGGCAATTTGTCGAAGGGCATGCGTCATCTCAACGGCGTTTTCACGCAAGCGACCAATCGGCGGCATCGACGTACCGGCCATCTTTTCCAGGGACGCTACAAGGCGATCGTGGTCGATGGTGACGCGTATCTACTCGAACTGGCGCGTTACATCATGCTGAATCCGGTTCGTGCCAATATGGTTCCGACGCCCGAGGATTACGTTTGGAGCAGCTACCGGGCCACGGTCGGCGCCGCTGTGGCGCCGCTTTGGCTTTCGGCCGATCCGTTGCTTGCGGCATTCGGCCCCTCACGTGGCTCTGCAGTCGTCCGCTTCCGGAGCTTTGTAGCCGCGGGTGTGAACGCCGGATCGCTTGACGAACGCATTTCGCGATCGATCTTTCTTGGCGACAAGGGATTCGTGAAAAATGTGAAGGTGCTGGCAGAGGACAAGGAGCACGATTTCGACATTCCGCGCATCCAGCGCCGTGCGCCGCCACCACCACTTTCACAATTTGCGCAAAGCCATTCCGACCGGGATGCTGCAATGATCGCGGCGCACGCGACGGGCGACTATAGTTACGCGCAGATCGCCCGATTCTTTGGCGTTCATTTTACAACCGTGGGGCGAGTGGTGCGAAGGGCGCTTCGCCCGTGCGATTGATGCAACGATGCCAGGCCTGACCCTCCATACCCTCGGTCACAGGTGTCTGCGCACGAACTCCTGCGGGGAGAGGATGGGGTGGCGTTCGGCCAGTGCGAGGAGGTCCTTGTCGCCGCTGATCAGGGCGTCGGCGCGGCTTGCCAATAGTGTTGCAAGCACATGATCGTCGTCCGGGGCGGTCGGGACCCTTGCATCGATGCCGGCAATGGAGACGATCTCGGTCTCGAACCGCAACAGTGAAATGAATCGCATGATTCGGGCGTCATCCCATCCAAGCCGTTTGCGAATCTTCGGATAGGCCAGGACCCGTGCAAGTTCCTCGAGCAGTGCTTCACTCACGACCAGGGTGAAGGCATGGCTCCGCCACGTTTGCACGATCTTTCCGGGAATACTGTCCGGTGACATCAAGCCGGACAGCAATACGTTCACATCGAGTACGACACGCAAGGTCATCGACCGCGAACGGAAGCTACGGCCTCGTCAACCTCCGCCTCAACGGTCCCGGGGGGGGCATCCCGGTATGACTGCGCCAGTTCTGCGCTCAGGCGTTCGAACTCTTCGTGCATCGCGCGAATCTTGTCGAACAGCGCAATCTCCACCATTGCGGCCACCGGCTTGCCGCCCTTCGTGATGACGACCTGATCCTGCCGATACTGGATCTCGTTCAGCAATGTGCCCAGGTTCTGGCGGACGGTCATCGCAGTCGCTTCGCGGATCATAGGGGACTCAGTAGATTGGTTCAATTGATATGACTGTATCAGTCGTGCCCAGGGTGGTCAAACGCTTCGTCATGGTCTGTAAGGAGCAAATAAACTGTCCGGACTTGTAGCACGTGATCTGTCCGGTTTCACCGTTCACCAAGGCCGTGGCGGTGCAACGGGCGAGCTGCTCCAGGCGATCCGAGCGATGCGTTCGAGGAAGCCGGCGCAGGCGCGCCCGGCAGGGCGTGTCAGACCGCCATTGCCGGTTCGTGCAGGAGATTGCCGGCGCGGACTTGGCGGCCGTGGCGGGCGATTTCGCGGTACAGGTTGCGGCGGTCGTTGCCGGGGTGGTCGGTCATCTCGCGAATGCGCTCTTCCGCGTGCTTGAGCGGCAGATGCATCAGCACCGCCGGTGCCTCGACGCGCGGGCAGATGCGCACTGGACCGGCCGTCCGGTAGCCGAGCATCCGTTCGTAGTAGCCGGCGTGGCGGGGGTGGACCTCGATGAACATGTCGGTCATGCGGTGTACGTGCCGGGCGAGGACGAAACCGAGGCTGAACAGCGCGGCCATGAGGTCGGGAGAACGCTCGGCCGCATCCATGGCCAGTCGGGTCACTTCGCACACGCGCGCGCCCTCTGCGCGTACGTCGTCGATCTGGGGTCGATACAGGGTGTCGGCGAGCAGGCCTTCGCCCGCATCCACGCCGAGCGTCAGCGTGCCGACCGCGCGATCTTTCCGGCATGCGGCGATGGTCGTCTGCCCCGACTTGCGAAGGGCGTTCGCCAGCGGCGTCAGATGCAGCCCCCGGGCGCCGTACATGTCCGATACGAGCCGGTCGACCTGGGCGGCGAGGCTGGACGGGCGCGTGACGACGCGAACCTGGTAGCCGCTCCCCGTGTCGATCGCGAACTCCCGTGCCGCGGAGTGCGCGTGGGGATGGTAGGGTGCGGATACGTCGGGTCGCTCGGCCTTGGCGGACGGAGTCCCCGGACTGCAATGATGAGTCTGCTCGATCATTTCCAGGAGCTCTCCTCGCGCTGTGTTCGGCCGGTCTTCGGGCCCGTTTCGGTCCGGGCGACCGGCGGGAGCGTCCCTGGATCGCAGCGGTACGGGGAGTTCCACTTTAGCGAGGATGCGGATTTGAGGCTGTAAGCGGTTGTGTATTTGTTCCGGTTAGCCTTAATATGAATTCCTGTAGCATGCAGAGAAGATCAACGACTTGTTGCCCGTCAATTTTCAAAGGGGAATCGACGATGTCAAAGAGGATTTCGACCACCTGGGCACGCTTCGGCTCGATCGTCGTCGTGGGGCTGGCGGTGCTGCTCGCCGGCTGTGCGACGTCTTCCTACCCCCCGGCCCCTGCTCAGGCCGCCGATGCCGAATACAACTACGTGATCGGTCCGGGCGATACCCTGAATATCGTCGTTTGGCGCAACCCCGAACTGTCCATGTCCGTTCCGGTGCGACCGGATGGCCGAATCACGACGCCGCTGGTCGAGGACCTGCCGGTTCTCGGCAAGGATTCGAGCACGCTCGCGCGCGATATCGAAGAGGCCTTGGCGACCTACATCCGCGAGCCGATCGTCACCGTCATCGTGACCGGCTTCCGGGGTCCCTACAGCGAGCAGATCCGTGTGGTCGGCGAGGCGGCCCAGCCGCAGATCCTGCCCTACGTGCAGAAGATGACCTTGCTCGACGTGATGATCGCCGTCGGGGGCGTGACCGAGTTCGCGGCGGGCAATCGCGCCACGATCCTGCGTACCGCCGAGGGGAACAAGCAGTACAGCGTGCGACTCAACGACCTGATCAAGCGCGGTGACGTTTCCGCCAACGTCGAGATGCGGCCCGGGGATGTGCTGATCATCCCGCAGAGCTGGTTCTGACCGCTCTTCCGATTCACGCTCCCGGCGCCGGGAGCCTTCTGCCAAGCGGAGCTATGGAAGAACTCGTTTCTCAGATCGTCGGCTACCTGCGCGGGATGTGGCGGTACCGATGGTGGGCGCTCGCGTTTGCGTGGGTCGTGGGCATTGCCGGCGGGGTCGCGATCTACCAGATGCCGGATCGCTACCAGTCTTCGGCCCGGGTGTTCGTCGACACCCAATCGGTGTTGCGTCCGCTGATGTCCGGACTCGCGATCCAGCCGAACGTCGAACAGCAGGTCACGATCCTGAGCCGTACGCTGATCAGCCGCCCGAACATCGAGAAGCTCATCACGATGGCCGATCTGGACATGACGGTGAGAACGCCGGCGGAGCGAGAGGCGCTGATCGGTTCGCTGAGCCGGGGGCTGACCATCGGCGGGACGGGGCGCGACAACCTGTTCACGCTGTCGTACCAGGACGAGAGCCCCGAGCGCGCCCAGCGCGTGGTCCAGGCCCTGCTTTCACTGTTCGTCGAATCCGGCCTCGTGGGCAAGCGGCAGGATACCGATTCGGCACGTCGCTTCATCGAGGAGCAGATCTCCAGCTACGAACAGCGGCTCGCCGAAGCGGAGAACCGGCTCAAGGACTTCCGATTGCGCAACATGGCCCTTCTGGGGGATGGCGGTCGGGACTATGTGGCGCAGATCGCGGAGCTGTCGCGGCGATTGAACGAAGCGCAGCTCGAACTGAAGGAAGCACAGAACTCCCGGGATTCCCTGCAGCGACAACTGGCCGGGGAAGAGCCCGTCCTGCTGCCGCAGAACCCGACGACGTATTCGGTCACCATTCCCGAGATCGATTCACGCATCGATGCCTTGCAGAAGAACCTCGACGCGATGCTGCAGCGGTTCACCGACCAACACCCGGATGTCGTCGGGACGCGGCGGATCATTGCCCAGCTCGAGGAGCAGAAGCTGGCCGAGATCGAGGCCTTGCGCGCCGCCGCGCCGGAACAGTTCGGGTCGGTCCATGCCAATCCCGTGTTCCAGCAGATGAGGATCTCGCTGGCCACCGCGGAGGCCCAGGTCGCGTCGCTGAGTGCGCGGGTGGGGGAACTGAGTTCGAGGCTGCAGAATTTGCGCGCCAATGCCGAGTTGCTGCCGAAGCTCGAGGCCGAGCAGGCCCAGCTCAACCGGGACTATGAAGTTCACAAGCGCAATTACGAGCAGCTCGTGTCCCGTCGCGAATCGGCCATCATGTCGGCCGAGATGAGCGCGCAGTCGGGTATCGCGGATTTCCGGGTCATCGATCCACCAACCTTGCCGACGACGCCCGCGGCGCCCAACCGCCTGCTGCTGATGCCATTGGCCGGATTGGCTGGACTCGGTGCCGGCCTGTTCCTGGCGTTCCTTCTGGCGCAGTTGCGTCCGGCTTTCCTGGATGGGCGCACCTTGCGCGAAGTGACCGGGCTGCCGGTGATTGGAGCGGTCTCGATGATTCCGGACGTGCGCCTCAGGCGAAGGGGCCGCCTGAGCGCGGTTGCGTTCGCCGGAGGCACCCTGTTCTACGTGGTCGGTGTCGGCGTCGCGGCACTGGCGCTCCAGATGCTGCAACGCTGAGGGAAGCACCGCATGAGCATCATCGAAAAAGCCGTTCAGCGCCTCGATCAGCTCAAGAAGGCCAACGCCGATCCGGATGCCCCGGAGCGTGCTCCTGCGGCCTCCGAGGCCGCGCAGCGGGCTGCCGTACCGGAGGCGAAAGCGGTCGCCGCGACGGAAGCGCCCAAGCCGAAGGAGTCCGAATCAGCGGCACCGCCCGCGGCTGCGTCGTTCGTCGCGCGAAAGGTCGAGATCGATCTGCCACGGCTTGCCCGTGCCGGCATGGTGACCCCCGACCAGCCGAAATCCATGCTGGCCGAGCAGTTTCGCGTGATCAAGCGCCCGCTTCTCGGCAACGCACGGGGAGAAGGCGCCGCGACGGTCAAGGACGGCAACCTGATCATGGTCACCAGCGCCTTGCCCGGCGAGGGCAAGTCGTTCTCGGCGATCAATCTCGCGATGAGCATGGCCATGGAACTCGACCATACGGTGCTGCTCGTCGATGCCGACTTCGCCCGGCCCTCGGTCCTGCACATGCTCGGGCTTCCCGAGGAGCGCGGGCTGATGGACGTACTGGTCGGAGACGTACCGGATCTCGGCGACGTGATCCTGCGAACCAATGTCGAAAAGTTGTCCTTGTTGCCCGCCGGCATGCCGCATCCGCGCGCGACGGAGCTGATCGCATCGGATGCGATGACGCGCCTGCTCGACGAGATTTCCAGTCGCTATCGCGACCGCATCGTGGTGTTCGATTCGCCGCCGCTGCTCGCGACCACCGAGGCGCGGGTCCTCGCGATGCACATGGGACAGATCGTGATCGTCGTTGAAGCCGACCGCACGACGCACGGGGCGGTGCGACAGGCCCTCGCGACGATCGAGAACTGCCCGATCAAGCTCATGCTCTTGAACAAGGCTGGCGCCGGCGAGCGCAGCGGCCTGTACGGATACGGATACGGATATGGCTATGGCTCGGATTCGAGACGAGAAGCAGCGCCCGCGTAAGGGTCAGGGTGCCGGACGCAGTCGCGTGCCGCGCGCTTCGACGGTCGCGCTTTCCGCGCTGCTGCTTCTCGGGGCCGGTGCAGCCGGCGCGCAATCGGTGACGGTGCAACCGACCCTGCAGATGCGCTTGACCCTGACCGATAACATCAACGCCTCGGAGGACAAGAAGAGCGACTGGGTGGCCGAGGTTTCCCCCGGGGTCAGCATCGCACGCGACAGCGGCCGATTCAGCGGCCGGCTCAACGCCAGTTTCCGCAATCTCGTCCATGCCCGCGAGAGCCGGCGCGACAACTCCTTTCTGGCACTGCAGGGTGCGGGGGAGATCGAGGCGATCGAGAATACCTTCTTTGTCGAACTGGATGCCGCGATCAGCCGCGACAACGTTGCGCTGTTCGGCGGACGGCCTAGCGATGATTTCATCGGGGCGGATCGGCGCAACCAGACGCGTTCCTATACGATCGCTCCGCGCCTCGAGTTCGGACTGGGGCCCGTGGCGGACGCGCGGATCCGGCACTCCACGCGATGGCTGGAAGGCGATGGTGCCCTCAGTAATCAGCGATACCGCCAGTGGGATGCCGAGCTCGTGAGTGCCCGGGTGTTCGGACCTCTGGGCTGGGCCCTGACGCACACCCGCGGAGATTCGTCGACGGGGGATACGGCCATTCGCGATGCCACGCAGAAAGTCACGCGGGGAACCCTGTTCTATGCCGTATCTCCGCAGTTGCGCCTGCGTGCGGTCGTCGGGCGCGAGTCCAACGATTTCGATGAGGGGCGCAGCACGAGCGAGACGATCCGTGGTGCGGGTTTCAACTGGTTCCCCTCGACACGAACCTCCATTGCAGCAGGCGTGGAGCGCCGGATCTTCGGTCGCGGCTACAACCTCGACCTGAGTCATCGTCACGCGCGTTCGACCTGGGAGCTCTCCGTCGGCCGTGACATCACCTCTTCGGTCCAGCGTTTCGGCAGCGTCTTCCAGGATCCCCTGTTCGCAGCCTTTTTCAACTCGCCCCTGTTCATTGCACTGTTTCCCGATCCGCTCGATCGCGAGAACTTCCTGCGTGCGCAGCTTGGGCTGACCGGCGACAGTTTCGTGAGCAACGCGTACTTCGTCGACCGGCGGGTACGCGCCGGCGTTACCCTGGCCGGCACGCGCAATACCGTCTCGTTCTCGTTGCAGCGCTCCGATCGTGCGCGACTGAGCGGGTTGACCGGACTGCGGGCCGACGATGCCTTTGCCGATCTCGACCGTGTCCGCACCCAGTCGGCCGCGCTGTCACTCAACCACCGCTTGTCGGGACTCAGTTCGCTCAACGCGAGCGTGAGTCGTTCCACCGCCAGGGGAAGCGGCGTGGACGATCGCAAGACCCGAAGGTCGTCGGCCGCGGTGGGCTACACCACGAGCCTGGGGCCGCGCACCGCGGCCGGACTGACGGTTCGCCACAACCGTTCCAGCGGGGATGCGGAGTACACGGAGAACGTGATCTCGGCCAACCTCGGCATGCGCTTCTGACTGGATAGAAGATGTACGAGTCGTTTTTCAAGCTCCAGGGCAAGCCGTTCCAGCTCAATCCGGACCCGGCGTTCTTCTTCGGCAGCCGCGGGCATCGGCGTGCGCTGGCCTACCTGGAGTACGGACTGCACCAGAACGAGGGGTTCATCGTCGTCACCGGCGAGATCGGCGCCGGCAAGACGACGCTGCTGCGCAGCCTGCTCGAACACCTGGACCCGGACAAGGTCGTGGCGGCGAATCTGGTCAGCACCCAGGTCGACGAGAACGACATCCTGCGCATGGTCGCTGCCGCGTTCGGCGTGCCGTCTCGCAATCTCGACAAGGCGAGCCTGCTGCTCGCCCTCGAAACCTTCTTCGTCTCGCTTGCCGCAGCCGGAAAGCGTGCGCTGCTGATCGTCGACGAGGCGCAGAACCTGAGCGAACAGGCGGTCGAGGAACTTCGCATGCTCTCGAACTTCCAGCTCGAGGATCATGCGTTGCTGCAGAGTTTCCTTGTCGGTCAGCCGGAGTTTCGCGACATGATGCAGGGTGCGCAGATGCAGCAACTGCGCCAGCGGGTGATCGCCTCGTACCACCTCGGCCCGATGGATTCCGAAGAAACCCGTGCCTACGTCGAGCATCGTCTGCGTCACGTCGGCTGGAAGGACGACCCGACCTTCGAGAATGACGCTTTCGGCGTGATCTACGGCTACACCGGCGGCATTCCGCGACGGATCAATGCCTTGTGCGACCGGTTGCTGCTGGCGACCTTCCTGGGGGATCGGCATGCGATCGGCGCGAACGACGTGAAGGAGGTCGTGACCGAGCTCCAGCAGGAGCTCGAGGACGGCTCCAGCGGTTCGCGCAACGGCAAGGGACGGGCGGATTCCGTGGCGGTCGTGGGGGCGCCCGCTCTCGACGTGCCGGCGATCGATCCTGCGCGGCTGAAAGCGCCCGGGCGCCTCGTCGACGAGGTGGCCGGCATGGTCCCGGGTCTCGAGTTGCAGCGCATCGAAGCCCGCCTCGGCGCACTGGAAAAGTCCGTTTCGGCCACGCTCAACGTACTCAATCAGTTGTTGCAGGCGGTGCGTCGCGAGGACAAGAGTGGAGAGAAGGGCGGGGAGAAGCGGCGTGCTCCGTGAGAAGGTGCCGCAGGCCCCGGTGATCTGCGTCGTCGGCGCCCGCCCCAACTACATGAAGATGGCGCCGATCATCCGCGCCTTTGCCGATCACGATCCGCCCTTGCAGACCCTTCTGGTCCATACCGGGCAGCATTACGACGCGGCAATGAACGACCGCTTGTTCGTGGACCTGGAACTGCCGCCACCGGACGTCAATCTGGAGGTCGGTTCGGCCAGCCATGCCGTGCAGACCGCCGAGATCATGAAGCGCTTCGAGCCGGTCGTCGACGAGCATGGCGCCCGTGCGGTGCTGGTGGTCGGGGACGTGAACTCGACCATCGCGTGCGCGCTGGTCGCGGTCAAGCGCAACATCCCGGTGATCCACGTCGAGGCGGGGCTGCGCAGTTTCGACCGGAAGATGCCCGAAGAGATCAATCGGGTCCTCACCGACCAGATTTCCGACCTCCTGTACACCACCGAACGCAGTGCGCGTGACAATCTCGCGCGCGAGGGCATTGCCGAAGAACGGGTGGTTTTCGTCGGCAACGTGATGATCGACAGCCTGTTGTTCAACCGTCCCAAGGCGGTCCCCGCCGATGCGCTGCTTCGCTCGGCCGGTCTCGATCCGGCGGGGATCTCGGTCGGCTACGGCGTGGTCACGCTGCATCGCCCGTCGAACGTTGACGAACCCGCCACGCTGGGCCGGATCCTCGATGCGCTCGGCCGCATTGCGGCGCGCCTGCCCCTGGTGATCGCACTGCATCCGCGCACCCGCAACAACCTCGAGCGTTTCGGCATGTCCGGGCGCCTGGAGCATCCGGGGTTCGTGATTCTTCCGCCGCAAGGCTATCTGCAGATGCTCGGGTTGATGGCGGGTGCCGTGATGGTTCTCACGGACTCGGGCGGGATGCAGGAGGAGACTACGGCTCTGGGGGTGCCGTGCCTGACCATCCGCGAGAACACGGAACGTCCGATCACGGTCGAGCAGGGCACGAATACGCTGGTCGGCGTCGACCCGCAGGCGATCATCGCAGCGGCCGAGGCCATTCTCGCCAATGGAGGCAAGCGCGGACGCGTGCCGGAGTACTGGGACGGCAGGGCGGCAGAGCGCATCGCCGCGCACCTGTCGGACTGGCTCGAGCGTCACGAACGCACCGCGGACACGACATGAACGGCAGGATCACCAACGCGCTCACCGTCGATGTCGAGGACTACTTCCAGGTCTCGGCGCTGGCCGAGCATTTTCCCCGCAGCGAATGGGAACGGGTACCGTGCCGGGTCGAGCGCAACGTCGAAGTGATCCTCGCCCTGCTCGACGAGACCGACGTGCGGGCCACGTTCTTCACTCTGGGGTGGCTGGCCGAACGCTATCCGGGGCTGGTTCGCCGCATCGCGGAGGCCGGGCACGAGGTCGCCAGCCACGGATACGGGCACGAGCGGGCCAGTGCGCAAAGCCGCGAATCCTTCCTTGCGGACATCCGTCTCGCACGCAGGGTGCTCGAGGACGTGACCGGCGACACCGTGATGGGATACCGGGCGCCGAGTTTCTCCATCGGGACGTCGAATCCCTGGGCGCACGACTGCATCGCCGAGGCCGGCTATGCGTACAGTTCCAGCGTCTACCCGGTCCGGCACGACCATTACGGCATGCCGGACGCGCCACGCTTTCCCTACCGGCTCGAGAGCGGCCTGGTCGAGGTTCCGGTGACGACGGTGCGCTGGATGGGGCGCAACTGGCCGGCTGGCGGTGGCGGTTTTTTCCGGCTGCTGCCCTACGTAGTCTCCCGCTGGCAGATCGAGCGGGTCAACCGCGCCGATCGCCGGCCGGCGATCTTCTACTTCCATCCATGGGAAGTCGATCCGCAGCAGCCGCGCGTGCGCGGCGCATCGGCAAAAACGCGTTTTCGCCACTATCTCAACCTCGAACGCACGGAGAATCGATTGCGTCGCCTGCTGCGCGATTTCTCGTGGGGGCGTGCGGACGAGATTTTTCGCGACGCGGGCTGAGAGAGCAGGGCGTTACGATGGATCGTCCTGCGCTTCGTGTCCGGCACCTTTCGGAGGGGGATCGCCCCTCCTGGGATGCCTTCGTAGAACGATGCCCGGAAGCGACTTTCTTCCACCTTTCGGCATGGCAGGGGATCATCGAGGACGTCTTCCGGCACCGGACCTTTTTCCTGTACGCCGAGCGTGCCGGCGAGATCGTCGCCGTGCTGCCGCTGGCCGAAGTGCGCAGCCGCCTGTTCGGACATTCGCTGGTCTCGCTGCCGTTTTGCGTCTATGGGGGCATCGCCGGCGACGCATCGGCCGTGGCCGCACTCGAGACCGAGGCCGAGGCCATCGCCCGGCGGCTGGGCGTGGCGCATCTCGAATACCGGAATGTCCGACCCGTCCATCCGGACTGGCCGCGACAGGATCTCTACGTCACGTTCCGCAAGGAGATCCTGCCCGAAGTCGAAGCCAACCTGCTGGCCATCCCCCGAAAGCAGCGTGCGATGGTGCGCAAGGGCATGAAGAATGGCCTGTCGAGCCGGATCGACGGCGATGCCGGGCGCTTCTTCGCCCTCTATGCCGACAACGTCCTGCGCCACGGTACCCCGGCACTGCCGCGCCGCTTCTTCGAGACGCTGATGCGGGTGTTCGGCGAGCGCTGCGAAGTGCTGACCGTGACCGATACGTCCGGAAATCCCTTGTCCTCGGTGCTGAGCTTCCGTTTTCGCGACGAGGTCCTGCCGTACTACGCCGGCGACGCCGTCGCGGCACGGGACCTTGCAGCCAACGACTTCAAGTACTGGGAACTCATGCGCCGGGCCTGCGAGCGCGGCGTCAAGGTGTTCGACTACGGGCGCAGCAAGGTCGGTACCGGCCCGTATGCGTTCAAGAAGAACTGGGGCTTCGAGCCGCAGCCCCTGTCTTACGAATACCGGTTGTACAAGCGCGACACCGTGCCGCAGAACAATCCGATGAACCCGAAGTACCGTGCGTTCATCGCGTTGTGGCGGCGCCTGCCGATCGGGCTGGCGAACGCGATCGGGCCGCACATCGTGCGCAATCTGGGCTGAGGTCGGTCGATGACTGCGGCTCGGAACAACTTCTTCACCGTGGCTGCGACCTTGTCGCTCGTACTCGTTTGGCTGGTGGCCTGGTATGGGCAGACCGCCGCCGGAATGGCTCAGATCTGGTGGCGTTCGGATACCTTCGCCCATGGTCTCATCGTGTTGCCGATCTCGACCTGGCTGATCTGGCGCAAACGTGCGTGGATCGCCCCGTTTTCGCCGCAACCGGTTGCCTGGCTGGCAGTGCCGGCCGCACTGGCCGGGTTCGCCTGGTTGCTCGGGCAACTGGTCAGTGTCAATGCGCTCGCCTTTCTCGCCCTGGTCGGCATGATCGTCACCGCCTTCGTGGCCGCCCTCGGCTGGCGCCTGTCGCGTCTGCTCGCCTTTCCGATCCTGTTCCTGTTCTTCGGCGTGCCGATCGGCGAGTTCCTGATGCCGACCCTGATGGACCATACGGCCGATTTCACCGTCATGGCCCTGCGCCTGTCGGGTGTTCCCGTGTATCAGGAAGGCCTCTACTTCGTGATTCCGAATGGCCGCTGGTCGGTGGTCGAGGCCTGCAGCGGGCTGCGCTACCTGATCGCCTCGCTCATGGTCGGTACGCTGTACGCGTATCTGAACTATCGAAGCCTCACCCGTCGCCTGCTGTTCGTCGGGGTCGCGATCGTCGTCCCGATCGTGGCGAACTGGCTGCGCGCCTATCTCATCGTCATGTTGGGCTATCTCAGCGACAATACCGTCGCCGCGGGCGTCGATCACCTGATCTACGGGTGGGTGTTCTTCGGGGTCGTGATCCTGTTGATGTTCTGGGTCGGGTCGTTCTGGCGGGAAGATGTGGAGTCCGCCCCTCCTGTGAGCCGTTCTCCGGAAGGACTGCCGGATTCGACTCCCGCGCGCTGGTTGCGCCTGGCCCCATTGGCGGTGGTGACTGCGTTCTTTCCGCTCGTTCTGCAGCAGATCGAGCGCCCGGTGGCGCCGTACTCGGTCCATCTGGAGCTCCCCGAGGCGGCGACGGGTTGGTCACGCGTCGACGACTCGATCCTGGGCTATCGGCCCGAGTTCAGCGGGCATCGTGCCGAGCGTTTTCAGGCCTATCGAAACGAGGACGGGAGCGTCGTCGGGTTGTATGTCGCGTATTATGCGGACCAACGCGAGAATGCCGAGCTCGTTGCGTGGGCGAATCGCGTCGGAAGTGCGGAAGAAGACGGCTGGCGCGTGCTCCGGTCGCGCCGGGACGGGTTCGCGATCGGGACGGTTCTGCATACGGTCGTTGCAAAGGACGCGAACCGTGTCGCGATCTGGCACTGGTACTGGACGCGCCGCGGAATCCTCGTCAGCGATGCGATGACCAAGGCGTTTCTCGCGCTCGATCGCTTGACCGGGCAAGCCGACGATGCCGCGTTCGTCGCGGTCTTCACGCCGTTGGACGACTCGCCCGAAGTCGCTCGCACGCGGGTCGCGAGCTTTGTCAGGGACCATGGAGACGGAATGATTTTGCAGCTCGAACTGGTGGGGACGATGCACGGTGATTGATTCGCGACCGCACGTCGTTCATGTCGTTTACGGTTTCCACACGGGCGGACTCGAAAACGGCGTCGTCAACCTGATCAACCGGATGCCTGCGGGGCTGTTCCATCATACGGTCGTCGCCCTCACGTCCTGCGCGTCCGAGTTCTGTGCCCGGGTCGCGCACGACGACGTGCATTTCATCGAACTGAACAAGCCGCCCGGGCATGCATGGCGGTTGTATCCGGCGCTCTACCGGCTTTTTCGCGACCTCAAGCCGGCGATCGTCCACACCCGGAACCTCGCGGCGCTCGAGGCGCTCGTCCCCGCGTGCATCGCCGGTGTACCGGTGCGTATCCATGGCGAACATGGCTGGGACGTGTCGGATCCGCAGGGGACGCGGCTCAAGTATCGGCTCATCCGTCGCGCCCACCGGCCGTTCGTCAGCCGCTACGTCGCGCTTTCGGGACACATCGAAGAGTATCTCGCACAGGCGATCGGCGTGCCGCGCGACCGGATCAGCCGGATCTGCAATGGCGTCGATACCGACCGTTTTCACCCCACGCCCGGCGGAAGGGAATTGCTTTCGGGCTCCCCGCTGAACGAATCGCGCTACCGGGTGATCGGGACCGTCGGCCGGCTTCAGGCGATCAAGGACCAGGCCTTGATCGTGCGCGCGTTCGCCCTGTTGCGCGAACGCTTGCCCGAGCATGCCGAGAGGCTGCGCCTGATGATCGTCGGGGACGGGCCGCTGCGCGCACTGCTCGAGGCCGAGGTCGAACGCCTCGGCATCGCCGATAGCGTATGGCTGACCGGCGAACGCAGCGACGTTCCGGAGACGCTTCGTGCGATGGATGTGTTCGTGCTGCCTTCCCTGGCCGAAGGCATCTCGAATACCATTCTCGAAGCGATGGCGAGCGGCCTGCCCGTGATTGCGACCGACGTTGGCGGCAATGGCGAACTCGTCGTGCCCGGACACACGGGGCAGCTCGTGCCGGCGCGTGACGCGGAGGCAATGGCCGAGGCACTGGCGGCGTACGTCCGTGATCCGGAACAGGCGCGTGCCCACGGGCGGGCAGGGCGTATGCGGGTCGAGAATGAGTTCAGCCTCGACGGCATGGTGGGGCGCTACGTCGAGCTCTACGAATCCGGGATGTCGGCAGCCGGCTTCAAGCGCAAGATGGAGCCTGCTCTCGACTAGCCCGACCGGGTTTGGCGCGTTGTACGCGGCGCATGCCCGGACGCAAACACGTACTCGAACGAGGGAAACCCGGGATGTGTGGAGTTGCCGGACTTTTCGACACGCGCGGCCGACGCGACTTCGACCGCAAGCTGGTCGAGGCGATGAATGCCGTGCAGGTCCACCGTGGTCCGGACGAGGGTGGCATGCATTTCGAGCCCGGAGTCGCGCTGGCGCACCGCCGGCTCTCCATCATCGATCTGTCGACCGGGCAGCAACCGCTGTTCAACGAGGACGGCTCGGTGGCAGTCGTCTTCAACGGCGAGATCTACAACTACCGCGAACTCGTACCCGAACTCGAGGCGCTCGGTCACGTCTTCCATACTCGCAGCGACACCGAGGTCATCGTGCATGCCTGGGAGGCCTGGGGCGAGGCCTGCGTGCAACGGTTTCGCGGCATGTTCGCCTTCGCACTGCACGATCGCAATCGCGAGACGCTGTTCCTGGCCCGTGATCGCCTCGGCGTCAAGCCGCTGTATTACGCGGTCCTGAACGATGGCTGCATCGCATTCGGTTCCGAACTCAAGGTGCTGATGCAGTTGCCGGGCTTGGACCGGCGTATCGATCCGTGTGCGGTCGAAGAGTATTTTGCGCTCGGCTACGTCGCCGAACCGCGGACGATCTTCCAGGGCGCCCGCAAGCTCGGGCCGGGCGAGATCCTGACCGTGCGACGCGGCCAGGGGTTGTCGGAGCCCCGTCGCTACTGGGACGTTCGCTTTACCCTCGACAACCCGATCGGCCTGGCCGACGCCACCGCCGAGCTGACCGAGCGCCTGCGCGAATCGATCCGGTTGCGCATGGTCTCCGAAGTACCCCTGGGGGCCTTCCTTTCGGGTGGGGTGGATTCCAGCGCCGTGGTCGCGATCATGGCCGGCCTCTCGGACGAGCCGGTCAACACCTGCTCGATCGGTTTCGACGATCCCGCGTTCAACGAATCCGAGTTCGCCGACCGGGTCGCCCGGCGTTATCGCACCAATCACCGTGCCGAAACCGTCGCATCGGACGACTTCGATCTCGTCGATACCCTTGCGGCCCTCTATGACGAACCGTATGCCGACAGCTCGGCGATCCCGACCTGGCGCGTCTGCCAGCTCGCGCGCAAGCATGTCACGGTGGCGCTTTCGGGCGACGGCGGCGATGAGAGCTTCGGAGGGTATCGGCGCTATCGCATGCACCTGCACGAGGAGCGGCTTCGTTCGCACCTGCCGCTCGGTCTGCGGCGCCCGGTGTTCGGGCTGCTGGGGCGGATCTATCCCAAGGCGGACTGGGCACCACGGATGTTCCGCGCCAAGGCCACGTTCCAGGCGCTCCAGCGCGACTCCGTGGATGCTTATTTCCACTCGGTCTCGATCCTGCGCGACGACATGCGCCAGCGTCTGTATTCCCCGCGGCTCAAGGCCGAACTTGCGGGCTACCAGGCTGCCGAGGTCTTTCGCGAACATGCCGGCCAAGCCGGCACCGACGACCCGCTCGCGCTCATCCAGTATCTCGACCTCAAGACCTACCTGATCGGAGACATCAACACCAAGGTCGATCGCGCCAGCATGGCGCATTCGCTCGAAGTGCGCGAACCGCTCATGGACCACCCGCTGGTTGAATGGCTGGCCACCTTGCCGTCCAACCTGAAGATCCGGGCCGGGGAGGGCAAGTTCCTGTTCAAGCATGCGATGGAGCCCTTCCTTCCGGGCGACGTGCTCTATCGGCCCAAGATGGGGTTCGCGGTACCGCTTGCCCGCTGGTTCCGCGGGCCGCTGCGCCAGCGCGTACGCGACGCGGTCCTGGGCGAGACGCTCGCCGCCACCGGAATGTTCGACCAGCGCTATCTCGAGCATCTCGTCAGCGCACACCAGTCGGGCGTGCGCGATTACAGCGCGCCGTTGTGGACGATGCTGATGTTCGAAGCCTTCCTGCGCAACGGCCAGTCGGAGCATCGCCCCGCGATGCCCGAGGCCGAGCGCCTGCCCGCCTGATCTCCGATGCGTATCCTTCATATCCTCGATCACTCGATTCCACTGCACAGCGGGTACACGTTCCGTACGGCTGCCATCCTGCGCGAGCAGCGTGCCCGGGGCTGGGAAACCGCTCAGCTGACTTCGCCCAAGCAGGGGCCGGTCGGCGTGCTCGAAGAGTGGGTGGAGGGACTCGAATTCCACCGCACGCCGTTCGATGCCGGCCCCTGGCCCGTGATGGGGGAATTGCGGCTCATGCGGGCAACCGAGCGCCGGCTGGAGGCACTCGCGGCGCGCCTGCGCCCGGATCTTCTCCATGCGCATTCTCCGGTGCTCAACGCGATTCCGGCCCTGCGGGTCGGACGTCGGCTGGGTATCCCGGTGGTCTATGAGGTGCGCGCCTTCTGGGAGGATGCGGCGGTCGACCATGGTACGACCCGCGAGGGCAGCGCACGCTACCGCCTGACCCGGGCGCTTGAAACCTGGGCATTGCGACGTGCCGATCACATCTTCACGATCTGCGAAGGGCTGCGTCGCGACATCGTCGGGCGCGGAATCCCGGGCGAGCGGGTGACGGTGATCCCCAACGCGGTCGATGTCGAGGGTTTCCAGCTTTCGACGGAGGGCGACCCTGCGCTGCGTGCCGAACTGGGGCTCGGTGACGCGACCGTGCTCGGTTTCGTCGGATCGTTCTACGCCTACGAAGGGCTCGACCTGCTCCTCGACGCCTTTCCCGCACTCCTAGCGCGCCGGCCCGGGCTGCGGATCCTGCTCGTGGGTGGCGGGCCGCAGGATGCCAGGCTCAAGGCACGCGCACGCGAGCTCGGCATTGCAGAGCGGGTGGTGTTCACCGGACGCGTCCCGCATGCCGAAGTCGGGCGTTACTACGATCTGATCGACCTGCTCGTTTACCCCCGACATTCGATGCGGCTGACCGAACTGGTGACCCCGCTCAAGCCGCTGGAAGCGATGGCACAGGGTCGGGTCTTCGTCGCCTCGGACGTAGGCGGACACAAGGAACTGATTCGCGATGGAGAAACGGGGCGCCTCTTTGCGGCGGGGAGCGCAGAGGGACTCGTCGAAGCCGTTGACCGCATGCTCGCGACACGCGACCGGTGGCCCGAGATGCGCCAGGCGGGGCGCCGGTTCGTCGAGGAGGTTCGCAACTGGCGCAACAGCGTGTCATGCTACGAGGCCCCGTATCGGGCCTTGGCAGAGCCGGGCTCGGGCCGTTGCGAGCGCACCGCGACCGACCGCGGGCGCGAGACCGTCGACGGGCAAATCCGATGAACGAAACCACAGGCTGGAAGAAC
Source organism: Rhodocyclaceae bacterium (assembly GCA_050486545.1). GTDB lineage: Bacteria > Pseudomonadota > Gammaproteobacteria > Burkholderiales > Rhodocyclaceae > DAOMNN01. The sequence goes on along the minus strand of JBJHDM010000005.1, from coordinate 85,681 downwards.
GCATGACGGACGGCACGACGGACACCCTGAACGAGCACGATGCGTCGCACGAACAGGCGCCTTTCCGGATGCCGGTCGAGAGCTTCGAAACGGAAGTCACGGCGGAGCGGGCGTTGTCGGGGACCATTGTCGGAGGGCAGGTGCGAATCGGCGATCGGGTTCGCGTCCAGCCGTCCGGGAAGCAAGGCGTCGTCACGCGAATCGCCCTGCGCGACGGACCGGTTCCAGAGGCGTGGGCGGGGCAGGCGGTCCGGCTGATCCTCGACCCGGGGCCCGGCATCGCGCCGGGCGAACTGGTGTCGGCGGCGGAGGCCCCTGCCGGGGCGGCAGACCAGTTCGAGGCCACCGTGCAGTGGATGCACGACGAGCCGTTGCTGGCCGGGCGCGAATACGCGCTGACGGTCGGCCTCCAGTCCGCCACGGTCACCGTGACGAGCATCAAGTACCGCTTGCAGCCGGGTTCCGGCGAGCACATCGCGGCGAAGACGCTCGAGCGTGGCATGACCGGGGTGTGCAACCTCGGCGTGGACCGGCAAGTCGCGTTCGACCCCCACCACGAGAATCGCCATACCGGCGGTTTCGTCATTGCGGACCGGCTCACAGGCGAGCGACTCGGCAGCGGAGCGCTGCACTTCGCGTTGCGCCGCGCCGACAACATCCACCTGCAGCATCTGGATGTGGACAAGACGGCGCGTGCCGGCATCAAGCTTCAGCGCCCGTGCGTACTCTGGTTTACCGGGCTGTCCGGCGCCGGCAAGTCGACGATTGCCAACCATGTCGAAAAACGCCTGCTGGCCATGGGCAAGCACACCTATCTGCTCGACGGCGACAACGTGCGGCACGGGCTGAACAAGGACCTGGGGTTCACCGAGGCCGATCGCGTGGAGAACATCCGGCGGGTGGCCGAAGTTGCGAAGCTGATGGCCGACGCCGGACTGATCGTCATCACCGCGTTCATCTCGCCGTTCCGCTCCGAGCGCCGCATGGCCCGCGGGCTGATGGGGAGCGGGGAATTCATCGAAGTGCATGTCGACACGCCGTTGGCAGTCGCCGAGCAGCGTGACGAGAAAGGGTTGTACAAGAAGGCGAGGCGGGGCGAACTGAAGAACTTCACCGGCATCGATTCGCCCTACGAGGCGCCGGAGAACCCGGAGATCCGGATCGACACGACTGCGCTCGATCCGGAAGCGGCGGCGATTCGGGTGGTCGGCGAACTGGACGGCAGGGGGCTGCTGAATCGGTAGAACCGGACAGGGTCCCACCGTCCGCAGGCGTGGTCGCGCTCCGGCGGGCTACGAGGAAGTTCACGAACTCGTCGTATAGTGCGTTCCCAGGCGCGACCGCGACGTGATCGCGATGACGCGTTCGATCTGATCCGGCTCGAGTTCTTCCTTCCATTTGTACACGGCCTTCTTCGGTGAGCGCATCACCGAAAAATACGAGGCGTCGCCCTGTGCCTGTTCCTCGAGCTGGCTGACGAACGCATCGGTCTGCGCGTTCTTCTCCAGCCCGCAGAACTCGAACAACTCGGCCGTGACCCGTGCCGTATCGAGGCACAGATCCTCGTATCGCACCATGCGGTAACGAGGGTGGTCGGCCATTTCGCCGAAGACGTGGTCATTGGTGATCATCCACTGGAATGCGGTTTGCTCTTCGAAGCTCCGGCGTTCCATGTCGTCCCGCGTCAGTCCGTACCGTGCGGTATTCTCCATTCGGAAGAGGGAGTCGAAGAATACAGTGGGATTCATCAGCCGCAGGCGGGCCCCGCGGATCTGGGAAGCCACCACTCCGCACGGGTGGCGCACGATGTGAACGATGCGAAGCGTCTCGCGCGCATCGGAGAACAGTCGGGCACGATTGAGGGAGTTGACCGACTTGATGACGTAGCGCGGCGCCTCCTGCGTTTCCCGCACCAGGTCCGGAACGCGTAGACGGCGCTCCATTCCCGGCGCCCTGGCGAGTGCTTTGGCGCAGAGCGAGAGCACGTCATGCAACTTCTGTCCGCCCGTGCTTCGAAACCGCTTCGGAAAGAGCGGGACATGGACGGCTACCTTGGGTGAGCGAACCGTCGCGAGCCTCTGGAGGTATCGCGATGCCGCCGGAAGAAATCGGCCCAGTTCATCGCCCTTGGGCTGGAACGGGATGGTACTGTCGACAAGGATCGAATCCGGTTCGTGGCGATACAGGACGTTCGGGTGGCTGTCGAAAAGCTTGGCCAGGAAGGTGGTGCCCGACCGGCCCGATCCCAGGATCAGTATCATTTGTCGTACGCTCTCGGTCTGGAATGGCGACGGAGTTCGAACCGGCCATCGTTCTCGTTTCCGGCGACCATGGTTCCGCGGGACGATCAAGGCACGGGCGCTGTGCGGTCCGGGCCGCGAGTGCGGTGTTCATCGTGACCGGGAATCGTCTCAAATTTCCCGAATGCAAACCCGATGCAGCCTACAATAGCATCCCATGCGCATCCGTCGAAAGCCGCTTGCTCCGCTGCTGTATCTCGTGCATCGCATCCCCTATCCGCCGAATAAGGGCGATAAGGTCCGTTCGTTCAACATTCTTCGTCATCTCGCCGGCACCCATCGCGTCTTCCTCGGGACTTTCGTCGACCAGCCGGAGGACCTGGCGCACGTGGATCGCCTGCGCGAGTGGTGCGCCGACATCCATGCCGTCCGGCTGAGTCCCGGAGTTGCGCGGGTGGCCAGTCTTCGCGGTCTGCTCACCGGCGAGGCGCTGAGCGTCCCATACTACCGTAACGCCGGGTTGCGGGCCTGGATCGCGGAGACGGTCGAACGCGAGCGCATCGAGCAGGCCATTGCCTTTTCCGGGCCGATGGCGCAGTACCTCGACGTCCCCGGGCTGCGAAGCCGCATCATCGATTTCTGCGACCTGGATTCCGCCAAGTGGACCCAGTACGCGTCCGAGCACGGCTGGCCCTTGTCGTGGCTGTATCGGCGCGAGGGGAAGCGGCTGCTCGCCTTCGAACGTGACTGGGCGGAGCGGGCGGATGCGAGCACCTTCGTGACCGAGGCGGAGGGGGACCTGCTGCGCGAGCAGGCGCCGGAGATCGCCGGTCGGATCCACGCGGTGCAGAACGGGGTCGATGCCGAGTACTTCTCGCCGGATCATGCGCTGGCCGATCCCTACCCACCCGGAGGCCCGGTCGTGTTGTTCACGGGGGCGATGGATTACTGGCCGAACATCGATGCGGTCTCCTGGTTCGTGCAGGACATCCTGCCCGGTGTCCGCGCCGTCCACCCGGACGTTCGCTTCTACATCGTGGGCATGAAGCCGGCGCCGGCCGTTCAGGCCCTGTCCGGTCCCGGCGTCGTGGTCACCGGAAAGGTTCCGGATATCCGCCCCTGGCTGGCGCATGCGGATGCCGTCGTGGCGCCGTTGCGCCTTGCGCGCGGGATCCAGAACAAGGTGCTCGAAGCGATGGCCATGGGCAAGGCCGTGGTCGTGTCGAGAACCTGCATGTCCGGGCTCGAAGCGGAGGCGGAACGGGATTTTCTCGCCGCGGCGAGTGCGGTTGATTTCGTCGGGCAGTTGCTGGAACTGCTCGCGCGACCCGATCGCGGCTTACGGCTCGGGGAATGCGCTCGTGCCTGCGTGCTGGCGCATTATGGCTGGCAGTCCCACCTGGAACGCCTCGAACGTCTGCTTGACGGACCCGGCGATATGGTCCGCGAGGCGCCGGAACCCGCGCTTCCCGCATCCGGTCCGGGAAGACCCTGATGGACTGGAACGACCTGCGTGTCGTCCTCGTCGGTCCGTTGCCGCCGCCTGCCGGCGGGATGGCGAACCAGACGTGGCAGTTGGCCGGGCTGCTGGAGCAGGAGGGCGCGGTGGTCGAACTGGTCCAGGTCAACGCGCCATACCGGCCGCAATGGGTCGAACGGGTGCGCGGCGTGCGTTCGGTGTTTCGGCTCGTACCCTACCTGTTCCGCCTGTGGCGGACCTTCGCCCGGGCCGACCTGGTCCACGTAATGGCCAATTCCGGCTGGTCGTGGCACCTGTTTGCCGCGCCGGCGATCTGGCTTGCATCGATGCGCCAGGTGCCGGTGGTCGTCAATTATCGCGGCGGCGAGGCCGGCAGCTTCCTGGCGCGAAGTGCGGCCCTCGTTCGCCCGACCATGCGCCGCGCCGCGGCACTGATCGTCCCGTCCGGCTACTTGCTGGAGGAATTCGCCCGCCATGGCATGCAGGGTCGGATCGTGCCGAACATCGTCGACGTCGAGCGCTTCAGTCCGGGTGCGAAGCGCACACGCGATGGCTTTCGCTGCCATATCGTGGTCGCCCGCAACCTCGAGCCGATCTACGGGAACGACATCGCCCTGCGAGCGTTCGCGAAGGTGCTGGGCGAGTTTCCGGGGGCGACCCTGTCGATTGCCGGAAGCGGTCCCGAGCACGACCGGCTGGTCGCGCTCGCCGGACAACTCGGCATTGCCGCGCAGGTTCGGTTTACGGGACGGCTCGACCGTGATGCGATGGCGGCGCTTTACCGCAGTGCCGATGTCCTGCTGAATCCGACCCACGTGGACAACATGCCCAATTCGGTGCTCGAGGCGCTGGCGAGCGGCGTGCCGGTCGTCAGTACCGATGTGGGCGGTGTTCCGTGGATCGTCCGGGATGGCGACACCGCTCTGCTTGTTTCGTCGGGAGATGCCTCGGGCATGGCGGACGCACTCATGCGCCTGATGAGTTCGCCGGAACTGGCCGCACGGCTTTCCGAAAACGGTTTGGCGGAGGCCGGCCGCTATCGGTGGGAGTGCGTTCGCGCCGAACTCGCGGCCGCATACCACGACGCCATTGTCGGCAAGATGCAATAATCGGGTCTCAACGGGATCGGCTGCCGCCCAGGAGCGGCCTTCGATGGACTTCGGAGATGAATCGGCCCTTCATGTCGGATATCTATACGCGATTCGTTTCGGGCATCCTCTTTCCGCTCCAGGAACGCCTGAAGAAGCATGACACCGTCCGGGTGTTGCGTGACATGGAGGCCTCCCAGTGGTGGCCGCGTGAGCGGCTCGAGCGCTATCGGCTCGACCGATTGCGGTCCTTGCTGGTCGACGTCGGTCGGCATGTCCCCTATTACCGCGACGTGTTCGCCCGGACCGGGTTCCGGCCCGAGGCCCTCGAAGGCGTCGCGGATCTGCAGGCCCTGCCATATCTGACGAAGCCGCTCATCCGGGCAAACAGCGATGCGCTGCGCGCGGACGATGCCCGTGGGCTGTCCCGTTTCAATACCGGGGGGTCGAGCGGGGAGCCGCTGGTATTCTTCATCGGTCCCGAGCGGGTGACGCATGACGTTGCGGCGAAATGGCGTGCCACGCGCTGGTGGAACGTCGATATCGGCGATGCGGAGATCGTCGTCTGGGGCTCGGCGATCGAGCTCGGTGCGCAGGATCGCCTCCGGAGGCTGCGCGATCGGCTGATGCGCACCGAGCTGCTTCCGGCCTTCGAGATGTCGGAGGACAAGCTTGCATCGTTCGTCGCCCGGATCCGCGAGTATCGTCCACGCATGCTGTTCGGCTACCCCTCGGCGATCAGCCTGATCGCACGCCATGCCGAGAAGCACGGCATCCGCCTGGACGATCTCGGCGTTCGCGTTGTCTTCGTCACCTCGGAGCGGCTCTACGACGATCAGCGCGACACCGTCGCCCGGGTCTTCGGTGCCCCGGTGGCGAACGGCTACGGGGGGCGCGATGCCGGTTTTATCGCCCATCAGTGTCCGCACGGCGGCATGCACGTCACGGCCGAGGACATCGTCGTCGAGATCGTCGATCCGGCGGGTCGGGTGCTGCCGCCCGGCGAAGCCGGCGAGATCGTCGTGACCCACCTTGCCACCCGCGACTACCCGTTCATTCGGTACCGGACCGGCGATATCGGCATCCTGGACGACCGGCCCTGTGCGTGCGGTCGCGGGCTTCCTCTGCTCAAGGAGATCCAGGGTCGCAGTACCGATTTCGTCGTCGCCGAAGACGGAACCGTGATGCATGGCCTGGCGCTGATCTATGTTCTCCGCGACATTGTCGGGGTCGGTGCGTTCAAGATCGTGCAGGAGTCGCGTACGCTTACACGCGTGTGGTTGCAGCCCGGCGAGGCGTTTCGGCCGGCCGATTGCGAGACCATTCGCGAAGGACTGAAGCAACGGCTGGGGCGTAGCGTGACGATCGAGCTGGAGCTCGTCGATGAAGTGCCGGCCGAGCAGTCCGGAAAGTTCAGGTACGTGATGAGTCGCGTCGCGAGTGGCGAGACGCATTCATGACGAGGTAGAGGGAGCCCGCACGAACCATGCCGTTACGCGACATCCTGGTCACCGGGTTTTTCGTCTTCGCCGCCATCTATGCGCTCAAGCGGCCGTACTATGGTGCGTTGCTGTGGGTCTGGATCGGCATCATGAACCCGCATCGGCTCACCTGGAGTTTCGCGTTTTCGCTGCCGTTCGCGATGGCGGCCGCGGCAGTCACCATGCTCGGGCTCGTGCTGCATTACAAGGAAGCGCGCTGGCCGCGGGGCGCACCGGTCGTCGTGCTGATTCTCTTCACGATCTGGATGGGATTGACGACCGTGTCGGCAATCCATCTGGAACCCAGCATCGAACGCTATATCGAGGTGCTCAAGGTCATGGTGATGACCGTCGTGGTCGGCATGCTCGTGCGTACCCGTAACGAGATCGTCGGACTCGTCTGGGTGATCGTCCTGTCGCTGGGGTACTACGGGGTCAAAGGGGGCATCTTCACGATCATGACCGGCGGCGCGCATCGTGTCTGGGGTCCGCCCGCGAGCATCATCCAGAGCAACAACGAGCTCGCCGTGGCCCTGATCATGGCCTTGCCGCTGATGTATTTCCTTGCCCAGGAGATCGCCGTCGCGGCGCGTTTTCCAGTCCTGCACCGGATCGGCGAGAAATGGCTTCGTCGCGGGCTGTATGTCGCGATGGCGCTGTGTGCGGCGGCGGCGATCGGAAGCCAGTCGCGAGGCGCCTTTCTCGCGATCATCGCAATGAGTGCGATGCTGTGGTGGCGCAGCAAGTCGAAGGTCACCATCGGGGTGATCCTGATCGTACTGGCGCCAGTGGGGCTGCTCAGCATGCCGGACCACTGGTTCGACCGCATGCAGACGATCCAGACGTACGAGGAAGATGCCTCGGCGATGGGGCGGATCAACGCGTGGACGATGGCGATCAATATCGCCAACGACCGTACGATGGGGGCCGGCTTCACGACCGCGACGCGTTTCGTCTATGAACTCTACGCCCCGGACCCGGGCAAGACCCTCGTCGCCCACAGCATCTACTTCCAGGTGCTGGGCGAGCACGGCTACATCGGGCTCGCGCTCTATCTGCTGTTCTGGTACCTGACCTACCGAACGGCCGGCAGGCTGGTCCGTTCGAGCCGTGGCGTCGCCGAGCTGTCGTGGGCCGAGACGCTCGGCAACATGGCGAAGGTCAGCATCGTCGGCTTCGCCGTCGGTGGAGCCTTCCTGAGCATCGCGTACTGGGATATGCCGTACTACTTGATGATGGCGCTCGTCTGCGCCAACATGCTCGTGAATGAAAGGCTCAGGGCATTGGCGGAAGCCGGAAGCGCTGCCCTTGCGGGTCCGCCGCCAGCCCCGGCGCTGAAAGCCTAGTGCGAGCCGGCCGGTATTGCCGCGGATGAGGACGGCCCTGAAGTCGAATCGGAGGTAGTCGCGTGACGGAACCCGTACTGACCAGCCCAGACGGTCTTGGCGTCCGCTCGGTCCTCGCCGACGTCCTCGGGGTTCGACTGGTCTCGCTGGCAGGGCGGACGGTTTTTCCGGAGACCGTCGCGGGACGTTTGTCGATCCTGATCTTCCACCGCATCCTGACCGAACCCGACCCGCTCCTGCCCGAGGAGATCACCGCCAGGGAGTTCTGGCAGGACATGCAGATGCTTGGCAAGCACTTCAACGTGCTGCCGCTGTCCGAAGGGCTGCGACGGCTCAAGGAAGACAGCCTGCCGCCCTACTCGCTGTGCCTCACGTTCGACGACGGGTACCGCGACAACTACACGGTGGCCTTTCCGATCCTGAAACGGCTGGGGCTGCCTGCGACGTTCTTCGTCGCCACCGGCTATCTGGACGGCGGGCGGATGTGGAACGATTCGCTCCGGGAGATCCTGCGTTCCTGGCCGGAGGACGTCATCGATCTGTCCGACTGGGGGATTCCGGTCCTGGGGATGCACACGCTCGAGGACCGGCGCAAGCACTGGAAGATGCTCTTTCGCTGGATGCGCCGGATCGGCATGGCCGGTCGGGGCGAACTGATCGGGCACCTGGCCGCGCAACTGAATCGTCCCTTGCCCGACGATCTGATGCTCGAATCCGAGCATGTGCGCGAACTGCATCGTGCGGGGATGGAGATCGGCTGCCATACCGATTCCCATCCGATCCTGAAACGGATCGACGACCGGTGTGCCGAAGACGAGATCGTGCGTTCGCGTACCGCGCTCGAAACCCTGATTCAGGCACCGGTACGCTACTTCGCCTATCCCAACGGCGTCCCGGGGGACGACTACGAGATCCGGCATGCCAGGATCGTCGAGCGCTGCGGATTCGAAGCCGCGTTCAGCACGGCCTGGGGGGTTGCCTCGCCGGACAGCGACCGGTTTCAGTTGCCGCGCTTTACCCCGTGGGACAAGACCTCGGCCCGCTTTGCGCTACGCTTCATCCTGAGCCGGCGGCAGACCTCTTATCGCCTGGCTGCCTGAGCGGCGGAGTTCGGCCGTTTCGTCCAGCAGACGGGCGAGTTCGGCCGCGATGTTGCGGCGGTCGAATCGCGCCAGATAGGCCTCGTCGCGCTCCAGGACCTCCGGCACGGGCGCCGTTAGCACTGCGCGCAGGCTGCGTTCGCATGCATCGACGTCTTCCGCATCGACGACCACGCCGAGGTTTGCCCGTCGGATGATCTGTTCGGTGGCCCCCGGATCGCACAGCGCGAAGATCGGGCGTCTTGCCGCGACGTACTCGAAAAGCTTGCCCGGGATCACGCCGTCGGAGGTCTCGCCGGTGTCGACGATCAGCAACAGGTAGTCGCAGTTGACCTGGGCATCCATCGCTTCCGCGTAGCCGACGTCACCCGGGAATTCGAAATGCGGCCCGAGATCGTATTCATGCAGGATACAGTCGTATCGTGCCGCGATCTCCGGTGAAACGCCGCCCAGGATCCGGACCATGACCGGTTCGACCAGTTCGGGGTGGCTCCGCTTGATCCGTCCGAGCGCTTCGGCGAATGCATAGCCTCGGCGATTCTTGAACAGCCGGCCGGTATAGGTGAAGACGATCCGGTCTGCCTGGAATGGGCGGGTGCGCGCCCGTGCGGAATAGATCTCGCTGTCGTACCCGTTGGTCAGGGTTTCCCAGCGTGCCTTCACCGCGGGGTGCATGCGGCGCATGTATGCCGTCTTCTGTTCCGACACGGTGACGATCACATCCGCGCGTCTCAGCAGCCGCCTTTCGATCGCCAGCTCGAGTCGCCGCCGCCAGCCGGGCAGCCACTCCCGCAACACGTCCCCGTACCACAGGTCGCGATAGTCGGCGATCCATGGGATCCGGGTCTTGCCCGCAAGCTTGAAGCCGATCCAGGCCGCGCTGAAGGGCGGCAAGGTCGTGAAGACGACATCCACCTTTCTGCGGAGGCAGATCTGCCGTGCGGCGGGCACCGCCTTGAGGGCCCACGGCAGATAGCTGTCGGGAATGTCCAGCCCCAACTGGATCCAGCGCTTGGCAAGATGCTGCAGACGCACGAAGGGGCTATGCGCCTGACGATCCTCGTGCACCGCGCTGGATGCGGTGCGACGGGTCGGCTGGCCGGGAACGCTCGGCGACGGCCGATCACGCCGGAGCAGCCGCTTGGCGAAACCGGTGATCCGTTCGTCGAAGGTCACCAGCGGAACGCGAACCACCTCGACCCTCTCGGGGACCTCGGATTGCAGCGACGGGTCGAAATTGGGTTCGTGACCGCCCGGCTCGAGCGTGAGAACGATCGAATCCCAACCCATATCGCGAAGGTGTTCGACGAACTTCACGGCACGGATCCGCCCGATCGTCTTCAACGGGGGAAACTCCCCGGCGACGATGAGGACGGTTCCCCGCCGCTTGGCTGGAGGCGCGGTCATCGTCCGGAAAGCTCCATGCAAAGGGTGTGGAACTGTTCGGCCTTGGCTCGCGAACTCGCCGCTCGTGCGATCGCGAGCCCCTGTCGGGAGAGGCGCTCGTTCAGTTCCGGGTCGGTGAGCAGGCGGAGCACCGCGGTGGAAACCTCCTCGACACTCCATCCGTCGACGAGCAGTCCGTTCTCCCCGTCCCGAACCGCCTCGACGGCGCCCCCCGCGCGTCCTCCGATGACCGGCTTGCCGCATGCGTTCGCTTCGAGGAACACGAGCCCAAAACCCTCGGTGTCCCCGTCGGGCATCTCCCGGTTCGGCATCGCGAACACATCGCACAACTGGTAATAGCCGGGCAGTTCGTCTTCGGCGACCTTGCCGGCGAAGGTGACGTGATCGCGCACGCCGAGCGAATCGACGAGGCGCTCCAGTGTCGGCCGATAGTGGCCCTCGCCAACGATCAGGTAGTGCGCGCGCGGCGCATCCTGCAGGATCCCGGGCAGCGCCCGGATCAGGACGTCGAGGCCCTTGCGCGGGACGATGCGGCCGACCGTCAGGAGGATCTGCTTGTCCCGGAGGGCGTGCCGGTCCAGCAGGGACGGGGGCTTCGCCCCCGGGACGAATCGCTCGACATTCACCCCGTTGTGGATCAGCGTGATCTTGTCGGCCGGGACGCCCATCATGCGGATCAGTGCGTCCTTGGTAAACCGGCTGACGGCGACGATTGCGTCGGCGCGTTGCAGGTAGCGTCGGCGCTGGCGCCCGAAGAAGCGGAACTCGGTCTCCGTGGTGATCTCCTCGCCGTGGATGTAGCTCACCATCCTGCAGCCCAGAAAGCGCTGGCAGGCGAGCCCGATCCAGCTCCCGGAGTTCAGTTCGCCGATACAGACGACGTCGATGCCGTGCCTGCGGACGATCGCGCGAACTTCACGAAAGATTCGAAGCTTCAGCGGGATGTCGATCGAGAGCAGTCGCCACAGTGAATGGAGCTGGCTGCGCGGCGGAGGCTGGATCAACGGCCGCAGCAGTTCGGTGCGATAGACCGGGTACGGGGTGCGCGCGTCATGTTCGCGCCAGCCTTCGATTTCCCTTCCGTCGACGTAGTGGCGCCAGGGCGCCAGGACGACCATGGAACCCGACGGGGCAAATCGGCAAAGGGTTTCGTAGACGACGGCAGACCCTCCGTTGATGGGCGAGAAGATGCTTGCGATCAGCAGGCAACGCATGGGCGGGGGCAGTTGTGAGCCATGAACGGGGGAAAAGTATCAGATCATGAAACCATCATGCAAACGACGGGCCGGCCTCTTCCGCCATGGGGCTCATCGGCCGATCGCATCGAGGCGGTTCCGCAGGCCGGGGAACGGATAACCGAGCGCGTAGGCCTGGTCCGCATGCCGCCTCGCGTCGTCGTAGCGCCCCATCAGGAAATAGGTGTGGGCGATGAAGTACTCGGCGTCGGGGGACGGATGATCCTTCGCCGCGTCGTAGCGCAACAGGAGGTCCAGCGCCTGCTGGTGCTTCTTCTCGGCCAGCAGGGCTTCGGCCATCGCCAGGTAGGATTCTCGGCTGGCAGGCTGGTTGTCGATTCCACGCTGCCAGATGTCGAGTGCTTCACGCCGCTTGCCCAGTCGGTAGTGTGCCGTTCCGAGGTAGGCCGCGACCATGGAGTACAGCGGTGCCTTCGGGGTCATCTGCCGGTGTGAGTACTCGATCTCATTGATCGCCCGCGAGAGCAGACCCTGCGCATTCGGCGTATTCCCCTGCCGCTTCGCCCGTTCGACGAAAACCATGCCGATGCAGAAGTGATGCGTCCCCGGAATCCCGTGATCGAAGCGCATCAGTTCGACCTGCTGACGGGTCAGGCGTCCGGCAAAGGGTGTCTGCCCGGCCCAGCCGGAGGCGATGAACGCCGACTTGCAGAAATCCGGCCAGGAGGCCCATTCCAGTTCCGTCAGGTCCCGGCCGGGCGATTGAGCGCTGGCGTGCGTCCCGAACGCCAGGGCCAGTACGGCGAACAGTGGGGGAAGTCGCTTGCCGATCGTCTTCATGGTCAGGGCCTCCTGTTCCGCCGCCCGTGCCCGGGCGCGAGAGCGGATCGGCGCGCTTGCGCCTTCCGGGCCGATGCGTCCTGGGCCGCATCCGAACATCCTGCAGTCAGGTGCGGCATACCTGTGTATCATCGAAACCCGCGTCTTCCGCACCGCTCGCTTCGCGTCCCGCGATTCGAATCTTGGCGAGACGTGCGTTGAAACCGATGGAGGCGCCGTTTCGCCGCGCGCGGATTCAAGCAAACGGAATGCTCGGCATGACGGGGTCGAACACATGAATCTTACCGGAGTGACACCGAAGGTGTGCCGGAGTTTTTCGGCCCGCTGAAGAGTCCTTGTCCAGCCCTATGTCCGGTACCCGTCAGGCCATCGCACTCTCTTCCGCAGGAAAGTACGTCGGCTTGCTGATTCAACTGGTGTCCACGGTCGTCATCGCCCGGTTGCTGACCCCGGAGGAAATCGGCATCTACTCGGTGGGGGCCGCGGTCGTCGCGGTCGCCCACATCCTGCGCGATTTCGGCATCAGTTCGTACCTGATCCAGGAACGCGAACTGACGCGGGACAGGATCGGGACGGCGTTCACGATCACGCTGCTCATCGGATGGGGCCTGGGTGCGCTCGTGTTGCTCGGTGCGCCGCTCGCTGCCGGATTCTACGAAGAGCCGGGACTGCGCGGGGTGCTCGCGGTCATTGCCTTCAACTTCTTCATCATTCCCTTCGGATCGGTTTCGATGGCCCTGCTGCGCAGGGAAATGCAATTCGGCAGCCTGTTCTGGATCGGTACGGCCAGCACCTTCGTCCAGGCCGGCGTCGGGATGTCGCTCGCCTGGCTGGGGTTCGGCTTCATGAGTCTGGCCTGGTCCGGGCTTGCCGGGGTGGTTGCGACCGTCGTCGGTTCGTTCATCGCACTCCCGCGGGGTTTTCTGAGCCGGCCGACCTTGTCCGAACGTGGCCGCGTATTCGCCTTCGGAAGCCGGGTCGGGGTGGCCAACATTGCCCACGAGGTCGGCCATGTCGCACCCGATCTGATCCTTGGCAAGATCCTGGGGTTCTCGGCGGTCGGATTGTTCAATCGCGCCCTCGGGTTCGTGCAGTTGTTCGAAAGACTGGTGACCGATGCGTTGCGGCCGGTGCTGCTGCCGCATTTCTCGCGGGCCCATCGTGAGGGGGCCGACCTGGGCGAGGCCTATGTCTGCGCGCTCCACTATATGCTCGGCATCGCCTGGCCGTTCGTCGCCCTGCTCGCCTTGCTGGCCGCTCCGCTCATCCGGATCCTCTACGGCGATCAATGGGATGCGGCGGTGCCGGTGGCCCATGTCCTGTGCCTCGCCGTCGCGGTGCGGGCTGCCGGGGTGCTGACCGGATCCGTGCTGGTCGCCCATGGCGCGGCCCAGACCGCCATGATCGTGGGGCTGGTCACGGCGTTCGTGAAGATCGCGGCCATCCTGTCGCTGGCTTCGTTCGGATTGTTTGCGGCAGCCTGCGGGTTCGTGCTCGCCGAGGTGCTCGCAAACCTGCTGTCGATCCGACTGGCATCCGGGCGACTGGGGTTCGATCTGCTACGCTTGGGGCCGGTGGTCGTCAAGGGCGCGGGACTCGCGGCATTCGTGTCGACGTTCGCCATGCTCGGCGGCATGCTGCTCGGTTGGGAGATCGGCGCCGAACTGGGAGTCGTCCGCACGGCGGGACTGCTTGCCGCCGGTGGGCTTGGGTGGCTGGCGGGACTCTACCTGCTCAGGCACCCGCTGGGGGGGGAGGTGGCCGGTATCGTCCGGCTCGTGCTGCGGCGGATCCGGAGCGAATGATGCGAAACGGGATTGACGGGGAATCATGGCGGCACGAAGTCCGGGAAGGTCCGGTCGGCTGACGATGGGCGCGAGGGCGTGGTGGATGCCGGTGGGCGCAATGCTGCTGGCGTCGGGGCTCGTTGCGGCTTCTGCCTGGCTTGCCGGCGGTGCATGGGGGGCGGGGTGGCTGTTGGTCTGGGGGGTGATGGCCTTGCCCGTCGGGTCGGCCCTGGTGCTCGCGAGCCGAGACCAACCGGTGAGTCTTGCGGTGCGGAGGGGGGGGCGAGCGCCGACCGCGGACGCATTGCCGCGCTTCGGTCTCGATCGCTTCGATGCAACGGATGCGGCCACGATCTCGCGAATCGACGTGGCAATGCTGCGCGAGGGCAAGTTGAGACTCGACCCGTGCTGTGACTTCGCGATGGATCTCCGTTCGCTCGACTGGCGCGAGGGGACCGCGCCGACCGAGTATTCAGACTTCAATCTCCATACGCTGCGGTTCCTCGTGGTGCTGGGGGAACTGGCCCGGGGGGGCGACCGGACCTTGTTCGACGTGTGCCGATCGGTTGTACTCGACTGGAGCGAGAAGAATCCCGTCGCGACCGCCCCGCGCTACCACGAGTGCTTTCGGGGAAAGCGAACCGCTCCGCGGAATCAGGTGTCCTGCTACGCTTGGGCCGACGAACATGCGGTCGCGTGGCGTGCGATCGTGCTGCGCTTCCTGGCGCATGTCTGGCGTCAGGAGCTTCCCGACGACCGCACGTTCCACCGTCGTCTCGATACCCTCATCGTCGAACATGCCGCCTACCTGTGCCGGCAGTCGAACTATCGCTACGAACACAACCACGGCCTCAATAACGCGCTGGCATTGGTGGCACTGGGCACGACCTGCTCGCACCTCGAAGGGTCAGGCTACTGGCTGGGACTCGGGATTCGCCGAGCCGAGCAGCAGATGCGGGACAATGTATCTTCGGACGGCATCCATCTCGAGCAGTCCGGCTTCTACCATTTCTACACCTTGCGCAGCTTCTCCGAGCTTCTGTACGGCCTGCAGGCCTACGGTCACGATCTGAGCGCAGCCTACAAGACGGGCCTGGACCGCATGTTCGACGCCGCGGTCGACATGCTGGACGAGAACCTGACCGTTCAGGGACTCCCGTACAGCGACCCCGCACTGTGCATGCGAACCATCATCGACCCGTCGCTGTTGCAGGCGCTGGACCTTGGCGATCATTCGCACGGACTGCGGCGATACCTCGATGTGATGCGTGGCGCCGCGTCGGCCGGCCCTTCCGGATTGTCCGTCCGTCCGCAGGGTGGCTTTTGCTTCTTCGGCGGTACCGAGGGGGCGCTCCGGGTCGTCTTCCACACGCGGATTCTGCTCGCCGGGCATGCGCAACAGGATGCGATGGGCCTGTCCGTCCGTCGGAACGGACAGGCACTGGTGCACTTTCCGTCGGCTTTGCGAATTCCCGGAGCGAGTCAGTGGGAAACCTATTTCCACAGTTCGGCGGCGCATAACACGGTCCAGGTGACCGGCCTCGCGCAAAGGCCGCTTCCCGGGGTCGTGCGTGACGGCCTGTTGCACCGGCTCCTGCACTCCTACAAGATCGCGACGCTGGCGTGGAAAACCGGCACCATCGATTTGCTGATCGCCCTGCGACGGGTCCTGGGAGCCGACATCATACCCCTCCGTGAGCGGGCCTCCAGCCACAACGGCGAGATCCTTGCGCACGGCCGGACAAAGGACCATGCGTTCGTGCGGGCAAGAAACCACGTCTACCCCGGTGTGGCGCACACCCGTACCGTGATTTGCCTCGAGCAGTGCGGCCTGTTGGTCTGGGACGAAATGGAGGCGGCCTCGGAGCAAGGTTTTGCCCAGACCTTTCATCTTGGAGGTCGGGTCGAACGGCGGGATGGCGGCTGGGGTCGACTCGTGGCCGACGATGGAGGCGTGTTGGCGAGCTTCGCGCAACTTGCGTCCGACGCGGAACTTTTCGTACTGGCCGGCCAGCGTGAACCGGAGCTGGCAGGCTGGTGTGCGGACGGCCTGGACGAACCGGTGCCGATACCGACGCTGCAGTATCGATCGAAGGGGCGATCGGCGCGTTTCGTGTGGCTGCTTGCGTTCGGCGACGAGGTCGTTGCAGCCGAATGGGCGGCCGACGGAAGCCTCGTGGTCGGGCGTACGGATCAGTGCGCGATGCGGGTCCGGATCCGTGGGGATTCCGTAGAGATCCAGCCTCTGGATGTGCCATCGTCCGACGTGCGCCCGCAGGCCGAGCCCTTGCTGCAAGACGCCCGGTAAGAAGGGCTCACGCATCGTCCGAACACCGGATCCTGCCCTTCAGGTCACGGCCGGAGTCGTGCCGATTGCCGCGGGCATCAGGCCTTCGATCACCGGACGCATCCGCTCGCGCATCGCGTCCTCGGTCAGCAGCGCCAGGGCACGCTGTCGGGCAAGCCTTCCCAACGCCTTCGCCTCGTCGGGATGGGCTGCGATCCAGGCCAGCGCTTCGCCGATCGCCTGCGGGTCGGGTTCATCGACCAGCAGGCCGCAGCCGTCCACATATTTCGGGATGTCCGAGATGCGGGTGGCGATCACCGGCAGGCCCATGAGCATGGCGTCCGTGAGTTTTGCCGGCAGTTGTCCGAGCGATTCGGCCGAGCGTGCCTGGGCGAGGACGGTCGTATCCGCGGCGGCGAGCAAGGCCGGAATCCGTTCGGCCGCTTGCGTCGGGTGGGCCAGGAGCAAGGAACCGAATCGTTGCCGGAGTCGCTCGACATAAGGATCGTTCGGAGGCGCGCCGACGACCAGTGCGACGGCATTGGGGATCCCCGCGCGGGCGAGCCCTTCGAGCATGGGCTCCAGGCCCTTGTGCGGTCGCACCGTTCCGACGAAGACCACGACGAATTTGCCATCGATCCCGAGGCCGCGTCGCGTTTGGGCCGGGTCGTACAGCGCGGGGTCGAATCGCCGGGGATCGCGGCCATGCGGAACGAGGGTGCCACCGTAGGTCGAACGAAAATGCTCGGACACGCAGAAGACGGCATTGGCCCGGCTGCGAAGCCGGTGCATCGCCAGGGAGGACCAGTATGCGTCCGGATTGCGGGCATTGAACGCCGCGATCGTACGGAGGCGCGTCGTCTCGGGAGGTCGGGTCATGGCCAGTTCGTCGTCGTCCACGTCGAGCACGACCGGGGTCCGGTCGACCCACCGCTTGAGCAGCGCGACCCCGTAGCTGGTGATCCTCGGCTTGCAGGCGATGACCACGCTTCCGCGGATCGCCGGTAGCAGGGCGAACGCGTCGCGCACGAATCCCGGCCATCCCCGCAACGGTACGCCATGGACTTTCAACCCCTCTGAGCGCAGCGGTTCCCACAAGGTCGGGCCCTTCAGGAATCCGACGATCTCGACATCGAAATCCCGTTCGAGCGCACGGTAGAGCAGGAAGGTCCGGTACATGTTGTTCCCGGACAGGTTCGGCACCAGGAGGGTGACGCGGTGACCCGGGTTCACGGAAAGTCTCGTGAGCGAGAAGGGCGCTGAGATCGCTTCGACGATAAATTCCGGAACACGTTCAACGGAAGCATGATCGGGAAACAGGCATTCATGTGGCTCTCCTCCCCGAATACGGAGGTAATCAGGCAAACCTCGTGGCTGGGCCATAGCACGAGGACTCTCCAGCAAAGATCGGCATCACTTGCGCTGCTGGTTAAGGCAATATCCTGTTATATATTCCTGAACAAACTACTCTTAATCATAGAAAGGTAGCGCTATGTTGCCTATTGTCAACCGCAAGATGCCAGTCTAGCAATCGCCATCTTTCCTCATTATTGCGCGACTGAGATACTGTCTGATCTCGATCGTCCGCGCTATCCAGCTATTCCCCCGAGCGTATGCGCGGCGTTTTTCAGAGAGATCTGGGTCAGATGCCGATCGAAGGGCGTATTCGATGCAACGCAACCAGTCCTCACCAGATTTCGCAGTCATGAGTAAGTCGCCATAGCTCTGTGCATCCCTGAGCGGGGAAATCACAACTGGTTTGTCGGCAGCGAACGCTTCCCTCAGCTTCAGTGGGCTTCCGAAGAAGGCCCACTGCCCCTCCACATGTCGGTACGGAATGATGGCTACGTCAATTTGCATCCAGTAGCTGGCTATCTCTTCATATGGCCTTGCTCCGAGAATGTACACATTCGGTAAGGCGCGCAACTTTGATAGTAGCGATGAATCCGATTCGTCAGTGTCAACAGGGCCAACGAACACGAAACTCCATGCTGGTCTGTTGCATGCAACATGGTGAACAAGTTCCAAATTCACCTTTGCATTTATTCGCCCCATGTACCCCAGACGTGGGTGAGGGACAGAAGCCAAATCGGAGGGCCCGGTTCCTGCCCTCAACCTTGCAGTCTCGAATAGTTCAACGTCCACTCCATGAGGGAGGTGAATATACTCCCGGTCAACGAGCTTCTTGCGAGTCTCCAGAAGGGCTTCATTCGCGACAAACACGAGATCTGCATTCCGCAGAATATGCTTTTCCCGAGCCTCAAGGTCTGGTGCGCTTCCGGGAAGATTCAGGTAGTCGTCGTAAATGTGATAGACGACCAGCTTTTCTCCGTATCGTCCGATCTCATTCGAGAAAATTGGGTGCCATAAATAAAGTATGGGGGGAGCACTTTCTCCGATTTTACGTAGTAGCCACCTTCTGTGGTGTGATCGGGTACGGGATAGCCACTCGTTTGCATAAGTGGATTTGTAGACTCTCGGTAGGTACCACGGGTTTGTGTAGTGATAGAGTTTTTCGCCGATGGATCTATATCCGCCGCTGGGTGCGGGGTGATGCCTGTCTTGGGGAGGCGTCGAATGAATCACCAAGTGTTGTTGCGCGAGGCGTGTTAGGAGGTGCTCCCTACTCATCATTGAGCCCTTCTCCATGAACGTCGCCGCATCGAAGCTCAGGATTGGGTTTTGTACGAGCTTCATTTGTCCTCTTCAATTCGCTGTTTCGTGGCTTGCCTATCGGGCATACCCGCGGGTACAAGACCATACCGCCGGACTCGGGTGGGGTGTGCCTAGTCTTGACGATCAATCATCAGCGCGTCCGCATAGAACTTGGTGGCCCAGTTCGGGTACTGCCAGGGGTGATAGCCGCCATTGATCGGGTGGCTGCCCTTGATGCCGCCTCGCGTGTCGAGGTCGTCGCCGTTCAGGATCTGGGTGGACTTCACGAAGCGGAGCACGAGGGATGTGGCATCGCGGTACGTCCGCTCACCGGTGATCTGGTACAGCCGACCCCAGTTGATGCCCAACTGGCAATCCCCGGTCAGGCAGGACCACTTGACGGTGGGCTTCCAGTCACGGTCGAAGCGCCCTGGCAGGAACCCGTTCTCCGGCAGCGCGGCGATCATGGCGTCGCCGATCCGGCGGGCCAGGGCCAGGAAATCGTCGCGTTGGGCATAGGCACCGACTTCGAGCAGGCCGCGCATCGCGTAGGCGATGGTGTGGGTGAAGGGCTGGGCGTTGTCCTGGAGACAGTTGTTCGCCAGCCAGCCGTTGGGCTGCGCCTGGGTCGCCGCCCACTCGCAGTTGCGGATCGCGGCGTCCAGGTAGCGTCGCTCGCCGGTGATCGCATGGACGCGCGCCAGGCTCCATGCCGAACGGGTGTTGTAGGTGTTGATCTGCTTGCCGGTCATCGGCGAACCCCAAGTCCGCCAGCAGCCGTCGTCGTCCATGATGTCGCATAGCCAGTCCGCAGCCCGCACCGCCGCTTCCCGATAGCGCTCGTCCGCCTCCTCCTCGAACGCGCGGACCCAGCCGAAGATCACCTGGCCGGTGTTGAATACCGTCGGCTGGTCGGAATCCCCGAGGGCGCCGGCGAGCACGCCGCCGCTCGGATGCTGGATCTCGATCTCCCAGTCGGCCATGCGGCGTGCCCGGATCCGGGCATCCTCGTCTCCGGCCAGGGCCGCGTAGCGGTAGAAGGTAGGGATGATGTAGCCGGTGGTCTCCGGATAGGCCGGTGCCCACTTGCGAAGCCGCACCAGCCAGGTCTGTGCGACGCCCCCGTTTCCGGAGACATCCTGTGCATGTTTCAGCCAGGCGATCGCGGCATCGAGATGGACGCGGTTGTCGGTCGGGGTTGTGAGGCCGATGCCGAGCCGTTCTTTCAGAACGCGGCTATTCTGGCGCAGAAGATCGGGAAATCCCATGGTCGTTCCGAGAATGTCGGCGAAGTACCACAGTGTAGGCAAAGTCCTGCGGTGGATGCGAAAAAGATATCACGGCGAGACGACGACGCGTAGCTCCGGCGGCCATGCCAATCGGTTCGGTGCGCATTGGACCCTCGAGGAGCGCGTTCCGGGAACTCGTCTACAGTGAAATGGGATGGGCGGTCGCCGGCGTGCGTCGGTCTGTGTCCGGCGAATGATCGGGTCTGCGGCGGGAAGCTGGTTCGCAGTGAGCGATGGGGGAGGTGAGGGTGCCGACTGTGGCGGGCGAGGGACGCGACGCGCTGGTGGGGCGAGGGAGTGGGGGCTTCCCGGGCGTTCCCGGCCTGGTACTTTTTCTGGTCGTACTGCTCTTTTCGATGACCTACGGCTTCCAGTACCGGGTTCCGGGCGTGTTCGTCCAGTTCTACTTCCTGTCGGCTTCGATCCTGTTCGCGGCCCTCGTGGTACTCCTGGCGTTGCTGATCGCACGCTCGGGCCGGTCGGGGCATGCGCTGCGTGAAATCGGGTACCTGCCTTCCCGTGTCGGGCTGGCGATCGGTGTGAGCCTATGCGCCGTGTTGAGTTGCCTGGTATTCCATGGCGGCGCCGCACCCTGGGAAAGGGCGGTCGCGATGGCCGGCATTGCCGCGGTGGTGCTGGTGCTGGCGTGGCTGGGGCGGACCCGCTGGGCATTGTGGTTCCTGAGTGCGACGGGATTGACGGTGTTCGCCTACCTGACACTGGTGACGCCGCTCGATGTCCGAGCGGCCAACATGTTGCCGATCATTGCGGCGTCGTGCGAAAGTCTTGCGGCCGGCGAGAACCCGTTCCTTCGGACCTATCCCGGGATCGCGACGGCACCGATGTACTACCTGCCCCTCAACGTGCTGCCGTATTGTCTCCCCGAGTGGTCGGGACTGGATATCCGGTGGATGAACATCGTCCTGATGCTGGCGCTGTTCCTGATGCTGGCCCGGTTGTTCGACTTTCGTCATCGACCGGAGATTCTCGGACTGAGTTTCCTCCCCGTCCTGTTCTCTCCGATGAGCTTGCAGATGGGATACTACGGGCACGTCTGGCCCTACTGGTTCGGTACGGTCGTGCTCGCCGTCCTGGTCTGGAAGGAACGCCTGTGGGCGGCGGCGGTGGTGCTCGGGTTGCTGCTGCTGACCCGGCAGACCGCGGTGTTTACCGCCGGTCTGCTCGGGGCGGGCCTGGTTGCTGCCGTCGGTTGGCGAAATGCGCTCCGTTACGGCGCGCTTGTTTGCGGCCTCCCGGCCGCCGGGCTGCTGCTGGTGTTCTTGCTTACCGGAACCGCACCCCTGGCTTTTTTCACCGGCGTGTCGTCGGCGAGCGACATGACGCACGCGGCGACGACGAACCCGACCGACCAGATTGCGATTTCCGGCGCGTTCGTGATGGCGGGCCTCAGGGCGGAGATGCTCTTCATCCAGGCTGCGACCGCGGCGCTGCTGTGTGGCGCATTCCTCCGGGCAGGCCGGCATCCGACGCCCGTCCTGATCGCGGGTGTCGGCTGCGCTTACCTCGTGGTGATCTCGCTTTCCGTTTTTCTTCACCGGTACTTCTATGGGGCGGGCATGCTGCTGATTGCGAGCGGTCTCGCCATGATGATGCATGCGGCCTGGCCCAGGGGCGCGGCGCGTTGACTCAGGCCGTGTCTGAGATCGGGCGGCGTTCGGGCGTTCTCGTGCCCTGCCCGGTCGTCTCCGGCGCGGTGACTGCGGCTCTGGAGGTGGTCGCCGGGGTGAATCGCTGCACGAGATAAAGCGGTCGATGCTTGGATTCGTCGAACATTCGACCGAGATACTCGCCGAGGACACCGACGAACATGAGCTGTACGCCCCCGAGAAAGAGGATGACGACCATGAGCGACGGATAGCCCTGCACCGGATCGCCGAACGCCAGGGTCTTGTAGATGATCCACAAGGCGAACGCGAAGGCTCCGAGTGCGGTTGCCAGCCCCAGATAGGTTGCGACCCGGAGAGGGGCCGTCGTGAACGAAGTGATGCCTTCGAGAGCGAAGTTCCACAGCTTCCAGTAGTTCCATTTGGTATCGCCCGCATGGCGGGGATCCCTGCGGTAGGGGATCGCCTTTTCCGGGTATCCGATCCAGGCGAAGAGCCCCTTCATGAAGCGGTGATGTTCGCGAAGCTGCCCGAGGGCGTCGACCGCACGGCGGCTGAGCAGTCGAAAGTCGCCGGTGTCGGGGGGGATCCGTACGCGGCTGACGCGCTGGATGAGCCGATAGAACAGATGGGCCGTAACCTTCTTGAGCCAGCTTTCCCCGTCGCGGGACATCCGTCGGGCATAGACCATGTCGTAGCCGTCCCGCCAGGCGCGTACCATCTCCGGAATGAGCTCGGGTGGATCCTGCAGATCGGCGTCGATGACGACGGCGGCATCGCCGCTGCTGTGATCGAGCCCGGCCGTCATCGCGATCTCCTTGCCGAAATTGCGGCTGAGATCGACCAGCGCGACGCGCCGGTCCTGAACCCGCAGGCCCTGGATGACCATCGCCGTGGCGTCGGCACTGCCGTCATTGACATAGATCACTTCGCTTTCGCCCGGGAGTTCGTCCAGTACGGCGGCGAGCCGACGGTGAAACTCGGGAAGGACCTCCTGCTCGTTGTAGGCGGGAACGATGACCGAGATCAGGAAGGAGCCCGGAGCGGCGTGCGGGCGCTCATCGACGGGCACCGGCATTCTCCCGGAAGGTCCAGAGCTTGTTCGCGGCGAAGTTCCAGAACAGGACGACGACCGTGGCGAACACCTGCCCCGGAAGGTAATGAACGCCGAGCGGACCGATAGCGGCGTGCAGGATGGCTGCGTTCAGGACGAAGCCGATTCCGGCGACGACGAGGAACTTGGCGAGCGCCTCGCGGTGTCGCTTGCGGCTTTGAAAGGTGTAGACGTAGTTGAGCCGATAATTGACCAGTGCGCCAAGGACATAGCCGGCCATGGAGGCGGGTACCGGCGCAATGCCCAGCCATTCGACGAGGACGATGAGCAGTGCGTAGTGCGCCGCGGTCGCGACGCCGCCTGCGACCACGAAGAGGGCGAACTGGCGCGTCAGTACGTGCGACATCGCGTCGCCCCCCGATTCGGCGTCGTGCAGGCCGGGGGGGACGAACGAGACGTATCGAACGGGGTGACGTGGGTCGGCGACGTCGATCTGTGCATCGTGAACGGGATCCCTTTCGGCCGTTTGCATCCGTGAGGGATCGCGGCAGGGCGATCCATGCATTCATGATAGTCCGGATCCCGGACGATGAAAGCCGGTAACCTCCCGCCGTTCAGTCCGGTGCGTTCCGGTTGCCCGGAGCGTCGAAGAAGTGTCCTCCGCCGGCGACGAGCCGTTCGGCTTCGTTCGCGAGGTCGGCAGCGCGGATCCACAGAAACCGCGTATTGCCGAGGCGACCCCTGTGCAGGGTGCGGTAGGTGTCGAGATGTTCGATCAGGCGCTCCTCGCGGCGCAGGGCGTTGGCCTGGGGGGAGAGGACGCGGGTCGGGCATTCGATCGGCTGGCCGGCGGCGTCGATGACGTAGCCGGTCATCTGTTCCGGTGCGTAGAGCGGCGCCGGCAGGGTGTGGGCGAGGCGGTCCTCGATGAAGTGAGTGAAGGTGATCGCGCTGAAACCGATGTCGACGCACAGGATCAGGGCATTGCGTTCGAGCAGGCGGGCGAACGGCGAGTCGGGGCCGAACGGGCGGTCGGTGTGTTCGTGCCCGGCAAGAAAGCCCTCGGCGTCGCGTCCCCAGGCGAGCAGCGGGTGCGTTGGGCTGAGGCTGCGTGCGACGCCCTTGCCGCGACGAAAGACCTCGGTGAGCAGGCCCATGGCCGACGGGCTGCGACGCACGTTCATGGGTTTGCCGAAGGCGAGGAAATCGGCCGAACTCATGTTGTGGTAGGTGAGCGAGGGCATCACGACCAACCCGGTTTCGCCGACGGTCTCGCGCAGTGCGGCGCAGAACTGCGCTGGCGAGCCCCGGAAGCCGTTGAGCGGTTTCCACGAGGCATGGACCATCACCGTGTCTCCCGGGCGCAGGCCTGCACGGGCGAGGAATCCGCGCAAGGCGACGTCGTCGTAGGCGAGCAGATGGCGGGCGATCGCCTTCTTGACCGTGTGCACCACGCCGGACAGCCACGGCTGGCGGCCTGTCCTCATCGACCTTTCAGGTGGATTCATGGGCTTGCATCCACAATTCCATCATCATCAGGATCCAGACCATCTCTCCGTAATAGCCGGGATGGGCGGGAAGGTGGGTGTCGACCAGCGCGTCGATGAAATCCGGGCGGACGATTCCGCGTGCCTTGAGGTGTCGGAGCGCATCCCGCGCAAGGGTGCGCAGGCCGTCATGCCGGCACGCCCAGATTCCGAATGGCAGGCCGAAACCGTGCTTCTTCTTGGCCAGGATTGCGTCGGGAAGGAAGCCCCGCAAGGCCTCCTTGAAAAACCAACGCAAGGTTAGACCCTTGAGCTTCCACTCCGGGGGTAGCGTGAGCGAGAACTCGAGCAGTTCGTCCGACAGCAGCGGGAAACCGACCTCGATACCGGCCAGTTCCGTGGTTCCGACGACCTTGGGCAGGTCGTTGTCGGCGAGGGTGTATTTCCAGTCCCAGGCGAGCATCCGGTTGATCAATGAAGCGGCCTCGGTCCGTGCCCAGGTGCCACGTTGCAGATCGAGTGCCACGGCGGGGTCGACGTCGTCGAGGAAACCCGCTTCGAACACGCTGGCCGTGCCGAGCCGTTCGAGCATGTTGTACATCTGAATCCGGTCCGGCATCGGGACGCGCGCCTGTTCGACGTAGCTCACGCCTTTCCGGATCAGCGGAATGCGCTCCATGCCGGGCAGGGCGAGGAGGGGTTCGAGTGCGTGGCGGCGTACGGCTCCGGGCAGTTTGTCGTACCAGCCGAAGATGCGCTGCTTGGCATAGCGGGTATTGCCGCCGAACAACTCGTCTCCGCCGTCTCCGGCCAGCAGCTTGTCGATCCCGTCGGCGCGTGCGCGACGGGCGCAGATCCACGCGGGCACGGCCGAGGAATTGCCGAAGGGTTGGTCGTAATGCGCGGCGACCTGGGGGATGCCGTCGAGCAGGTCGTCGGGCGTGACGTAGTATTCGCGATGATCGACGCCGAAGTGCCGGGCAGCGATGCGTGCGTACTCCATTTCGTCGTATCCGCTCGCATCGAATCCGATCGAGTAGCCTTGTGCCGGCCGCCCGAGCACCTTGCACAGCATGCCCGATACCGTCGAACTGTCGGTACCGCCGGACAGAAAGGTGCCGACCGCGTGGTCGGCCGCCTCGCGGGCCACGGCCTGTTCGACCAGTTCGAGAAACCGCCGCTTGCTTTCGTCCAGGTCGGGCCTGCCGGACTCGTCGAAGCGGGGCGTCCACCAGGGTTCGACCCGGCTCGTGCCGTCGGACCACTGCAGGACGTGTGCGGCCGGCAGACGGCGGATCCCCTCGAATATCGTCGACGGGGCGGGGATCATGTGGAAATACAGGTAGTCGAACACGGCTTGCCGCGAGATCCGCCGACCGGGGAGCGGGACGGTGTCCGCTCGATTGGAGAAATAGAGGCAGCCGTCGTGCTCGGCGTGGCAGAGCGGCCAGGTGCCGAAGCGATCGGTCGCCAGCCACACGCGAGCTTGGCCGGGGCGGACGACGATCACGGCGAAGCGGCCGCGCACGCCGGCCGGGGCGCGGGCGCCGTGGCGGCGAAAGGCTTCGATCCAGGCTGCAGCCTCATTGCGCCGGGTGGCAATCTCCGCGAGTTCCGGCTGGTCGAAACGCGGTTGACCGAAGGCGAGGCAGTGTTCGTCGACATCGTGCGCGTACGTTGCTTCGGCCTGGAAGGCCAGATAGCCGTTTGCAAACGGCACCGATGACGGAGCAGGGGGAGGAGGGGCGAACGTACTGCCGGGTCGGGCGATGCAGCCGAAAAACCGGTGGCCGGGCCTTTGATTCATGGCGATCCTGGTCTCGTGGGGGCCGGGGGTGCTCCATCTTCATGCAAACGGCGTTCTACGGCAAGGGACCACGCCCGGTGGGGCGAAGCCAGAGCGCAACGGACCGCGCAAGTGTCGGAAGTTTTTACACAGGGTCGGCGGAGTTCGTACCGAAGCGGCGGTGATGGCCGCGGGTAGCGAATAAGACGTTGATCATAGATGACTTTTTTTCGCTTCTTGAGCCGTGGGGCGGCCGGCGCAGAATTTGCTTGAAGTCAAGAGAGGCGATCCGGCTTGCCGGGGCCGCAGGATCCATGGTCATGCGGTCGTTCCGCCGTTCGGTTTTCGGGAGAGGGGGTCATGCTCCGTGCATCGCTTGTCGTGTTCGTCGGCCTGTCGGTTGTTTACGGCTTCGCACATGCGGCGCCGATCCCGCTCGAAGCCGACCCGGTGCAAGCGAAGGCGCAGCCTTCCGGGATTGTGGGGGCTGCAGCGAACCGGATGGGCCTGCGAGGTCCGAACGTGCATGAATCGGCAGCCGCAGGACTGGTGCTCGACGGGACCGTGTTCGAAGTGAATCCGGTTCGAGATCAGCCCTCCGGAGGGGGGCGCGACGATGCGTCGCCGCGGGCCGGAGTGGGCGCCGACGACTGGACCCGTCAGCAGATCGACATGCTTCTGGCGACCCGCGAGGTACTCGGCATTCGGGAGACGCGCATGGGTGTCGACGAGTCGGCGACCGGTACGGCTGCCAAGGAGCCGGTGGGCTTCGGGGCTCGGCTGCGCGAGTGGATGCGTGGGGAAGAGGCTGCCACGTCTCCCGCAGCAATGCCGGATGGCGTCGGAGGTACTCCGATGCCGCCCGTGGTGGTTCCGGCCGAACCGCCCCCTCCGATCATGATGCGGGTGGCGGGGGTCTTTCAGAAGATCTGGAGCGGCGTGAGTTCCGTGCTGTTCTCGCTGCGCGAGTCCTTGCGCTGACCGCAAGGGTGTCGGACGGTCCGTCAGGGTCTG
Source organism: Rhodocyclaceae bacterium (assembly GCA_050486545.1). Taxonomy (GTDB): domain Bacteria; phylum Pseudomonadota; class Gammaproteobacteria; order Burkholderiales; family Rhodocyclaceae; genus DAOMNN01. The sequence goes on along the minus strand of JBJHDM010000005.1, from coordinate 58,519 downwards.
TCACGACCTCCGAAAGGCCGTTTGCAGTTTGCGCAGCAGCCAGTTTTCGGCGCCGTCCGGTCGTCCCGACTTCTGCCAGGTCAGCAGCACCACGGCCGGATAGATCATCAGGCCGGTCGCGATCTCGACCACCAGCGTCGTGGCGGGCGGGGCTTGCACGATCGAGCCGACCGCCAGCACACCGGCGACCATGACCGCGGTCGCGAGTGCGGGACGCCGGATTGCATGGAGGATGGCGGAAACCGTCAGTCCGCTCACCGAACGGGTCAGGATCCAGATCGAGAACCCCGTGCCGGCAGCGATCACCCCGAGTCGAAGCGACGCCACCTCGACGGCCGTTCCCCCGCGCAACACGAGCAGCGCGAGGACGGCGAATACGATCACCTGAACCCACAGGATCAAGGTTGCCTGCGCCATCTTGCCGAGTACCAGCAGGGTGTAGCCGCCGGTCGCAGTGAGTGCGTGGCCGATTCCGGCCAGGGCGAGGATCTGCAGCAAGGGAACGACTTCCCGCCATTTTTCGCCGAGCAACACGAGGACGGCGGGTTCGGCGACCAGCGCCAGGCCCACGACGGCGGGGAGGGCCAGCATGGCCTGTACGCCCTGTGCGAGCAGGAGCAATCGCCTGAGTTCGGCAGGGTTGTCCCGTGCTTCGGCCAGGGCCGGAAACAGGGCACGGTTCATCGGAGCGAGCAGTTCCGACGACGGCATGGTCGAGATCTCGTTGGCCACTGCGTAGGCGCCCATGGTCGATGCGGGAGTCCAGCGGCCGACGAGGATACGGTGCAGGTTGTTGTGCAGGAATTCGCCGATGCCGCGTAGCAGCATCCATTGGGAGACCGCGAAGATCTCGCGGAATCGGGACAGGCCGAGTCGCGGACGCATCGGGTGCATCGCGTAGCTCAGCACGACGCCGAGCGTACGCCCTGCGAGGGTGCCGATGACCAGCGCCCAGTACGATCGCAGGAACCAGGCCGCAACGAGGGTCACGATGAATCCGCCCAGGCGTCGTGCGAACAGGAAGCGGAACTCGGCGCCGAACTGCATGTTCCGGTGGAAGGCAACCACACCGATGTTCTCGAGGCCCGAGAGCAGCAGTGTGAAGGCCAGGATCTGCAGCACGGGAGTCACCCGGGGGTCCTGGAAATATTCGGCGGCCCACGGGGCCGCGAGGATCAGGATCGCGGTCGACAGGCCGGTCTGGACGAGGCGCAGCGTCCAGGCCGTATCGTAGTCGGCCTGGGTGACCTCGCGGTTCCGGATCAGGGCGACGTTGACGCCGAGGTCGAGCAGCACGTCGGCCAGTGCCACCACGAGGGTGGCCATCGCGATGATGCCGAAGTCATCGGGGGCGAGCAGGCGTGCGAGGATGAGGATGCTCAGCAGGCCGATGAACCGGTCCGCACCGCGCATCGCGAACGTCAGCAAGGCACCTGTGGTGACACTGCTGCGGGAGAAGTCCAAGGCCGGGCTCCGTCTCAGACCAGGACTTCGGTGACGGGAGGGTGGCCGAGAAAGGCCTGGGGGCTGGCGCTCGCCCCGTAGGCGCCGGACTGGAAGACGACGATCAGATCGCCGATCCGGGCGTGCCCGACCGGCATGCGGTCGGCCAGCAGGTCCAGCGGGGTGCAGAGCGGGCCGACGACGGATGCGCTCTCTTCGCCTTCGGTCTCCATCCGGTTGCCGACGGCGACCGGATAGTTCTTGCGGAGCACCTGGCCGAAGTTGCCGGAGGCGGCCAGGTGGTGGTGCAGACCGCCGTCGGTGACCAGGAATACGTGGCCGCGCGAGAGCTTGCGGTCGAGCACCCTGCAGACGTACAAGCCGGCTTCGCCGACGAGATAGCGTCCGAGTTCGAGGACGATGGCCGCCTGGGGCAGGCGTTGTGCGCAGGCTTCCTGGATCTCGGCGAGGTTGGTGCCGATGGGGGCGAGATCGAGGGCCTGCTCGCCGGGGAAATAGGGGATGCCGAATCCGCCGCCGAGATTGAGGAAGCGGATCGTTTCGGGTGCTGCGTCGGCCAGCCGAACGGCCAGTTCGAAGCACTTGCGTTGCGCCTCGACGATGGCGTCGGCCTTCAGGTTCTGCGATCCGGCGAACAGATGAAAGCCCTCGAACGCGAGCCCGGCGTGGCGGATCTCGTCGAGCAGAGCGGGGACCTGTTCGGCATCGACGCCGAACGGCTTCGGTCCCCCGCCCATCTTCATGCCGGAGGATTTCAGCTCGAAGTCCGGGTTCACGCGGACCGATACGCGTGCGGGCACACCGAGATCGGCCGATGCCGTCGCCAGGATGCCGATTTCGCGGAAGGACTCGACATTGACCATGATCCCCGCCGCCACGGCCTGACGCAGTTCCGCCTCGGACTTCCCCGGTCCTGCGAAACTGATCTCGCCGGGATCTGTGCCGGCATCGAGCGCACACAGGAGTTCGCCGGCCGAGGCCACGTCAATGCCGTCGACGAGGCGGGCCATGTGCTGGACCACGGCCGGCATGGGATTGGCCTTCATGGCGTAGTGCAGCTTGATGCCCGCGGGAAGTGCCTGGCGCAGTTCGGCAACCCGCTCGTCGAGCAGGCGGCGGTCGTAGGCGTAGAAGGGGGTGCGGCCGACCCGGGCGGCGAGCCGGGTGAGCGGGATGCCGCCGACGAGAAGTTCGCCGTTCTTGACCGGGAATCGGGTCATCGGGGCATGACGAGGGGTGGGCTTGTTGGCGGCTTGGGTCATGAGGGGCGTGCCTTCCTTGAGGGGCGAAGCGCAGGCTCTACGGTCAATGTACCGGTTTTCAGTCGGTCGTGCGGCATGGCTTGGCGGCAATGACGAGAATCGAGTGACTCAGCAGCGCACCCAGTGGCGGCACGGAGCGCAGCAGCCAGCGGACCCAGGCGGACTCGAACAGGGACTGTAGACGATGCAGGCGTGCCGGCATGATCGGAACCCAATGCACGGTGGCCTCCAGTCCGTGCGCGTGCAGGGTCTTCACGATCCCGTTCGCGGTTTCGTAGCGTAGCCGGGTTGGCCGGCGCAGGAGCATGGTGATCCGGTGCGGGAGGCAGTGCGCATTGAGCGCATCGACCCAGAGCGCCCCGCCGGGCTTCAAGGCCCCGGCCATCTCGGCAAGCGCCCGGTCGGATCCGCTCAGCGCCTGGAGCACGCCGAAACACAGGATGCCGTCGGCGCTTCCGGTTCGAATCGGGAGGCGGGTTGCGTCGCCGACGATCCAGCCGGCAACCTCCGGGCTGCGCGAGCGTGCCTTGGCGATGCTCGGTTGCGAATAATCGACTCCGACGACCTCGAGTCCTTCCGCGGCCAGCGTGCGACTGTAGCTCCCGGCGCCGCAGCCGATGTCGAACCACAGCGATCCGGGTCGGGCGCCGGTCCACAACCGGCGAAAGTGCCGCAACCGGGTTTCGAGCCCGCTCTCGCTCCAGCCAGCGATTCCCGCGTCGTCATCGAGCGTCAGGCCGCGTTCGGTGAAACGCTTGCGCCAGAGTTCCTCGAACCGTGGTCGTCCCATCGATCCTAGGACCCGTTCTCATACGTGATGGCGGCCGACAGGGCCTTGCGGTCGATCTTGCCGTTCGGGTTGCGCGGCAGCGGTCCGGGGTGGGGATCGATTCGCGAAGGAACCATGTAGGCGGGCATGCGCGCCCGGCATTCGGCCATCAGCCCGGCCAGGTCGAGTGCGCCTTCGGCCGGTGCGGTGGCGACGACGCCGATGACCTGGCCCAGGGTTTCGTGCGGGATGCCGAAGGCGGCGCATTCGCCGACGAGTCGGGTCGCGTACAGGATTTCCTCGACCTCGGTCGGGCTGACCCGATAGCCCGAGGTCTTGATCATCTCGTCGCGCCGTCCGATGAAGTACAGGTAGCCTTCGTCGTCCGTACGGACCGTATCTCCGGAAAAAACCGCAATCTCGGGCAGGACGAGGCCGGTCTGGCGGCCCGGGGCATTGGCCGGCAACGGCTTGAAGCGCTCGGCGGTCTTGTCCGGGTCGTTCCAGTAGCCCAGGGCGACGAGTGCGCCGCGCTGGACGAGCTCACCCGGCTCGTTCGGCGCGCAGGGGCTGCCGTCCTCGCGCAGGACCAGGACCTCGGCGTTGGGAATCGCCTTGCCGATCGAATCGGGTCTGCGGTCGACCTCTTCAGGCGGGAGGAAGGTCGCACGAAAAGCTTCGGTCAAGCCGTACATCAGGTAAGGGCGCGTGTGGGGCAGCATCCCGCGCAGCCGGTCGAGCGTCTCCCGCGGCATCCGGCCGCCCGTATTGGCGATATAGCGGAGGTGTTTGGAAACGGACTCCGGCCATTCGAGTCGGGACAACTGGATCCACAGGGGCGGTACGGCCGTCAGCCCGCTTACCCGCTCGGTTACGACCGCCTTGAGGACGTCACGTGGCATCAGGTAGTTCAGGAGGACGACGCGTGCGCCGGAGTGAAAGGCGGTGGTGAGCTGGGAAAAGCCCGCATCGAACGACAGCGGCAATGCGGCCAGAAGCGTATCGTCGGGACGGTTCTCGAGGTAGTGCGCAACGCTCTTCGCCCCGGTGACCATGTTGCGGTGGGAAAGCACTACGCCCTTGGGCTGGCCCGTGCTTCCGGAGGTGTAGAGGATCGCAGCCATGTCGGTGTCGATGCCGCGGTGCCCGCTGCGGAGCGGCGCATCGAGCAGGGTCGCCCAGGCGTGGATCGATGTGCCGGCCACCGCGCGGCGCTCGCCTGCCGTGCCGGTGAGGACGACATGGCGCAGGTCGTGGCAGGCGGCGAGCGCGTCGCCCAGGGCGTCGAAGCGCTCCGCGGACGTGACCAGCACGCGGACGTTGCAGTCGCGCAGGATATAGGCGACCTGCTCGGGCTTGAGGATCGGATTGACCGGCACGAAGACGGCCCCGGCGGCGCTGGCCCCGAAGAAGGCAATGACGGTTTCGGGGCGTTTGTCGAGGTAGACCGCGATGCGTTCGGAAGGGGCGATCCCGAGTGCCATGAGTCCCGAAGCCAGACGCGTGACGTCGTCGTGCAGCCCTTCGTAGCTGCGGTGCGTCTCGCCGAAGCTTAGTGCGCACGCCTGCGGACTCCGGGTTGCCGAAGCCGCGACGAGGTGGTGCAGGAGGTAGGTTGCGTTCATGCAAGTCTTCCGAATACGCGCGGCGGGGCCGAGGGGCCGGCGCGCACTTAATGTATCAGGACATCACGGCGAATGCATATCCAGCCATCGTTCAGGTTTGCTCGCGGCCGGCCGGGGGGGTGCGTCCGCCGCCGGTGCCGGAGGACGGGCGCATGTGCCGCCACAGCCACCCGGCAAAATGACGTGCGGCATGGGCCAGCCCGCGGACGCGGGCCGGGTGGAACGCAACGAGGCCCAGGCGCTCGCGCCGCGAGGGCATCCAGTCCTTCTTGTAGGCGTCGTCGCCGATCAGGTAGTCGATCTCGCCAACCCGGTCGCAATCCAGGACGTGTTGCATGAGATGGGCGGTCAGCACGGTGCCGATGGACAGGTTGCGATGCTCCGGGTCGTAGGCGAGCTTGGCGATCTGTGCCCGGCCTCCTGCGACCAGCCATAGTTGTGCGGCGATGGGGTGCCGGTCCAGTCTTGCGACCCCGAGTCTGAGCCAGCCCTGGGCGGCCGCCAGCCGGCACAGCTCGGGGATGAACTGCGGGTGCGGCTCGGGGCGTTTCCAGCTACGCCGATATACGTGCTCGTAGTCGGCGATGGCGCGTTCGAGCTCGGGGCCTGGGCGCGTATGGATCTGCATCGACAACCCGCCGCGGCGCTCGAGTCGGCCCTGTGCCCGTCGGATCGTGTTGCGCAGGGCCGAGGGGCGTTCGGACAGGTAGGCCTCGAAGCCCGGTGTGTGGGGGCGCGCATACCAGTTGCCGAAGCGGAAGTACGGCTGAACGATCCATCCCGCTTGGCGCAGGGCCTGCAGGGCAAGCGGATAGAAGCGCCCGTCCGGGCAGAGCGGTGAGAGGTCGATGAGATCGATCGGACGTTCGCGGTTGTTTCTCAAGTTGCGGAAGATGTCGAGCAATGCCTGTTCGTCGACCAACGCTTCATCGATCGGTCCGAAGATCGGAGTGTAGAAGGTGGCGAGAGACTCCAGCTTCCATGGCGTCCGCGGCAAACGCATCATCGGCAGCAGCGAGGCATCGGGCCGTGTCGCGGATGCGACCGGCAGCCAGTGAACGGCCGTGCCGTGCGGCAGGACGGTGCGAATCAGGAGCTCGAACCATTCGCGCGTGCGGTGGGGGTCGATGGCGGGTGAAGCGTGCGTGAGCGCGTCGACAGGCGGGTCGTCGGACATGTCAGGTTTCGATCGTCGGGGTCGTGGAGACGGCAAGATCGAGCAGTTCTGCCAGTTGGGTTGCGCGGGACCTGCGCGAGGCTCCCGCGATCGTCGCTTCGTCGGCCATCGTACCGAGCGTCGGTTCGGCCATGAAGCGCAGCAGAAGTTCGGCAATCGCCTCGGTTCGGTCGAGGGGGGCCATCGCGTCGATGCCGGCGGCAAGGACGGCTTTCGCCGTGTCGCCGGCCGGATCGGTGAGTGCGAGCAGGGGGCGCCGTGCGGCGAGATATTCGTAGAACTTCGCGGGAATCTGCTCGTTGCAGTTGGCGGCCTGGAGAAGAAGCAGGCCGTCGGCCGCGTGCATCTCCGCCTGTGCATCCCGGTAGCCCATCGGCGGCAGGATCTCGACCGCCGATTCGACCTCGAAGCGGGTGGCGAGTGTATGCAGCAGTTCGGCATGGACGGGTGCCCGGAAGCGGAGGGAAAGGCGTGCATAGACGGCAGGGTGACGGGCCTTCAGCGCAGCGAGCGCTTCCATGAGCCGGGTGGGGTCGCGCTCGCTCGGATAGACGATGCCGCTGTGGAGCAGCGTCCGCTTGCCCGGTGCGAGCGGTCCGGGTCGATCACAGGCCAGCGCGGGAGCCTCTTCCCAGCCGTTCTCGATCAGCTGGATCCGTTCGGAACGTCCGGGGTAGCGTTGCCGGTAAAGCGTGACCGCTCCCGGGGCGGTGAAGGTCATGAATCGTGCCTGTTCCACCGTCGCACGCTCGACCCGCTGGAAACTTCTCCACTGGGCGGGTTCGCTCGGGTAGCCCTCCTGCGCCATCGGATCGCGGAAGTCGGCGACCCATGGGATCCCGGATCGCCTGGACAGCGTACGGGCGATGCAGTGGGCGGTCGCGACGGGGTAGGTCGACCACAGGGCGTCCGGACGGTGGCGCCGGATCTCCGCCAGCCCTTCCGGTACGGCTCCCAGCCACCACGAAATCCAGCGATCGGGAAGAGCGAGAAACCGCGGGTAGCGATGCATCAGCGCAAAGTGACGGGCCGTATCCCATGCCTGCGCGCGAATGACGCGTGTGCCATCCGGCACGTCGTCGAGCAGGTCGCCACCGGTTCGCTCGTACGCGCGTGGATGTGCGGTGAGCACGGTCGGTTGCCAGCCAAGCGCGGGCAGGTGGCGAACGAACTGCAAGGTGCGCTGGATGCCGCTGCTCCCCGCCAGCGGCGGGAAGTGGTATGCGATCATCAGCACGCGTCTCATCGTTGTCCTGGGCTCCTGCCGAAAAGCTGTGCGAAGATCGCGCCGGGGCGCGTGACCGAATGCGCGGGTGTAGGCGCTTCCGGGTGACCCTATAATAGCAATCCTATGACGCCGGGGCGGGACCTGCTTCGCCGCGGCTTTCGATGATCCGGTTCGGAGTGGAAGATTTTGGACATCAAGAAGGAAGTGCTGGCCATTCTCGACGAAGTGCTGAGCCTCGATGGACGGGCAAGTGCGTTCGATCTGGATACGCCGCTGCTGGGCGCCTTGCCCGAGCTCGATTCGATGGCGGTAGTGGGCCTGATCAACGTCCTCGAGGAGCGTTTCGATTTCTTCGTCGAGGACGACGAGATCGACGGATCCACTTTTGCAAACGTCGGCACCCTGGTTGCTTTCGTGGAAGGCAAGCAGGGCTGACGCGGCGCGACCTTGGCCCGGGATGCGTTCTTTCTGAAGGCTTCCGTCGGAAGCCGCTTTTGCCTGGCAACCCATCCTGCCGGGGAGCCGGTCGGTGCAGTGCTGTATGTCCATCCGTTCGCCGAGGAGCTGAACAAGTCGAGGCGGATGGCTGCTCTGGCCGCCCGCGCGTTCGCTGCGCACGGGTGGCTGGTCCTGCAGGTCGACGGCTTTGGCTGTGGCGACAGTTCCGGCGATTTCGGGGATGCCGCTTGGCAGGACTGGATCGACGATCTGTCGCTCGGCCGGGACTGGTTGCGCAGCCATTGTGCCGGGCCGCTTGTGATCTGGTCGCTGCGTGCAGGGAGTCTGCTGGCTTCGGACTGGATGGCCGCGGGGGGGGATTGCGATGCCATGCTGCTTTGGCAGCCGCTGACCCGGGGGCGTGACTGCCTGCACCGCTTCCTGAGGCTTGCCGCTGCGGCGAGTTGGCTCGACGAGTCCGATGGTCGGGCGGTACTGGGCGAACTCAAGGCACGCATCGAGGCCGGGGAAGCGGTCGAAGTGGCCGGCTACACCCTGTCGCCGTCGCTGGTGGAGGGCATGGTACGTTCGACGCTGCAGGTGCCCGAACGTCTCGGGCCGCGCATCGCCGTGCTCGAGGTGACTTCCGCCGACGGGCCGAAGCCGTCCGCGGCGGCTTCGGCACTGGCAGCCGAGTGGCGGGGCCGCGGCCTGTCGGTGGAACTGGATGTGGTGCACGGGGTGGGCTTCTGGCAGACGCAGGAGATCGAGAACGTTCCCGTCCTCATCGAGCATTCGGTCCGGGCGCTGTCCGCGATTGTGCAATGACTGTACGCGAGCGCGCACTCCTGTTCGATTGCGAAGGCGAGGCGCTCGTGGGGGTCCTCGCCGAGCCGACGGGCCAAGCGATGACCGTCGGTGTGCTGGTGGTGGTCGGCGGGCCGCAATATCGCGTCGGGAGCCATCGGCAGTTCGTGCTCCTGGCACGCGATCTGGCTGCACAGGGTGTGGCCTGCCTCCGCTTCGACGTCCGGGGCATGGGCGATTCGACCGGCGCGCCGATCCCGTTCGACGGCGCGACAGCCGATCTGCGCGCGGCAATCGATGCCTTCGTGGCCGAGGTCCCCGGGCTGGAGAACGTGGTGTTGTGGGGCTTGTGCGACGGGGCCAGCGCGGCCAGCCTTTATGCGCCGACCGACGCCCGGGTTTGCGGACTGATCGTTCTCAACCCGTGGGTCAGGACCGAGGCGATCGAGGCGCGGGCCTATGTCCGGCACTATTACGGGAAACGGCTCCTCGGCTTGGCGTTCTGGAAGAAGCTGCTCGGTGGGCGCGTCAACCTGCGGTCTGCGCTGAGTGGCCTGGGACGCAACCTGAAGGCCGCACAAGGCGCCCGGTCAGATACGTCGGAGGCGGGCTTGCCTGTACGGATGGCCGCGGCGCTCGAAGCGGCCAACGTGCCGATGCTGGTCGTGCTGAGTGGTCGCGATCAGGTTGCGAGGGAGTTCGAAGACCTCGGGGCGACCGATCCCCGCTGGCGGGCCTTGCTGGATTCGGCCGCTTCGATGCATCTGGAAGAGGCCGATCACACCTTCTCGGACCGCCGCTCGCGTGAGGCCGTCTCGCGACGTTGTCGCGAGTGGGTCGCGGCATTGGCGGAACGCCCGCCGGAAAACGCGCCATGACCGGATACGGGTCGCAGGCATGAGCACGCAAGGCAGACTCGCCGCAGCCGCCTGGATCTCGCTGGCGGGCGTCGTCTATCTGACCTTGTTGCCTTTCGACTTCCGGTTTTCCGCCCTTTCGTTCGGCGAGGCCGTCGATGCCTATCGCGCCCTGCGTTTCGGTGTGATGTACCCCGGTGCACGTCAGCAATGGATTGCCAACGCCATCATGTTCTTCCCGCTGGGGTTCTTCTGGGCAGCATGGCTGACGCGCGGCGCGACCCAAGCAGGGCCACGCCTCCTCGGAGCAGTGGCGGCAGGGGTTCTGGCGCTGTTCGTGACCGCGACCGTGGAGTTCCTGCAGTCCTGGATTCCCGGGCGAGCGCCGTCACTGCTCGACATGAGCGGAAACTTCGCCGGTGGCGCGGCCGGTGCGGCAGTCTGGCTGCTGCTGGGCGATGCGCTTCGAAGCAAATGGTCGGCGATACGCGCCGGAGGCGTCGGGGCGGTACGTGCCGTGCTTGGTCTGTATGTGTTGATCTATGCGGCGGCCACGCTGTTGCCGTTTGACCTCCTGCTGTCGGTCGAAGAGATCCGGACCAAGCTTGCTTCGGGACATTGGGGGGTGGTGACGGCGCCGGCTGGCTGCGATGGCGGTCTGCGCTGCCTGGCGCTGCGCCTTCTCGATGCGGCGGTCTGCATTCCGGTCGGATTCTGGCTGGCGTTGCGTCTTGCAGGGCGGACCGCACCGGTTTCCGGAACCTTCTGGCCGGCCATGGCCTTGGCCGTGTTGTTCGGTTTCGGGCTGGAAATTGCGCAGTTCTTCACCGTGTCCGGCATTGCCGAAGGGTCAGCCGCGCTGACACGGACCTTGGGGGTCGTCGCGGGCAGTTGGGTCGGGCAGCGGTGGCTGATTGACGGAGCCAGGACGTTCGCGATTCCGCCCTGGATTCGCACCGCCTTGCTTGTGGCGTTCGTGCCGTACCTCTTCGTTCTCATCGTACTGAATCTCGGTGGGGCCGGTTTTCGGCTGGTGCCGGAAGAGGCCGGTGCGAAGCTTGCGGCATTGAATCCGCTGCCCTTTTACTACCACTACTACGTTGCAGAGGCGACAGCGCTGTTCAGCGTGATGGCCCATTTCTGGATGTATGCGCCGATGGGGGTCTTCGCCTTCCTCTGGTGGCACGGCGGCTGGCCCAGGGGGCGACCGGCCGGAATGGGCGCCGTCGTGCTTGCAGCAGTGTCCCTCGCCCTGTTGCTGGAGGGGGGCAAGCTCTTCATGGCCGGTTTGAGGCCGGATCCGACGACACCCTGGATTGCCGGTGTCGCGGCATGGCTTGGCTGGACGCTGAGCGGGTGGCTTTGGCTGTGCTTCCGTGAGGTCGGAAGTGCCGCTTCGGCACGAGAGGCCGGCCCAACGGATGTTCTCGTGCCTCGGAAGCCGGTCGCGGAGTCGGTTTCGTCCGGAGCCGGTGGTCAACGGCGCGAAGGACAGGTTTCGCTTCCTGTGCGCGAACATCCGGAAGGGGCGTGGATGCCGGGCCGACCGATCATGGGGGGGGCTTTGCTTGCCTCGGCATTGGTCGCGACCGCAAGCTGGCCGGCGGGCGCCCTGTGGCTCACGGTGGCCATGCTCGCCTACGTGGCCTGGCTGTGGCGGCGTCCGGCGGCTTGGTTGCTGGTGGTTCCGGTACTCGTTCCGGTACTCAACCTCTCGTTGTACTCGGGGCGCTTCCTCGTCGACGAGTTCGACCTGTTCCTGCTCGCGACCGCCGGTGTGCTGATGGCCCGGGCCAGGAGAGCGGGGCCGGTCGTCGCCCTGCCGTGGGGCATGAGCTTGGCGTGGTGGCTGTTCCTCTTCTCCCTGCTGTTCGGAGCCGGAGTGCTGCTGGCGTCCGCGCCGCTCCCGGGGGCCAACGACTGGGCCCACTATGCCAGTCCGTACAACGCGCTGCGCGCAGCCAAGGGAGCGTTGTGGGCGGCGGTACTGCTCGTGCTGCTGCCGCGCTGCGGAGAGGATCCGGCCCGGTTGCTCGAGCGATGGTTCGTTCCCGGCATGGCATTGGGACTCGCGGCCGGGGTGGCCGTCGTGATGTGGGAGCGGATGACCTTCCCGGGGCTGTTCAACCTGGAGAGCCGCTACCGGATCACCGGGCTCTTCACCGACATGCATGTCGGAGGCCCGAGCATCGAAACCTGGCTGGTCCTTGCGGTGCCGTTCGCGCTGTCGTGGTGCTTGGTTCGACCTTCCTGGCGCCGGCTCCTGGCGGTGCTGCCGTTGCTGGGCGGTGCATTCTACGGCCTGATGGTGACCTATTCGCGCGGCGGCTACCTCGGCATGGGCGTCTCCGTGCTCGTGATGATCGTCGGCGTTGCCTTTGCCGCGCTTGCCGTTCGAGGGACGGCCCGCCGGCGCCTGGCCCTCGTCGTGGTGATTCCCGTCGGCCTGTGCGCATTGGCATTGCCGCAGGTGACCGGCGTTCATTTCGAACAGCGGATGTCCAGGATTTCGGACGACTTTCAATTGCGCATCGAGCATTGGCGGCTCGCGCGGGCCTTGCATCCTCCTGGCGTCCGGGCGGCGCTGCTCGGCGACGGTCCCGGAGCCTTTCCGCGTCGGTACGCGCAAGCCCGCCCGGACGGGATCACGCCAGCCAACTTCGGCTTTTCCGGCACTGCGGACGATGCCGTACTTCGGATCGGGACCGGGGACTCGCTTTTCCTCAATCAACGCATTGCGCTGATCCGAGGGGAAACCTACGTCGTCGAGGTCGATGGCCGCGCCGACCGGCCGGCGCGGCTGCGGGTGTATGTCTGCGAGAAGTTCGTGCGCCACTCCTACGAATGCCGCAGCACCCTGATGGATATTCCGGAGAACCCGGACGGCACGGTCCGTTGGCGTTTCGATGCCGAGGGGCTTGGGTCCGGTCCATGGTTCGCTCGCAGGATCCTGACCTTTTCGATCGCCAACGTGACCGCGGACAGCGTGATCGAGCTTGCCCGGGTCAGCCTGCGCGGGCCCGATGGGACGGAGCGGCTGCGCAACGGGGATTTCTCGCAAGGGGCGGCGCATTGGTACTTCACCACCGACCACCTGTGGCCGTGGCGGATCGAGAACCAGTGGTTCGAGATCCTGTTCGATCAGGGGTGGGTCGGGCTGTGCGCATTCGTGGCATTGGTGCTGATCGCTTGCGCCCGGTTGACGAAGGGCCTCGTGGCAGGGCGGCCAGGCGATGCGATGATCCTGGCGTCGTTGCTCGGCGTGCTGGCCGTGGGGGTTTTCAGTACGGTTTTCTGGTCGCCACGCCTGATGTTCCTGTTCTTCTGGATCCTGCTCCTCGGGGCTGCCGCATCGGCGTCGGCGCAGCCCCGTTCCCCCGGCAGGGGGGATGTCCACAGGCCCTAGTGCCCTTGCGGTCTGGACCTTTGCGCCCGGCTGTTGGATGATTCGCCTTCCAGCGCCGACGCACGGGTGCTGAAGGATAACGATCGAAGATCAGGGGAGAACGGACATGAGCGATCAAATCAAGTATCTGCTGGGCGAAGAGGACATGCCCAGGGATTGGTACAACCTGGCGGCGGACCTGCCCGTGCCGCTGCCGCCGGTGCTGCATCCGGGTACGTTGCAGCCGGTCGGGCCGGACGATCTTGCGCCGTTGTTCCCGATGAGCCTGATCCTGCAGGAGGTTTCGACCGAACGCCATATCGAGATCCCGGAGCCGGTGCGCGACGTGTTCCGGCAGTGGCGTCCCGCGCCGTTGTTCCGCGCGCGACGCCTCGAGAAGGCGCTCGATACGCCGGCGAAGATCTACTACAAGTACGAGGGCGTGAGCCCGGCCGGCAGCCACAAGCCGAACACTGCGATTCCGCAGGCGTTCTACAACATGGAGGCGGGCATCCGCAAGCTCACGACCGAGACCGGTGCGGGGCAGTGGGGGACGTCCCTGTCGTTCGCGGGTGCGTTGTTCGGTCTCGAAGTGCAGGTCTTCCAGGTGCGTGTGTCGTACAACCAGAAGCCCTACCGGCGTGCCGTGATGGAAACCTACGGGGCGACCTGCGTCGCGTCGCCTTCCGAACTGACGCAATCCGGCCGAGCGATTCTGGCCGGGAACCCGGATCACCCCGGGAGCCTCGGCATTGCCATTTCAGAGGCGGTGGAACTTGCGGCCCAACGTGACGACACCAAGTATGCGCTCGGTTCCGTGTTGAACCACGTGCTGCTGCACCAGACCATCGTCGGGCAGGAGGCGATGAAGCAGTTCGAACTGGCCGGCGACGACCCGGACGTGATCGTCGGCTGCACCGGGGGCGGATCGAACTTCGCCGGAATCGTGTTTCCATTCCTCGGTGAACAGCTGCGCGGCGGCAAGAAGCGCCGCATCGTCGCGGTCGAGCCCGCGGCCTGCCCGACGCTGACGCGCGGCAAGTACGCCTACGATTTCGGCGATACGGCCCATTTGACGCCGCTCACGAAGATGCACACGCTGGGTTCGACCTTCACGCCGCCGGGCTTCCATGCCGGTGGGCTTCGCTATCACGGCATGGCGCCGATGGTTTCGCACATCAAGGAACTGGGTCTGATCGAGGCGGTGGCCTATCATCAGAAGCAATGCTTCGAAGCCGGCGTGCTGTTTGCGCGCAACGAGGGCATCGTCCCGGCACCCGAGGCCAACCATGCGGTGAAGGGCGCCATCGAAGAGGCGCTGCGCTGCAAGCGCGAAGGCAAGAGCGAGGTGATCCTGTTCAACCTGTGCGGCCATGGCCATTTCGACATGGCAGCCTACACGGAATACTTCGCCGGCAACCTGACGGACCAGGAATACGATGCGTCGGAACTTGCCATGGCCCTGTCGGGGCTGCCCAGCGTGCCGGCCTGAGTCCTGTCGGCAACGGGGTTGCGGAGGCCGCCCGTCGGGCGGCCTCCGTCGTTTACTTGCTGTTGATCATCGTGCCGACGCCGTGATCGGTGAGGATTTCGAGCAGCAGGCAGTGCTCGACGCGCCCGTCGATGATGTGCACGGACTTGACGCCGCTGCGTGCAGCGTCGAGCGCCGAGCCGATCTTGGGCAGCATGCCGCCGGACAGCGTCCCGTCCTCGACCATCTCGTCGATGTCGCGCGGGGTGAGCCCGGTCAATAGCTTGCCGGACTTGTCGAGGACGCCCGGAGTGTTCGTGAGCAGCACGAGCTTTTCGGCCTTGAGGATCTCGGCCAGCTTGCCGGCGACCACGTCGGCGTTGATGTTGTAGGTCTCCCCGCCCTCTCCGACCCCGATCGGGGCGATGACGGGAATGAAGTCGCCCTGGTCGAGAAACGCGATGAGGCTCGGATCGATGCTCGTGATCTGGCCGACCTGGCCGACGTCGACGACATCGCCCGGAGGCGCGTCCTTCTTCTGCATCATCAGCTTCTTCGCGCGGATGAAGTTGGCGTCCTTCCCGGTCAGGCCCACGGCCTTGCCGCCGTGCTGGTTGATCAGGTTCACGATCTCCTTGTTGACCTGCCCGCCCAGGACCATTTCCACCACTTCCATGGTTTCGGCATCGGTCACGCGCATGCCCTGCACGAACTCGCCCTTCTTGCCGACGCGCGAGAGCAGCGTTTCGATCTGGGGGCCGCCGCCGTGAACGACGACCGGGTTCAGCCCGACCAGCTTGAGCAGCACGACGTCACGGGCGAAGCAGTCCTTGAGCTTCGGATCGGTCATCGCGTTACCGCCGTACTTGATCACGATGGTCTTGTCGAAGAAACGCTTGATGTAGGGAAGCGCTTCGGCAAGGATCTCGGCCTTGAGCGCGGGAGAGAGGTCGGCGATGCCGACGGGGTCGGGAGTGTTGGGCATACGGCGTTCCTTTGTTTCGATCGCGGAATTCTACCCGCAGCGGCCTCAGCGTGTCGTGCCGTGCGACTGGAATGCGCCCGGCGCCCACTCGGCGGGCGGAACGAGCGGAATCGTCCCCGCCGGCAAGGTGAATTCGGACGTCGGGCGCAACGGATCCTGGGAGTCGATCGCACTGACGCGCCCGCGTAACATCGAGCGCGGGCCGAGCGTGAAATCGAGCAAGTCGCTGTCGAGCAATCCCGGAGGCAGTGGAAAGTTGCCGCTAAATCTACCAGTGGTGCCGAGCGTGAAGGCCCCCAGGCCGACGGTGAGGTTGTTGAACGCTTCGACCTCGACCCCGTCGGCGAACCACTGGTCCCAGACCTGCAGGAACCTGGCCGCGCGCAACCCGTCGCTGACGAGGGTGTTGTGGGCCAGCTGCAGCCGGTTCTCCGCCCACACCTGGCCCTCGGCGCCATAGGAAATGACGATCGGATTTTGCGTCGCTTCGCTCTGGCCGATGACGTTGCCTACAATGCGTGCCACCCCACCGTTGGGGAACTCCAGCTCGTACGAGGCGCCGCCGTCGGGGCCGTCGTAGATCAGGTTGTAGCGGATCTCGTTCTGCCGGGCACGCGATTTCACGAGGTGGCCCTCGAATCCGTTGCGAAAGTGGCTGCCCGTCAGCTCGAAGCGGGCGATCTTGCCGACGTAGAGCAGATGCGGCAGTGATTGGTTGGGGCGTGGCGCGTCGGCGAACAGCGTGTTGCGCACGATCAGTTCGGAGTCGGCAAAATTGGCGGTGAGGATGCCGTTCTGATTGTCGACGAATACACTGTCGCGGACTTCGAGCCGCCCGCGTTCGAAGCGGATTCCAGCGCCGTTTCCGGCCGGTGCCCGGGCGCCGCGAAACTCGATGTTCTCGATGAGGAAGTCGCCGTCACGGATCACCCAGATGGCCTTCCCCTCGGCGATCTCGCCGTCCGCGACGAGGATGGGGCGGTCGCCGGCGGCGCGAATGGTCAGGGATTTCTGGGTCCATACGGCGACGTCGCCGCGGTACTCTCCCGGCAGGATGAGGACGGTATCGCCGTCGGTGGCGATGCGCGCGGCGTCGGAGATCCGGGACAACGGTTCGTTCGGGCCGACGACGAGGGTCGCAGCCAGAAGGGGCGCGGCGGTCTGGAGTACGCTCAGAGCGAGGACGGCGCGAAACACGGTTTCCGCGGGACGGGTTCCAATCCGCCCATTCTGGGCTGGATCGTGCCGGGGGGCAAGAACGCAAGGGGCCGTGCCGGTGATGATGATACGATTCATGGCTGGGTCGATTGAATGAGAAAGGCGCTGCATGAACATCACGATTTTCGGGACCGGTTACGTCGGCCTCGTGACCGGGACCTGCCTTGCGGACGTTGGACATCACGTGACGTGCGTCGATGTCGATGCCGGCAAGATCGATGGGCTGCGTAACGGCATCCTTCCGATCTACGAACCTGGGCTCGAGCCGATGGTTCGACGCAATTTCTCCGAGGGCCGCCTGCGATTCACGACCGATGCCGCGGAAGGGGTGTCGTTCGGGGAGCTGCAGTTCATCGCGGTCGGTACGCCGCCGGACGAGGACGGTTCGGCCGATCTGCAGTACGTGCTTGCGGTGGCGCGTACGATCGGCACGTACATGGATGACTACAAGGTGATCGTCGACAAGTCGACCGTGCCGGTGGGGACCGCCGACCGCGTGAAGGCCACGGTGACCGAAGCGCTCGCGGCGCGCGGCGTGGAAGTGCCGTTCGACGTGTGCTCGAACCCGGAGTTTCTCAAGGAAGGCGCGGCCATCGAGGATTTCACGAAGAGCGCGCGCATCGTCGTCGGGACGGACTCCGAGGCGGTGCGGTCACGCATGCGCGAGTGCTATGCGCCCTACAGCCGCAACCACGACAAGCTGATGTTCATGGATATTCGCGCCGCCGAGCTGACCAAGTACGCGGCCAACGCGATGCTTGCGACCAAGATCAGCTTCATGAACGAGATCGCGAACCTTGCCGAGCGCCTCGGGGCGGATATCGAGCAGGTGCGTCTCGGGATCGGTTCGGACCCGCGGATCGGGTACCAGTTCATCTATCCGGGCTGCGGCTACGGCGGATCGTGCTTTCCGAAGGATGTCCAGGCGCTGGCCCGCACTGCGGTCGAAGTCGGCTACGAGCCCCAATTGCTTCATGCGGTGGAGGCGGTCAACCATCGCCAGAAGCGGACGCTGTTCGCCAAGCTCGAACAGGCCTTCGACGGCGACCTGCAGGGCCGGACCGTTGCGATCTGGGGCCTGTCGTTCAAGCCCGACACCGACGACATGCGCGAAGCGCCGAGCCGGGTGCTGATGGAAGCCCTGTGGGCCGCCGGCGCCCGGGTGCGCGCCTATGATCCCGAGGCCATGCAGGAGACGGCGCGCATCTACGGCGAGCGTGACGACCTCGTGCTGGTGGAGCATCAGGATGACGCGGCGGACGGGGCCGATGCGCTGGTGGTCTGCACCGAATGGAAGCAGTTCCGCACGGTGGATTTCAAGGCGCTCAAGCGACGCCTCGCCCACCCGGTGATCGTGGATGGACGCAACCTTTTCGACCCGAAGCTCGTGAAGGCCGCCGGCTTGATGTATTACGCCGTGGGCCGGGCGGATTCGCTCAAGCCGGTGATCTGATCCGCGGGGGTCGAAAGTCGTGGGGGCGTATCAACACGCCTGCAAGATGGCCGCGCGATTGGTCCAGGAACTGGCACGCTCGATCGCCTGCTCGCGTGGGAGCCACACCTGGTCGGCATGCTCGTCCGGGGACAGGCGGGCCGGAAAGGGGGCCGGCACGCACAGGCTGAAGACGTGTTCGGTGTTGTGCGTGACCTCGGGTGCATAGCGTGCCCGCCATTCGGGCAGGATCCTGAAGCGATTGGTATGGTGCCAGTCCCGTAGCTGTTCGGGACGGATCGACATGCCGGTTTCTTCGGCGACTTCGCGCAACGCGGCCTGAAAAGGGCGTTCCCCCGCTTCCAGGCTGCCCGTCACGGACTGCCAGAAACCTCTGGGGTGGACACGCTCCAATAGCAGGATCTCGCACGCCGGCGTGTGGATCACCACCAGCACCGATTCGGGGCGCTTGAACAACGAAGCCTGTCTGCTCATCCTGTGGGCGGTTCGGGATCGTGCGGTGCATCGTCGCTGCCGAACAGCACCCACAACGGCGTGCCGCGCTTCCTGCCGGCGTCTGCCGCCGTGGCCTCCAGGATCTCGGCCGCGATGAAGAAATCGGTCGGTGCCCGGCGTTCGAACGCCTCCGCAGCTTCCAGGACGAGCACGCAGCCCGGTTCGGCAAGCCAGCCGAGGTCGTCGAGGCAATCGGCCAGGGCATCCCAGTTGTGGCCGAACCATTCCGGGAAGTGCAGGGCCGTGGCGATGCGGTCGAGCAGGGCGGCCTTGCCGTCGCACGTGCGGAGATCGACTTTCGCGAGGAACAGTCCGAGCTCGTTGCTGGAGCGCTCGAGACCGGGAAGTGCGCCGGACGCCAGGCGGTAGAGACCGCCCCGCCGGTTCGATTCCAGGATGCCGGATTCGGCGCGGGGAAGGGTTTTCACGGTTTCGGCTCGATCCTACGGAAACTCCGATAATGGTCTTCGGTGTAGTAGAAGACTTCCGGCGGGTCGCCGCCGGTCACGAACCGGCGCGCCCCGCGGTCCTGCGCCCCCGGGGTGGGGACGGTGTATTCGCGATAGTAGCCGCGCGGCCGTTGCGGCAGCAGGCCCTCCCGATTCTGGAAGACCGTTCCATCCTGCCGGTAGCGGAAGGGTCCGCCCTGGCGAATCAGCGCAAGGGTTTCGACCGCCTCGGGCGGTAATCCGTACTCGTTGACCGGTGCGGTGGCCGACTTGGGGGTCGGAAGCAGGTCCTCGGGTGCGCAGCCTTGCTGGAAGGCCAGCACGGCGACCGCCAGGAGGAATGCGAGGCGGTAGATCATGCGTTTCATCGGGGCGTTCGGCTCAGCCCGGGAACGGGCTGCGGGCGGAGTGGGCGCTTGGCAGCGTGGCGTTTGCGCGGATGCCGTACTTGCGGACCAGGTTCTGCATGAACTGGGTGATGGCCTCGAGCCGCGGATTGTTCGGATCGAGCTTGCGCGTACGGGTGATGAGCGTACGCGCCTGCGCGGCGAAGCGTTCGTTCCAGCCGTTGTGTTCGATGTGGCGCAACAGGGCCAGTGCGGCGTTGAACAGGACGTGCGGGTTACCCGGCATCCGCCGCACGGCGGTCATCATCTCGCTGACCGCGCCGTCGAAATCCCCCGCCTGCGCCTTCTGCGCGCCGTTTGCGATGTAGCCCTTGACCTCGGTGTGCAGGCGCTCCTCGACCCGTTCTGATAGATCCAGGCGGCCACGCTCCCTCAACAGCGAACGCGTGCTCTCGATCGTCGACTCGTCATCCGCGTGACGAAGGATGTCGCCGACGAGTTCACCGGTTTCCGACTCCATCTGGTTGTCCAGGCAGGCCTTCACCAGTTCCTGCTTCAGACTCAGCGGAAGCTCCGGGTTGTCGCGTGCCGACTTCACCGCTTGTGCCAGGTCCTTCCGGGCGCTGTCACGGTCGCCGGTGCATTGGTGGAGCAGGCCACGCGCGAGTGCGCTGCAGATCGGCGCGCCGCTGGATCCGCCCATGGTCTTGTCGAGATCCTGGATCGTCGCTTCGGCCTCCGCGAAGCGGTGCTGCATGAGTTGGGCCTTGAGCAGACGGACGTGGTCTTCCGGATCGCGGAACTCGGAGAACTTCCCCTTGCGCACGACTTCCTGCAAGGCCTGTTCGGCCCCCTGGTAGTCTCCCGCCTTGATCGACAGGTCGCCGAACTCGCGCAGTCGACCGAGCCGGTGCGGGGAGAGTTTCACGGCACTCGCCATTACGTCGCGGGCTTCCTGCGCATGGCTGGCTTCGGCACGCACGCGCGCCAGCCAGTCGTAGGCATCGAGGTAGTAGCCGCTCTCGGACACCAGCGCTTCGAGCAGGGCCTGGGCCTCGTCAAGGCGCCTCTGGGCGAAGAGCATTCGTGCCAGGCCCAGGCGGGCCCAGGGGGCCGGCTTGATCTCGAGGATTCGCCGATAGATCGCCTCGGACTGTGCCGACTGCCCCTGTTCGGCATGCAGTTCGGCGCGCAGGCGCATGAAATCGACCTTGTGGGCCGGATGGTCCGGTTCGGCCGCCACGCAATGGTCGATGGCCGACTGCAGATCGCCGGCCTCGATCATCCGGTGCGCGCGCCGGAAGATCTCCCGCTTGGCGACCGCCCGTTCGAGTCGTTCCTGCAGCGTGCCCGGGGTCAAGGGCTTGAGAATGTAGTCGTTCGGAGCCAGTTCGGCCGCGCCGACCACGCGCTCGTAGTTGCGTTCGCTTGAAATCATGATGAACAGCGTGTCGAGCGGGATGATCTTCTTGCTGCGCAGATCTTCGAGCAGGTGCTGACCGTCCTGCCCTTCTCCCAGATTGTGTTCGCACAGGATCACGTCGTAGCGCTGTTCGCGCAGCTTGCGGATCGCCGCGCCCGCCGAAGCGGCAAACTGAACGCCGGTGATCTGGAAGCCGTCCAGCATCGTGCGCAACTGGGCACGCATGCCCTGGTTGGCTTCGACGACGAGTACGGAGAGCTTGTCCAGAGAGACCATGGTGTGCTGCTTGCGAGTCCGAAACGAGAAACGAGTCTTGTCCGAAAGCTTACGGCATGGCTGGACGATTCTGAAGTCCATGCCGTTCCCGGGGGCAAAAAAAGGCGGACCCTCCGGCCCGCCCGTTTCGATTGGCGTTTCCGGGAATAGGGTCTAGCTGCGGCCGACCTCGACCTGGGTCTCGACCTTCTGGCGCAGGCGGATGTGCAATTCCCGCAGCTGGCGTTCGTCGACGTCGCCCGGTGCGTCGGTGAGCAGGCACTGCGCTCGCTGGGTCTTGGGAAAGGCGATGACGTCGCGGATCGACTCGGCCCCGGTCATCAGCGTCACGATGCGGTCGAGGCCGAAGGCAAGCCCGCCGTGCGGCGGAGCGCCGTAGCGCAGTGCATCGAGCAGGAATCCGAACTTGGCCTGCGCTTCCGCTTCGCCGATGTTGAGCGCACTGAAGACCCGGCTCTGAACGTCGGCACGATGGATACGCACGGATCCGCCGCCGATCTCCCAGCCGTTGAGCGCCAGGTCGTAGGCCTTGGCCAGGCATGCGCCCGGATCCGTTTCGAGGAGGTCGACGTGGTCGTCCTTGGGTGAGGTGAACGGGTGATGGCAGGCGGTCCAGCGCTTGTCTTCCTCGTCGTACTCGAACATCGGGAAGTCGACGACCCACACGGGAGTCCAGGCTTCTCCGGTCAGGTAACCCTTCTCGTGGCCGAGCTTGACGCGCAGCGCGCCCAGTGCGTCATTGACGATCGAGGCCTTGTCGGCACCGAAGAAGATCAGGTCGCCGTCGCGCGCGCCGGTGCGTTCGAGGAGGGTCCGCAGGGCCTGTTCGTGCAGATTCTTCACGATCGGGGACTGCAGACCGTGTTCGTTGGGCTGGCTGGCGTCGTTGACCTTGATGTACGCCAGTCCGCGGGCGCCGTAGATTCCCACGAATTTCGTGTACTCGTCGATCTCGCCGCGAGTCAGGGCCGCGCCGCCGGGCACGCGCAGGGCCGCGACGCGCCCTCCGCTGGTGGCCGGGCCGCTGAAGACCTTGAAGGCGACGTCGCGTACCGCGTCGGTGACTTCGGTCAGTTCGAGCGTCACGCGCAGGTCGGGTTTGTCCGAGCCGTAGCGCCGCATCGCCTCGGCGTAGCTCATGCGGGGGAAGGGCGTGGGCAGTTCGACGTCCAGGCACTCGCGAAACACGACCCGCACCATTTCCTCCACCAGTCCGGTGATCTCGCCTTCGTTCATGAACGAGGTTTCGAGGTCGATCTGGGTGAATTCGGGCTGGCGGTCGGCACGCAGGTCTTCGTCGCGAAAGCACTTGGTGATCTGGTAATAGCGATCGAAGCCGGACACCATCAGCAACTGCTTGAACAGTTGCGGAGACTGGGGCAGCGCGAAGAACTGCCCGGGGTGCACGCGCGAGGGCACCAGGTAGTCGCGAGCGCCCTCCGGCGTGCTCTTGGTCAGCATCGGGGTTTCGACGTCGATGAAGCCGTTCGCGTCGAGGAATCGCCGAAAGGCCATCGCGACCTTGTAGCGCAGCATCAGGTTCTTCTGCATCTGCGGGCGGCGCAGGTCGATCACCCGGTGGGTCAGGCGCACGTTCTCGGACAGGTTCTCGTCGTCGAGCTGGAACGGTGGCGTGACCGACGGGTTCAGGACCTGGATCCCGTGGCAGAGCACCTCGATCTCGCCCGAGGTCAGGTTCGGGTTCTCGGTGCCCGCCGGACGTCTGCGGACCACGCCGGTGATCTGGAGGACGAATTCGTTGCGGATCGATTCCGCGATCCCGAACATGTCGGGTCGGTCGGGGTCGCAGACGACCTGCACCAGGCCTTCCCGGTCGCGCAGATCGACGAAGATCACGCCTCCGTGATCGCGCCGGCGATGGACCCAGCCGCAGAGGGTGACCGTCCGGTCAAGATCGGCGGCCGTGACCTGACCGCAATAGTGGGTTCGCATGATTCGTTTTCCGCTGCATTGAAGGCGGTTGTCCTGCCCGAAAGGGATCGCCGTCCAGAGAGCGGGCGATGCGGATGCGGGCGGACCGCAGGTTGAACGTCCGGGCGGTCAGCCCGAGTGGCAGGCGCATCCTCCGCCACATCCACCGCCCGCGGGCGCGGTCTCGGCAGGCTTCGGCGTGGGCTTGGAGGCATTGCCCTTGAAATCGGTCGCGTACCAGCCACTTCCCTTGAGCTGGAAGCCGGCTGCGGAAAGGAGCTTCACGTAGCGCTCCTGGCCACAGGACGGGCAGGTCGTGAGCGTGGCATCGCTCATTTTCTGGATGTGTTCCTTCTGGAACCCGCAACTGTCGCAACGATATTCGTAAATGGGCATGACGACCTCCGAAAAGGCAAGCGCAGAATTCTAACAGATGAGTGATGGCGCTGGAGAATTGAGGGCGACGCCGAGGATTTTCAAGAGTCCGGGTTTGGCGCGTCCAGCCCGTGCCGGTTGACGATGCCGAGGCGCCGGCTGGTCCCGCGGGCATGCCCGCACGGCGATCAGAAGCTGTCCAGGTACGCGGCGGTGATCGAGTCGCCCCAGAACAGTGCCAGGATGCCCGCTGCGGCCAGATACGGCCCGAAGGGGATCGGGACGCTGCGCTTGTGGCGTGCGAAGGCGATCAGCGTCACGCCGATTACCGCGCCGACTAGCGACGACAGCACGATCGTGAGCGGGAGCAGTTGCCAGCCCAGCCAGGCGCCGATCGCCGCCAGCAGCTTGAAATCCCCGTACCCCATGCCTTCCTTCCCGGTGGCCAGCTTGAACAGCCAGTACACCGACCACAGTGCGAGGTAGCCGGCCATCGCGCCGACGACTGCGCTGGACAGGTCCGTGTAGGTCGAGGCCAGGTTGAAGGCGAGGCCGATCCAGATCAGGGGCAGGGTCAGGCTGTCGGGGAGCAGTTGCGTATCCAGGTCGATGAAGGCCAGCGCGATCATGGTCCAGATGAAGATCAGTGCGCCCAGTGCGGCGATGCCGAAACCGAAATGCCATGCCGCATAGCCCGACAGGGCGGCCGAAAGCAGTTCGACCGTTGGATAGCGTCGTCCGATGGGGGCGGAGCAGTGGCTGCAACGGCCCCGGAGGATCAGGTAGCTCACGATCGGGATGTTCTCGAGCGCAGTGATGAGATGGCCGCAATGCGGGCAGCGCGATCGTGGCGTGGCGAGGTTGAAGCGTTCCGGTTCGGGCGGCGGTTCGCCGCGCAGTTCGGCCGCCTGTGCCTCCCATTCCCGCTCCATCATCTTCGGCAGGCGATGAATGACCACGTTCAGGAAACTGCCGACGAACAGCCCGATGAGTGTGGCGAGCAGGGTGAATGCTACGGGATCGCGCAGAAACTCGGTCATGATTGGAATTCAGGGGAAAGGGTCGCCCGGCCACTGGCCGGGCGAGGCGCCGGACATCGTGCCGGCGGCGATCAGACGACGGCGCCGAGCTTGAAGATCGGCAGGTACATGGCGACGACGAGGCCGCCGATGACGACGCCGAGGAAGACCATGATGATCGGCTCGAGCAGCGTGGACAGGCCGGCGACCGCATCGTCGACTTCCTGCTCGAAGAAGTCCGCGACCTTGCCCAGCATGGAGTCGAGCTGGCCGGATTCCTCGCCGATCGAGACCATCTGGACCACCATGGTCGGGAAGACGTTGGCGTTCTGCATCGCGACCGTGAGACTGGTCCCGGTGCTGACCTCGGTCTGGATCTGCTTGGTGGCGGTCAGGTAGACGTGGTTGCCGGAGGCCCCGCCGACCGAGTCGAGGGCCTCGACCAGCGGCACGCCGGCGGCGAACATCGTCGATAGCGTCCGCGCCCAGCGTGCGACCGTCGCCTTGCGGATGATGTCGCCGATCACCGGCAACTGGAGCACGACCCGATCGACAAGGTTCTGCATCTTGGGCGAGCGTTTGTACAGATAGCTGATCACCAGCACCGTACCGATGATGATGCCGAAAATGAGGTACCACCATTCAACGAAGAAATCCGACATCGCGATGACGACGAGCGTCGGAGCGGGCAGGTCGGCCCCGAAGCTCGTGAACACGTTCTTGAACTCGGGAATGACGAACAGCATCATCACCGCGATCACGACCGAGGCGACGACGACGACGGCGATCGGATAGAAAAGCGCGGACTTGATCTTGCTCTTGATCGCGAGAATCTTTTCCTTGTAGGTGGCGAGGCGGTCGAGCAGGTTGTCCAGGATCCCTGCCTGCTCACCGGCGGCGACGAGATTGCAGAACAGCTTGTCGAAATGGACCGGGTGCTTGCTGAAGGCCTGCGACAGGCTCGATCCGGTCTCCACGTCGGTGCGGATGTCGTTGAGCATCCGGGCCAGGGTCGGATTGGTCGCCCCCTTGATGCCGATGTCGAAGGCCTGCAGGAGCGGGACGCCAGAGCGCATCATCGTGGCGAGCTGGCGGGTGAAGAGCGCGATGTCTTTGTCGGTGATCCGGTGCCCCCGGGACATCTTCTGTTTCTTGACCTTGGTCGGCAGGACGCCCTGGCGGCGAAGCGTTGCCTGGACGACGGTCTCGCCGGTGGCCCGAAGCTCGCCCCGGACGATCTTTCCTGTCTTGTCCTTGCCTTCCCAGTGGAAGAGGTGCTCCTTGGGGCCGGTCGCTACGGGCCGCCTGGCTTGCGCTGTGGTCGCCATGTGTGAGGTTCTCGATCCGCGTTATTCGTTCGTCGTCGCAAGGACTTCTTCGAGCGACGTGACTCCCTGTCTGACCTTGAGCAATCCGGACTGGCGCAGGTCCTTTACCCCTTCACGCTGCGCCTGTTCGGCGATGTCCATCGAGTTGCCGTTGGTCATAATGATATGTGCAATTTCCTCTGAAATGGGCATGACCTGATAAATACCGACCCGACCCTTGTAGCCGGTGCCGTTGCATCGCTCGCATCCGACCGGCCCCATGGGCTGCCAGCTGCCGTCCAGATCCTCGGCCGAGAACCCCGCCTGCAGCAGCGCTTCGATCGGGATGTCGACCGGTTGCTTGCACGAGCACAGGCGTCGCGCAAGGCGCTGGGCGGTGATCATGATCACCGACGAGGCGATGTTGAACGGGGCGACCCCCATGTTCTTGAGGCGCTCGAGGGTGGTCGGTGCATCATTGGTGTGCAGCGTCGACAGCACGAGGTGACCGGTCTGCGCGGCCTTGATGGAAATCTCGGCGGTTTCTAGGTCGCGGATCTCACCGACCATGATTACGTCCGGATCCTGACGCAGGAAGGCACGCAATGCGGCGGCGAAGGTGAGCCCCGCCTTGTCGTTGACGTTGACCTGGTTGATGCCGGGCAGGTTGATTTCGGCGGGATCCTCGGCGGTCGAGATGTTGACCCCGGCCGTATTCAGGATGTTGAGGCAGGTGTAGAGCGACACGGTCTTGCCCGAGCCCGTGGGACCCGTCACCAGGATCATCCCGTAGGGGCGCTCGACCGCTTCGAGCAAGGCCTTCTTCTGCTCCGGCTCGTAGCCCAGGGCGTCGACCCCGAGCATCGCCGACGAGGGGTCCAGGATCCGCATGACGATCTTCTCGCCGTGCAGGGTCGGCAGCGAAGAGACCCGGAAATCGATGGCCTTGTTCTTGGACAGGACGAGCTTCATGCGCCCGTCCTGGGGAACCCGCTTCTCGGAGATGTCGAGGCGCGAGATGACCTTGATCCGGGCCGCGATCTTGTCCTTGAGCACGAGCGGCGGCTGCGCGATCTCGCGCAAGACGCCGTCGGTGCGCACCCGGATGCGGTAATACTTCTCGTAAGGCTCGAAATGGATGTCCGAAGCGCCTTCGTTGATCGCGTCGATCAGTACCTTCTGGATGAACTTGACGACCGGCGCGTCATCGACCTCCTGCGCCGCCTCGTCGGCCTCCTTGTCCCCCGTTGGGGCCTCCTGGTCGAGGAGGTCCATGTCGAAGTCTTCGCCGGTCAGCTCCTTCAGCGTCTGCTCGGCCGATTCGGACAGCTTCTCGACGAGCTTGGACAGCCTGTCGGCCTCGGCGACCACGGGGTCGATCTGCATGCCGCTCTGGAAGCGGATCTCGTCGAGTACCCGCATGTTCGACGGATCGGCGGTGGCGAGGATCAGGCGGTTCTGGCGCTTGGCCAGGGGGACCACCTGATGCTTGCTCATCAGCTTGCGATCGATCCCGTCGCGCAGCACCGAACCCTGGTCGAATGCACTGATGTCGAGCATCGGGTAGCCGAAGGTCTCGGCGGCGAAGCGGGCCGTGTCCCGGCAGCTCAGCAGCTTGCGTTGCGCGAGTTCGAGGATGAAACCGTTGGGAGCCGAACCGGCCGCCCCGGTGCACGTGATGGCGTCGGCTTCGGTGAGCCGACCCTGCTGGATCAATGCGCGGGCGAGGCCGCTGAGGGGGGTCTGGGGGTTGGCTGCCATGACTGCCTATAACTAGCTGACATTCGATCTTGCACCGCCCGCCCTTGCTTGTAAAGGGTGTGTTTCCCCGGCGTGGAGCCTGTTTGCGCCCTGCCGATGCGCTCAGGGAAGGTTCTATTCGTCCGGATCGCCCTGCGCTGGTCTCGCCGGGCGGAACAGCCGGACCATCCTCACCATCTTGTCTTCGGTCTGGACGACCTCGATCGGCACCCCGGCGATCCGCAATGAAAGGTCCGCCTCCGGAATGTCCTGGAGGTGCTCCAGGATCAGGCCATTGAGCGTCTTCGGTCCTTCCACCGGGAGTTCGAGGCCGAGGCGCCGGTTGAGTTCGCGCAGGTTCTGGCCACCATCGACGAGAACCGAACCGTCTTCGCCCCAGTTCAGCTTGCTGCTGCTGTCGGGAACGCTCGTCGTGAACTTGCCGATCAACTCCTCGATGATGTCCTCTAGCGTGAGCAGTCCGAGCAGTTCCCCGTATTCGTCTACGACGAGCGCCATTCGCTGCTGGTTCTCCTGGAAGAACTGGAGTTGGGAATAGAGAAGCGTGTCGGCCGGGATGAAATAGGGCTTGAAGACGAGATCGCGGATGGTCTCGACATCGAACTCGGACTCGAGTGCGCGGCTGAGCAGGCGGCGCAGATGGAGCACGCCGATGACGCCCTCGTCGGCTCCGTCGAGGACCGGCAGGCGGGTGTGGTAGCTCGTGGCGATCTGCTGACGGATGTCTTCGGCCGGCATGCGCAGGTCGATGCTCTCGATCGCGCCCCGCGGGGTCATGACGTCCTCGACGGTGATGTGTTCGAGATCGAAGAGATTGACGAGGATGTCGCGGTTCTTCTGCGGGATGTACTGGCCCGATTCGAGCACCATGGAGCGCAACTCCTCGATCGACAGCGTCGTGTCCATGGCGCCCTTGGGTTGCAGTCGGAACAGGCGCAGGAGGCCGGAGACGAAGAGGTTGACGAACCAGACCGCGGGGTACGAGATCCGGAGCAGCGCCGCCAGGGGGTAGCTCACGAACAGTGCCAGCCGGTCGGCATGATGGGCGCCGATCACCTTCGGCGTGATTTCGGAGAACACCAGGATCACGAAGGTCAGAAGGACCGTGCCGGCGGCCAGCGCCCAGCCTTCCTCGCCGACCAGGTTGATGGTGATGACGCTGGCGAGCGTCGCGGCCGCGACGTTGACCAGATTGTTGAACAGCAGGATGACCCCGAGCAGGCGATCAGTCCGGTCGAGCAGGTCGACTGCGAGTCGCGCCCCCTTGTGCCCCGCTCCGGCCAGTGATCGCAGTCGGAAGCGGTTCGAAGCCATCATGACCGTTTCGGTCATGGAGGACAGCCCGGACAATGTGAGCAGGACCGCGAGTGCGATGAACTGCGTGCCGAGTGAGTAGTGTTCCACGGAGTATCAAGTGGGGAATCGTGCCTGCAGTATTCAGACGGGCCGGAGGTGTGTCAAGCCGGTCCGGCGTATGCTGGAGCGGGCGACGACTCAGCCGATGCGGTCGAGCAGGACCTCGATCACGAAACGGCTGCCGATGTAGGCGAGCACGAGCGCGACGAACCCGGCCAGGGTCCAGCGCAGGGCGACCCGGCCGCGCCACCCCCATACCCGGCGGCCGACCAACAGGACGCCGAACAGGACCCAGGAGGTGATCGCGAACACCGTCTTGTGATCGAAACGGAAGGCCTGGCCAAACAGGGTTTCGGAAAACACGATGCCCGAGCCCAGGGTGAGGGTAAGCAGGATGAAGGCGATGCCGATGAGCCGGAACAGCAGGGTCTCCATCGTCAGCAACGGCGGCAGGCTCGCGATCGTGCGGCTGATCCGCCCGCTGTGGAGCTGGCGCTCCGCCACCGCCATCAGCATTGCGTGCAGCGCGGCCAGGGTGAACAGGCTGTAGGCCAGCATTGCGACGATGAAATGGGCGCGGAACGCAGCCGATCCCGCGTTGGCGAGAACGTGCTGCCCGGGAAAGAGCAGTGGAAGGAGGCTGCCGACGAGGCCGGCCGGCAGGACCATGGCATGGAGACCGTCGAGCCGCGCGTAGAAGGTCTCGATCCAGTAGAAGCAGACCGCCAGCCAGATCATCAGCGAAATGGCCAGGCCGAAGCCGAAACGCATCGCATCGCCCGGGAACATCGTGGCATGCAGCGCCAGGCCATGCGTCATCAGCGCGGCCAGCAACAGGATGCGCTCGTTCGACGACATGGGTTGGAGCGGGGCGCTGCCCGCCTGATGCAGGCATGCACGCCAGAAGCGCAGGGCCAGGGTGCCGTAGAGCCCCGCGGACAGGAGATGAAGTAAAATCGTCAGCATACGAACCAGCAGTTTACTCCAAGGCCGCCCGCAATATGCTCGACAATCTTACGCAACGCCTCTCGAAAGTCGTCAAGACCCTCCGTGGCCAGGCCCGCCTGACCGAGGACAACATCCAGGAGGCGATGCGCGAGGTGCGCATGGCCCTGCTCGAGGCCGACGTCGCGTTGCCCGTGGTCAAGGAACTGATCGCACAGGTAAAGGAAAAGGCCGTCGGGCAGGAGGTCATCGGATCGCTCACGCCGGGTCAGGCACTGGTCGGTGTCGTCCACGATGAGCTGAAGGCCTTGATGGGTGGGGCGCACGAGGGGCTCGACCTGTCGACACAGCCCCCCGCGGTCATCCTCATGGCGGGTCTGCAGGGCGCCGGCAAGACGACCACTACGGGAAAGCTCGGCAAGCTGCTGCATGAGCGCATGAAGAAGAAGGTACTGGCCGTGTCGGCCGACGTCTACCGTCCGGCGGCCATCGACCAGCTGCGCACCGTGGCCGGGCAGGCGGGGATCGATTTCTTCCCCTCGAACGAGAAGCAGAAACCGGTCGACATTGCCCGTGCCGCGCTGGATCATGCGCGACGCCACTACTACGACGTGGTTCTCGTCGATACCGCGGGGCGCCTGGCGATCGACGAGGCCATGATGGCCGAGATCAAGGACTTGCATGCCGCGGTCGATCCGGTGGAAACCCTGTTCGTCGTCGATGCGATGCTCGGGCAGGATGCCGTGAATACGGCGCGGGCATTCAACGAGGCGCTGCCGCTCACCGGGGTCGTGCTGACCAAGCTCGACGGCGATTCGCGCGGTGGTGCTGCCCTGTCCGTGCGCCACGTCACCGGCAAGCCGCTCAAGTTCGCCGGGGTGGGTGAAAAGCTTTCCGGGCTGGAGGAGTTCCATCCGGAGCGGATGGCCAGCCGCATTCTCGGCATGGGCGACATCCTCGGCCTGGTCGAGGAGGCCCGCCGCGGGGTCGACGAGGAGAAGGCGCGCGACATGGCGCGCAAGCTCAAGGCCGGCAAGGGATTCGACCTGAACGACTTCAAGGAGCAGATCGGCCAGATGCGCAAGATGGGGGGGCTGTCCTCGATGCTGGACAAGCTGCCGGCGCAGTTCGCCCAGGCGGCCGACAAGCTCCAGGGCGGGGCCGAGGAGAAGCAGATCGGGCGTATCGAGGGCATCATCAACTCGATGACGCCGGCCGAGCGCGGCCGGCCCGAGATCCTCAAGGCCAGTCGCAAGCGCCGCATTGCAGCCGGCGCCGGGGTGTCCGTGCAGGAGGTCAATCGCCTGCTCAAGCAGTTCGAGCAGACGCAGAAGATGATGAAGCAATTCTCGAAAGGCGGCCTGCAGAAGATGATGCGCAGCATGAAGGGCATGATCCCGGGCATGCCGCGCTAGGCGGGGCCGGAGTTCGATCGAACGGACGCGGAGCGCACGATGGGATTCGGAGTCGTCATCATCGGGGACGAGATCCTCTCGGGTCGTCGTAGCGACAAGCATCTTGCCAAGGTCATCGAACTGCTCGACGCCAGAGGCCTGCGCCTGCAGTGGGCGCGGTACGTCGGCGACGATGCGGGCCGACTGGTCCAGACCCTGTCGGAAACCTTCGCCGGCGACGAGATCGTGTTCAGTTTCGGCGGCATCGGGGCGACGCCGGACGACCGGACCCGCCAGTCCGCCGCGTCGGCACTCGGGGTCGAACTCGCCCTGCATCCCGATGCCGAGGCGGTGATCCGGGCCAAGTTCGGCGACGACATCACCGATCATCGATTGCAGATGGGCGTGTTCCCGGTCGGTAGCGAGATCATTCCCAACCCGTACAATCAGATCCCCGGTTTTTCGGTCCGCGAGCACTATTTCGTGCCGGGCTTCCCGGTCATGGCCTGGCCGATGATCGAATGGGTGCTCGATACCCGCTACCGGCATCTTCACCACGCCGAGGACTACGTCGAGGAGGCCATCACGGTCCTCGAAGCCTACGAAGGGCGGTTGATCGACCTCATGGAGCGCGTTACCGCGGATTATCCGGACGGGACGCTGTTCAGCTTGCCCACGGTCGCCGGAGAAGGCCTGCGGCGATCCGTGGAACTCGGCATGAAAGGCCCGAAGCGGGTGGTGGTGGCGGCCATGGCGGAGATCCGCTCGGAAGTCCGTGCGCGCGGTTACGAATGGCAGGACAAGCGTTGATCGGATTCCGGCGCCGCACGCCGGCGAGCGACGCTCCGATGAGTGAGGAACATCGCTCGATCGACCTGGAAGGCCGGGAGATCTCCTATCGGCTCAGGCGCTCTGCGCGCAGGAGTTTCGCACTTCATGTCGATCCGCGCGGGGTGCGCGTGGCCGTTCCGGGCCGGGCTGCCCTGGAGGAGATCGAGCGGTTCGTTCTCGCACACGGAAACTGGATTCTCGAAAAACTGGATGTGCATGCCCGCCGGGCGGCGGTGTCCGCTTTCGATCCCTGTGACGGGTCGATCTTCCCCGTGATGGGGCGAAGCAGTCGTTTGCGTGTGGGTCCGGTCGGCCGGCCGCGCTGGATCATGGCCGCCGACGGGGTCGAGGAGTTGCACGTTCCGGCCAAAGGTGACCGGAGGGCTGCAATCGTGCGGGCCTTGCGGCAACGCGCCCTGCCATGGTTCGAGGGCCGGGTGGAGACGTTCTGTCGCCGGCTGGGGATCGCGCCGCCGCCTTTGCGGCTCTCGTCGGCTCGGACGCGCTGGGGAAGCTGCAGCGCACGAAGCGGCATCCGGCTTCACTGGCGGTTGATCCATCTGCCCCCGGAGCTGTCCG
This sequence comes from Rhodocyclaceae bacterium, assembly GCA_050486545.1. Classification (GTDB taxonomy): domain Bacteria; phylum Pseudomonadota; class Gammaproteobacteria; order Burkholderiales; family Rhodocyclaceae; genus DAOMNN01. The sequence continues at coordinate 25,891 of JBJHDM010000005.1, read as the reverse complement.
ACTATGTGGTTGCACACGAGGTGGCACACCTTCTCGAGATGAATCATTCCCCGCGATTCTGGGCCGTCGTCGGGGAACTGTATCCGGACTGGAAGCGTGCGCGTGTTCGCCTTCGCGAAGCGGCCAACACCTTGCCGGGAATCGGGCCGGACCCGGAAGTCCGGCCCATGAAGGAGACTTGAATGCGCCTGTTGCACACGATGCTGCGCGTCGGTGACCTCGATCGGTCGCTGGCCTTCTATACAGAGGTCCTCGGGATGCGCCTGCTGCGCCGGAGCGACTATCCGGAGGGACGATTCACGCTGGCCTTCGTCGGGTACCAGGACGAGCTCGACGGGGCGGTGATCGAACTGACGCACAATTGGGATACCGCGCAATACGACCTGGGCAACGCGTTCGGCCATCTCGCGATTGCGGTGCCCGATGCGGCCGCGGCCTGCGAGGCGATCCGTGCCCGGGGTGGCCGGGTCGTGCGGGAGGCTGGTCCGATGAAGCACGGCACGACGGTGATCGCGTTCGCCGAGGATCCCGACGGCTATCGGATCGAGTTGATCGAACGCTCCTGAGGGCAGGCCCTGGCCTGCATTTCTCACGCGGGCGCGTCGCGGTCTTCGCGTGGTGGGTGCAGGACGGGGTCGTTGAAGCGGCCGATGAAGAACGCGAATACGAGCGTCGCCAGGGCCGCGGATGCGAACGCGAGCAAGGCGAACCTCGTCAGCAGGGCCTTGCGTTGCGCATCGATCCGTCGCGTGTCGATCTCCATCTGAACCCAGCCGATCGGTGCGATCTGCCCGATCGCCGCACGGATCGTCGCGCGTCCGTCCGCTGGCGCGCCGATGCGCATGGGCGAGGTGTCGGCGGGACGATCCAGGGGGATTTCCCGTCTGGAGGTCGCGCTGAGGTTTCCGGCCGCATTCCGGCGCACCGCGGCCAGGGGTTGGCCCTGCCGGTCGGTGATCACGATCAGCGCGATGTCCTCGAATTCGTTGAACGATTCGAGCCGGGCGGCGATGGCGATGCGGTCGTTCGCCGCAACCTCCCGGCGTGTCAGCGTCGCGATGTGGGCGGCGATCTCCCCTGCCTGGTGGAGCATCCGCGCCTCGTCCTGAGCGCCCTGGCGTTGGGCGAGGGCGAGCAGCAGCGCGCTCGCAGTCAAGACGAACAGCAGGCCGAACAGGGCCGAGAGGCGCAGCCTGAGGGAGACCAACGATCGCCGGCGGGTCAATCAATCGTCCTTGAATTGCTCTCGGATTCGCAGCACCTCGTCGAGCGAACCGAAAAACGTGTCGACGCATGCCGGGTCGAAGTGCGTTCCACGTCCTTCCCGGAGAAAGGCGACGGCATCGTCGATCGGCCAGCTCTTCTTGTACGTACGTTCGGAGGTGATGGCATCGAACACGTCGGCCACCGCCACGATCCTGCCTTCGATCGGAATCGCCTCCCCGGCCAGTCCGTTCGGATAGCCGGAACCATCGTACTTCTCATGATGCGATAGCGCAATCGATGCGCCGAGTTGCACCACCGACGAGGCCGAGCCCTTGAGGATGTCGTGTCCGATCTCGGCGTGGCGCTTCATGATCTCGCGTTCTTCGGGGTTCAGGCGCCCGGGCTTGAGCAGGATGTGGTCGGGGATGCCGAGCTTGCCCACGTCGTGCATGGGAGCGGCCTGCAGAATGCGGCTGACCTGTTCGCGGGGCATGCCGATCTGCTCCGCGATCAAGGCCGAATAGCGGGCCATGCGCTGGATATGGGCACCGGTTTCGGGGTCCCGGAACTCGGCTGCCCGGGCAAGCCGGGTAATCGTTTCGCGCTCGCGAAGGAAGATCTCGGCTGTGGCGCGACGAACCTCCTCGGCCAGTTCCTCGGCACGGTGGCGCGTGTCCAGGTGCGCCTGGCGCAGCTTCAGCATGTTGCGAACGCGCGGCTCGAACTCGTGCTTGTCGATCGGTTTGGTCAGGAAGTCGTTGGCGCCGCGAAGCAGGGCGTCGTAGCGGGTCTGCCGTTCGTGGTTGGCCGTGACCATGAGGATGGGAACGTCGTCGCGGTCGTGCAGGGCGCGAACGCGCTCGATGAACGTGAGGCCGTCGATGCCCGGCATCATGTAGTCGACGATGATCAGATCCGGCTCGTTGTCCAGACACCAGCCCAGCCCTTCCGCCGGGTCGCCGAACGGCAATGGGGTGCATTCGGGCTGGCGAGTGACAAGCTTCTCCATCAACAGGAGATTGACGGGCGTATCGTCGATGATGACAACTTTCATGCGGGAGGGTCGCATCCGGAGCCTGGCGTCATTGTATCGGGTATACCGATCGAATCATGCGGCCGGTCATGCGGGAACGAGTGTGAGGAAGTTGCGCGCGGCCGCAACTGCGGGTCGCGGGCATGCCCATTCTGGGCAGGGGCGGTTGTGGGGAAGCGGAGCGGGACGGGCATCCTGCCAGGGGGCTTCTTGGTGGGCCCAGCAGGATTCGAACCTGCAACCAAAGGATTATGAGTCCTCTGCTCTAACCGTTGAGCTATGGGCCCGAAACGAACCCGCCCCTGAGCGGGGCGGGGGTATCGACCGGAGGGATCAGCTGTCGCTGTCGAGGAAGCTGCGCAGCCGTTCGGAACGGCTCGGGTGGCGCAGCTTGCGCAGGGCTTTGGCTTCGATCTGGCGGATACGCTCGCGGGTGACGTCGAACTGCTTGCCGACTTCCTCGAGGGTGTGGTCGGTATTCATCTCGATGCCGAAGCGCATGCGCAGCACCTTGGCTTCGCGCAGGGTCAGCGAGTCCAGTACCTCGCCCGTGGCGTCGCGCAGGCTGGAGAACATCGCCGCGTCGGCCGGCGCGAGGGTGGCCTGGTCCTCGATGAAGTCACCCAGGTGCGAGTCGTCGTCGTCGCCGATCGGCGTCTCCATGGAGATCGGTTCCTTGGAGATCTTCATGATCTTGCGGATCTTCTCCTCGGGCATCTCCATCTTCTCGGCGAGGGTGGCAGGATCGGGTTCCTGGCCGGTCTCCTGCAGGATCTGGCGGCTGATGCGGTTCATCTTGTTGATCGTCTCGATCATGTGCACCGGAATGCGGATGGTGCGTGCCTGGTCGGCGATCGAGCGCGTGATGGCCTGGCGGATCCACCACGTCGCGTAGGTCGAGAACTTGTAGCCGCGACGGTATTCGAACTTGTCCACGGCCTTCATCAGGCCGATGTTGCCCTCCTGGATCAGGTCGAGGAACTGCAGGCCGCGGTTGGTGTATTTCTTGGCGATCGAGATCACCAGACGCAGGTTGGCCTCGGTCATCTCGCGCTTGGCGCGACGCATCTTCGCCTCGCCGGTGGACATCTGGCGGTTGATGTCCTTGAGTTCCTTCAGCGGGATGCCGATGCTGTCCTGCAGGTCGATGAGCTTCTGCTGCTCTTCGAGCACGGCCGGATGAACGCGCATCAGGCCTTCGGCGTAGTTCTTGCCCGCGGCGATCTCGTCCTTGAGCCAGTCGAGGTCGATCTCCTTGCCCGGGAACACCTTGATGAAATGCTGCCGCGGCATGCCGGCCCGCTCCACGCACAGGCGCAGGATCTGGCGCTCGTGGCCGCGAACCTGCTCGACCATGTGGCGGACGGAATCGCACAGCCGTTCGATCGTCTTCGCGGTGAAGCGGATGTTGAGCAGTTCGTTCGAGATGCGCTGCTGCAGATCGCGGTACGTCTTGTCGCGCGAGCCCTTCTTCTCGAGGGCCGAGATCTTCTTGCCGTAGAGGTCGCGGATGACCGCGAAACGCTCGAGTGCGTCGGTCTTGAGCTTGAGCAGGCTGGCCGCATTGGCGGCGGCTTCCTTGTCGGCGGTCGTTTCCTCGTCGTCGTCCTCGTCCTCATTGTCCGAGTCGTCGCCATCGGAATCGTCCATGGCCGAGACCGACTCCTCGTCGGAGCTGTCGCTGCCGGCGGCTTCGGATTCGGATTCGGCCTCGTTCGGGTCGATCAGGCCGTCGATGACCTCGTCGATACGCATCTCGTCGCGCGCGACCCTGTCGGCCGTGTCGAGCATCTCGGCGATCGTGGTCGGGCAGGCCGAAATCGCCTGCACCATGTGCTTGAGGCCTTCCTCGATCCGCTTGGCGATCTCGATCTCGCCTTCGCGCGTGAGCAGTTCGACGGTGCCCATCTCGCGCATGTACATGCGAACCGGATCGGTGGTGCGGCCGAACTCCGAGTCGACCGAAGACAGTGCTTGCTCGGCTTCTTCCTCGGCGACGTCCTCGTCGACGGAGGCGGGGACGTTGTCCGACATCAGCAGGTCTTCGGCCGCAGGGGCCTCGTCGAAGACCTGGATACCCATGTTGTTGAAGGTCGCGATGATGCCTTCGATCTGTTCCGCGTCGGCGACATCGTCGGGCAGGTGGTCGCTGATCTCGGCGTAGGTCAGGTAGCCGCGTTCCTTGCCAAGCGTGATGAGTGTCTTGAGCTGCGTCCGGCGAAGTTCCGGATCGAGCGGCGCGGCAGCGGGACTGCTCGCGGCGACTGCTTCGACCTTCTTCCTGGCTCTGGGGGTGCGCCCTTTCGGACTGTCCTTGCGCGAACCCTTGGCATTTTCGCGGGCCATGGCACTCCTTGAATCGAGATAGGGATTAATTGGAAAACCGTTAATTATACTACAAATTCTTAGTCTGGCCGCAGGTCCCGAGGTTCCGTTTCTCGATCAGGAGTTCGGCCAGTCGGTGGCGTTCGGCTGCGGCGAGGCCGGCTTCCCGTTCCTTTCGGGTCAAGGTCATGATCTCCTGCTCGATGGAATCGACCTGCAGCTTGCGCAACGTGTCCTCGAAAAGCGTTTCAACCACTGATTCATCGTAGTCCGCCCCGACGAGTTCGCCAGCGATACCGGACAGCGCGTCGGCGTGTGGCGTGTCCCGGAAACGCTCTACCAGTGCGCCCAGGCCGCAGTTGGGGTCGATGTCGCCGATGCTCGTCGCGTCGATGATGGCGACGAGTGCCGCGCCCTCCGGACTGTGGTCGGGGATCAGGTCGATCGGGATGCGCGCGATCCAGGCAGGGTGATGGAGGACCAGGCGAAGCAGGGTGCCGACTGCGGTGAGCGGTTTCTGACGCGGTCGCTGCGGCGCACGGGACCGGGTCGGGATCGCATCGCGTCCCGGCGGTGATCGCCTGGGTTCGGCGCGGCGCAGGCCGAAGGCGCTCTCGAGCTCGGCCTGGGTGAGTCCGCTCAGTTCGGCGATCGACTTGATGAGTTGCAGCCTGAGCAGTGGCGCCCCGATCCGGGTTACCAGCGGTCGGGCCTCGTGCGCGAGGCGGGCACGACCTTCGGCGGTGTCGAGGGCGCAGTGGCCGCGCAGTTCGTCGACCAGGAAGGCCGCGAGCGGGGTGGCCGCGTCGGCGGCCCGGCGCAACGCATCGGCGCCTTCCGCACGCACGAAGGAGTCCGGGTCGTGCTGTTCGGGGAGGAAGAGAAAGGCGATCGTGGCATCGTCGCGCAAGGTCTCGAGCGAGGACTCGAGGGCCCGCCAGGCCGCCTTTCGTCCGGCTGCGTCGCCGTCGAAGCAGAACACGATCCGGTCCGAAAGGCGCAGGAGGGTCGTGACATGATGCGGGGTGGTCGCCGTGCCGAGCGTTGCGACGGCGTTGCCGACGCCGAACTGGGACAGCGCCACGACGTCCATGTAGCCTTCGACGACGAGCACGAAGCCTTCCTCGCGGATCGGCGTGCGCGCCTGGACGAGTCCGTAGAGTTCGCGACCCTTCTCGAACAGCGGGGTTTCCGGCGAGTTGAGGTACTTGGGTTCGCCAGTGGCGAGCACCCTGCCTCCGAAGGCGATCACCCGACCCCGGCGATCCTGGATGGGGAACATGATCCGGTCGCGAAAACGATCGTAGCGGCGCCCCTGATCGTTTTCGATCACCAGGCCCGCCTCGATCAGCGCCTTGGACTCGTACGCCGGAAAAGCCTGTCTGAGGCCCTGCCAGTCGTCGGGTGCGTAACCGATGCCGAAGCGTGCGGCGACCTCGCCGGTCAGCCCGCGCCGCTTGAGATAGTCGATCGCGACCGGGGACTTGCGCAGTTGATCGCGATAGAACTTCGATGCGGTCGCCATGGCGTCGATGAGGCCTTCGGTCGCCGAAGCCGGGGTCGCGCGGTGGTGGGGGCCGGATTCTTCGGGTACGGTCATGCCCACCTGCTGTGCCAGCTCCTTGACCGCGTCGACGAAGCTGAGCCCGCTGTATTCCATCAGGAAGCCGATTGCGTTGCCATGCACGCCGCAACCGAAGCAGTGGTAGAACTGCTTTGTCGGACTGACCGAGAAGGAAGGGGTTTTCTCGCCGTGAAAGGGGCAGCAGGCGAAGTAATTGACGCCGCCCTTCTTGAGCGTCAGGTGGTGTTCGATGACGTCGACGATGTCGACGCGCGCCAGGAGATCCTGGATGAAGGACTGCGGAATCATTGCCTGCGCGGCCTCTCGCCTCGCCCCGGCTCAGGTTCCGAGGCGCGCGCGAACCTTCCGGGACACCTCGGCCATGTCGGCACGTCCGGCCAGGCGGGACTTGAGCAGCGCCATCACCTTGCCCGTATCGCCCAGGTTGGCGGCTGCGGTCTCCTCCAGGGCGGCGGCAATCGCCGCGTCGACTTCGGCAGGGCTCAGCGGCTCGGGAAGATAGGCGGACAGCACTTCGATCTCGAAGCGCTCCCCGGCGGCGAGGTCGCTTCGCTGGGCCTTGTCGTACTGGGCGGCGGCGTCGCGCCGCTGCTTGACGAGCTTCTCGACCGTCGCCTCGACGCCGGCATCGTCCAGTTCGACGCGTTCATCGATCTCGCGTTGCCGGATCGCGGCGATCAGCAGACGCACGGCAGACAGCCGGGCGCTGTCCTTCGCCCGCAGGGCGGCCTTCATGTCTTCCTGGATCCGGTCCTTCAGTGACATCTCCACTCCCCAATCCCAAAGCACAAAAGCCACGCCGGGCGCAAACCCGATGGTTCGCGCCCGGCGTGGAGGTGTCTCGCGGTAGTACGCCGCTCAGTACAGCTTGGGCGGCAGCATCTGGCTGCGCAGGCGCTTGTGGTTGCGCTTGACCGCGGCGGCCAGCTTTCGCTTGCGCTCGGCGGTCGGCTTCTCGTAGAACTCGCGCGAACGCAGTTCGGTCAGCAAGCCGGTCTTTTCGATGGTGCGCTTGAAGCGGCGAATGGCGACTTCAAACGGCTCGTTTTCCTTTACGCGAATGCCGGGCATTACGGAATCCTTGTGTGTCTGTGAAACAGAGAAACGCGGATTATAACGACAGCCCGGAGCGCGGCGCAAGCTTCATGTCGCCCCGTGGGGCCGGGGAGCGGGATGAAGTCGTCCTGCGGGACGGCAGGCGCGGTACACTTGCGTGCCTTCATCCAACAACGGCAGATTCGGGCAACCCTGGGCAATGAAAGTATTGGGAATCGAAACCTCGTGCGACGAGACCGGTGTCGCGATCTACGATACCGCGGAAGGTTTGCTCGCTCACCGACTTCACTCGCAGATCGATCTGCATGCCGCCTATGGCGGGGTGGTGCCGGAGCTGGCCTCGCGCGATCATATCCGGCGCCTGCCAATCCTGGTGCGGCAGACGCTCGAGGCCGCCACGTGCGCCCCGGAGTCGATCGACGCGATTGCCTACACGGCGGGTCCGGGCCTGGCGGGTGCGCTGCTCGTCGGCGCGAGTTTCGCCGAATCTTTCGGGCTTGCGCTCGGCAAGCCGGTCCTTGCGATCCATCATCTCGAGGGGCACCTGCTCTCCCCCTTGCTGTCGGCGACGCCGCCGTCGTTTCCGTTCGTCGCCCTGCTGGCGTCGGGAGGGCATACCCAGTTGATGGAAGTCGGCGGGATCGGCGACTACCGCTTGCTCGGGGAAACGCTCGACGACGCCGCCGGCGAGGCCTTCGACAAGACCGCCAAGCTCATGGGCCTGCCTTACCCGGGCGGTCCGGAACTGGCTCGCATGGCCGAGTCGGGTTCGGCTGGACGATTCGCGTTGCCGCGCCCGATGCTGCGCTCTGCGGATCTCGATTTCAGCTTCAGCGGGCTGAAAACGGCCGTGCTCCATGTCGTCTCGTCCTCCGACTGGTCACCGGCCGATGCGGCCGATCTGGCTGCGGATTTTCAGGAAGCGGTGGTCGACGTGCTGTGTGCGAAGTCCCTGAGAGCCCTGGAGCAGACCGGGTTGACGCAACTGGTGGTCGCCGGGGGCGTCGGCGCCAATGTCCGCTTGCGTGACCGCCTCGATCACGCCGCGCGAAAAAGGGGGTGGGAAGTGTTCTATCCCGAACCGGCCTTGTGCACGGACAACGGGGCCATGATCGCGTTTGCCGGAGCCCTGCGTGCCGCAGCCGGCGAACCCGGAAGCAGCGTGCATGCGGTGCGGGTGCGGCCGCGCTGGCCGCTCGCGGAGCTGTTGCAGCCGTCTGCGAGGCAGGGCGGCTGAGTCTGCGGCACTCCGCCCGGCGGAATCGAGTCGGGAGGGGATGTGAAGTGGCTCAGGATTTGCGCGTGCCGATCCTGCCTTCGGTGCCGTTCTTGAGCTTGCGGATGTTATCCGCGTGACGCCACACGAGGGTTGCCGTCATCGTGAGCAGCACCGCAAAGACCAGTGGCTCGTCCGAAACGAACAATCCGGCGATCGGGGCGACCGCCGCCGCCGAAAGGGCAGCGAGCGACGAGTACCGTGTGGCGAACGCCACGGTCAGCCAGGTGGCTAGCGCGATGAGTCCGATCCAGCCGCTGATTCCGACCAGTACGCCGAAGGCCGTGGCCACGCCCTTGCCGCCGCGAAAGCGCAGGAACAGGCTGAACACGTGGCCGAAGAATGCGGCCAGACCGGTCAGCGCGGCTTCGCCGAGTCCGAATCCGAGAGCCGTGGCCGCCCAGACCGCAAACCAGCCCTTCGCGCCGTCCCCGACGAGCGTAAGGATGGCGGCCCCCTTGTTGCCCGTTCGCAGGACATTGGTTGCGCCAGGGTTGCCGGAGCCGAAGCTGCGGGGGTCTGCGAGGCCGAACAGGCGGCTGGAAAGAATGGCGAAGGGAATCGAACCCACCAGATAGGCAGCAAGTACGAGCAGCAGTAGAGTCATCACGTGGGTCCGGCAACGGGCGGGGGTCGAGGAAGGAAGGCAACCCGGTAAAATGACGACGATTCTAATCGGGAACCACCATGGATTTCATCTTCATCGAAGAATTGCGAGTCAAGGCGTGGGTCGGAATTTACCCGCGGGAGCAGGCGGCGCCCCAGACGGTCGAACTCAACCTGACCTTCGGCGTTCCCGATGCCGCGGCCGAGCGCGACGATATTTCGGACACCATCGATTACGCAAAGGTGATCGACCGGATCGAAAAGGAATTGGCGGAACGCCATTTCAATCTGATCGAAACCCTGGGGGAGTTCGTGGTCGCGCTCCTGTTCAACGAGTTCGGTGCGCCGTGGGTGAAGATCCGCATCGCGAAGATCGGCGTCCGGAAGGATGCCAGACGCGTCGGCGTCTTCATTCAGCGAGGGCGTAACGAAAGTTCCTTGCCGGACTCGTGAGCCGTTCCGGAAAAGAAAATGCCGGCGAGCACCCGCAGATGCGGTGATTGCCGGCTTGGTCGGGGCGTCCGGAATCCGCAGGGAGGAGTCCGGACCGGGCTTTCATTTCGCGGTGGGTTTTTCCAGCGCGTCGAGTGGTTTGCCCTGTTCGAGCCAGTCCAGCACCCACTGGGGGCGCCGGCCACGACCGCTCCAGCCCACGCCGGGCTGCTCCGGGTGAAAATACTTGAATACTCCGGTTTTTTTCGCGGCGCCGCCTTTTCCCTTGCGCTTACGCGCAGGGGATGCCGTGGTCTTTTTCTCCTGGGAGATTTCGCCGATGACCTCGGTCAGCGACACGCCTTCTTCCGCAGCCAGCTTCTTCATCTTCTTCATGAAATTGCGGCGGGCGGTATCGTTCCTGCGTCGGATTTCCGCTTCGATTCGACCTTGCAGTCGACGCAATTCGGAAAGGGAAAGTGCATTCAGGTCCATTTGATCTCCAGTTTTCGGGAGTTGATCCGGGCTCATCGGTCGGGAAAATCGAATGCATGATTCGATTCGTTTTTATTCTGCCACCAATTCCAGGCGAAATGAACCGATGGCGAATTGGATCACCCCGAATTCATTGCCCCACATTCACCAATTCGGGCTTCAATGTGCGGACGATATCGTGCGGATGAACCCCTACCAGGAATCCGCGCCGACCTCCGTTGAGGTAGACGAGGGGAAGATCAAGAATCGATTTTTCCATGTAGATCGGCATGAGTTTGCGTGTACCGAATGGCGAGGTTCCGCCGACGAGATATCCGGAATGGCGGTTAGCCACTTCCGGCTTGCACGTCTCGATGTGCTTGCGTCCGGCCTGGCGGGCGAGTTCCTTGGTCGAAACCTTGAGGTCGCCATGCATCAGGACGATGAGCGGTGCCCCCCGGTCGTCTTCCATGACCAGGGTCTTGACGATTGCGTGCTCGGGTAGATTCAGCTCGCGTGCGGAAACGGATGTTCCACCATGCGCTTCGTATTCGTACAAATGAACGGAATACGCAATTCCGTTTTTTTTCAGAAAACGCGTCGCAGGCGTTTCCGGGGCATTCTTTTGCGGTTTGCTCATGGCGGATCGGGCAGTTTGAGTGCGTTGGGTGCCGGATTCAGGCGCGCGGGTGATAGCGTTGGTGCAGGGCCTTCAGTCGTTCGCGGGCCACATGCGTATAGACCTGCGTAGTGGAAATGTCGGCATGGCCGAGGAGCATCTGCACGACCCGCAGGTCGGCGCCGTGATTGATCAGGTGGGTCGCGAACGCATGGCGCAGGGTATGGGGAGAAAGCCGGCTCGCGGCAATCCCGGCGCGCGCCGCATAATTTTTGATGATATTCCAGAAGCGCTGGCGGGTCATGCCCTTGCCGAAACGCGTGACGAATACATGGTCGCTGCTCCGTCCGCCGAGTATGGTGGGGCGGGCGGTGCGATGGTAATGCTGCAGCCAGTCGAGCGCGGTCTCCCCGAGCGGGACGAGGCGTTCCTTGTCGCCCTTGCCGATCACGCGGACCAGTCCTTCGTTCAGGCTTACCGAGAATACCTTGAGATCGACCAGTTCGGATACGCGCAGGCCGGTGGCGTACAGCACTTCGAGCATGCACCGGTCGCGCAGGCCCAGTGGAGTGTCGGTATCGGGGGTCTCGAGCAGCGCTTCGACCTGGGCCTCGGTGAGGGACTTCGGAAAGCGCTGGCTCGGCAGGGGCGGATCGAGCAGGGCGGTGGGATCGTTCGCGAGTTGGCCCCGCTCGATCAGATGCCGGTAATAGCGGCGCCACGTAGCGAGCAAACGGCGCTGGCTGGCCGGTTTGGCCCGTCGGCTGAAGTCGGCCAGGTATTCGGCCAGATCGCTTGCCGTCGCGTCGGGCAGCGCACGCTGTCGTGGAGCCAGCCACCGTGCGAACAGTTCCAGATCGCTGCGATAGCTGGCGATCGTGTTGCGCGCGAGCCCGAACTCGAGCCAGAGGGTATCGGCGAACGCGTCGAGTTGCGCGACGGTTTCGGGCGACAGCTTGCCGGCGGCTGCGCTCATCGTTCCGATTCGAACGTCAGCAGCCAGCGCTTGGCCTCGAGCAGATAGCCGTCGCGAGCGCCGGCAAAACCGCCCGGACCGCTCTTCGAAACCACGCGATGACACGGTACGACCAGCGGAAACGGATTGGCTCCGCAAGCCTGTCCGACGGCTTGCGCGGCACTGGGAAGGTCGGCTGCCAGGGCGCCATAGGTCCGGACCCTGCCGCGAGGGATCGCGCCGATCAGGTTCCAGACCCGGCGCTGGAAGGGGGTGCCACGCGGCGCGAGCGGAAGATCGAACGGCCGATCGGGGTCGCCCAGCCATGCGCGGATCTGGTTCGCTGCGCGCGCGGAAAGCGCGCAGTCGGGTTCGTGCAGCGGGCTGTCCGGGGGCAGGAAGACGAGTTCCTCGATCCGACCCGCCGCGACCCGGATGCCGAAGGGGCCGAACGGGGTGCCCAGGGTGGCCGCCAGGGACGGGTTGGCGGAGGGTGAAGGGGCCTTGGTCATGGCAGGTCCTCCGGGGGCGTTCCGCTGCCGGCAGCCGGACTACTTGCGGATCTCGCCGTTCCCGAACACGATCCACTTCTGGCTGGTCAGCCCTTCGAGTCCGACCGGGCCGCGGGCGTGGATCTTGTCGGTCGAGATGCCGATCTCGGCGCCGAGCCCGTACTCGAATCCGTCGGCAAATCGGGTCGAGGCGTTGACCATGACCGATGCGGAGTCGACCTCGCGCAGGAAGCGCATGGCGTGGCTGTAGTTCTCGGTCACGATCGCTTCGGTATGGGCCGAACTGTATTGGTTGATGTGCGCGATCGCCTCGTCCAGTCCCGAGACGACCCGGATGGCGAGGATCGGGGCCAGGTATTCCTCGTACCAGTCCTGCTCGGTGGCGGCCCGCAGTGCCTGTGCGGGCAGGCCCGCCGTTTCCAGGATCGCCAGCGACGCGGGGCAGGCGCGCATTTCGACCTCGTGGCGGGCGAACATGCGACCAATCTCCGGCAGGTAGCGTGCCGCGACGCTTGCCGCGACCAGCAGCGATTCGGCCGTGTTGCAGGTGCCGTAGCGCTGGGTCTTGGCGTTTTCGACGATGGGGAGGACCTTCTCCGGATCGGCGTCGCCGTCGATATAGACGTGGCAGTTGCCGTCGAGGTGCTTGATGACCGGAACCTTCGCTTCGCTCGAGATGCGCTCGATCAGTCCCTTGCCGCCGCGGGGCACGATCACGTCGACGAACTCTGGCATCGTGATCAGGTGACCCACCGCGGCCCGGTCGGCCGTGTCGACGACCTGGACGGCCGCCTCGGGGAGTCCGGCTGCGACGAGGCCTTCACGCACGCAGGCGGCGATGGCCTGATTGCAGTGCAGGGCTTCCTTGCCGCCGCGCAGGATGGCCGCATTGCCGGATTTCAGGCACAGGGCCGCGGCGTCTGCCGTGACGTTGGGTCGCGCTTCGTAGATGATGCCGATGACGCCCAGCGGAACCCGCATGCGACCGACCTGGATGCCTGATGGGCGGCGTTTCGCGTCGGTGATCTCGCCGATCGGGTCAGGCAGTCCGGCGATCTGCTCGAGGCCGGCCGCCATGGTTTCGATGCCCTGGTCGCTCAGGGTGAGCCGGTCGACGAGAGCCGGTTCGAGGCCGGCTTCGCGCGCCGCTTCAAGGTCCAGCCGGTTGGCGGCGATCAGTTCGTCGCGGCGCTCGCGGATGGCGCGTGCCATCGCGAGCAGGGCAAGGTTCTTGGTCTTGGTCGATGCTGCGGCCAGTACGCGCGAGGCCGCGCGTGCCTGCCGGCCGAGACCGTGCATGTAAGCTTGGATGTCCATCTTGTTTCGGTTTACGGGCAAAAAAACATTATCCCGCATTCCGGCTTTACTTGCCGCGTGCTCTGCAAATCCGCAATGCGAGGCCCTGAAACTCGTCCCACAGATCGCCGTCGGCAATGCCTTTTGCGATGCGGTCGATCCGCGCCGCATGCAGGAGTGCGGCACGCAGCGCCGGGGTGGAGAGCCGCGGAAGGATGCGCTGGATCGATTGCCTCCGCCGATCCTCGAAGACCCGCTCGGTCTTGAACAGCGCGGCGAGCGGCTGGCCGGCGTCGACCCCCGCGCGCAGCGATGCAAGGGTGCGGATCTCGGTTGCCAGAGCCCAGAGCACCAGCGGGGGTGCGATGCCTTCGCCGCGCAGTCCGTCCAGCAGGCGTGCGCACCGACCGGCGTCGCCTTCGATGAGGGCCTGGCGGAGCATGTCGATATCGTAGCGTGCGACATGGAGCACGGCGTCCTGCACGGCTTCGAGACTGAGCGCGCCTTCCGGATGCAGCAGGCCGAGCTTGAGCAGTTCCTGATGGGCGGCGAGCAGATTGCCTTCGACATGATCCGCAATGAACTCCAGCGCCTCGGCGGGTGCCGTCTGCTTCTGCGCCGCGAGCCGGCTCGCCAGCCAGGCCGGCAGGCGGGCGCGCTCCGGTGCGTTGCATTCGACCGTCACGCCCGCGTCGGTCAGGGCGCGGAACCAAGCGGCCTTGCGTGCCTGCCAGTCGAGTTCCGGGAGGGTGATCAGCGTGACTGTCCCTTCCCCGAGCGCCTTGGCGTAGCGCTGCAGGGCGTCGGCGCCGTCGCGCCCTGGTTTTCCGCTCGGGATCCGCAGGTCGATGAGCTTGCGTCCGCCGAACAGCGAGAGATTGCCCGCCGCATGGGTCAGCGCATCCCAGCGGAAGCCCTGGCCGGTGACGAGCACGTCGCGCTCATCGAAACCCTGGCTGCGGGCGGCCGCACGAATGGCATCGGCGACCTCCAACACGAGCAGCGGTTCGTCGCCGTGCAGGACGTACAGGCCGCGCAGGGGGGCCGTCAGGTGGGACGCAAGCTGCTCCGGGCGGAGGTTCACGTGCGAATGGCTGCGAGCCGCCGCATGATCTGCTGCAGCAGGTCGTTTTCCATGTCGTTGTAGAGCAGGGCTTCTTCCTGCTGCTTGGCGATGATCTGCGAGTCATCGAAGGTGTATTCGCGCCGGGCCGAGACCGACGTGGCCGGCAGCAGTTCCTTTCCTGCGGGTTCGATGACCCGGAAGGTGATGGTCTGCAGCAACTGGTACTCACGCACCTTGCCCGCGCTGGACAGGGACAGGATCTCGCGCGAGCGCACATTGCGCAGGATCTCGAGCCGGGCGTCGGCCTCGCCGCGCTCTTCGACGACTTCGGTGGTGCCGCTGGTCAGGATCTGGCGGCGGATAGCTGCGCCGAACGGGGTGTTCGGGTCGACGCCGACGTGCAACCGCGAGAACGGCAGCGGCTGTGGGCCGCGCAGCTTGAAGCCGCAGCCGGCCAGCGCGGTCGCCGTCAGGGCGCAAACGATGTGCAGGAAGTGGCGGCGGGCATTGGGGCCGGGCATGGGCTCCCTCCTCATACGACGATATTGACGAGACGACCCGGCACGACGATGACCTTGCGCGGGGGGGCGCCTTCCATGAACTTGCGGGCCGCTTCCGATTCCAGGGCAGTCGATTCGATGACCGGGTGGGCGGCGTCGGCCGCGACCTTGATGCTGCCGCGCAGCTTGCCATTGACCTGCAGCATGAGCTCGATCTCTTCCTGATGCAGGGCCTCTTCGGACGGTTCCGGCCACGGTGCCGAAAGCAGCAGGCCTTCGAAGCCGCACTGTTCCCACAGCGCCTCGGTCAGGTGCGGTGCGATCGGTGCCAGCAGGCGCAGCAGGATCGAGAACCCTTCCTCGGCGCATTCGGCATGGCCGGCCGCATCCTCTCGCGGCGCGCGTTCCAGCGCGTTCAGGATCTTCATCGCCGCCGAGGCGACCGTGTTGAACTGGTGCTTGCCGAAGTCGTAGTTGGCCTGCTTCAGGCAAGCGTGGATCTCGCGCCGCACGTCGCCCAACGAACCGGAAAGGCCTTCGCTCGCGAGCTTGCGCACGGTCGGCAGGTGGCTGCGCGTTTCGCTGGTGAAGCCATGGCCGTAGCTCCAGACACGGCGCAGGAAGCGGTAGGCGCCCTCGACGCCGGAATCGGACCATTCGAGCTGCTGGTCGGGCGGCGCGGCGAAGATGATGAACAGGCGGGCGGTGTCGGCACCGTACTTGTCCACGAGCGTCTGCGGGTCGACGCCGTTGTTCTTGGACTTGGCCATCTTCTCGATGCCGCCGATGACCACCGGACTGCCGTCGCTGCGCAGGCGGGCGGCGACGATACGGCCTTTCTCGTCGCGATCGACCTCGACCTCGGACGGGTTGATCCACTGCTTCTTGCCGTCCGGCCGTTCGCGGTAGTAGGTCTCGGCGACGACCATGCCCTGCGTCAACAGGTTGGTGAAGGGTTCGCTTGCCTCGATCAGGCCGCAATCGCGCATTGCGCGGGTGAAGAAACGTGAATAGAGCAAGTGCAGGATCGCGTGTTCGATGCCGCCGACGTACTGGTCCACCGGGGCCCAGTAGTTGACGCGCGCATCGACCATCTCGCGGTCGTTGTCCGTGCAGGCGTAGCGCAGGAAGTACCAGGACGACTCCACGAAGGTGTCCATCGTGTCGGTCTCGCGACGGGCGGGCTTGCCGCACTTCGGACAGGTGCATTCGTAGAACTCGGGCATGCGCACAAGCGGCGAGCCGCGCCCGGTCAGTTCGACGTCTTCGGGCAGCACCACGGGCAGTTGCTCGTCGGGTACCGGTACGTCGCCGCAGTCGTCGCAGTGGATCATCGGGATCGGGCAGCCCCAGTAGCGCTGACGCGAGATGCCCCAGTCGCGCAGGCGGTACTGCGTGCGCTTGGCGCCCAGCCCCTTGGCGGCCAGATCGGCCGCGATCGCATCGACCGCATCCTGGAAGTGCAGACCGTCGTACTTGCCCGAATGGACCAGCCTGCCGTGCTCGCTGTAGGCGTCCTGCCACGGTGCGACCGTGTCGGCGTAGGCGTCGCGGGTCGAGCGCACCACCATCTTGATCGGTAGCTTGTACCGGGTGGCGAAGGCGAAGTCGCGCTCGTCATGGGCCGGCACCGCCATCACGGCGCCCTCTCCGTAACCCATCAAGACGTAGTTCGCGACCCAGACGGGCAGGAATTCGCCGGTGAGCGGATGGATGACGCGCAACCGCGTGGGGTGGCCCTTCTTTTCCATCGTCGCGAGATCGGCCTCGGCGACACCGCCGCGCTTGCACTCTTCGACGAACGCGGCAAGGTCGGCGTCGTCCCTGGCGGCGAGCGTGGCCAGCGGATGTTCGGCGGCCACCGCCACATAGGTGGCTCCCATCAGGGTGTCGGCGCGGGTCGTGAAGACCTTCAGGACACCGGATTCACCAATCGTCGACAGGTCGTACGGGAAGTGGATCTCCACGCCTTCCGAGCGCCCGATCCAGTTCCGCTGCATCGTCTTGACCTGCTCGGGCCAGTTGGGCATGGCGTCGAGTGCGTCGAGAAGCTCGTCGGCGTACGCGGTGATCTTCATGTAGTACATCGGGATCTCGCGCTTCTCGACCAGTGCGCCGCTGCGCCAGCCGCGCCCGTCGATGACCTGCTCGTTGGCGAGCACCGTCTCGTCGACCGGATCCCAGTTGACGGTGCCCAGCTTCTTGTAGATCAGCCCTTTCTCATAGAGTCGGGTGAATAGCCACTGCTCCCAGCGGTAGTAGTCGGCGCGGCAGGTCGCGAGTTCGCGCGACCAGTCGATCGCGAAGCCCAGCCGCTTCAGCTGCGACTTCATGTACTCGATGTTGGCGTAGGTCCACTTCGCCGGGGGGACGTTGTTCTGGATCGCCGCGTTCTCGGCCGGCATTCCGAATGCATCCCAGCCCATCGGCTGCAGGACGTTGAAGCCACGCATGCGGTGATAGCGTGCCAGCACGTCGCCGATCGTGTAATTGCGCACATGGCCCATGTGCAGCTTGCCCGACGGGTAGGGAAACATGCTGAGGCAGTAGTACTTGGGCCGGGAAGCGTCTTCCGTGACCCGGAACGCATCGGCGTCCTCCCAGCGCTTCTGGGCGGAGGCTTCGAGTTCGGCGGGATTGTATTTTTCCTGCATGATAGGCGGCTGCCGTGGAACGCGTTAAACCGGAAATTATACTGTGAAGTCGCAGCGGGTCGGGAGCGTGGGCCGGGTCGAAATCCGCCTGGACAAAAAAAACGGCATCCTCCCGGGCGGGAGGATGCCGAATCTCCAGGTCGGAGAGGGAGGAGTCCGTGTCGAAACCAGCGAAGGAGTCGACATTGCGGGCCGGTCGTCGCAATGCTTGCCGGGCGCCGTCCGCGACGATTCCTTCAGCGTTCCTCAGGCGGCTTTGCGCGTGGAGTCACCCTGACGCTGCCAGTTCGCCGATACGGCGCTCAGCATGTCCTCCATCGCGGTCAGGGGGAGCCGCCAGATGCGGTTTTGCGTCCGTACGAACGGCGTCACACGGGGTGCGCACAAGGAACTGCGTTCCTGTTCGAGCAGTTCGAGGAAGCCATGCATGGCTTCGCCCCAGTATTCGGTGTTGCCCACCCAGCCGGTCTTCGCCGTGGCTTCGCGTACGGCACGCTTCCACAAGACCGTGGCGCGTTCGAGCGGTACGCCCGCCTTGCGCGCGTACCAGGGGAGTAACTTGGGGGTCTTCGTCATGTCCATCTCCTGTAAGCCCTGTAGGGCCGGTGCGCATTTCGGCACGTCCTTGTGGGACGGTGCCGGAATCCCGGGGCGAATCGCGCCGCGCATCCATTGGCCGACCTCCCGAACGGTAGCGCTGCGCCGCTGTCCGATCCATGACTCAAGTCAAGAATGTTGCGGTGCAATAAGTTCAAGTTAATGGACAGAACGGGATCGCGCAAGTTCAATGAGAAGGATGTTGCATTTGCACAACCGGTACCCGAATGCGCCACCGGTTCGGATTGCGGGCCGCATGGCGGGTAAAATGGCGGCAAAATGTGGAATCGCCCATGTCCGACCTTCTCGAAAACCTCAACCCCGAACAGCTCCAGGCCGTCACGCTTCCGCCGCAGCATGCGCTGATCCTGGCAGGTGCCGGTTCGGGAAAGACCCGTGTCCTCACCACCCGCATCGCCTGGCTGATCCAGACCGGCCAGGTCGACGTCCAGGGGGTGCTGGCGGTGACGTTTACGAACAAGGCTGCCAAGGAAATGCTCGCGCGCCTGTCGTCGATGCTGCCGCTCACCTTTGGACGGGCGGCACGCAGCATGTGGGTGGGCACTTTCCATGGCCTGTGCAACCGCCTGCTGCGCGCGCATCACCGCGATGCGGGCTTGCCCCAGTTGTTCCAGATCCTCGATTCGGCAGACCAACTCGCGGCGATCAAGCGTCTATTGAAGGCGCTCAATGTCGACAGCGACAGGTTCCCGGCCCGGGATCTGCAGCACTTCATCAACGCCCAGAAGGAAGCGGGGTTGCGTCCTCATGCGGTCGATGCGTGGGACGACCACACCCGTCGCCGGGTCGAGCTCTATGTGGAATACGAGGCCCAGTGCCAGCGCGAATCGGTCGTGGACTTCGCCGAGCTGCTCCTGCGGACCCATGAGTTGCTCGAGCGCAACGAACCGATCCGTCGGCACTATCAGCAACGCTTCCGGCACATTCTCGTCGACGAGTTCCAGGACACCAACCGGTTGCAGTACCGCTGGTTGAAGCTGCTGGCCGACGAGGGGCGAGAAGGTGGTGCCTGCCTGTTCTGCGTGGGCGACGACGACCAGAGCATCTATCGCTTCCGCGGTGCGGAAATCGGCAACATGCGCGACTTCGAACGGGAATTCGGCGTGCGCAACGTGATCCGCCTGGAGCAGAACTACCGTTCGCACGGAAACATCCTCGATGCGGCCAATGCGATCATCGTCCACAATGCGGGGCGGCTGGGCAAGAATCTGTGGACCGAGCGTGGGGCCGGAGAGCCGATCCGCGTGTACGAGGCATTTTCCGACACCGACGAGGCGCGCTGGATCGTCGAAGAGGTGCAGTCGCTGGTGCGCGACGGGCTTGCGCGGTCGGACATCGCGCTGCTGTATCGCTCGAACGCGCAGTCGCGCGTGCTGGAGCATCAGTTGTTCTCGTCGGGGATCGCCTACCGGGTCTACGGCGGCCTGCGCTTTTTCGAGCGCCAGGAGATCAAGCACGCGCTTGCCTACCTGCGACTGATCGCCAATCCGGATGACGACACCGCCTTCAGCCGGGTCGTGAATTTCCCGACGCGGGGGATCGGGGCCCGCTCGATCGAGGCGCTCCAGGACGCGGCACGCACCTGGAACGCGAGCCTGTACTCGAGCGTCCCGCACCTTTCCGGCAAGCCGGGGACCGTACTGGCCCAGTTTCTGAGGCTGGTCGAGGACATGAAGCGCGAAACGCGCGCGCTTCCCCTCCCCGAACTGGTCGATCACGTGCTCGATGCCTCGGGTCTGCGCGCGCACTATCGCAGCGAGCGCGAAGGGCAGGAGCGCCTGGAGAACCTCGATGAACTGATCAACGCAGCGGCGAACTTCGCCGCCGAGCATGCGGCGGGCAGTGCCGAAGAAGAAGAAGCGCCGGCGCCACATGGATTGCTGGCGGCGTTCCTGGCCCACGCTTCGCTGGAGGCCGGGGAGCATCAGGCGGATGCCGGCTCCGACGCGGTGCAGTTGATGACGGTCCATTCGGCCAAGGGGCTGGAGTTCGACGTCGTCTTCCTGTCCGGCCTGGAGGAGGGACTGTTCCCGCACGAGAACAGCATCCTGGAGGCCGAGGGGCTCGAGGAGGAACGGCGCCTGATGTATGTGGCGGTCACCCGGGCGCGCGAACGGCTCTATCTCTCCTTCGCCCAAAGCCGGATGCTCCATGGGCAGGCGCGCTACAACCTGCGCTCGCGCTTTCTGGAGGAGATTCCCGAGGGACTCGTCAAGTACCTGTCGATTCCCCGGTCACGGGGTACGGGAACGCAGGCCGGCATGGGGGGGTATTTCACTCCCGCCCGCAGCGGTACGGCTTCCCCCGCGCCCCGATCCCGGCCTTCCGCCGCCGGACTTCCCGGGGGGTTGCGGGTCGGGCAGCTCGTCGGTCATGCCCGGTTCGGGCAGGGCGTGATCGTGGCGGCCGAGGGGGGCGGTTCGGACGCGCGCGTACAGGTCAATTTCGGCTCGGCCGGGATCAAGTGGCTGATGCTGTCCGTGGCCAGGCTCGAACCTTGCGAAGGCTCTGGCCGCTGAGCGTCAGGCGCCGTACTTGCGGGCCAGCGAGTCGTGCAGTTCGACGAATTCGCGCGACAGTTTGTGCCGCGCATCGAGGTGGATCATCGGTCGCGACTGTTCGTGCGATTCCTTGATCTTGATCGAGGAAGACAGATAGGGCGCCAGCACGGGCAACCCTTCTTCGATCAATTCGGCCACGACCTTGCGCGGCAGCGAGGCACGCGGCTGGAATTGATTGACGACGATCCCCTCGATCTCGAGATCCCGGTTGTGATCGGCTTGGATCTCACGGACGTTCTCGATCAGGGCGTACAGGGCCTTGCGCGAGAAATCGTCGCAATCGAACGGGATCAGGCAGCCATTTGCAGCGATCAGCGCTGAGCGTGTGAAGAAGTTCAGCGCTGGCGGCGTGTCGATGTAGATCCGGTCGAAGTCCTCGGCGAGTTCGTCGAGCGCGTCGCGCAGCTTGTAGATCTTGTAGCGCGATTCGAGTTTGCCCTGGAGATCCTCGAGCGCGGGATGCGAGGGCATCACGTGAAGTCCCGCGAACGGGCTCGGAGCCACGAACGCGGTCACCGGTTTGGGGTTGAGCTTGAAGTTGAGGGTCTGGTCGAAGAAGTCCGCAAGCGTCGAGTCGAGGTCCGTTCCCGGCTGGCCGAGCAGGTAGTGGGTCGAGTTGCCCTGGGGGTCGAGATCGATCAACAGCGTGCGCTGGCCCTGATGCGCGCTGATTGCCGCAAGATTGCAGGCGATCGTCGACTTTCCGACGCCACCTTTCTGATTGAAGATCACTCTGCGCATGGGTTCGGTCCTCTTGGGAAGGCGGTCGTCAGCCTTTCGTCATTGTGCCAAGAATATACACGAACGTGCATGGTGCGGCGCACAATGTTCGGGCCGAATGCCGGTGCGAGCAGGTGGAGATGCTGGCGCGGGGAGGGGGGCAACGCTAAACTTGCGGAAACCGCAGGAGCAGGCCGCTCCGACCACTTTTTCCGCAGCCAGGCGCAGCCGCTTCCGGTGGTGTGCGGTGTCCCGACTTCGCGAGGCGTGGCGGGCGAACCGGCGACTTTGACGGCGCCCGCCCCCAAGGCACCGGTGCCTGCAGTCGTCCAGCCGGTGCGTGGGAATTGCGCGGCGCGCCATCGGACACAACTCGAACAATCTCCGAGGGAGAGAAGCATGGATCAGGATTTCATCGCGGCGGCACTCGACTATCATCGTTCGCCGACCCGCGGCAAGATCTCTGTCGTCCCGACCAAGGGCCTCACCAATCAGCGCGACCTCGCGCTGGCCTACTCGCCGGGCGTGGCCGCGGCGTGCGATGCCATCGTGGCCGATGCGCAGCAGGCGCAGGAGCTGACTTCGCGCGGCAACCTGGTCGGGGTCGTCACCAACGGCACGGCGGTGCTCGGGCTGGGCAACATCGGCCCGCTCGCGGCCAAGCCGGTCATGGAAGGCAAGGGCTGCCTGTTCAAGAAGTTCGCCAACATCGACGTCTTCGACATCGAGCTGTCGGAAAAGGACCCGGACAAGCTCATCGACATCATCGCTTCGCTCGAGCCGACACTCGGCGGCATCAACCTCGAGGACATCAAGGCGCCCGAGTGCTTCTACATCGAGCAGAAACTGCGCGAGCGGATGAACATCCCGGTATTTCACGACGACCAGCACGGTACGGCGATCATTTCGGCGGCCGGGCTGATCAACGGGCTGAAGGTCGTCGGCAAGGACATCGGCGAGGTCCGGCTGGTGTGCTCCGGTGCCGGGGCCGCGGCGATCGCGTGCCTGGACGTCATGGTCGGACTCGGCCTCAGGCGCGAGAACGTGTTCGTGTGCGACTCCCGGGGCGTGATCCGGGTTGGCCGCGACGAGAACATGGAGGCGAACAAGGCCCGCTATGCGCAACAGACCGAGGCGCGCACGCTCGCAGACGTCATCGACGGGGCGGACGTGTTTCTCGGGCTTTCGACCGCCGGGGTGCTCAAGCCCGAGATGGTCGCCCGCATGGCCGAGCGCCCGCTCATCTTCGCACTGGCGAATCCGGAGCCGGAGATCCTGCCGGAGGATGCGAAGCGGGTCCGTCCCGACTGCGTGATCGCGACAGGGCGTTCGGACTACCCGAACCAGGTCAACAACGTACTGTGCTTTCCCTTCATCTTCCGCGGTGCACTCGATGTCGGGGCGACCAAGATCACCGAGGAGATGAAGCTCGCCTGCGTCCATGCGATCGCGGAGCTGGCACAGGCGGAGCAAAGCGACATCGTCGCCTCGGCCTACGGCGGAGCGGATCTGAGCTTCGGGCCGGACTACATCATTCCGAAGCCCTTCGACCCCCGCCTCATCGTCCGGATCGCGCCGGCGGTCGCCCGCGCGGCGATGGAGTCCGGCGTCGCGACCCGGCCGATCGAGGATTTCACGGCCTATGCGGCGAGCCTGACCGATTTCGTGTACCAGTCCGGCATCATCATGAAGCCGGTCTTCAACGCGGCCAAGGCCGTGCCGATGGAGCACAAGCGCGTGATCTTCGCCGAAGGCGAGGACGAACGCGTGTTGCATGCGGTGCGCGTGGTCATCGACGAGGGGCTGGCACGTCCGATCCTGGTCGGTCGGCCGAGCGTCATCGAGATGCGGATCCAGCGGATCGGCCTGAACCTCGTTCCAGGGCGCGACTTCGACGTGGTCAATTCCGAATCCGACCCGCGTTACCGTGAATTGTGGAACGAGTATTTCCGGTTGATGTCGCGCGATGGCGTGACGCCGGAGATCGCCAAGTCCCGCATGCGCCGCGACACAACCCTGATCGGCTGCATGCTGCTGCGCCGTGGCGACGCCGATGCGCTGGTGTGCGGGACCTACGGGATCTATGAACATCACTTGCGCCATGTTCGCGACGTAATCGGCCTGAGCGCCGATTCGAAGCTGTTCGCCGCAATGACGCTGCTGCTGCTTCCCAAGCGGATGCTGGCAATCTCCGATCCGTACGTGAACGAAACTCCGGCGGCCGAGGAGGTCGCGGAGATCGCCCGCATGGCGGCGGCCGAGTTGCGTCGGTTCGGGATCGAGCCGCGCGTGGCGCTGCTGTCGCATTCGAACTTCGGCAGCTCGGGTTCGGTTTCGGCACGCAAGATGCGCCAGGCCCGCGAGTTGCTCCGGGCGTCCGAGCCTGATCTGGTCTGCGATGGCGAGATGCACGGGGACTCTGCCCTGGCTCCGCAGATTCGCGAGCGCCTGCATCCGGACTCCACGCTGACCGGCGATGCCAACCTGCTGGTCATGCCGAACCTCGACGCGGCGAACATCTCGTTCAACCTGATGAAGATCGCCAACGGGGACGGTGTGTCGGTTGGCCCGATCCTGCTCGGCAGCGCGTTGCCCGTGCATATCCTGACGCCGTCGGCGACGGTGCGGCGCCTGGTCAATATCACGGCCGTATCGGTGGTCGACGCGCAGGATCAGCGCACGCGCGCATCGGGGGACTGAAACCCGAAACCCAACAGACAAGGAGACGTCAGATGACGCACGCAATCAGGTTCAGCCGCACGGGCGGCCCGGAGGTCCTTCAGTGGGAAGAGGTCGAACTCGCCGAGCCGGGCGAGGGTGAGGTCCGGGTACGCCACGAGGCGGTCGGGCTGAACTACATCGACACCTACCATCGCTCCGGACTGTATCCCGTACAACTCCCGTCGGGGATCGGGCTCGAAGGAGCCGGTGTCGTCGAGGCCGTGGGTCCGGGAGTGGGCGAGGTCGCGGTGGGGGATCGCGTGGCCTATGCCGGTGGCCCGATCGGGGCCTACGCCGAGGCGCGCGTGATGCCGGCCGATCGCCTGCTGCGCCTGCCGCAGTCGATCTCGTTCGAACAGGGCGCGGCGATGATGCTGCAGGGGCTCACCGCGCAGTACCTGCTGCGCCAGACCTATCGGGTGCAGCCCGGCGACACGATCCTGATCCACGCGGCGGCCGGCGGAGTGGGGCTGATCGTGTGCCAGTGGGCGAAGGCGCTCGGCGCGACCGTGATCGGCACGGTCGGGTCCGAGGAGAAGGCTGCGCTCGCACGGGCGCATGGCTGCGACCATCCGATCCTGTATGCGCGGGAGCGTTTCGTGGACCGCGTGCGCGAGATCACCGGAGGTGCCGGCGTGGCGGTGGTCTATGACTCGGTGGGCAAGGATACCTTCATGGATTCGCTCGACTGCCTGCGCCCCCGCGGAATGATGGTCCTGTTCGGGGCGGCGTCCGGTCCGGTTCCGCCCTTCGAGATCCAGACCCTGGCCCAGAAGGGCTCGCTGTTCCTGACCCGTCCGACCCTGTTCGGTTACTCGGCGCAACGGTCCGACCTCGTCGCGATGGCCGAGGATCTGTTCGGCGTGGTCGAATCGGGCAAGGTACGGATCGAGGTCAACCAGCGTTACCCGCTGCGCGAAGCTGCCCAGGCGCATCGCGATCTCGAGGCGCGGCGAACGACCGGTTCGACGATCCTGTTGCCCTGAGCCGGGAGGCCCGATCTTGCGCAGAACCTTCCTGGCCCTTGCGGGCGTGGTCCTGGTCCAGTGGGCGATCGGGGCGGGGACGGCATTCGGTCAGCCCGCCGGACCAGGCGGTTTGAGCCCTTCGCAGGCAGCGTTCCTGAAGGCGGAGAATCGCCGGATCGAGGATCATTTCGTCGCCCGCGTCGCACGGATCGTCGGTTCGCGTCCTGCACAGGTCCGTCAGGCCATGCCCGACGAGCGGCGCATCACGGTGACGGTCGAGCGGCTGATTTCCGCGCTCGAGCATGACCTCGGTCGATCGCTGACCGATGCCGAGAAGGAGGCCATCGCTACGGCCGACGACGAGCGCCGGCAGTCCCTCGCCCGGGTGCGAGAAGGTGCGTCGCGTCGCTGAGGTGCGCACCACGGCAATCGCGTGCGCAAAACGCGTAGGGTGGCTTCGCGAAGCAAGCCACCAATCGGTGCTACGTCCCGCCCATCGGTGGATTGCGCCTTTGGCGCGAATTCACCCTACGCCGGGAATCCGCGCCGGCTCATGCGACCAGCGTAGGGCGGCTTCGCGCAGCAAGCCGCCAATCGGCGCTACGTCCCGCACATCGGTGGATTGCGCCTTCGGCGCGAATCCACCCTTGTATTATTCACTCACTCCCGCTGAAGTCGCTCTTCGGTGGGAGTGAGTCGCCGGACGCC
>JBJHDM010000004.1:0-116555 GCA_050486545.1 Rhodocyclaceae bacterium | reverse complement strand
CCTCGACCGCGCGCACGCCGAACTCGCGCACAAGGCGCTCGCGATTCGGGCCAGAGGGCTCGACGACCTGGATCTGCCCAGGCGAAAACCCCCGGTCGAGCATGCCGCCGATCAGCGCGCTCGCCATGTTGCCGCCCCCTACGAAGGACACCCTTACCTGTTCCATCACCCGTTCATCCTCCCGGCCGGTTTCGCGCACCGAAGATCGCAGTGCCGACCCGGACCATCGTGCTGCCTTCGGCAATCGCGAGCTCCAGGTCGTCGGTCATTCCCATCGACAACGTATCGAGCGCGTAGCCGTCCTCGTTCAGCTTCTCCATCTGGTTCCGCAGGCTGCGAAAACGCTCCCGCAGCAGTGCCTCGCCACCCTCCGCCTCGGGGATGCACATCAGCCCGCGAAGCCGCAACCGCGGCAACGACGACACGACCCGGGCCAGTGCCGGAACCTCGTCGGGGGAAACACCGCTTTTGCTCGCCTCGCCGCCAACATTGACCTGGATGCACACGTCGAGGGGGCCGCGCGCGGGATCGCGCTGGGCCGATAGACGCTCGGCCAGCTTCGCACGATCGACCGAGTGCACCCAGTCGAAATGCATGGCGACGGCTCGCGACTTGTTGCTCTGCAACGGACCGATGAAATGCCATTCGAGTGCGAGATCGCGAAGCTGCCCGATCTTGTCGACACCCTCCTGCACGTAGTTCTCCCCGAACGCTCTCTGTCCGGCCGCCGCCGCGGCGCGAACCACCTCGGCAGACCAGGTCTTGCTGACCGCCAGCACGCGGATGTCACCGGGATCGCGGCCTGCCGCCCGCGCTGCGGCGGCCACCCGCGCGCATACGGCTTGCAAGTTCGCGGGGATTGATGTCATATAACGATAGCCGGGAGCCGAACCAGAGCGAAGGCAGTATAGCACCGCCGTTCGCAGCTCATTCCCGCCGTTCAATCCTCCGCAGCCCTCGCCAGGACCTCATGGACATCACTGAACTGCTCGCCTTCTCGGTCAAGAACAAGGCCTCCGACCTCCACCTCTCCTCCGGACTGCCGCCGATGATCCGGGTCAACGGGGACGTGCGCCGGATCAACCTGCCGCCGATGGAGCACAAGGACGTGCACGGCATGGTGTACGACATCATGAACGACTCCCAGCGCAAGCAGTTCGAGGAAGTACTGGAGTGCGACTTCTCGTTCGAGATACCGAACCTCGCACGCTTTCGAGTCAACGCGTTCAACCAGAACCGCGGCGCATCCGCCGTGTTCCGGACGATTCCATCCAAGGTGCTGACCCTCGAGGAGCTGAACGCACCGAAGATCTTCAAGGAGATCGCCGACCAGCCACGCGGCATCGTGCTCGTGACCGGCCCGACCGGCTCGGGCAAGTCGACGACGCTGGCGGCGATGATCGACTACGTCAACGAGAACCAGTACGCGCACATCCTGACGATCGAGGACCCGATCGAGTTCGTGCACACGTCCAAGCGCTGCCTGATCAACCAGCGCGAAGTCCATCGCGACACGCTGTCGTTCAACAACGCGCTGCGCTCGGCGCTCCGCGAAGACCCGGACGTGATCCTCGTGGGCGAGATGCGCGACCTGGAGACGATCCGTCTGGCGCTGACCGGGGCGGAAACCGGGCACCTGGTGTTCGGCACCCTTCACACCTCTTCGGCCGCCAAGACGATCGACCGCATCATCGACGTGTTTCCCGCCGAGGAGAAGGACATGGTGCGCGCGATGCTGTCCGAGTCGCTGCGTGCGGTCATCGCGCAGACCCTGCTCAAGACCAAGGACGGCTCGGGCCGCGTGGCCGCGCACGAGATCATGATCGGCTCGCCGGCGATCCGCAATCTCATCCGCGAGAACAAGGTGGCACAGATGTACTCGGCCATCCAGACCGGCCAGAGCCTGGGCATGCAGACCCTCGACCAGTGCCTTGCCGACCTCGTCCGGCGCAACGTGGTCTCGGTCAGCGAGGCCCGCATGCGCGCCCAGAACAAGGACAATTTCGCCGGATAAGACGCCCCCCGCAACGTCGCGACAGGCGAACGGCTCACCCCTAGAACCCGGTATCACCGGACCCGGAGATTCACGAATGGAACGCGATCAGGCACTCAAGTTCATGCAGGATCTGCTCAAGCTCATGGTGCAGAAGAACGGGTCCGACCTCTTCATCAGCGCCGGCTTCCCGCCTGCGATCAAGGTCGACGGACGCATCGTCCCGCAGTCGAACCAGGTTCTCACGCCGCAACATACGTCGGAACTGGCGCGCGCGATCATGAACGACCGCCAGGCCGCGGAATTCGAAGCGACCAAGGAGTGCAACTTCGCGATTTCCCCGGCCGGCATCGGCCGCTTCCGTGCGAACGCCTGCATCCAGCAGGGGCGGGTCGGACTGGTGCTGCGCACGATCGCACAGAAAATCCCGACCCTGGACGAACTCGGCCTGCCCGCCGTCCTCAAGGACGTGGCGATGACCAAGCGCGGGCTGGTCATCTTCGTCGGCGGCACCGGGACCGGCAAGACGACCTCGCTTGCGGCCATGGTCGACTTCCGCAACGAGCACTCCTACGGTCACATCATCACGGTCGAGGACCCGATCGAATACGTTCACCAGCACAAGAACTGCATCGTCACCCAGCGCGAACTCGGCATCGATACCGACAGTTGGGAAGTCGCCCTGAAGAACACGTTGCGCCAGGCACCCGACGTGATCCTCATGGGCGAGATCCGCGATCGCGAAACGATGGACTATGCGATCGCATTCGCCGAAACCGGCCATTTGTGCCTGGCGACGTTGCACGCGAACAGCACCAACCAGGCACTCGACCGCATCATCAACTTCTTCCCGGAAGACCGTCGACAGCAATTGTTGATGGACCTGTCACTCAACATCCGGGCGATGATCTCCCAGCGCCTGCTGCCATTGAAGGACCGCAAGGGCCGGGTTCCCGCCGTCGAGATCCTGCTCAACTCGCCACTGATCTCGGACCTCATCTTCAAGGGAGAGGTCCCCGGGATCAAGGAGGTCATGAAGCGCTCGACCGAACTGGGGATGCAGACCTTCGACCAGAGTCTGTTCCAGCTCTACGAGGAAGAACTGATCACCTACGAAGACGCGCTGCGCAACGCCGACTCCGTCAACGACCTGCGCCTGCAGATCAAGCTGCACAGCAAGCACGGCGAACGGGACTTCATCTCCGGCACGCAGAACCTCGACATCGTCTGAAGCCGGTCCTGCCGGATCAGAGCTTGCGTTCGCGCACGCTGCCGGCAAACATCCGGTACTCGAACAAGCGGCATTCGAGCGCGCCGTTGAATAGCGGCGTGCGCCGACTTGCCTTCAAGCCGATCGCCTTCGGGAATGCAGCGTCCGCACTGAGCAGGAAACACCGCCATCCGGACCAGTTACGCTTGAGCGCATCCCCCCATCTCGGGTAGGCCTCGGCCAGCGCTTCCGCCTCTCCGATGCGAACCCCGTAGGGCGGGTTGGTCACGAGCACACCCTGATCGGCGGGGGGGTCGAGTTCGACGAAATCGGCCCGCTTCAGCTCGATGCACCCTCCGAGCCCGGCTGCCTCGAGATTGACCCCCGCACGACGCACCTGCTCGCCAACGAGATCCGAACCCCAGATATCAAGACGAACGGGAGGGCGCCTGCGGGCTTCGGCCGCCCCACGCAGTTTCAGCCACACCGGGCGGTCGAAGTGCCGAAAACGTTCGAACCCGAAGCGTCGCCCAAGGCCGGGCGCGACATCGAGCGCAATCTGCGCGGCCTCGATGAGAAACGTTCCGCTGCCGCACATCGGATCGACAAAAGCCTCACCCGGCTTCCAGCCAGAAAGGCGAAGGATGCCCGCAGCCAGATTCTCCTTCAGGGGCGCCTCGACCGCCGCATGCTTGAATCCCCGCTTGTACAAGGGTTCGCCGGACGTATCGAGATACAACGCCGCACTGTCCCGGGTCAGATAGGCGTGGATGCGAATCTGCGGATCCGCGGTATCGACGCTGGGCCGCCGCGACGTCACCGTCCGGAAATGATCGCAGACGGCATCCTTGATCCGCAGCGTCACGAACTCGAGGCTCTTCAGCGGTGAGCGCCGCGCGGTGACATAGACCCGGATCGTATCGTCGGGGGTAAACCACTTGGCCCAGGTCGCGCCATAGGCCAGGCGGTAGAGATCCTCCTCGCCGCGATAGCGACCCTGCGCCACACGCCACAGCACACGTGTCGCGATGCGGCTTTCGAGATTGACGCAATAGGCCGTCGGCCAGTCGCAGCGAAACGCCACGCCACCCGGCGTCGGCTCGAGGTCCTTGCCGCCCAGGGCGGTCAGTTCCTCCGCCAACGCTTCCTCGAGGCCGCGCGGACACGGCGCAAAAAAATACTCGGTCATGGAAAACTCAGAAGGGTTTGAGCACGGTCAGGAACACAACCGCGATCAGCACGAAGACCGGCACCTCGTTGAATACGCGGAACCACACGTGGCTGCGGGTATTTCGTCCCGTCGCGAAATCGCGCATCAGCTTTCCGCAGTAAAGGTGGTAGGCGATCAGGAAGATCACGAGCGTCGTCTTTACATGCAGCCACCCGCCCCCGAAACCGTATCCGTACGCCAGCCACAGCCCAAGGCCGACGGCGATGATGCCGATCGGCGTCATGAACCGGTAGAGCTTGTACTCCATCATCGCAAGCCGTTCGCGAACGCCGGGATCCTCGGTCATCGCATGATTGACGAAAATCCGTGGAAGATAGAACAAACCGGCGAACCAGCTTACGACAAACACGATGTGCAAGGCCTTGATCGTCAACATCAGGCAGTTTCTCCTTTGGGGCAATTGGCGGCGGCGAATCCTTCGCGCACGGTCGGATACAACAGCTGCGGGCAGAGTTCCTGCCGCAACCTGCGATTGGACACCCGTCGTGACTCGGACATGAACGAGAGGGCCATCGGGGAGATGCGCTCGCCAAGCGCATCGCGGCTCATCCGTGGAGGGCGGGGCAGGCCCAGGGCGTCGGCCGCGAACTCGAAGTAATCCCCCATCTTCATGTCGCTGGCGTCGACCGCGTTATAGACCCGCCCGGGCCGGCCGCGGAAGGCTGCGAGACACGCCAGCCGTGCCAGATCGTCGGCATGGATGTGATTGGTGTGGACGTCCTCGGCTTCGACCAGAATCGGGTCGCCGCGCAGCAGACGCTCGTGCGGCAGGCGGTCGGCTGCATAGATCCCGGGCGCACGCAACACACTTACCCGCACGCGATTGCGCATGCCGAAACGACGCAAGCGCGCTTCGGCATCGACCCTGCGCCGTGCTCTCGCAGTCACCGCCCGGCACGGACGGGTCTCGGTCACCCACTCCCCGCGACAGTCGCCGTAAACCCCTGTCGTGCTTATGTATACGATTCGCTGTGGTAGACTTTCGCGGCTTGAAAGACAGGCCAGCAGGCGCTGCATCCGGGGATCGCGATCCCCTTTTGCCGGCGGCGGGGCAAAGTGCAGGACAATGTCGGCGAGACCTGCCAGACGCTTCAGGCTCGCGCGATCGTCGAGGTCGGCCACGACGGGGCGCACGCCCAATGCACGCAACGGACCCTGCGCGTCGCCGCTGCGCACGAGCGCGAGCACGTGAAAACGCCTTGCCAGCCAGGGAATCGCGCGACGGGCGACATCGCCGCAGCCAACGATCAGAACTCTTTTCATCGCGGAATTATCTCACGGCCCATGCAGTTCCAGATTTCGACCGAACCGAGCGGAGACACGTTCACCGCGGATGACGGCCAGACCGTTCTCGAAGCGGCGCTGGCGGCAGGACTTCTATTGCCCTACGGATGCCGCGATGGCGCCTGCGGCGCCTGCAAGGCGAAAGTCGTGCAGGGCCGGATCGACCAGGGGACCATCTCCGAGACCGCCCTGACCGATGCGGAACGCGCCGACGGCCAGGCGCTGCTGTGCCAGGCCCGCCCGCTCTCGGACCTTGTTCTCGAAGTCCACAATGTCGGGCGCGCCAGCGACATTCCGGTTCGCAAGCTGCCGTGC
Organism: Rhodocyclaceae bacterium; assembly: GCA_050486545.1. Lineage (GTDB taxonomy): Bacteria > Pseudomonadota > Gammaproteobacteria > Burkholderiales > Rhodocyclaceae > DAOMNN01. The sequence goes on along the minus strand of JBJHDM010000004.1, from coordinate 110,522 downwards.
CGGGTGCTCGAGATGCGCAAGGCCGCCAGCGACGTCGTGGTCCTCACGGTCCGCCTGCCCGCAAGCGAGACCTTCCGCTTCCGCGCAGGACAGTACATCGACTTCCTGCTCGCAGACGGGCGGCGCCGCAGCTTCTCGATCGCCAATGCCCCCGATGGCGCCGACCATCTGGAACTTCACATCCGCCGTATCGAAGGCGGGCGGTTCACGGGGCACGTGTTCGAAACCATGAAGGAACGGGAGATCCTGCGCTTCGAAGGACCGCTCGGCGCCTTCTACCTGCGCGAAGACTCGGACCGACCCGTCGTCCTGCTCGCCGGTGGGACCGGATTCGCCCCGATCAAGAGCATCGTCGAGCAGGCGATCGGCACCGGCTCACCGCGGAAGATGTTAATGTACTGGGGTGCGCGAAATCGCGAGGGTCTGTACATGGATGCGCTGGCACGTTCGTGGGAAGCATCGCTGCCCGGTTTCCGTTACGTCCCGGTGCTGTCGGACGCCCTCCCCGAGGACGGATGGACCGGGCGATCGGGACTGGTCCATCGGGCCGTGATGGAGGACCTGCCCGATCTGTCCGCCTACGACGTTTACGCCTGTGGCGCCCCCGCGATGATCGAAGCTGCCCGCGAAGCCTTCACGGCCGAGTGCGGATTGCCCGAATCGGCATTCTTCTCCGACGCATTCACCTACTCACCCGATCCCGTGCGATAAGCCCATGAGCCAGACCACGATTCTGACCCGGGAACCGGTCGTCAACAAGAAGCGCGCGATCACGGCCAACCGACTCGTGGCCCACGGCCCGAACATCGCTTCGGTCGTCGAGACGCTCAATGGCCTGAACGAGGTCTGGCCGAGCCATCACACGGTCTTCGTCTCGCTGGCCCGGCTGGTCCCCACGCCCGAACTCATGGACTGGCAGGCCCCGGACAACGCGATGGTCGAGATTCCGGCCCAGGCCCTCGGCCATCCGCAGACACGTGCGCTGCTGCCAATGCTCCGGGACGCAGGGATCAGTACCTGCCTGAGCTGGTTCTCCCCGGGCGTGGAGTTGCCGCTCGACGGGGACTGGCGCTTCGTCCTCATGGACACCCGCAAGCATACGACGCCCGCGGGTTCTCCCGGAATCGCGCTGGCGTGGGGACTGCCGAACATCGACGCCTTCCAGGCCGCCGTCAAGGCCGGCTACGACGGCGCGTCGGGCTGGTTCTTCCTCCACGGAAATCCTGCGCCAAAGGAGCTGACTCCAGGCCACGCCCAGATCGTGCGGCTCATCAATCTGGTTCGGAACAATGCCGAGATCCGCGATATCGAGGCCCTGCTCAAGCAGGACGTTGCCATTTCGTACAAGCTGCTTCGCTACATCAACTCGGCAGGTTTCGGCCTGATGTGCGAGATCCAGTCGTTCCGTCACGCCGTGAGCATTCTCGGCTATCAGAATCTCAACAAGTGGCTCTCGCTGTTGCTCGTGACCGCAAGCCGGGATCCGGGTGCACCGGCGATGATGCAGACCTCGATCGCCCGCGGTCGCTTCATGGAGGAGATCGGGGCCAGCTATTTCGACAAGTCCGAGCACGACAACCTGTTCATCACCGGTGCATTCTCTTTGCTTCCGGTCCTGCTCGGCACCTCGATGCAGAGCGTGCTCGAGGAGATGCATCTTCCGGAGAGCGTGACCGACGCCCTGCTTGCGGAAGAAGGCGAATACGCACCCTTCCTGAAACTCGCCCGCATGAGCGAGAACTTCGACTGCGCGGGCTTGCAGAAACAGGCCGAGGAACTCCAGCTCACGCCGGAGAAACTCAACAAGGCCCTGCTCGGCGCACTCGGCTTCGCCGACAGCTTCCAGTCATAACGCGACGAAGCGGCCACCGCTCCGATCGGCCGACGGGCCGAGGCGGCCGACGGGCCGAGGCGGCCGCCGTCGGGCTCCACATGCCATACGAAAGCGTGCATTATTCACACTCCTTTAGAAAAACCTCAGAAAGACAACGGCTTCGAGGATTCGATCACACCCCGGCGATCTGCCCCCCCATAGAATCGCGGCTCATATCGACGTGGACGTTCGACTTCGAACATGGCGCAAGCGGCTCCGAATCCGGTCCTGCCCCAACGCCTCGCCGTGCTCCGGGAGCACCGCGAGGCGCTGTTGCGCAAGCTTGGCGCCGCGACGCCGGCCTGGCAGGAGGTCGCTGTCCTGGTTTCGCGGGATCCGGGTCTGCTGCACCCGATCCTCGCCGCCCGCCCCCTTTCCGGCGAACGCCTGGATGCCCGGTTCCACGAACATGTTGCGGCGACGCTCGATCTGCTCGGAGGCGACATCCTCAAGTGCTGGTTGCTCCAGTCGATGTGGCTGCGCCAACCGCCCGAGCCGCGCGTGCGCGACACGGTCAACCACGCCGTCCGCGCCGCCGACTGCGCGCTGCAGCTTGCCCTCGCCAAGGAGTACCCCCACGCGGGTGAGGCGTATGTGGCCGGCCTGTTCCTGAGCCTGGGGCAACTCCGTGTCGCCCCGCATCCGGTTGCTGACGCGGAAGCCTCCACGCCGGCATGCCCGGCGGACGACCATGCCCTGACCGCGCACCTGGCATTGGCGTGCGGACTGCCCCTTCCCGTCGTCGACGCCTTGCTGTTGCAGGATGCCCTCGAGGAACAACTCGCCACCGCGCATCCGCTTTCCCGCCTCGTGTGGGGAGCGAAAGCCCTGGCCGGAGACGACTGGGAAACGCACGGGGAACGACTGCATCGGCTGCTGGGCCTCTCCGAGAACGCATTGTTCAGCCTGCGCAACCGCGTCATCGACGCTTCCTTCGACGCCCATGCGTACGAGGAGGCCCCCATGCGCCCGCGCCGACGCGCGGACGACCATGCAGGTGGGGCACTCCAGCCGATGCCGGGCACCCCGGATCCGGTCACGGGCGCAATGCAGCACGCCATCCGGAGCAGCATGCTCCGTACGGCCTTCGCCAGACTCGACCGCGGGTCGATCGACGAGCGTTTCTCGGCGGCATGCCGATTGTTGTGCGGCACTGCAGCCCCCTTGATCCTGGTCGCCGACGAAGATGGCCGGGTACGGCCATTACCCCTGGGCAACCGCGTGCACGTGCGCGAATGCCTCCCCGAACTGGCGTTGCGCGTGGACGACCCCGCCTGCACGATTTCGCTGACGCTGAGGACCGGCACCCCCACCGCTCGTCCGCCGGAAGGGGGCGCACCGGGTCGCTCCGTGCACGACTGGCACCTCAACCGCTGGCTCGGGCAGAGCGGATTCCTGTGTCTTCCCCTTTCCGTGGCAGGCTGCAAGGCGGTCGCGGTCATCGAGGACTCCCCCGCCTTGCATGGCCCGGAGGTCCAATCGTCGCTCACCGACCTGGCGGCCGCGGCGGCCGGCGCGATGATCGAGATCGAACTTCGCGACCAGGACCGGGAGCAGATCCGCGCCGAGGTCGAGGCACGCATGCGGGAGCATGGTCGGCGCGTCGTCCACGAGGCGCGCAATCCGCTGACCGTGATCAAGAACTACCTGACGCACATGGCCCAGCGCCACCCCGATGCGATCGAGATGCACGACGAACTGGACATCGTCCAGTCGGAACTGGACCGGCTCGACCGCCTCATCGGACAGGTCACCAACCCGCCCCTGCCCGAGGCGGAGCCGGCGCAGTGCAATGTCTCCGACCTCCTGCACGAGATCCAGACGCTATATGCGGAGAGCCTGTTCGGCAGCCGCGGAATCCAGTTCGAACTGCGTGCGGTCAGCGGACTGCCGCCCGCCGCCATGCCGGCATCGGCCCTGAAACAGGTCCTGATCAACCTGATGCGCAACGCGGCCGAAGCGCTGCAACCCGGACGGCGCCTCTCGATCGTGCTCGCCGGACGGCTCCTGAGCAACGGAACGCCCTGCCTCGAGATCCGCGTCATAGACAACGGCCCCGGCCTTCCTTCCGATCGCATGGACGATCTGTTCGGTGCCCGTCCAAGCGGAAAGGGAGGCGATCACCAGGGCCTCGGGCTGGCGATCGTGCACGAAATTCTCGAACACTGGGGCGCTTCTATCCTTTGTCGTAGTCAACCCGGCACCGGAACGAGCTTCCAACTCCTTGTACCTTTGGCGAAATCGGGCTAAATTACGGCATCGATGGCGCAGACCATCGCACCGACGAGCCGGGGGGACATGGTCATTCCAGGGGAGGCGCCGCTGTACAGCCAGATGTCCGACGCGCGCTCGGACCGGGATGCGGCCTCCCGACTTCTGATCGTCGACGACGATGTGGCCGTGCGCCGCAGCCTTGTCCGCGTGCTCGAGCAAGGCGGGCGCGAGTTCGAGCAGTGCGGCAGCGCCGCCGAAACCATCGAGCTGCTTTCCAAAGCGTCCTTCGACGTCATTCTCCTGGACTATCGCCTGCCCGACACGACCGGCCTGGCCGTACTCGACTGGCTGAGCGCCCACCAGCGGGAAGAAGCCGTGATCATGATCAGCGGCGAGGACGCGATCGACGCCGCGATCGGCGCGCTCCGGCGCGGCGCCGACGATTTCGTGCGCAAGCCCTATCATGTCGCGCAGCTTCAGCGGGTGGTCCAGAGCGCCTTGCACAAGAAGGCACTCGAACGCGCCAATCAGGCGATGAGCGAGCGTTTGCGCGCTTCCGAACGCCTGCACCGCTATCTCGTCGAAAGTTCGCCCGACCTCATCTTCACGCTGGACGCCGAGGGCCGGTTCAACTACATGAACCCGCGCATCGAGGATCTGCTCGGTATCCAGCGCAACCAGTTGCTCAAGCAACCGTTCCTGTGGCTGGTCATGCCCGAGGATGTCGATCGGATGCAGGCCTTACTGCAATCCCACCATGACCGTCCGGGCCCCGGTTTCAGCGTCGAGTTGCGTCTGCGAAAGCCTAATCGTACGCGCGAGGACGGACCGACCGGATTCATCACCGTCTCCCTGCAAGGCACGCCGATGCTCTCGCGCGAACGGGGCGACAAGCGTTACATCGGCCTGTACGGCGTCGCACGCGATATCTCCGAACGCAAGCGCGCCGAGGAGATCATCAGCTTCCAGGCCTACCACGATCAACTGACGCATCTGCCCAACCGCCTGCTCTTCAAGGACCGCCTGGAACTGGCGATCGCGCAGGCACAGCGCCGGGGCGGCTCACTGGCCGTCATGTTCGTCGACATCGACCGGTTCAAGCTGATCAACGACACCTATGGGCACGCCGCGGGCGACTCCTTGCTGCAGGGCATTTCCAGCCGGCTGTCCGCCACGCTCCGGCGTGGCGACACGTTGGCAAGGCTCGGCGGCGACGAGTTCACGGTGCTGCTCCCGGACATTGCCGGACCCGAAGATGCGGAGGTCATCGCGCGCAAGATCCTGGTGGCCCTCGAGCAGCCGTTTGCGCTGTCGCACGGCAACTTCCGCGCGACCGCGAGCGTGGGCATCTCGATCTTTCCGCGCGACGGCGAGAACGCCGAGGCATTGACCCAGCACGCCGACATCGCGATGTATCAGGTCAAGCGCTCGGGTAAGAACGGGTACCGCTTTTTCGCCCCGGAGCTCAATACCCACCATCAGGGTCGGATCACGATCGAGAACGACCTGCGCACCGCTCTCGAACTGGACCAGTTCGAACTCTACTACCAGCCCCAGATCAGCCTCACCGAACAACGCGTGGTCGGCATGGAGGCCTTGCTTCGCTGGAATCATCCCGACAACGGACTGATTTGCCCCGACGTGTTCATTCCGGTCGCCGAGGAAGTCGGACTGATCGGCGACATCAGTCGCTGGGTACTCGAACACGCCTGCGCCCAGCTATCGAACTGGCGCCGGAAGGGCCACAATCACCTCAAGATGTCGCTCAACCTCGCCCCCCACGATTTCGATCGGGAAGACATCGTCCGCCTGGTCACCGATTGCATCGCCCGTCACGAGCTCCCGCCCGAACGGTTGGAACTCGAGATCACCGAAAGCATGATGATGCAGGACACCCACGGCGCCGCCGCGAAGGTGCGGAAGCTGCGTGAAGCCGGAGTCGGCATCGCGATCGACGATTTCGGGACCGGCTACTCGGCGCTCGCCTACCTGCAGAAACTGCCGGTCAGCGTACTCAAGATCGACCGCAGCTTCGTGCGAGACCTCGACGGCCTCATGACCAATCCGATCATCTCGGCAATCACCGGCATCGCACGGGGCTTCGGGTTGAACCTCATCGCCGAAGGCGTCGAGCACGCCCAGCAGGCAACCACGCTCCGCTCGCTCGGATGCGACGTCATGCAGGGGTTCTATTTCGCCCGGCCGGCACCGGCGGGCGAGGCGGAAGGGCTTATCGGCATGACCCCGCGCGCGATCAACGCCTGAACGGAAAGCACTGAACAAGGGTTCGTCAACGAAAGCGGCCGACTGGTTGTCCCAGTCGGCCGCTTTGCCGTCGGATCGGCGATCCGATCAGTGCGTCATGACCCACTCGGCGAGCGTCTTCGCCTCGGCGTCGGTGACCTGCGGGTTGGGCGGCATCGGGACCGGACCCCATACGCCCGCACCGCCCTTCTGGATCTTTCCGGCCAGCATCTGGACCGCGCCGTCCTGACTGGCGTACTTGGCGGAGATATCCTTGTACGACGGCCCGACGAGCTTCTTGTCGGCCGCGTGACAGGCCAGGCAGTTTCTCGTTTTTGCAAGCTCGGCGGGGTTGGCAAAGGCCGGCGCGGCCGTGACGAGGCCGACGGCCAGAGCAGCAGCAAGAATTCCCTTCATGTTTTCCTCTCAAAGATGGTTATTGAATGAATGATATTAAACCAATCCCGACCCTTTTGCCTAGCCGGTCGACTTGCCTACGCCAAGCGTCGCTTCGAGTTCCGCGAGATCGGCGATCGGACTCAGACAATTAACGCCCCGACACACCCAGGCGTTGACACGCTCGCCGACCGGTTTGTCCAGCGCCGGCGGCAAGTTTCCAACCCCTTCCGGAATCGCCACGTGCACGACATCGGGAAGATGGTGGATGCGGAGCGCCCGATGCCAGGTCGCCAGCGGCGCATCGGGACCACGAAGAACGACGATGCTCGGCGGGGCGAGCCATTCGGCAAGTGTCAGGGCGGTACTCGCACATCCCCCGGGACTCTCGCTCAGAACCGCATACGCCATGCGGAGCGCGCGCTCCGCTGCTGTGAGATAACGCATCTCGCCGGTCAGATGACCGAGTCGGGCCAAGGCCCGGGCCGCCACGCCATTTCCGGCCGGCGTCGCATTGTCATGCACGGGCTTCGGCCGCTGGATCAAGGTCTCATGGTCGTGGCGGGTAAAGAAGAAGCCCCCCTGTGCGGGATCCTCGAACGCATCGAGCAACGCATCCGCCAACGTATTGGCAAAGGCGAGGGTCTCCTCGTCGAAGCGGGTCTGCAGCATCTCGATCAGCGCATCCAGGACGAAGGCGTGATCATCGAGGTACGCGTTCAAGCGGCCCGCCCCACCCGCGCTGGTGGCCAGGAGCCGTCCGTCACGCCATAGCTCGGCACGGATGAAGCATAGCGCCCTGCGGGCCGATTCGAACCAGTCCTCGCGCTCGAAGACCCGCGCGGCCCGGGCCATTCCACCCATCATCAAACCGTTCCAGCCGGTAAGGATCTTGTGGTCGAGCCCCGGCCTCACCCGCGTCTCGCGCCGACCGAACAGGCACGCACGCGCATCGGCCAGAATCGCGCACGCGTCGTCCGGCTGTAAGCCGAGTTCGTTGGCCGCCTGATCGAGCCCGCACCTTACGGCCAGGTGCCAGTGCCGATCCTCGAAGTTCGGGGCTTCGTCCAGGCCGTAGATCCGTTCGACGAGGGAAAAGGCCCGTGCGTCCAGTGCACTGCGCACTTCTTCGCGGTCCCAGACGTAGAATCGCCCTTCCTCACCTTCGGAATCCGCGTCCAGCGAGGAGTAGTAGCCGCCATGGTCGGCCTGCATCTCACGGAGCACCCAGCCGGCCGTCTCCTCGGTGACGCGCCGAAAGAGCGGGTTGCCGTCGACCTGCCAGGCTTCGGCATAAAGCCGGAGCAGCAAGCCGTTGTCGTAGAGCATCTTTTCGAAGTGCGGAATCTGCCAGCGATCGTCGGTGCTGTAGCGGCAAAAACCTCCACCCAACTGGTCGAACAGTCCACCTTCGGCCATGCGCGTCAGCGTGACCAGCGCCATCTCGCGGGCACGCCCGTCTCCCCCGGTCCGGTAGCGATGCAGCAGAAACTCCAGATCCGGCGCATGGGGAAACTTCGGCGCACCGCCGAATCCTCCGAAACGTCCGTCATGGCTGGCCGAGAGCAGATCGCGCAAGGCCGTCAGCGGCCCCGGTCCGAACTCCGCCGGATGCGCCGCCCCTGCAGGACCGGCTGCCTGGACCAGCGCCGCGCGAACCGCCTCGTTCTGTTCCTCGATGGCCGGGCGTTGCGTGCGATAGGCCTCGGCAACCTGTTCGAGCAATCCGGTGAACCCGGGCAATCCGTAGCGGGACTCCTTCGGGAAATACGTACCGCCAAAGAACGGCGTGCAGTCGGGCGTCAGGAACATCGTCAACGGCCAACCACCGGCACGGCGTGCCAGCATCTGGTGTGCCGACTGATAGATCTGGTCGAGATCGGGTCGTTCCTCGCGATCGACCTTGATGTTGACGAACAGCCGGTTCATCACCGACGCGACCCCTTCGTCCTCGAAAGACTCGTGAGCCATGACGTGACACCAGTGGCAGGCGGAATAGCCGATCGACAGCAGAATGGGGCGATCGAGCTTGCGTGCGAGTTCGAGTGCCTCCTCGCACCATGGCCACCAATCCACCGGGTTGCCGGCGTGTTGCAGCAGGTAGGGCGAGGTTTCCGAAGCAAGGCGGTTCGGCATGGCGGGCTCCGTAAGCGGCATGACCCTTCGGTGCGCGCACACACCGGTAAAGTCCATTCGATCTCCCGGTGCGCGGTACGCTTTACCCAGTCTACAACAAAGCGGGGTAATAGCCGACAAAATTCATCGACTATTGCCCCGCGATCGCCGAGCACAGCCGAATCCCGTGGCCGTCGGAGAATCGGCTCGACCTATTGGCGCACCTCGAACAGGTTCTCGGGCATCCGGCTTTCTCCGGTGGTTCGGAAGGGATTGATGTCAAGCCCCCCTCGCCGCGTATACCGCGCCCACACCGCAAGCTGGTCGGGTGCGCATCGACGCAGCAGGTCGCAGAAGATCCGCTCGACGCACTGCTCGTGAAACTCGTTGTGCCGGCGAAACGACACGATGTAGCGCAACAGGCCTTCGCGGTCGATCGGGCGACCGGTGTAGCGGATCACGACCATTGCCCAGTCCGGCTGTCCGGTGACCAGGCAGTTCGACTTGAGCAGATGCGAATACAGGGTTTCGTTGCACGGCCGGCCGGCGCGATCGACGCGCAACAGGTCGGGCCGAGGTTCGTAGGTGTCGACGTCGATCTCGAGTTCGTCGAGCAACACCCCGGCCGGGTAGCCCATGATCCGTTCCGGCCGTTGCGACAGGGACTGCAGCGCGACCGTCACCGCCGCGCCGCAGGCGATCGACAGATCCGCTGCGATCGTGTCGCGTACGGCATCGACCGATTCGAAGTGCTGCTGGTTGAACGAATTCAGATAGAGCTTGAGGGACTTCGATTCGATCAGACGCGGCGAACCGGCCGGCACGCGGAACGATCCGAGCGCCACCACCGGTTTTCCGCGCGGGTTCAGCCAGGACAGCTCGTAGGCATTCCAGAGATCCTCGCCCACGAACGGCAGGACCTCGCCGATGATGCCGATCTCCTCACGCTTGGGCCTTCGCGAGATCGGAAAGAGGAGGTCCCGGGAATAGGTGTCGCGATAGGCGACCGGCTTCCCGAGCGGGGAATCACCGGCCGAACCACCGGATTCATGTGAAGTTGCAGGCATCGAACGATTCTACCGGATCGCCTCGGAGGCTGGTCGCGCTTGATCGGCCCCGCGCGAGCGCTCAGAATGGTCACCATCGACCCGAGGGCAATAGAGGAACCTTGCGGATGGAAACTCCGGACGAGTTCGGAAGGCGTTTTGCGCGGATCCTGTTCCAGGCCCCGGCGCATCTCGTCGTGGACGACGTGCGCCACGGCTGCGAGGTGCTCGATCTGTCGCTGAAGGGGGCACTGGTGCGCATTGCCGATCCCGCCACGATCTCGGCAGACCGGCCCTGCATGCTGGAGTTCACGCTGGACACGGGAGAGGTGACGATCCGGATGGATTGCGACATCCAGCACGTGGAAGCCGACCACCTGGGTCTCTACTGCCGGGAGATCGACCTCGACAGCGTCACCCATCTGCATCGCCTGCTCGAACTCAATCTTGGTGATCCCGACGAACTCGACCGCGAGTTCTCGGCTCTGCGCCCCGGTTGAGCGCACCTACTGACGGTATTCCTCGACCTTGATTCCCCGCAACTGGTAACCCGCGCTGCCGAGTTCGGAATCCAAACGCGCGACGGTCAGCACACCGCTCACCCACACCGGCACCATGTTCCAGCGCGCCGGGATCTCCCGGTCCGGCATCACATGGATGAGCTGATTGGCGGGCGGAGGCGGGACATGGATGCAAGCGCCGAAGTATGGCACCAGCAGGAACTCATGGATGTATTCGCCGTCGCCTTCGAGCGGGACGACGAAGCCGGGGATGCGGATGCGCTCGCCGTTCAGGCGTTCGACCACCGGCGCCGCGTCCCAGATCTCACGGATCTTGTCCATGATCTCGATCGCACGCGGATCGTAGTCGTCGAGCGCGTCGAAATCGACATCGTCAAACAAGCCTTCGAACAGGTCTTCCGGCAACCAGTCCGGCGGAATCAGGTCGTCCCAGGTCAGCTCGCGGAATCCGTCGACCGTCCTTCCGACCACAGCCGACTCCAGGCGGTCGCCGATCTCGAAATCCCCATCCCCCGCCGCGGCCTCCTGGGCGTGCAGCCCGGGCGCGAACAGGATCAGGGCAGCAAGACATGCAACGGTGAACCACTTCATCTTCATATCCGTATCGTCATTCCATCGGCCAGCGAATAGCGGTAGGCGCGCAAGCCCGGCACCAGGCTGGCCACGATCGCCGCGAGCACGACACCTCCAAGCAGCATCCATTCTCCCGGGGACGGCAAGCCGACCCCGAACAGGATGCCATGCTGCGCCTGCAGCCACGGACCTGCAAGCGCCGCTGCACCCTGCACCAGCAAGAGTCCGGCCACGCAGCCGATCAGGCTGATCATCAGGCTCTCGAGGGCCAGCAAGGCGAAGATCTGGCGCGGATTTGCGCCCATCGCCCGCAGGATGGCCAGTTCGCGACGACGCTCGCCAAGACCCGCGATCACGACCGCGACCAGCCCGGCCAGCCCCACGAGGACCACCAGCGCCGAGACCCCGAGCAAGGCCCGTTCGGCAATCCCGATGACGCTCCACAATTGTTGCAGGGTCGCCCCCGGAAGGATGGCCAGGAGCGGTTCGTCGGCAAAATCGTTGACGAAGCGCTGCACCCGGAATACGGCCACTCTCGATCGCAGCCCGACCAGCGCGGCCGTCACCTCCTTGGGGGTCAGATCGAAGCGCCGGACGTGTTCGGCCGGGATCGAGATGCCGGGCATGCGTGCCCCGCCGGACCAATCCACGTGAATCGCCTCGATCGCCTCCAGGCCGACGAAGACCGAACGGTCGACCGGCGTACCCGTACGCGCGAGCACGCCGACAAGGGTGAAAGGCTTGTCGTCATGGTCGGCAAAGCTGACCTCCCCCGCCCCATGACTGACGATGATCGACTGCCCCACCTCGTAACCGAAGCGGGCCGCGACTTCCGCACCGACGACCGCATCGAACAGGTCCTCGAACGGTCGGCCCTGCGCGAACGTCAGCGCATGGTTGCGTCCGTACCGAACCCGATCGAAGAACTCGGCACTCGTTCCGACCACGCGAAACCCCCGGTGCGTATCGCCCAGGGAGATCGGCACCAGCCAGTCGACCTGCGGATGGGACGCGATCGCCTGGATGCTCTGCCACGAAACATTGTTGGTCGCGTCGCCGATGTGGAACACGGAGTAGAGCAGCAACTGCACGGGTCCGCCACGGGCGCCGACGATGAGGTCGGTCCCGGAAATGGTCTGGGCAAACCCTTCCCGCGCGTCGTTGCGCAGGCGCTCGACACCGAGGAGCATCGCCACGGCGAGGGCGACCGCGAGCGCGGTCAGTGCGACCGTCATGCGACGATTCGCGATGCTGCGCCAGGTCAGATGCCAGAGGGGAGTCATGATTCCGGTCGTCCCGCGTGGTTCAGTTGCACAAGATCGATCGTGCGCCCGAAGCGCACACTGAGCCGAGAATCGTGGCTCACGAACAGGAGGCTCGCACCACTTTCGGCACACTCGGCGAGCAGGAGATCCAGAAAGGCCTGCTGGCGGTCGGCATCCAGCGCCGAGGTCGGTTCGTCGGCGATCACGAGCCCGGGGCGCCCGATCAGCGCCCGTGCGGCCGCAATGCGCTGTTGTTGTCCGACTGACAGTTCGGCTGCAGGTCGGTTCAGCAACGCCGGGTCGAGATCCAGCCGTCTTGCCAGGCGCAGCGCTTCGTCGCGCGGGCTCGCATCGAGGCGCGCCGCCCGTTCGGCGGAAAACCGGCAGGGCAGGAGGATGTTGTCCAGCGCGGACAGATAGGGAATCAGGTTGAACAACTGAAAGACGAACCCGATGTTCGCCGCGCGGAAACGGTCGCGGGCGCCCGTTCCCATCCGGCCGAGATCCTGTCCCAGGACCACGACCCGGCCCCGTTCAGCCTCGACCACCCCGCCCACGACGGAAAGCAGGGTCGACTTGCCGCTGCCGCTGGGCCCGTGCAGGAAGGCCCGCTCGCCCGATTCCAGGCGAAAGGCCGGAATGTCCAGGCATGGCGCGCCCGCCTTCGGCCAGCGGAAGCGAACGCCTTCGAACAGGATGGCGGGCGCCTGCGCGTCTCCCGCCATCGGTTCGCTTGTCACAGCGGGAGCACGGTCACCGTCGGGCCCATCCGCAACGAACCCTGCCCACGCGGGGTTGCGGTCTCGGCACGCAGCGTGTGGATGCGCGGGAACGCATCCATCAGCCCGACCCGGATCTCGGTCAGCGCCGCCGGAGCGGTACATGCGAGCTGATAGACAACGTACAGGTCGGCATGGCCGTGGTCATGGTCATCACTGTTCCCGTGATCGTGATCATGGTCGTGCTTGTGATCGTGGTCGTGGTCGTGGTCGTGCTTGTGGTCGTGGTCGTGGTCGTGGTCGTGCTTGTGGTCGTGGTCGTGGTCGTGCTTGTGGTCGTGGTCGCCGTGCCCATCCGCACCCTGCGGATACGGGGACTCGAGCTGGACATCGCTCAGGACGCATCCGGCTGCCGCCGGCAGCGTGAAGAGACTCGCAAAATCGAGCAGCCGGCGTTCGGCCGCGGCCAGGGCGGCGCGTTGCTCGGGCGTATTCGGCGCGTGCTCGAAGCCGACCAGGTTGTCGAGCGGGGAATCGAACTCGACCAGCACCTCGCCCCCCTCGATCGCGACGCGAAGGTCCGCAATCCCGTGTTCATGCGCACCCTGCCCGAACGCCGCGGACGCGAACAACGTGAAGAAACCGGTTGCGACGGTTGTCCGGACGACACGGCCAAGCCCCGTGCAATGGCTCGCCGGGCGGTCCCCGGAACGTTCGGTCTCGATCGGCAACTTCATGGCGGACTCCTGTACATTCTGCGGAAATTTCGACTGCCATCCCCTCGCGGCGACAACCGCTCGCGGCAATCACCAGGTTCGACGTGGCGAATGCTACAATGTTGCATCCGTGATGACAAACCCGTTTCGAAGCACCGCACCTCGCGACCGCAGATCGTCGGACTGCTTCCCTTCATCGCCGCGATGACGACCGCCCATGAGACTTCACGATACGGATCCGCCCCCGAACGAACCCGGTGCACACCGCCATCGGCCCGCCGCAATGACCTCGGCGCTGACCACCGGAGTCGGCGCGCGCCTGAGCGTCGCAGCCGCGGCATCGGCCGCACTGTGGGCCATCATCGGGTGGGCACTCTCATGACCGGCTCGAACCCGCCCCCCGCCTTGGTATTCGAGAATCTGACCCTTGGCTACGACCGCCACCCCGCGGTTCATCACCTCGACTGTACGATCGCACGAGGAGGGCTGATTGCGGTGGTCGGCCCGAACGGCGCGGGCAAATCGACGCTGCTCAAGGCCCTCGTCGGCGAGATCGAACCGCTGCAAGGACAGTTCCGGATTGGCGTCGACCGCCGACGTATCGCCTACCTTCCGCAGATCAGCGAACTGGACCACGGCTTTCCGGTGAGCGTATTCGACATGGTCGCGATGGGGCTGTGGCACCGGGTCGGCGGATTCGGCGGTCTTTGCACCGCCGACCGCGCGCGCGTCCAGGACACCCTGCAGCGGGTCGGGCTGGGCGGGCTCGAGCGACGCCCGATCGGAACGCTGTCGGGCGGGCAGCTCCAGCGCGCCCGATTCGCCCGCATGATGCTGCAGGACTGCGAACTGCTGCTGCTCGACGAACCCTTCAATGCGATCGATACCCGCACCACGGACGACCTCATGGCACTGGTGCTTGAATGGCACGCGGAGGGACGCACCATTCTCGCAGTGCTGCATGATCTAGAACGCGTGCGGCGGTCCTTTCCCCAGTGCTTGCTGCTGGCCCGAGAGGCGATCGGACTCGGCCCGACCGACGAGATCCTGACGACCGAACGCCTCGCCCGTGCGAAGGCGCTTGCGGAAACCTTCGACGAGCACGCCCCGGTGTGTCACCGTCATTCCGAGCGGGAAGCGGCGTGATCGCGAACGAGGTCATCGGCCCGTTCGTCGAGTTCGAGTTCATGCGCCGGGCGCTGGCCGGCTGCGTCGCACTCGCGCTGGGCGCGACCCCGGTCGGGCTGTTCCTGCTGCTGCGACGCATGAGCCTGATGGGCGACGCGATGAGCCATGCCATCCTTCCGGGCGCCGCACTGGGCTATCTCGCGTTCGGGCTGTCGCTGGGCGCGATGACCGTGGGCGGCATCGTCGCGGGCATCGTCGTCGCGCTGGCGGCCGGGCTGGTCGCCCGATCGTCGATCCTGAAGGAAGACGCGAGCCTCGCCGCCTTCTATCTGATGTCGCTCGCGGCCGGCGTGCTGATCGTATCGTTGCGCGGAAGCAATCTCGACCTGCTGCATGTGCTGTTCGGATCGGTGCTCGCGCTGGACAACGCCTCGCTGCTTCTGATCGCGGCCATCTCGACCCTCACGCTCTTCGCACTGGCCGTCCTGTTCAGGCCGCTGGTGCTCGAGTGCTTCGACCCTTCGTTCCTGCGCGGAATCAGCGGTCTCAGCCCGGTCGCCCACTACGGTTTCCTGATCCTGGTCGTACTGAATCTGGTCAGCGGCTTTCATGCCCTCGGCACCCTGATGGCGGTCGGCATCATGATCCTGCCGGCCGCGGCTGCCCGCCTTTGGGGGCGAAGCCTTGCAGGCATGCTCGCGCTTGCCGTGGCCATCGCCCTGGCCAGCGGAGTCGCGGGACTGCTGGTCTCGTTCCACGGCGACGTGCCGGCCGGTCCGGCCATCGTGCTGAGCGCCGGCCTCGCCTACGTCGCATCGCTGATCCTCGCCCCCGGCGGGCTGATCGGCGCCCGCCTGTACCGCCGCCCACACCTCGAAACCTGAACCCGCAACATGTATCCGAGATCCCGAACCAGCCGCCTGCGTTCGCTGCTCCGCACCCTGCTGATCTGCCTGTCCGCAGCCGTTGCCACGCCCGGAACGGCCGCCGAACCGATCCCGGTGGTGGCCAGCTTCAGCATCCTCGCCGACTTCGCACGCAACGTCGGTGGGGAGCGGGTGGTCGTGACCGCCCTCATCGGCCCCGACACCGACGCCCATGGATACCAGCCGCGCCCCTCCGATGCACGCCTGGTGCGCGATGCGCGGCTCGTGCTTGCGAACGGACTGGGTTTCGACCCCTGGATCGAGCGGCTCGTCCAGTCGTCAGGAGCCCATGACAAACTCGTCGTCGCCACCGAAGGGATCGACGCCCTCAAGAATGCCGGCGCGCATCACGCCCACGGGCACGATCACGACCATGCACACGGCCCCCTCGACCCACACGCATGGCAGGACGTGACCAATGCCCACCTCTACGTGCGCAACATCGCGGCGGCGCTCGTGCGGATCGACCCCGAAGGCGCGTCCATCTACGCCGACAACGCCGCCCGTTACGCCGAACGGCTGCGCCGGCTCGACGAAGAGATCCGCAGCACCCTGTCCACGCTGCCGATCTCGCGCCGCAAGCTCGTAACCTCGCACGACGCCTTTGGCTATTTCGGCAAGGCGTACGGAATTCGCGTTCTTCCGGCTGCCGGGGTGAGCTACGAATCCGAGCCCTCGGCCGCCGGCATCGCCCGCCTGATCCGGCAATTGCGCCGGGAAGACGTGCCGGTCGTCTTCGTCGAGAACATCAGCGATCCGCGCCTGATCGAGCGCATCGCCCGCGAAGGCGGTGCGCGGATCGGCGGAAAACTCTACTCGGATGCCTTGTCCGGATCGGACGGTCCCGCGGCAACCTACCTCGACATGATGCGCACGAACCTCGACACCCTCATGACGGGACTGCGCTCCGAGGACCGCTGAGCGCCGGTCAGCGCGACGAGGAGGCGAGCAGCACCCCGGCCGACACGAACATCCCGCCGAACACCCGGTTCTGCGCACGAATCATGCGCGGGCTGTGCAGCCACTGCCGGCAACGCCCGGCAAGCAGCGCATAGATCGACATCACGATCATGTCGGTGACGACCATCGTCAACCCGATGATCAGGAACTGCGGAGCCTTCGGAAGGACAGGGTCGATGAACTGGGGCACCAGCGCGACGATGAACACGAGTGCCTTCGGGTTCGTCAGGTTGACGAGCAGTCCCTGCATGAACAGCCCCCGTCCCAAAGCCGACGGGAGGGCATGTTCGTCGATCGCAACGACCGGGGCCCGCCATTTCTGGACTCCGAGCCACACGAGATAGGCTGCACCAGCGACCTTGAGGACGAGGAAGGCCGTGCTCGAAGCGGCCAGGACCGCCCCGAGCCCGAGTGCGACCACGCCAAGCTGGACGAGCAGGGCCGCATCGAGCCCGACGATCGCGCGCAACGCCGGCGCATAGCCATGACGCAAACCGGTCGAGATGCTGAGCACCGCCCCCGGCCCCGGCGTAACCGCGATGACGACCGATGCCGCGAGAAAGGCCAACCAGACGTTCCAGCTCATCCGCGCACTCCGTCAGCCGAGCAGGGTATGCAGCATCTTCGCGCACAGCAGCATCAGCACGACGGCGAAGATGCGCTTGAGCGTGGCGACCGGCAGACGGTGCGCCAGCTTCGCACCGAGCGGCGCCGTGTAGATGCTCACGACGCTGACCAGTACCAGGGCGGGCAGATAGACGAACCCCACGCTCAGCGGCGGCATGCCCAGCGCACTCCAGCCATTGACGAGATAGCCGAGCGTGCCGGCCAGGGCGATCGGCAGGCCGATCGCGGCCGAAGTGCCGATCGCATGGTGCACCTTGACGTTGCACCAGGTCATGAAGGGCACGGAGAGCGAC
Organism: Rhodocyclaceae bacterium; assembly: GCA_050486545.1. Taxonomy (GTDB): domain Bacteria; phylum Pseudomonadota; class Gammaproteobacteria; order Burkholderiales; family Rhodocyclaceae; genus DAOMNN01. Next base: position 92,906 of record JBJHDM010000004.1, on the reverse strand, counting down.
CCGCCACCGATCGCGACCAGTGCGGACACCCCGCCGATCCCGGTACCGACCGCCCCCATCCCCAGCGGCCCGGGAAGTTCGCGCGAGGGCTTGGGTTTGACGTTCGCAAGCATCTGCAGCGACACGTAGGCCATGAAGAGCGCGAAGAAGATCGCCAGCGGTGCGGACGCCACCCGGGATGCGATGAAGGTCGCCCCGAACGTGCCGACCAGGATGCCCGGCGTGATCGCACGCACGATCTCCCAGCGCACAGCGCCATGCCGGTGATGCGCACGCAGGCTCGCCAGCGACGTGACCACGATCGCGGCCATCGAGGTGCCGAGCGCGAGGTGGACGACCTTGTCGATCGCGACGCCTTGTGCGACGAACAAGGTCGTCAGCACGGGAACCATGATTCCGCCGCCGCCCACGCCGAGCAGGCCCGCAAAGAAGCCGACGACCCCGCCCAGGGCGAGGTAGCTCAGCCACCACAAATCGAAGGTCATCGCTTCAGTCCCATCAACTGCTGCGTAATGAATCGCCATTCGGCCGGCTCGACCGGAGTGATCGACAATCGGTTGCCCCGCGCTAGCACGCGCATGTCGGCCAGTTCGGAGGCCGCGCGCAATTCGGCCAGGGTGACGAGGCGGGTCTTGCGCACCAGTTGCACGTCGACATTCAGCCAGCGCGGCGCTTCGCGCCTTGCGCGGGGGTCGAAGAAACGACTTTCGGGATCGAACTGCGTGGCATCCGGGTAGGCATCGCTCGCAACCCGCGCGATTCCGGCGATGCCGGGCGCCGGGCAGCTCGAATGATAGAAGAAAACGGGGTCGCCGACACGCATGGCGTCCCGCATGAAATTGCGCGCCTGATAGTTGCGCACGCCGTACCAGGGAACGGTCTGTTCGGGCATCGCCGCCAGATCGTCGATCGAGCAATCGTCGGGCTCGGATTTCATCAGCCAGTAGCGCATTCTCCCTCCAAAAAAACCGTTTCCCCTCCGCATCGACGTGTTACAGTCCGTAACACTCGTCCCGCATCGTCAGAGGGCCGCAGTTGGACAAGATCCTGATTTTGTTCCTGTTCGGCGTACTTCTCTTTGCGTCCCCATTGGTGCAATGGTGGGCGTCGGGTGCGTTTCCCTGGTATGTCCCCTACATGCTGTGGGGCCTCGTGATCGCACTCATCGCGGTCGTCCAGCGCCATGATTCCTGAGATCGGCATCCTCTACGCGGTCGGCGTCGCGTACCTCGGCCTGCTGTTCTTCATCGCCCACGCCACCGAAAACCGCTGGCTCCCGGATGCAGTCATCCACCACCCCCTGGTCTATGCGCTGGGCCTCGGCGTGTATGCCACCTCCTGGAGCTTCTACGGCAGCGTCGGATTCGCCCAGACCCAAGGCTACAATTTTCTCACCATTTACCTCGGCGTCACGCTCGCCTTCATCCTCACGCCGTTGTTGCTCGCACCGCTGCTGCGGCTGGTCCGCGACCACCAGCTCACCTCGCTGGCCGACCTCTTCGCGTTTCGCTACCCGAGCCCCTGGACCGGCGCGCTGGTCACCCTGTTCATGCTCGCCGGGGTGTTGCCCTACATTGCACTGCAGATCAAGGCCGTCACCGAATCGGTCGCGGTGATCACCCAGGAAGCCCCTCCCCACCTGCTGGCGCTTGCCTTCTGCGGCACGCTGAGCCTGTTCGCGATCCTGTTCGGTGCGCGCCACATCACGCCGCACGAGAAGCACGAGGGGCTGGTCGTCGCGATCGCGTTCGAGTCGGCGGTCAAGCTGCTCGCGCTGCTCGCGGTCGGCTGGTTCGCACTGTTCGGGGTATTCGGCGGACCCGGCGGGCTGGACGACTGGCTGCAGGCCCATCCGCAAGCACTCGAGGCCCTGTACGCCCCGGTACGCGAAGGCCCGTGGTTTACCTTCATGCTGCTCGCCTTCGCCGCCGGGTTCCTGCTGCCCCGGCAATTCCACATGCTCTTCGTCGAGAACATGGAGCCGCGCGCCCTGCGCACGGCAGCCTGGGCGTTTCCCTTGTTCTTGCTGCTCCTGAACCTGCCGATCCCCCTCATCCTGTGGGCGGGCACGGCGGCCGAGGTCAACACCCCTCCCGACTATTACGTGCTCGGCCTGGCCGTCGAACGCGGCAGCGGCTGGCTCGCGCTGAGCACCTTCGTCGGGGGGGTATCGGCCGCCAGCGCGATGATGATCGTGACCACGCTCGCACTGGCGAGCATGTGCCTGAACCACCTGATCCTGCCGGCACGCTACCAGCAACAGGCCTTTCCCCGGGAAAACCTCTACGGCTGGCTACTTTGGGGGCGGCGCATCCTGATCCTGATCATCATCGGCCTGGGGTACGGCTTCTACCTGCTGCTGCAGGTCCATCAGGGGCTTGTGCAGATCGGCCTGATTTCCTTCGTGGCCGTCGCCCAGTTCCTGCCCGGCCTGGCCGGCATCCTGTTGTGGCCGCGTGCGACGCGCGTGGGCTTCATCGCCGGACTGGCCGGCGGCATCACCGTGTGGGCCCTGTCGCTGATCGTGCCGCTGCTGCACCAGTCCGGCCTTTCGGTGACCGACTTCAACCTGCAGGTCTGGGCCGGCGCGGCGGACCAGGACCGTTGGGCCTTCTCCACGTTCTGGTCGCTGACCGTCAACGCGCTGCTGTTCGTCGCGGGCTCCCTGCTGACCCGTCCGACGCCCGCGGAGGTGGAGATCACGCAGGCTGCCGGACGTCGGGAACCGATGGAAATCCCCCCCAGAATGCTCGATGCGCGTACCGTCGACGCGTTCATGGAACGACTCGCGCACGCGGTCGGCCCGCAAACGGCGGAGCTCGAACTGGGTCGCGCCCTGTCCGATCTCGGCATGACGCGGGACGAATCACGTCCGGCCGAGCTCGGGCGCCTGCGCGAGCGGCTCGAACGCAACCTGTCCGGCCTGATCGGTCCGCTGCTCTCACGCATGATCGTCGACAACCGCCTCCGTGTCGCCCCGCCCGCCCGCACCGCGCTGGCCGACAGCCTGCGCTTTGTCGAAGCCCAGCTCGAACGCTCCCATGGCCGCCTGGAGGGTCTGGCGGCCGAACTCGATACCCTGCGCCGCTACCACCGGCAGGTTCTTCACGAATTGCCCCTCGGCGTGTGTTCGCTCACCCCCGACGGCGAGATCCTGATCTGGAACACCGCCATGGTACGGATCTCCGGGATCACCGAGGATGCCGCGGTGGGCCGCACGCTCGATCAGCTCGATAACCCCTGGAACGATGTGCTGTGGGCGTTCATCGACGGGGCGGAGAACCACCGCTACAAGCTGCAGTGCGAAGTGATGGGCCGGCTCCGCTGGATCAATCTGCACAAGGCGGCCATCGAAACCGCCGGCCGTGGCGCCCCGCCGGCAGCGGCGGAAACGGCCGGTACGGTCGTGCTGGTCGAAGACCTCACCGAGTTGCACATGCTCGAGAGCGAAGTCGCCCACAACGACCGCCTGGCCTCGATCGGACGCCTGGCCGCCGGGGTCGCGCACGAGATCGGCAATCCATTGACCGGCATCGCCTCCCTGGCACAGAACCTGCGTTTCGAAACCGACCGGGACGAGCAGGATCTGTCGATCGGGCAGATCCTGCAGCAGACCCGGCGGATCAGCAACATCGTCCAGTCTCTGATCACCTTCAGCCATGCGGGTACCGAGCAGGCCAGGGCGCGCGAACCGGTCCGCCTGCACGACTGCGTGCGCGAAGCGATCCATCTGGTGCGCCTGGCCGATTCGGCGCGCCAGGTGCGCTGCGTCAATGCGGTGCCCGAGAACCTCTCGGTCCAGGGCGACCCGCAACGCCTGCTCCAGGTTTTCGTGAATCTGCTCAACAACGCAATGCATGCATCGAACGCCGGGGACCGGGTCATCGTCCGCGGGCGGACCGCTGCGGGCCAGGTCGAAGTGCTGGTCGAAGACGAAGGTGCGGGCATTGCCGAACCCATCCTCGACCGTATCTTCGAACCGTTTTTCACGACCAAGCCGGTCGGCGAAGGCACGGGCCTCGGCCTGTCCGTGGTGTACAGCATCGTCGAGGATCATGGCGGCCAGGTACTGGCCGAAAACCGAAGCCCGTGCGGCACCCGCTTCATCGTGCGCCTGCCGGCCTTGGAACAGGAGAGCGTCGAATGAACCGCATACTCATCGTGGATGACGAACCGGTCATCCGTCATGCCCTGCACCGCCTGCTCGCGCGTGCTGGCTACCGGGTGACCGAAGCGACCAATCTCACCGAGGCCCGTGACCTGTGCGCTACCCAGCCATTCGAACTGGCGATCTGCGACCTGCGTCTGCCCGACGGCGAGGGCAGCGCACTGGCTGCCGCCGGTCCGGGCACCCCGGTCCTGATCATGACGAGTTACGCGAGCGTAAGCTCGGCGGTCGAAGCGATGAAGGCCGGCGCCGTCGACTACATCGCCAAACCCTTCGACCACGACGAAATGCTGCTCATCGTCGCGCGCATTCTGAAGCAGCACGGACTCGAGCGGGAGAACCGGAACCTTCGCCGGGACCTCGAGCGGGCCTATCCGCTCGGCGGCATGGTCGGTCGCTCTGCGCTCATGGCCCGGGTGTGCGAAACGGTGCAGAAGGTCGCACCGACCGACATGACCGTGCTGATCCGTGGGGAATCCGGAACCGGCAAGGAGCTGGTCGCCCGCGCGATCCATGCAAAAAGCCCACGTGCGGCCATCCCGCTCGTTTCCGTCAATTGCGCAAGCATCCCGGAAGGACTGCTCGAATCGGAGCTGTTCGGCCATGAGAAGGGCGCCTTCACCGGAGCGACAACCAGCCACCAGGGATTGATCGAGGCGGCCGACGGCGGCACGCTTTTCCTCGACGAGATCGGCGAACTCACCGCCGCCGCCCAGTCACGGCTGCTGCGCGTGTTGCAGGACGGGGAAATCCGTCGCGTCGGCGCGACCGCCAGCCGCATCGTCGACGTGCGGCTGGTCGCCGCTACCCATCGCGACCTCGAGCAGATGGTGCGCGACGGCAGCTTCCGCGAAGACCTCTACTACCGTCTCGAGGTCATGGAGATCCACCTGCCGCCGTTGCGCGACCGCGGCGACGACATCCCGCTCCTCGCCGAATATCTGCTGGAGAAGGCCTGCACCCGCATGAAACGGACTCCGCTCACCTTTACCCCTGCCGCAATGAAGGCCTTGCAGGAGCATCGCTGGCCGGGCAACGTGCGCGAACTGAGGAACGCCATCGAACGGGCGGTCATCCTGGCCGAAGACCGGATCACTCCGGAGCTGCTCGCCCTCCATGCCCCCGGGCAAGTCGTTTCGGAACAGCCGGGCATGAGCCTGGACGACTACTTCCGCCGTTACGTGGTCGAGCACCAGGACACACTGACCGAGACCGAACTCGCCCGACGTCTGGGTATCAGCCGCAAGGCCTTGTGGGAGCGTCGCGCCCGCATGGGCATTCCGCGCACGAAGAACAGCAGCGAGACGGCCTGAGGCACGCAACAGCGGCCAGTGGTTGTTACCGTGCGTAACACCCGTTACCCGACGTAACACCAAAGGACATCCAGATCTCACGCATCCTGTTGATTTTTCACGATTCTCATGCTGGCACACACCTTGCAGGAGCGGATACGCGCCACACCATAAGAGCGTTTCATTCCAAAGGAGGAAACACCCGTGACTGAACTCACCCAGGAAAGGCGTGAGATGCACTGGCATCGAACGCGGAACCTGACGATCATCCACCTGATCGTCTGGTTCTTTTTTGCCTACCTCGTCCATTGGTTCGCCGCACCGCTGAACAACATCAGCTTCTTCGGCTGGCCCCTGGGCTACTACATGTCCGCCCAGGGCTCGCTTGCAGCGTTCGTGATCCAGCTCTTCCTGTTCAACCGGCAGCAACACGCCATCGACGTCGAATTCGGCGTTGCTGAAGACGAATAAGGGAGAACGACATGGGCATGCAATGGGAAGGAAAATCCTTCATCGAGAATCTCCCGAAGATCTACGGTGTGTACACGGGCGGCTTCCTCGCCTTCTTCGCGCTGATGGCGTGGTTCGAAACGCTCGGGATGAGCGCCGACATGATCGGCATCCTGTTCGTCGCGTTCACGATCGCGATCTATGCCTTCATCGGCATCCTGTCGCGAACGATGGCGGTCGAGGCCTACTACGTCGCCGGTCGCAGCGTTCCGCCGGTGTTCAACGGCATGGCAACCGCGGCCGACTGGATGTCGGGCGCGTCGTTCGTCGCGATGGCGGGCGGGATCTTCATGGCCGGCCATGGCTACATGGCCTTCGTGGTCGGCTGGACGGGGGGCTACATCCTCGTTGCGACGCTGATGGCGCCGTACCTGCGCAAGTTCGGCTGCTATACGGTGCCGGACTTCATCGGCACGCGTTACGGCGGCAGCAAGGTCGCACGCTTCTGCGCGATCCTGGTGCTGGTCGTCGCGTCCTTCACCTACGTGACGGCGCAGATCACCGCGACGGGGACGATCGCCGCACGTGCGCTGGCGATCCCGTTCGAGGCCGGCGTGTGGTTCGGTCTGGCCGGCATCCTGGTGTGCTCGATGCTCGGCGGCATGCGCGCGGTGACCTGGACGCAGGTGGCGCAGTACATCGTGCTCATCATCGCCTACCTGATCCCGATCGTGTGGATGTCCGGCGCCCAGGGCTTCGGCTGGTTCCCGCAGTTCGTGTATGGCCCGGCGGTCGAGCGCATCATGGAACTCGAGCCGGTGCTCGGCATCGGCACGCTCGCGGCCGAACGTCAGGGTGGCCTGTCCTCGCTCGCCGTCCTGCATGCGACGCCGCGTGAAGGCGCGCTGGCGGCCTGGCAGTTCGTCACCCTGGTCGCGTGCATGATGATCGGTACCGCTTCGCTGCCGCACATCCTGATGCGCTACTTCACCACCCCGTCGGTGCGTGATGCGCGCAACTCGGTGGCCTGGTCGCTGTTCTTCATCTTCCTGCTGTACTTCTCGGCCCCCGCGCTGGCAACGTTCAGCAAGCTGCAGATGATCGACCCGACCCTGCCGACGTCGATCATCGGCCGGCCGATCGAAGAAGTGATGGCGCTCGAGTGGATCCAGAAGTGGGGCGCAATCGGCCTGCTCGCGGTCAAGGACATCAACGGCGACGGCATCCTGCAGATCAACGAGTTCATGCTCAACCCGGACATCATCGTGCTGGCCACGCCGGAAATCGCCGGCCTGCCTTACGTGATCTCGGGTCTCGTTGCTGCCGGCGGCATGGCCGCGGCGATGTCCACCGCGGACGGCCTGCTGCTCGCGATGGCCAACGCACTCTCGCACGATCTGTACTACAAGATCATCGACCCGAAGGCCGAGACCAAGAAGCGCCTGCTCACCGCGCGCATCCTGCTGATCGTCATCGGTGCCGGCGGTGCGCTGGTGGCCTCGATGAAACTCACCGGGATCCTCGGTGCGGTGGCCTGGGCGTTCTGCTTCGCGATGTCGGGCCTGTTCTTCCCGCTGGTGCTCGGTGTCTGGTGGAAGCGCGCAAACGTCCAGGGCGCGATCGCCGGCATGCTCGGCGGCCTGTTCATCGGCTGGTGGTATCTGCTGGCGGTGCGCAACCCGGGCGAGTGGTACGGGATCGCCGCACCGTGGATTGGCCTCAACGACCTGCGCTTCGGCATCGTCGGCATCGTCGCGAGCCTGGTGTGCATGATCGTGGTCACGCTGATGTTCCCGGCACCGGACGAGGAAACCCAGCGCATGGTGGACGAAGTCCGCATCCCGCGGGGCGACACCATCATCCCGTCCAAGGCGTGATGCCGGAACCGTCCGGACGATGAAGTCCGCGTAAACGAACCGGGGCGAAGGCATTCGCCCCGGTTTTTTTCTGCTCCCGTGCATCACGACGGATATCCTGCCGCCCCGCAGATGCGGGCAGGATGGGGATCCCTTCGGACTCGACACACGACGGGCTCCCGGCAACACCGTCTATACTCAACCCTGGCAAGAACCCCGTCGAATGGAGATGCAGATTCGAGATGATGATCGACCAAGTACCCGTCTGGGCCGTGCTGATCGACTACGCGCTCGGCATGATCATGTGGACCCTGATCGGGCGCTTCGGAATGCGCCTGTTTCTTCCCGAGGACAGCAAGTTCTTCTTCAGCCGCTTTTTCATCCGCGTCACCAACCCGCTGATCCGGCTGTTCGCACCGATCACGCCGGGCTTCCTGATTCCGGCGATGGTGCCGCTGTATGTGGCCTGGTTCTTCTACATGATCCGCTTCTACCTGATGCCGTGGATGCTCGGCTATTCGGTGCTGGGCATGCTGGCATTCCCGCTCGAAGGTCAGATCGCGCAAGGCATCTATCATCTGGGCCGCATGATCGTGCCCTGATCGCCGTGCGCATGGAACGGCCATGAGTGCCCCGGCACCGCCACCCGCCTACACGCCGCTCATCGCGCTGCCGGTGCTCGTGCTCGATCTCGAGACGACCGGGCTCGACGTCCGCACCGACCGGATCGTGCAGATAGGTGCGATTCCGATGCAGGGCGAAGCGATCGACGAGGGCGCCGTCCTCGACCGGCTCGTCGATCCCGGGGTGCCGATCCCCGCTCGCAGTACCGCGATCCACGGGGTCGACGACGCGCGAGTCGCCGGCGCTCCCGGCTTCGCCGACCTCGCCCCACAACTGTTCGCCCTGCTTGCCGGGCGCTGCGTCGTCGGCCACCACGTCGGTTTCGATCTCGCCATGCTGCGCCATGAAGCCGAGCGCGCGGGGACCGGCTGGACGGACGTGCCGATGCTCGACCTCGCACAGCTCGTCGGCGCGCTCGAACCCCAGTTGCGCGATCTCGAACTCGGTTCCGTGATGACCGCGCTCGGCGTCGAGGTCGAGGGCCGCCACAGTGCGATCGGCGACTGCCGCGCGATCGCACTGGCGTGGACACGTCTCCAGCCGCTGCTGCGCAAGGCCGGCGTACGCACCCTCGGAGAGGCCCAGGCCCTGTGCGCGCGGCGTGGCGACATCGGACGCAACGAGGCCGAAGCCGGTTGGGTCACAGTGACCGATACGGCCCTGCGTGCCGCCGCAGTCGAAATTCCGTCGGTACGGATCGATCGCTATGCCTTCGAACGCCAGCTCTCAGAGCTGATGCGCTCTCCACCCCTCGTCGTTGACCCCGATACGACCTTGCGCGAAGCCGCCGGAACGATGACCCGTAACCGCGTCGGCGCCCTGCTCGTCGGTCACCCGGGGCAGGCGCCAATGGGGATCCTCACCGAACGCGACCTGCTGCGCATCGTCGCCCACGACGCGAACGAGCTCGACACGACGGCGGTGAGTGTGGTCATGAGTGCCCCCGTGGCCTGTATGGGTGCGGACGAACTGCTGTATCGCGCGCTCGCACGGATGGACCGGCTCGGAATACGCCACCTGTGCATCGTCGACCAGACCGGAGTTCCGCAGGGCATGGTGTCCCAGCGCGATCTGCTGCAACATCGGGCCCGCGGCGCGGACATGCTCAGCGACGCGTTGGTCGCGGCCGACGATCTCCCCGCACTGGCAACGGCCTACGCGCGCCTGCCCGGCGTCGCCTCACGCCTGATCTCCGAAGGCGTGAGCGGACCGGCCGTCGCGCGTATCGTTTCGCTCGAACTTCGCACGCTGATGAAGCAGGTCACCGAACTGGCAGCCGACCGACTGCAGGCGCTGGGTCACGGCAGCGCCCCGGCGCCCTGGTGTCTGCTGGTGCTGGGCTCGGGCGGGCGGGGAGAGAGTCTTCTCGCCGCCGACCAGGACAACGCGTTGATCCATGCCGGCACGCCCGCCGACGACCCATGGTTCGCCGAATTCGGCGCCGTCATCGCCGAACTGCTCGATGCAGCCGGCGTGCGCCGTTGTCCTGGCGGCGTCATGGCGTCCAACCGCGAATGGCGCGGAACCCTCGAGGAATGGACGCAGCGCGTCGACAGCTGGCTCGCCCGCCCACGACTGCGCGACCTGCTCAAGGTCGACCTCTTCTTCGATCAGACGGTTGTCGCCGGCAATGCCGAACTCGCGCGGGACTTGCATGAAAGTGCGACCCGGCGCGCGGCCACGCTCCCCGACTTCATCGGCGTACTGACCGAATCGGCCAAAGCTTTCGCACCGCGCTTCAATCTGTTTGGTGGACTCGTGCGCAGCGACGGACGCATCGACCTCAAGCGCGATGCGCTGTTGGCACTGGTGAAGGTCGCACGCACGCTCGCGCTGCGCGTGGGGTCAACGTCGCGAACGACGCCCGACCGACTGCGCGATGCCATGCTCGCCCGGCGGCTGCCCGAAGGCGATGCCGCGGCACTGTCCGAACTGCATGCGCACCTGCTTACGCTCGTCCTGAACCAGCAGATCGCCGACCTGCAGGACGGCATCCCCCCCTCGGGAAAGATCGTGCTCAAGACCCTGGAGCGCAAGCGACGCGCACGTCTGCACCACGGCCTCCAGGCCCTGGACATGATCCTGCGTTCGCTGCGCACCGCGGTTTCCGGCTGACCCGACCACTGTTGCACGCAGCTGGCGCTCAGGCCGTCTGGCCGAGCACGGACTCGATATCGAGGCACTGGCGCAGATCCCGACGCACCTCCTGCCAGCGGAAACGAACCGAGTTCTTGACGATCTCCTCGTCGTAGGCTTTGAGCTGATCCATGACCGGCGACCATTTCACGACCGAAGCGGGGCTTGCAGAAAACGCCCATTCCCCATCCTCGAACGCCATCCAGTCGCAATCGGCGATGCGGGCACGGAGTTGCTCGGCATGTTCGGGGAACTGGTCCCCGGCGTCGGTTGGATGCGCCGTGCGCGCAAGGATCTGGTCTACCAGTTCCTGCATCAGCGCACCGACTTGCTGCGGCTGTGCCGACGCCTCGCGGACCAGCAGCCCCCCTGCGAAAATCGCGAGATCTCCGAGGCAGTCGAGCCAGATGTGCCACTTCGCGATGTTGATTCCTTCAACGAAGGGATCGTCATCGAACAGTTCCGGATAACGCATGCCGGCCCGCGTGCGCAGGTAGCCATAAAGCGAAGTCTGGGCGATGAAGCTCGCACGCGTATCCAGAAAATGCTCGAGTCCGGCCGCATCGGTAATCGGTTGCAACCGGCGTCGCGACCTGCCGAAACCGAAATAATCGAGAAGCATCCGCGGCCATTCGGACGGGCGCAAAGGCACCGAACGGGATTGCGCAGACTTGTTTCGGCGCACGATGCGGGGGGAAGTGGGTGCGTGCTTGTCGGACACTGTTCGATCGCTCTCCAGAAAGGGTTGAACAATCCTGCCGCTTCCGGTCCGTTCGCGCACTTGCCCGGAGAGCACTCCCGGATTATTCGGCGCCAACGGTCTCGGACGATTATAGGGCGGATGACCGATGCACGGACCTTCTTTTTCCCGGTCCGCACGGCAAGCGCACACATTGCGCCGAATGGCGGCCTGCTGCGCGAAGCCGCCCTACGCTGGTCGCACGAGCCGTCGCGGACCCCTGGCGTAGGGCGGATTCGCGCCGAAGGCGCAATCCGCCAATGTACGCAACGAGTGACCGGGCAACGAGACGGTGAGGGCCGTCGAATTCCGACGTAGGAGGGGCTCCGCGCGCCGGCGGCTTCGCGATCGCCCGCAAGCCGGAGGGCGCGGGATCGACGCCCGTCGCCAGTGGAATCGGGCCCGGAAAAGACAAGGCGCGGACCATGGGTCCGCGCCTTGTCTTGAAGGTCCCCCGCCTGTGCCGTTTCCGTCGGGCATCCTGAACCTGTGGTTCAGGGTGGTCGCTTTCCTCCTGCATCAGGCTCACCCGTCAAGGGGCGTGCACACCAGCAGTTTCAAGGGTCCGCAACCATGTCTCTCGACATTGGTCCAAGGAATCTACGACTTCAACGAACACTGCAGGGGATTGACCTGTGCGCCCCGAACGGCCGGCCCGGAAACGCTCAGAAGAGCTTCTCCTGCTGGGCCAGCACCCCGTCTAGGCGTGCGTTCATGAGCCCGATTCTACGCTTCATCGCCGGCATGTCAAACCCGTCCGAGCGCTGAAACTGGAGGAACTCGTGCGCGATGTTCAGCGCGGTCATGACCGCCAGTTTCTCCCCCGATGCGCTGGTCCGCCCAGCCAGCTCGCGGAGCCTGGAATCGAGATAGGCGACCGCTTCGAGCAAGCCCTCGCGTTCCTCCGCCGGACACGCGACGCGGTACTCCTTGCCGAACAGGCGGATGTCGAGGAGGTCGTCGTTCATGTCAGTCCTCCGGCAAGCGCTCGAGCACGGCTTCGAGTTTCTCGGCTGCGATCCCGACCTTCTCGGTCAGCCGCCGATTCTCGGCCTCGAGCGCCGAGACGCGTTTGCGCAGCTCGCGCATCTCGGCCTTGCCCGCTTCGTACAGGCCGATCAGTTCCTCGACCTGCGTTTCGAGTTGAGACAGTTCGGTGTCCATGTGCGCGATGGTAGAGGGCGGCCCGGAGGCGGTCAACAGATCGCCCGACGGCCCTCAACCTTGGAGCTGGCCAACGTCCCGAACCGCACCGGTATCGGCACTGGTCGTCAGTGCGGCGTACGCCCGCAGCGCTGCGGATACGGCCCGCTCGCGCGATGCCGGCTTCCAGGCGTCGGCACCGCGAGCCTGCATCGCGGCACGGCGCGCCGCCAGTTCGTCGTCGCTCACGGCCAGGCGGATGCTGCGCGCCGGGATGTCGATCTCGATGCGGTCGCCCTCCTCCACCAGCGCGATCGCACCGCCACACGCGGCCTCCGGCGACGCATGACCGATCGACAGCCCCGACGTTCCTCCCGAAAAACGCCCGTCGGTCAGCAGGGCACAAGCGGCCCCCAGCCCCTTGGACTTGAGGTAACTCGTCGGGTACAGCATTTCCTGCATCCCCGGACCGCCCTTAGGGCCTTCGTAGCGGATCACGACGACGTCGCCCGCGACGATCCGGTCTTCCAGAATGGCCGCCACCGCGTCCTCCTGGCTTTCAAATACGCGTGCACGGCCGCTGAAGGTCCAGATCGATTCGTCGACGCCGGCCGTCTTGACGATGCACCCCTTCTCGGCGATGTTCCCGTACAGGACCGCGAGCCCGCCGTCCTTCGTGAAGGCGTTCGCGCGATCGCGGATCACGCCATGGGTGCGATCCATGTCGAGTTCGTTCCAGCGCCGGTCCTGGGAAAAGGCCTGCTGCGAGGGTACTCCGCCCGGTGCGGCCCGGAAGAAATCGAACACGGTGTTGTCGTGGGCCTGCATGACGTCCCAGCGGTGCAGCGATTCGGCCATCGTCTTGCTGTGGACCGTCGGCACGTCGATGTGGAGCAGGCCGGCGCGGTCGAGTTCGCCGAGAAGGCCCATGATCCCGCCTGCCCGATGCACGTCCTCGATATGGACGTCGGGCACCGCCGGAGCGACCTTGCACAGGCACGGCACCTTGCGCGAGATGCGGTCGATGTCCTTCATCGTGAAGTCGACCCCGGCCTCGCTCGCGGCGGCGAGCAGGTGCAGCACGGTATTGGTCGAACCGCCCATCGCGACGTCGAGCGTGATCGCGTTCTCGAACGCCTTGAAGCTCGCGATCGAACGGGGCAGTACCGAGGCATCGTCCTTCTCGTAGTAGCGGCGGGCGAGATCGACGATCGTGCGGCCGGCGCGCAGGAAGAGCTGTTTGCGGTCGGCATGCGTCGCCAGAACGGTCCCGTTTCCGGGAAGCGCAAGCCCGAGTGCCTCGGTGAGGCAATTCATCGAGTTCGCGGTGAACATGCCGGAACAGGACCCGCAGGTCGGGCAGGCCGAGCGTTCGTACTCGGCGACCTCATCGTCCGAACAGCTGCTGTCGCCCGCCTTGATCATCGCGTCGATGAGATCCACCGAGACGACTTTGGCCTCCCACTTGACCTTGCCCGCCTCCATCGGACCGCCGGACACGAAGACGGCAGGGATGTTCAGGCGCAAGGCCGCCATCAGCATGCCCGGAGTGATCTTGTCGCAATTGGAGATGCACACCAGCGCATCGGCCGTGTGCGCGTTGCACATGTACTCGACGCTATCGGCAATCAGTTCGCGCGAAGGCAGCGAATACAACATGCCGCCATGGCCCATCGCAATGCCGTCGTCGACCGCGATGGTGTTGAATTCCTTGGCCACGCCGCCGGCCGCCTCGATCTCACGGGCCACGAGCTGGCCAAGATCCTTGAGGTGGACGTGGCCCGGCACGAACTGGGTGAAGCTGTTGGCGATGGCGATGATGGGTTTCTCGAAATCGCCATCCTTCATCCCGGTGGCGCGCCACAGCGCGCGCGCGCCGGCCATGTTGCGGCCAGCGGTCGAAGTGCGGGAACGGTACTGGGGCATGATTTCCTCGGCTCGATCTGTATGTTGCTGACTTTCGTCCGGTTTTCGCCGACGCCGGGTGGGCCGGGTGGGCCGCGTCGGAGACTCAATCTCTGATTCTAACCGAAGCGCCCGGCCGAGTCGGCTATCATTGACGCCCCGACCCGACCCGAGGTCCGTCAAGCGAGTCCAGCCCATGAGCGAACACACCCCGAGCACGAACGGCGAAGGAGGATTCGATCTCGATCCGATCGAGATCCGGGTGCTGGGGGTGCTGATCGAAAAGTCCTTCGTCACGCCCGACGTCTATCCGCTCTCGCTCAACGCGATCGTCACCGGTTGCAACCAGCTGACCGGGCGCGACCCGGTGATGGCACTCGAACCCGACGACGTCCAGGCCGCGATCGACCTGCTGATCGAGCGCAAGCTCGTCTCCCGTCGCGATTCGGCCAGTGCACGTGTCGACAAGTACGAACACCTGGTGCGGCTACGTCATTCGCTGCCACCCGATGCACAGGCGGTGCTCGCGGTGCTGATGTTGCGCGGCCCCCAGACCCCCGGCGAGATCCGCCAGCGCACCGAACGCATGCATGCCTTCGGCGACATCCCGGCCGTCGAGTCGGTGCTCGAGCATCTTGCCGACAAGTACCCGCCCATGGTCAGCGCCTTGCCGCGCATGCCCGGCACCAAGGAAACGCGTTACGTTCACCTGCTCGGCGGAGCGGAAGCGCTGGAGGCCTTGCAGGCCGGCGCTGCGGGAGAAGCCCTCCCGGGCGTGCGACCCGCAGGTGGACGCACGGCGGAACTCGAAGCGGAGGTTCGGCGTCTGCGTGAAGAGCTCGATGCCTTGCGCGCCGAGTTCGAACACTTTCGTGCCCGCTTCGAATGAGCCTGCGCATCCGACAACGTGACCGCTGAATTCCTTTTCCGATGCTGACCCACCCCCAATTCGATCCCGTCGCGATCTCGATCGGCCCGGTTTCCGTGCATTGGTACGGCCTGATGTACCTCGTCGCCTTCATCCTCTTCGTCGTGCTCGGTCGCCTTCATGCGGCCCGGCGCCCGGAACGGGGGTGGACCGCGGGACACATCGACGACCTCCTGCTCTACGGCGTCATCGGCGTGATCGTCGGTGGACGGCTGGGCGAAGTCCTGTTCTTCGAGCCTGGCTACTATCTCGCCCACCCGCACGAGATCTTCGCGATCTGGAAAGGCGGAATGAGTTTTCACGGCGGCTTCCTCGGCGTGCTGGTCGCCATGTGGCTGTACGGCCGGCGAATCGGGCGCAGCTTCTGGGAGATCACCGATTTCATCGCGCCACTGGTTCCGACCGGCCTGGCGGCGGGGCGGATCGGCAACTTCATCAATGGTGAACTGTGGGGGCGCCCGGTGACGATGGAGGTGCCGTGGGCGATGGTCTTCCCCTGGGTCGACGCCCTTCCCCGCCACCCCTCACAGCTCTACCAGGCTGCAGGCGAAGGCCTGCTCCTGTTCGCCGTCCTGTGGTGGTTCGCTGCACGCCCTCGTCCGGTCGGCGCGATTTCGGCGATGTTTCTCGTCGGCTATGGCAGCCTGCGGTTCATTGCCGAATTCTTCCGCACGCCGGACCCGGGGATCTTCGGCACGCTGTCACTCGGGCTGTCGACCGCGCAATGGCTATGCGTGCCCATGGTGGTCGTCGGCCTGTGGATGCTGCTGCGCCTGCGCGGAAACTGAATCACCACCCCGGCCTGCTGCCTCGCGGGCCATCGAAAGCAGCGTCCGGGCCAGGTCGGGCAAGGTGACGACGGCCTCGGCCCCCAGGGCCTTGGCCGCGAGTGCCGGCATCGATTCCGGACCCGGAACGACGGCCACGATGCGCGCGTCGGCCGCCATGCGCCGCAGCACGCCGATCAGGCGCGCCGGCTCGTCGACGGCCAGGCGCCAGTCGAGCACTACGGCATCCGGACGCATCTTCAGGAAGATCCGCACCGCGTCGCTCTCGGTCTCGGCACGGGCGGCGAGCTCGATGCCCGGCGACCGCCCCCATGACGACGAGGCCATGCAGTCTCCCGCTTCGGGCGGAGCGGCAAGCAGAACACGGAATGGCGCAGCACCGGGCGGAGAGTCCGGAGCAGGCGTATGCAGATCATTCATTCTAGCTACTCTGATGGGGTTGTCCGACATCATGAACGAATAGACCGGAGAATGACAACGAGGTTTTACCCAAATCGTGACGAAATGCTCCTGCCCGGACCGGCACCCGCTCTCAGCCCTCCGGCGAGACCAGCCCGATCCGGATCGCATGCCGGGTCAGGCCCGCGACATCGTAGATGCCCAGCCGCTGCATGAGCTGGGAGCGGTGCGTCTCGACGGTCTTGATGCTGATCGACAGGCGCTTCGCGATCTCGCGCGTGCTGCGGCCCTCCGCCACGAGTTGCAGG
Organism: Rhodocyclaceae bacterium; assembly: GCA_050486545.1. GTDB lineage: Bacteria > Pseudomonadota > Gammaproteobacteria > Burkholderiales > Rhodocyclaceae > DAOMNN01. Next base: position 76,170 of record JBJHDM010000004.1, on the reverse strand, counting down.
ATCTCCCGTTGCCGGCTGGTCAGTTCCCTCTCGCCTGATCCGGCCAGCGACACACCCTCCCCACCCGCGATCTCGGCGGCGATCCCGGCCGGAAGGTAACGCCCTCCGCGCGCCACCGCCTGGAGGGCACGCTCCAGCTCATCGGGCGCCGCATCCTTGACGACATAGCCGCTTGCCCCTGCCTCCAGGGCCGCCGTCGCATAGCGTCCGAGCGCATGCATCGACAGCACGAGGACCGCGCAGCCGGGAAGCGTGCGGCGGATTCGCGCCGTCGCATCCAGTCCGTTCAGTCCGGGCATCGTGATGTCCATGACGACGATGTCGGGCACGAGGCGGCGTGCCTCGATCAATGCTTCCCGGCCGTCGGAAGCCTCCCCGACGACCTCGAAGCCGGCAAAACCCGCGATCAGGGCCTTCAGTCCACTGCGTACCAGCGCATGATCATCGACGAGCAGCAGGCGGACGGTCATCGCTCGGCACCCTCCTGCGGCAGGCGCACGCGGATCTGCGTCCCCTTCCCCGGCGCCGACCGCAACGAGAACGTCCCCCCGACGAGCGCGACACGCTCCTTCATCGCATCGAGGCCAAAGCCCCGAAGCCCCCCCGGCGACGGTTCGAAACCGATGCCATCGTCCCGCACATGAAGTTCGAGGTGGTCCGGACCGGGTTCGATGCGGACGTCGATGCGCTTGGGCGCGCCGTGCCGCAGCGCATTGTTGACGGCTTCCTGCACGACGCGGAAGCCTGCCGTTTCCAGCGCTTCGGGGAGACGCCCGGGGTCACGGGGCACCACCAGCACGATCCGTACCCCGCTGCGCTGCTGCTGTTGCCGGCAATACCACTCCAGCGCGGGCACCAGGCCGAGGTCATCGAGCATGGGTGGGCGCAGGTCCAGGGCCCGATCGCGGATCGCTTCCAGCGTCCGGTCTACGCTCGTGCGGCAGTCGGCGAGTCGCTCGCGGGCAGCCTCCGAGACGAATTCGCGGCCGAGGCCGTGCAGATTGAACTTGATCGCGGTTAGCTGCTGCCCGAACTCGTCGTGGAGTTCGCGCGCCAGATGCCGGCGTTCCTCCTCCTGAACGGCGATCAAGCGCGCGGACAGTTCCTCGAGCCGCTGCATTGCTTCGATCTGTTCGGTGATGTCCAGATAGGTGCCGACCACGCGCAGCGGCGCCCCAGCCGCGTCGCGCTCGACGACCTGTCCCACCGAGCGGAACCATCGGTATGCCCCTGAACGGGTCCGCATCCGGAATTCACAGCGGTAATCGGCACGCAGCCCCCCCAGATAGTCCCGAAAACGGGCGCGCACGAACGCCCGATCCTCGGGGTGCAGCCGCTCGACGAATGCCGCGCGGGTTTCGCTGAAGGTCTCGGGCGCATGCCCGAGCATGCGTGCGACCTCCTCGTTGCTGCCCACCCGTTCCTGCCCAGGGCGGTAGTCCCACAGGCCGATCCCGGTGGACTGCATGGCCAGCTTCAGCCGCGTCAGGCTGTCCTGCAGATCGCGCTCGGTTGCGGACAGGCGCTGTCGCAAGGTCGGTCTTGCCCCGGGGAGCGGTTGCCAGCGGCTTGGTTCGGACATGAAGGCTTGTTCGGTGTGGACCGTATCGGTGACAATGATAAGACGTTCGGGCCGTGGCGGCCCGGACCCCGAGGTCTGAACCGTTCGTGCAGGAGGTCGACGATGCCAACCGGACTGGTTGCCCGAAGTCTTTCCAAAGTCCGTGAGATCGTCGCAAACGCGACCGGACTCGGCGCCGAGTCCCCCGAGAAGGTCCAGGCGAGGCTGCGCCAGCAATTGCAGGAATGCGCCGAAGGGCTGGGCGGCGAAGTGTCCACGCGCCAACGGGCGGCCACGCTCGCACAGACCTATCTCGGCCTCGACGACGAAGGGCGTCATGCCTTTCTGCGCATGATCGCACTCGAATTCGGCCCCGATCCGGAGCGCATCGCCCGGGCGCACGAAGCCTATCAGGCGGCGGTCGGCACCAATGGGCAATGGGATGCCGAAGCCAGCTTGCGCAGTGCGATGCGCTCGTCGCGCATCCGCATCCTGACCCAGTTCAACGCGATCCCGCAGGGCGTGAAGTTTCTTGTCGACCTGCGTGCCGATCTGTTGCGTTTCCTCCGCATGGATCCCGAGCTGCAGGCCCTGGACCGCGAACTCGAGGCCCGCCTCACGGCCTGGTTCGACGTCGGCTTCCTGGAGTTGTCGCGACTCACCTGGAGTTCACCGGCTGCACTGCTGGAAAAGATCGTCGAGTACGAGGCCGTGCACGAGATCTCGTCCTGGAAGGATCTCAAGAACCGGCTCGATTCGGATCGGCGCTGCTACGCTTTCTTCCACCCGCGCATGCCGCTCGAACCGCTCATCTTCGTCGAGGTCGCGCTGCTCGAGGATCTCGCCGACAACGTCCAGAAGCTGCTCGACGAAAGCGCCCCGGTCTTCGATACGCGCAAGGCGACCACGGCGATCTTCTATTCGATCAGCAACACCCAGGCGGGGCTTCGCGGGGTGTCCTTCGGCAACTTCCTGTTGAAACGGGTCGTGGACGACCTCAAGCGGGACTTCCCGAAACTCAAGACCTTCGCGACCCTTTCGCCGATCCCCGGGCTCGTTCGCTGGGCATCGCGGGACCGGGAGCGCTTCGTGGCCGCTTTCACGCCAGCCGACTGGAAGCGTCTGGCCGAATTCGGCATCGACGGCCCGGAGTCCCCGGCGTTCGACGCATTGCTGGCCGGAGCACTGGACTGGAAGGATGACGCCCTGCAGGTCCGGCCTCTGCGCGAACCGCTGATGCGCATCGCCGCGGGCTATTTGCTGAACGAAAGGAGCGGCGACAAGCCGCTCGACGCCGTGGCCCGCTTCCATCTGGGCAACGGCGCACGCGTCGAGCGCCTCAACTGGCTCGCCGATACCTCCGACAAGGGGATGGCCCAGTCGTGGGGGCTCATGGTCAACTACCTGTACGATCCCGACCGCATCGAGGACAACGTTGAAGCCTTCGCGCGCGACGGGGCGATCGACGCCGCCTCGACCGTCCGCCGGCTCGCCGAACGCTGATCCCGGCAGCCGATCGTCTTTCCCGTCCGCACGAAGCACGCACGTGGTTGGGCGGCCCCCGGCTCAACCGGGCCGGGCGACGACCTCCAGCGAGAGCGTTCCGACGCCGTCGACGAACCCGTGCAGACGGTCCCCCGCGTTCACCGGCCCCACGCCTTCCGGAGTGCCGGTGAAGACGAGATCGCCCGGCTCCAGGCGAAAATAGCGCGACAGGCACGCGATCACCTCGGGGACCGACCAGATCATGTCCGCGAGATCTCCGCGCTGCCGGGCCTGGCCATTCACGTCAAGGCCGATCGAACCGTGATCGGGCACCCAGCCGCTTGCAGGGCGGAGCGACGAGATCGGCGCGGAGCAATCGAAGGCTTTGGCGACATCCCAGGGCCGCCCTTTCGCCTTCGCTTCGGCCTGTAGATCGCGGCGCGTCATGTCCAGGCCGACCGCATAGCCCCAGATCGCGGCGCGTGCCTGTTCGACGGACAGGTCCTCGCCTCCTGCCGCCAGCGCGACCACGAGTTCGAGTTCGTGATGGACGTCACTCGTCCCCGGTGGGTACGGAAATCGACCCGTCTCCCCGTCACGCACCGGCAGGACCGCATCGGCGGGCTTGGTAAAGAAGAACGGCGCTTCGCGCGAGGGGTCGCCGCCCATCTCTCGCGCGTGGGCGGCATAGTTGCGCGCGACGCAATAGATCCTGCGCACCGGAAAGGCGCCGCCCCCAACCACCGGGACGACCGGCCGCGTGGGCGGCTCGATCACGAAGTCTCCAAACACCGGTTTGCTCACCGCATCCCCCTTTTCGACGATCTACCGGCAGGTCGATTCGCAGGCAAAGTGAAACCGCCCCTTGACCACCGGGAACGAATAGTATGTAATACGAACCGTTCTCATTTGTATTGATAATCCGAATGCCAGAGTCCCGCACCTTGTCGCAGCCGCCCGGCGGCGCGTCCGCGCCGGATCAGGATCCTGCCGAATCCGGCCCTGTCCCGACCTCGCAGAGCGTATGCAGCACGGAACTGCTCAACGGCCGTGCCAGCGTCGCGATCGATCACGAAGGCACGCGCTACGTCCTGCGCGCGACGCGGACCGGCAAGCTGATTCTAACCAAATAATCCGGGAATCCGGCGGCCCGCACACTGGATGCCGGCTGTACCTGTTCAGGAGGCGTACTTCCATGTACGTTTGTGTCTGCAACGCGATCACCGAGAACCACATCGAAGATGCCGTCCGGAACGGCGCGACCCGCATGCGCGATCTGCGCGAGCGCCTGGGCGTGACGGCCGAATGCGGGCGGTGCGCAGGTTGCGCACAGGAGTGCCTGAAATCGGCGCTTCGCAAGCCCGCCGCGACCGGCTGGCGGGACAAGGCGATGCAGACCCTTTCGGGCGTCTTCCCTCTTGAATTGGAGACCCAACAATGAAAGGCGACAAGAAAGTCATCCAGTACCTCAACCGCCAACTGACCCTCGAACTGACTGCGATCAACCAGTACTTCCTGCATGCGCGCATGTACAGGAACTGGGGTCTCGGCAAGCTCGGACACCACGAGTACGAGGAGTCCATCGAGGAAATGAAGCATGCCGACCACCTCGTCGAACGCATCCTGTTCCTCGAGGGGCTGCCCAACCTGCAGAACCTGGACAAACTGCTCGTCGGCGAGGACGTTCCGGAATGCCTCCGCGGCGACCTCAAGCTCGAGCATGCCGCACGCACGCACCTCGTCGAAGCCGTCGCTCATTGCGAGTCCTGTAAGGACTATGTCTCCCGGGAGCTGTTCGAAGACCTCCTGGAAGACACCGAAGAGCACATCGACTACCTCGAAACGCAACTCGAACTGATCGACAAGGTGGGCTTGCAGAACTACCTGCAATCCCAGATGGAAAGCGGGAGTTGACCGGTCACGTCCGCGCATGCGGCGCGATACCCCGCCTGCGCCCGACCGACCGGCCACCACCGTTCGTCGCACACCGATCGCGCGTCGCAGAGGGTCGCCCGACCAATGGAATTCGAGACCATGAACGCATCCTGCCCGGAACCCCGCTACCGCTCCGAACCGAAGCGACAACCGCCGTTTGCCGCGGCGCGGCTCGTCGTCTACCTGGCGGCCGCCGCGCTGTTCATCGACCTCGTAATCAAGTGACCACGAACGCCCCGTCGCGCCGCGACGCGCGACACGGCGGGTCCTGACCCAGTTCCGGTTCCATGCGTGTCTCCCCGTCCTGCTCGCTCACCCCCCATCCATTCGTTCCGGCCACGCCGGGCCGGCCGTCGTTGACCTTCCGTGCGCCCGCAGCACAGCCGTTGCAGCCGGCCCGACGCGGCGTACCTGCCGGCGTGGCCAGGCGCGAACGCCGGCTCCTGCTGTTTTTCGTCGCACTCGCGCATGCCGCTGGCGCCACGCTGCTCGCCCGGGTCGACACGACGACGGACCCGGTCCTCGACACGCCGATCACCGTCGCGTTGATCCAGCCCGTGAGCTTTGGGCCGGAAACCACCGCGGAGCCCGAACCGCCCGCTCCCGAGGTCACACCCGCTGTCACCCCGCCGCTTCCGGAACCGCCCCCGCCATTGCCTGCTGCGGTCGAGCCGCCACCTCTCCCGCCGGTCGCCCTGCCTGAGCCTCCCCCCCCGCCGGTGGTTCAGCCCGAACCGCCCCCGCCGCCGGTCGCCACGCCGGAGCCGCCCAAGCCGCGCCCGCAGCCGGCGCCCCGAAAGGAGGAGGTGAAGCCGGCACCAAAGCCGCCGGTCGAACCCAGGCCAGCGGCCGAATCCCGCCCGACCGTCGAGGCATCGGCGCCCGTGGCCGAACCGCCCCGTCCGCAACCAAACCCGGCACCCACCGCAGCGGCACGCCCTGCACCCTCTCCAGCGGCACAGGTGACCGCGGCACGCTTCGACGCCGCTTACCTGAACAACCCGCCCCCGGCCTACCCGCGCGTTTCGCGCAGAATGCGCGAGGAAGGCCGGGTGTTGCTGCGGGTTTTCGTCACCTCCGAAGGCCGCGCAGGGCGTATCGAATTGTCGGAAAGTTCCGGCTCGAGCCGGCTCGACCAGGCGGCCGAGGCCGCGGTCGCCTCCTGGCGCTTCGTTCCCGCCAAGCAGGGCGAGCGCGCCATCGACGCCTGGGTGATCGTTCCCATCGTATTCAAACTCGAAGGATAGTCATCATGGACAGCACGGAGGCCTTTGGCCTGGCCCACCTGTGGGCGCAATCGGATCTCATCATCAAGTCGGTCGCCTTCATCCTGGTGGTCATGTCGGTCGCAAGCTGGTATCTGATCCTGGTGCGCAGCATTCGCCAGGTCCGGGCGCGGCGCCATGACGGGGCGGTGGAGTCGTTCTGGAATGCGACGAATCTGTCGGAGGGCCTGACACGCTTGTCGCGCATCGCGCCCGACTCGCCCTTCGAAGCCCTCGCCCGGCAGGGCGTCGCCGCGACCGAGCACCTTCACCGGCACAACCATTCGGACACGCTCGGCGGCAAGCTCGATGCCGACGAGTTCGTGACCCGCGCCATGCGCAAGTCGATCGCACTGTCGACGGCACAACTCGAGTCCGGCCTGACTATCCTCGCCTCGATCGGCTCGACCGCCCCGTTCGTCGGCTTGTTCGGCACGGTCTGGGGCATCTACGGAGCCCTGATCGGCATCAGTGCCTCTGGCATGGCGACGCTCGACACGGTCGCGGGCCCGGTCGGCGAGGCCCTGATCATGACGGCCTTCGGGCTCTTCGTCGCGATCCCGGCCGTTCTCGGCTACAACGCCTTCACCCGCGCCAACCGGCTCGAGCTGTCCGAACTCGACGCGTTCGCCCATGACCTGCATGCCTGGTTCACCACCGGTACACGCCTGGCCAGCACGCCGTCCGCCGGACACTCACCGGCGACGACAGCGGAAGCCGACGCTGGCGCACCCTTGCGCCCGGCCGGCGCCACCGGAGCGGCATGATGGCTTTCGGCGGCTTCAGTCAGGACGGGCGCCAGGCGCCGATGAACGAGATCAACATGGTGCCGTTGATCGACGTGATGCTGGTGCTGTTGATCGTGTTCATGATCACCGCGCCGTTGCTGACCCATTCGATCAAGGTCGACCTGCCGGTCGCGGCCAGCGAGACGACCAACGAGGAACCCGACACCGTCACGCTCGCCATGGACGGCGAAGGCCGCCTGTTCTGGAACAACGACCCGATCGACGAAGGGGAGCTGCTGCGGCGACTTGCCCTGGCCGCCGCAGCGCCGGTGCAGCCCGAGCTCCACCTTCGCGCCGACCGCGAAACGCGTTACCAGAAGCTCGCTGAGGTCATGTCAGCCGCACGAAGCGCGGGAATCCGCCGGATGGGCTTCATCACCGTGCCGGATTGACCACGGGTCGAGCGTGCGGCTCAGGCGGCTTGCTTGCTGCGCACGCGCACGACGACGTCGATCTCCTCGAGCTCGACGCCTTCAGGCAAGTTCGGCGAACCCACGACCTGCAGTTCGTCGTTCCACACGTCGCTCAACTCGCCGGTGCTGACGTTGTACATGTGGTGATGCGGGCTGGTGTTGGAGTCGTAGAACACGCGCTCCGGGTCGACGATCAACTCGCGCACCAGTTTCTTCTCGCGAAACAGCTTCAAGGTGTTGTACACCGTCGCACGCGAGGTCTCCGGCGTCGACTCGCGCACCTTTGCGAGAATCTGGTCGGCCGACATGTGCACCGGCCGGGACAACAATACCCGGGCAATCTCGAGACGCTGCAAGGTGACCGGTACACCGGCCTTGCGCAATCCGTCCGCGACGTCCCTGAATGCTTTCATCTCCATGATCCTGTCCCCCGATACGTTGAGAGGTTTTGCCGGATTCTGCGACCCGGTCTCAAGACGCTGTTCATCCAATCGTTTCGATTTAACCAGAGTCTTCACTCCAGAGTGTTGACCTGGATCTAGTTTTCGTCAGAAAAGTTTACCCAACTCTGCATCTTCTGGGGGCCTGCCGATCGATCTCGTCCGGCAGCAAGGACGAATGCCCGACACCGCCAGGGTGTCGGGCATTCGGCACTCGTCGGTCCTGGATCAGTTGAACGGATCCGGCCGCGGCGTATCGTTGGCGGACGGCGGCAGCATCGGCAGCGTCAGCTGCGGCATGTCACCGGTCAGCGTCTTCAGGAAGGCGACGATGTCGGCGATTTCCTGTTCCGTGTAGTAGCGGCCGAGCTGCAGCTGACCCATGATGTCGGTCGCCTCCTCGAGCGTCTTGGCCTGACCGTCGTGGAAGTACGGATAGGTGTACTCGACGTTACGCAGCGTCGGGACCTTGAAGTTGAAGCGGTCGGCATCGTTGCCGGTCACGGCGTAACGGCCTTCCACCGGCGAGGTGCTGACGTAGGGACGCACCACCCCCATCCGCTGGTACGAGGTACCGCCGGCCGCCGCACCGTTGTGGCACGCAACGCAGCCGCTATCCTTGAACAGCTTGTAGCCGGCCAGTTCCTGGGCGGTCAGCGCCTTGTCGTCGCCCTTGAGCCACTGATCGAAGCGCGAGTTCGGCGTCACCAGGGTCTCCTCGAACTCGGCGATCGCCGCCGTCACCTTCTCGATGTCGATCTCTCCCGGACCGAACACGGCCTCGAACTCGGCGACATAGGCCGGGATCGAATTCAACACGTCGAGCGCCAGCGTGTGTGGCATGGCCATTTCGATGTCGGCCTGGATCGGGCCGGCGGCCTGCTCCTGAAGGTCGGCGGCGCGGCCGTCCCAGAACTGGGCGATCGCGAGACTGGAGTTCAGCACGGTGGGCGCATTGACCGGCCCCGCGGACCACTTGTGCCCGATAGAGGTCTTCAGGTTGTCCGTACCCCCACGCGACAGGTTGTGACAGGTATTGCACGAGATGATGCCCGACATCGACAGGCGCGGTTCGAAGAACAGCTTCTTGCCCAGTTGGACCTTCGCGGGATTCTCCGAAACATAGGGCTCGATCGGGGTGATCGGTTCATTGCGCACGCTTGACGCCCACGCCGCAGACGTCGCGAGCGACGCGGCGACGGCTACGACGAGGCTGGTTGCCGTGAATTTCATGGTGTACTCCTCGAGTGATAAAGTCGGTTTAGACGGGTTCCAAACTTTGGAGGTATTACACCCCCAAAACTAACTAGATCTTTTGATCTAAGTCATAAGAGCGCCCAAAAGTCGCAATTCTTGTTCCGCAGTCGATGAGAACCTCTGCCAACCCGCTCCGACGGCCACGGAGAGACGCCAACCGCTCGCTGCAAACCGATACAAACAGCCGACAATGAACCGTTATCCTTACCGGACGTCTCAATCGGGCGACACGAATGCATAGGATCATCGGAACACCATGGCGGCGAACATGACAAATGGTGACGTTCGGACTGCCCGTCGCGGAAACAGCGCCGGCATCCTGGCGGCTCTCGTGCTGACCCTCTCAGGCGCTGCCGCCTGGTACGGCTGGGACCAATGGTTTCGCGCTCCCGATCCAGCGGCCGGATACCAGTTCGCAACCGTTCAGCGCAGCGACATCGAAAACGTCGTTACCGCGACGGGAACCCTGCAACCACGAGATTACGTGGACGTGGGTGCCCAGGTTTCCGGGGTACTCACCCGCATCCATGTGGAGATCGGCTCGGAGGTCCAATCGGGAGCATTGTTGGCGGAGATCGACCCGACCGTACTGCAGACCCGGGTCGATGCGACCCGTGCCCAGTTGCGCAACCAGCGCGCCCAGCTGCTCGATCGGGAGGCCAGCTTGATGCTGGCCCAGGCGCAGTTCCGACGGCAGCAGAACCTGATGGCCGAAGACGCGACCACCGAGGAGGCGCTGCAAGGGGCCCAGGCAGCCTTGCATTCGGCCCAGGCCCAGGTGGAGGCGCTGAAGGCACAGATCGACCAGACCGACTCGAACCTGCGCGCGGACGAAGCCAATCTTGCCTACTCGCGCATCGATGCGCCGATGAGCGGCACTGTGGTATCGATCTCGGCGCGCCAGGGGCAGACGTTGAATGCGAGTCAGCAGGCCCCCACGATCCTGAGGATCGCCGACCTGTCTACGATGACGGTCGAGACTCAGGTTTCGGAGGCCGATGTCGGCAAGCTGTCGATCGGCATGCCCGTCTGGTTCAGTACACTCGGCAGCCGTGGGCAACGCTGGGAAGGGACCTTGCGGAAGATCGAGCCGACTCCGGTCATCCAGAACAACGTCGTGCTCTACAACGCCCTGTTCGATGTCCCGAACCCGGATCGAAGCCTGATGACCCAGATGACGGCACAGGTCTTCTTCGTCACCGAATCGGCAAAGGAAGCGTTGCTCATCCCGATGTCGGCGCTGGGCATGAGCGACGACGGCCCAATGCGGCGCAACGCTCTGTCGTCGCAGGGACGTGAGGCGCCCCGTCAGGGCACCGTGCTGGTCGCCGGTCCGGACGGCGGCATCACCTCACGCAAGGTCGAACTGGGCGTATCGAACCGTGTGCAGGTCCAGGTGCTCGCCGGATTGACCGAGGGCGAACGGGTCGTCTCCGGCCGTTCGGATGCCACAACCGGGCCGCGGCGGATGGCGCCGCCGTGAAACGCGAACCCACCGTCGAAGCCATCGCGGGTCGGCTCGACCGCGGTGCGCCGTTGATCGAACTCGAGGGCATCACCAAGTCCTTCCGGACCGGCGACCTCGAGATCGAGGTGTTGCACGGCATCGACCTGCGGATCGAGTCCGGCGAGTTCGTCGCCATCATGGGGACGTCGGGCTCGGGCAAGTCGACGCTGATGAATCTCCTCGGCTGCCTCGACCGCCCCAGCGGCGGCACCTATCGTTTCCAGGGCCAGGACGTGTCGAAGCTCGACCGGGACGCGCTGGCCCTGCTGCGCCGCGAGACCTTCGGTTTCGTCTTCCAGAGCTACAACCTGATCGGCAGCGCGACCGCACGCGAGAATGTCGAGGTCCCCGCCATCTATTCCGGCATGCCGCCGGGAGCGCGGCACACTCGCGCGGTCGCGTTGCTTGGCGCCCTCGGTTTGGCGGACCGGCTCGACCACCGGCCCTCGCAGCTCTCCGGCGGCCAGCAGCAACGTGTCTCGATCGCGCGCGCGCTGATGAACGGCGGGCGGGTCATTCTCGCCGATGAACCGACCGGCGCACTCGACAGCCGCAATGGCAAGGAGGTGATGGAACTCCTTGCCGACCTGTCCGCGAAAGGACACACCATCATCCTGATCACGCACGAACGCGAAGTCGCCGAGCGTGCCGACCGCATCATCGAGATCCGTGACGGCCATATCACCGCCGATCCGGGGTCATGCGCATCCTCCCGGATTCGACCCGACCCGGAACGTCCGGCAGGACGAAGCTCATCCTTGTCGGACATGATCGAAGCCACCCGTACCGCCGTGCGCGCCCTGCGCGCCAACCTCTTCCGTTCGGTCCTGACCCTGCTGGGCATCGTCATCGGCGTGGCGGCGGTCATCGCGATGCTGGCGATCGGGGACGGCGCGAAACAGGAGGTCGTCGACCGGATCAGCGCACTGGGCGTGAATCTGCTGACGGTCCGCCCGGGCATGCCCAACCAACGGGGACGCGACACCCCTTCGACCCTGATCCCGGAGGACGTCGAAGCCATCCGCGAACTGCCCAACGTACTCGCCGCCGTGCCCGAACAAAGCACGACGGTGACGGTCCGCTTCGGCAACGCCGATCATCGAACCGCGGCCACCGTCACCGCGGCGGATTTCCCGATCGCACGCGACTGGCACGTCGCACACGGCACCTTCTTCAGCGCTGCCGACGAGTTCGACTACGCACCCGTCACGGTGCTCGGCGAGACGGTCGCCACCGCGCTGTTCGGGGACGGCGACCCGGTCGGTGAGTACATCCTCGTCAACAACCTGCTGTTCCAGGTGCTCGGCGTCATGCGCCCGCTCGGCGCGACCCCCTGGGGCCAGGACCAGGACGACGTGATCCTCGTACCCTTCACCACCGGCAGCCTGCGCATCACCGGTCAGCAGCATTTGCGTCATGCGACGATCGCGGTCGTCGATCCTGCCCGGATCGACGAGACCCAGGCGCGTATCGAGGACCTGCTCCGCGCACGCCATGGCGTGGAGGATTTCCGCATCCGCAACATGGCTTCGGTGATCGAGACCGCATCGGAGACGCAACGCACGATGACGGTACTGCTCGGCATCGTGGGCGTGATTTCGCTCGTCGTCGGCGGCATAGGCGTCATGAACATCATGCTGGTATCGGTGACCGAGCGGACCCGCGAGATCGGCATCCGCATGGCAACCGGTGCGCGCACCCGCAACATCCTGCAGCAGTTCCTCATCGAAGCCCTCGTGGTCAGTGCCCTGGGGGGCCTCATCGGGGTCGGCTTCGGCCTGGCCGCCACCGCGGTCATCGCCAGCTTCGGCACCCCGGTACTCTATTCGCCGTTCCCGGTCCTCCTCGCGTTCGGTTGCGCCTTCACGATCGGGCTGGTCTTCGGTTTCCTGCCGGCACGCAAGGCCGCACGCCTCGACCCGGTCACCGCTCTCGCTTCGGAATGAACGCGATCACGATGCTTCTTCGAGTCCCTTCGCTTCCCGCCCTGCTCTTCGCAACGCTCGTGCTGGCAGGTTGTGCGACCCCGCTGGTCCGTCCCGATCCGGTCGTCGCACTCCCGGCAAACTGGGACGAAGCCACCGCGCGCACGGACGAGGCCGCACGAATCGAAGCCGACTGGTGGAACGGCTTCCAGTCGCCGGAACTGCAAGGGTTGATCGCCGCCGCGCTGGCAGGAAGCCCAGACCTCGCGATCGCGACCGAGCGTGTCGTCCAGGCCGAGATCGCCGCCCGCAGCGCCGGCGCGGCCCTGTTCCCGACGATCGATCTCGATCTCACCACCGGAGCACGCGCCACCGACGGAGGCAACGCTTCGGGCACGACCCGTTCATCCAGCGCAGCACTCGGCATCCGCTACGAGATCGACATCTGGGGCAGCAACCTCCAGCGCCTGCACGGCGCCCGGGCCCAACTGGCCGCATCGCGCCACGACTACGAGGCCACCCGCCTGTCACTGCTCGCAGGCGTCGTCAACGCCTACGCGCGCGTCGTCGCACAGCGCGCCCGGCTGCAGATCGCCGAGGAGAATCTGGCCATCGCCGAGCGCCTGTTCGCGATCGTCGAAGCGCGCTACCGGCACGGCGCGGCCTCGGCACTCGATCTCAGCCGGCAGCGCGCCACCGTTCTGGCCCAGCGCGCGGCCCTCGTACCGATGCAGGCCCAGGAGCGCGAGGCCTTGCGCGCACTGGCCATCCTGGTCGGCGCACTCCCGCAGCAATTCGATGTGGACGGGTACAGCCTAGCCGGGATCGAAATCCCCGCGATCGACGCACCGCTTCCCGGCGAACTGCTCGCCCGCCGTCCCGATCTGGCCGCCGCCGAGGCGCGGCTGCTCGCCGCCGATGCGAACATCGCCGTCGCACGCGCAGCGCTGTTCCCGCTGCGCCTCTCGCTCGGGCTGACGGCGACCGCAACGGGGGGCGACCTCGGATTCGTCGGCCTGGGCAGCCCGGTGGGAACCGCCGCGATCACCCTCTCGTTGCTCCAGACCATCTTCGACGGCGGACGCTTGCAAGGCCAGGTCGACACCACCGAGTCCCAGCGCCGACAACTGCTGGAGACCTATCGGACGAACGTGCTGGGCGCGCTCAAGGAAGTCGAGGATGCCTTGTCGTCCGTCGAGCGCAGCCACCTCGAGGAGCAGGCGCAACTGGCGATCCGCAGCGAGACCGAACGCGCGCTGCGCCTGTCCGAACTGCGCTACCGCGAAGGCAGCGACCGCCTCGACACCCTGCTCGACGCCCAGCGCAGCCTGTTCTCCGCCCAGGATCAGCTGGTCCAGCGACGCCTGGCCCGCCTCGCCGCCACCGTCGACCTGTACAAGGCGCTCGGCGGCGGTTGGAAATCCGAAAGCTAGGCAACACAACGGATTATGCCGGATCGACCCCAATCCGACACTCGGGTATGCCACAACGGGGGCGACGCGTGGCACGATACGTTTTGACACGACAAATGCGACTCATTATTATTCTCACGATCAACAAGGTTAGTAGCCAGCCACCTCCCGGGACGTAAGCACTCGTCGTCGGCGGGAAGCCAGCCATTGCCGCCATTCAACGCAATGCTGGAGATCCTGCCATGCTCGTTTCACGCCCCACCACAACGGCGCGATGCCCATCGCCCCGCCTCAGCCTCGTCACGCTCGCCTGCCTTGCCGTTTTCACCCCGGCGATGGCCGATGAACCGGCTACCGGCCGTAGCGAAGTCGTTCTGCCACGCATCGATGTCATTTCCGGTGGCGAAGAAGCCATCACCCGGCAGCCGGGCGCCGTGACCATCATCGGCCCCGCCGAACTCGACCGCATCCAGCCGCTGACCACCGAAGACGCCTTGCGGTCGGTGCCCGGCGTGCACATCAAGGGTGAAGAGGAATCCGCGGTCGTGGCCAACATCGGCATTCGTGGGCTGAGCGCAGCGGACTACAAGTCGCTCATCCTCGAGGACGGCGTGCCGGTGGCACCCGGACTCTTCGTCGGAAATAGCCGTTACTACAACCCGCGCATCCAGCGCATGGACGAGATCGAGGTACTGAAGGGCGCTGCCGCGCTGCGCTATGGCCCCAACACCATCGGCGGCGTGATCAACTACAAGACCAAGGACCCCATCGACGGCGTGGCACTTTCCGGACGGGTCGGCTCGCACAACTACCGGGAGGCCACATTGGAAGCCGGGGGAACGTCCCCCTCGGGCGAAGCCAAGGCCGGGCTCTTCTATACCCGCGCCAAGAGCGACGGGTTCCAGAAAAAGGACTTCGACATGCAGGACCTCATGGTCAAGGGCGGCATGTTGCTGGGGGACAACCAATGGATCGGCGCCAAGTTCACGCATTACAAGAACGACGCCAACATCTCCTACCGTGGATTGTTCCTCGATGCGTTCAAGTCCGGCGCCAAGTACAACCCTGCTCCGGACGACTGGTTCCTGACCGGACGCAAGTCGCTCGACATCAACCACTTGTGGGACATCGGCCCGGACATGAGCCTGAACACGGTCCTGTACTGGAGCAAGATGCACCGCGACTACTGGCGATTCGGGATCGACAATGCCGCGTCGACTGCCGCCGGGCGCTGGGTCTACACGGATAGCGTGAATGGCAACAACCGCGAGTTCGAGCGCATCGGCCTGGACTCCCGCCTGACCTTTGCCCACAACGGCTTCGGAATCAATAACGAGGCGGAGGTCGGCATTCGCATCATGGACGAGGAAATGGTCGACCGTACCATCAATGCGACCCGCGCCAATCCGCGCTCTGGAACCATCGCCCAGGACCGCGTCGATTCCGCCATCAGCTATGCGCTGTTCGCGCAGAACCGGTTCGACATGACGGAGCGTCTTTCGGTCACGCCGGGCCTGCGGATCGAACAATACGAGCAGAAGCGGCGCGACCGCCGCAACAGCGCGAACGACGGTAAGAGTTCAAATACCGAATACCTCCCCGGGATTGGGGCAACCTATCAATTGAATCCGGGTGCACAGCTCTACGGAAGCGTCTACAAGGCCTTTTCGCCGCCGCTGAACAGCCAGTCGATCGTCGATGGCGTCGACCAGAAGCTGGATGCGGAGACCTCGGTCAACATCGAGCTGGGCGTGCGAGGCCGGCATGGCAAACTCCGCTACGAGCTAACCGTTTTCCAGATGGACTTCGACAACCAGATCACCCCGGGAATCACGGGCGGCCTGGCAAACGCGAACGCGGGCAGCACCCTGCATCGCGGTATGGAAGCTGCGCTAGGCTATGCGTGGGACAACGGCATCAGCCTGGACACCAACCTGACCTGGATCCCGACCGCGGATTACCGGGAAAGCCGTGGTGGCGGCATCGACAAGGGAAATCGCCTGCCCTACTCGCCGGAACTGCTGGCGAACGTCACGCTCGCCTATGCCTCCGGCCCGCTGAACGCTGCGCTTTCCGGACGCTATGTCGATGCACAGTACGGACACGGCGACAACAGCAAGCCGATCACGGGCAGCGGCAACAGCGTCTGGAAGGGTCGGTTGCCGAGCTACTACACTTTCGACCTGACCGGCAGCTACGATGTCAGCAAGCAACTGCGGCTTACCGCGGCCGTCAAGAACCTCACCGACAAGCGATACATCGCCGGCCTTCGACAGGGCATCTACGCCGGACCGGAGCGCTCCTTCGAGGTCGGAGCGAAATACACCTTCTGATCGTACTCAAGAGGGTCCGGCACAGCACCGTGGTCAAAAGTCTAAACCCGGGTCACCCTTTCGCCTGCCCCCTCCCATGCGGAGGGGTTTTTGTTGCAGCATGTCCAACGGCGTCCGCAATATCCTTCCTGGTCATCGCAACGGGGATGCTGTTTACCACCGGCGCAATGGCTGAGCGACCGATAGCGGCACGTGCCCCCGGCACCTCATGGTACAGACGGTCCGCGACGCGAACGCCCGGCGTTGCCGTAGAATCGCGGGCTGATCACCACACCCGCTCCCGATCCGGCCATGCGCCTGTTGCGCCACCTCCTGTCGCGCTTCGCCGAAGACCGGTTGCTGGTCGTTCTGCTGATCGCCGCACTTCCGCTCGTGCTGGTCCAGCCGGATGCGGTGCAAACGGTGCACCGCCTGGTCGACTGGAAGACCATCGGCGCGCTCGCCGGGCTGCTGGTGTTGAGCCGGGGACTGGAGGACAGTGGGTATCTCGCGCTCGCCGGGCGCAGACTGCTGCCGCGGGTGCACGGCGAGCGCACCCTGGCGGCTGCGCTCGTACTCTTCTCGGCCGCACTGGCCGCGGTCGTCACCAACGACGTGGCCTTGTTCATCGTCGTACCGCTCACCGTCAGCCTGCGCACCGTCGCCGATCTGCCGGTCGGCCGGTTGGTGGTCTTCGAGGCGCTCGCGGTCAATGCCGGCTCGACGCTGAGTCCGGTCGGCAATCCACAGAACCTGTTCCTCTGGCAATCGACGGCGCTGAGCTTCATGGACTTCGTCGCGATGATGCTGCCGCTCGGCCTCGCGCTCACCGCACTGGTGCTCGCTGCCATCCCGCTCGCCTTCCCGTCCCTGCGGATCGACGTGCGACCTGGGAGTGCGCCACCCGTGGCGAATCGCGGCCTGTTCCATCTGTCGCTGGCCCTCTACCCGGTCTTTCTGCTGCTCACGGATCTCGGCTACGCGGTACCGACCGCGCTGGCGCTCCTCGCCGTGTTCGGGCTGCTGCGCCCAAGGGTACTGCGGGGTGTCGACTGGCTGCTGCTTGCGGTGTTCGTGCTGATGTTCGTCGATCTCGGGCTGCTCGCAACCTTGCCGGTCATGCAATCCCTCGCCACCGGCATCGATGCGATACCGGGCGCGAGCTTTACGGCAGGCGTGCTGCTGTCGCAGGTAATCTCCAACGTACCGGCGACGATCTTCCTCGCCGGTTTCACCGAGGACGTGCGTGCGCTGGCCTGGGGTGTGAGCGTCGGGGGCTTTGGTCTCGCGATCGGCTCACTCGCCAATCTGATCGCGCTCCGCCTGGCCCGCCAGCCCGGACTCTGGCGGGACTTTCATACCTGGTCGATCCCGGCGCTGGGCGCCGGGGTCTGTGCTGCGGTCCTGCTTCAAGCGATCTGCCAGTCCTGACAGGCGGATACGCCGACCCTGTGAAACATCAGAAATCGATCCCCGCCTGGGCCTTCACCCCTGCCTTGAAGGCGTGCTTGCGGTCGGCGAGCTCGCTCACCGTATCGGCCAGTTCAACCAGTTCCGGCTTTGCCGCACGGCCGGTGACGATCACCGTCTGCATCGGCGGACGGGCGCGAATCGCCTCGATCACCGCGGCGGTGTCGAGGTAGTTGTACTTCAGCATGTAGGTGAGCTCGTCGAGCACCACCAGGCTGAGCGCCGGATCGGCCAGCATATCGGTTGCCTGCGCCCAGGCCTCGTCCGCGGCGCGCTTGTCGGCATCCCAGTTCTGCGTGTTCCAGGTGAAGCCGGTGGCCATGGCGTGGTAGCGCACCGCGGCGCTCGCCGGATGTTGCTGCAGAAAAATCACCTCGCCGGTGGCCTGGGTGCCCTTGATGAACTGCACCACGCCGGCACGCTGGCCGTGGCCCAGAGCACGGTACAGGGTTCCGAAGGCGGAGGTGGTCTTGCCCTTGCCGTTGCCGGTGATCAGGAGGACGATGCCGCGCTCTTCCTGCGCCCGGTCGATGGCCGCGTCGACGACCTCCTTCTTGCGCTGCATGCGTTCGTTGTGGTTTTGCTTGCGGTCTTCTTCCATCCTGCGGGCTCCACGGGTTTCCGTGCGCCGGGACGGAGAGGGAGACGATGGTCGTGCTTCTCCGAGCAGGTGCTGCACTCGAAGCACGGCGGGATTTCGAGCCCGCAGAACCCATCGGCAACCGGCCCACACCCCGGGGCAGCTGTGCTGACGAAATCGAGCGGGTCGGTCTCCTGGCTCGCCTTCTTCCGGTCGCCGTCGCCTTCCCGGGACAATCCCAGTGGCGTGTGTGACGGCTCCGTCAGGCCTACAGTAGCGGGGGCTGCGCCGGAATGGCGAGAGCATAGGCTCGCGCGTCACCGGACTTCCCGTTTCACCCCGGGCGCGAACGCGCGGCGGGGCACCTGATCGATGCTGAACGAACTATAAGCCGGGAACCGGTCGTCGGGCAATCGTGGTCGGACTCGTGCCCCGGTCCCGGGGAGCGGACTCCCCCGGATTCCGCCAACCTCGCTACTGCCCCCCTTCCGGCACGTAGACGAACGTGCCGTCGCGCATCCGGTAGGCGACCCCGGCGCGCATGCCTTCGCCGCTGCCGATCTCTCCGCTGGCCTGGTAGTGCTCGATGGTCTCGCCGTTCTTGATAATCATCTCCATGTTCGGCTCACCGGGGTTCTTGATCACCATGACGTTCTCCGCCGAGAACGGGTTCATCGGGTTGTTCGCGACCGCGAGCAGCAGTGCCGCGATGATGACGAGGAACACGTCGATGAGGTTCACCACCGACAGGATCGGATCGTCCGCCTCGAGGTCGTCCATCAGGCGCAGACTCATTGCACGCCCTCCGTGGCGAGCGGCGCCACCGGGTCGTCATGCACGGTGGCCCGTGCCGCGGGCAGCCCCTTTTCGATGTCGGCAAGGTCGGTCGCCAGCCAACGCCGACGCACGCTCACGACCCAGTACGTGATCGAGGCCGCGATCAATGCCAGGATGACCGCCGAGAACGCCACCATGAGATTGCGGCTGACCTCCTGCAAGTGCCCATCAGCCAACGCCATCAGCGCCGGCCCCATCGGGATCATCGTCGCCACCAGACCGAGCATCGGCGCCACGCGCGTGGCGATACGCAGATTCTCGAGGCGGCGCACCGCGATGCCTTCGAGGTCGGTCACCGTCAACGCGGGATTCTGGCGATGCGCGGCGATGAGTTCGAAACCGCGCGGATCGTTCGCCCGCCGCTGGCGAGCCTGCCACCAGAACGCCCCGAGGGCGTGAAAGGCATAGAAGAACAGGCCGGCAACGAGCAACAGCACCGGCACCATGAAGAGCTGACTCAGCCCGTACATCGTCGATTCGATCAGATATGACATGCTTCCACACTCCTGGGGATGAATTTGAAGGTCGCCTCACCATTTGCCGTCGAGCGACAGCAGCCCGATGCGTTCGCCGCCTTCGCGGCTGGCGATGCGCCACTGCTGGCCGCCGTGGCGGGCCTCGCGAACGATCTTTTCCGCCTGGCCGAACAGGTTCTCCACCGACAGCCGCAGGTTCAGCCCGCCGTGCAGGCGCCGCGTGACATGGGCGTCGACCCGCGTGTGCGCGGCCTTGCGCGCGCGCTGCAATGCGCCCATGTCGGTGCGGCTGGCGCCGTTGTGCCGGATCTGCACACCGAAGCCGGCGGAGGCGTCGGGCGGCGAGACCTCCCACGACAAGGACGTCTGGTGACGCGGCGTCTCGTTGGCGATTCGCCGCTGGTCGAGCAGCCGGTCTTCGACGCGGCTGCGCGGCAGCGTGATCGAAGCCCGCAACAGGCCGCCTTCGCCCCGGGCGCCGAGCAGCCCGGTGTCTAGCCGTGCATCGAACTCCAGGCCCCAGTGACGCGCCGAACCGACGTTGTCGGGCCGCGCCACCCAGCGCCCGCCCTCGTCGCGTACCCGGGTCTCGATGAAATCGCGGGTGTGACGGGCGTATACGGTCGCACCCAACACGCCCCGCTCACCGGCGAAGTAGTGCTCGGCCGACAGTTCGGCCCGACGAATGCGCTCGGCTGCGAGCCCGGGGCGGCCCGCCTCGTCCGGCTGCAACGGGGACAGGATCCCGTCGGCATTGCGCGTCACCAGCGCGGTCAGTTCATCGAGCTTGGGAAAGCGCACCCCGCTGCCAACCGACGCACGCAACACCCAGCGCTCACCGGCCTCCCAGCGCATTGCAAGCGATGGATCGAGCACCCGGTCGCGCCGCTTGACGGCTTCGGTGCGCTGTTCGATGCCCTCGGACCGTACACCGTAGGTCAGGCTCAGACGATCGCTCACGAACCATTCGTCCTGCACCCACGCCGATCCCTGCCGCTCGCGCTGGCGCTGGTGGATGCGCACCAGGTCGAAGCGCTGTCGTTCCCGCCGGTCGAGTTGCCCGCCCTCGAGCCCGAACGACAGCACATGGGTATCCCCCATCGGGCGATCGACGCGGGCACTGCCGTTGATCTCCCGTTCATCGCGCCGCAGCGCCTCGAGGACTTCGCTCGCCGGCCCCGAGTACGGCAGCAGCTTGCGCGTCGTGTGACTGTCCCGACGGCCATCCATTCCCGCGAGCCGCAGCGTCAGCTTGCCGTCATCGCCGACCGGGGTTTCGGCATCGATGCGCAGCCGTGCGATATCGTAGCCGCCCCGCTCGCGATCGCGTCGCTCGCCCGCCGGACTGCCGTCGGCATCGCGCAGGCTCAAGGTCTGGTCGCGTTGCAAGGTATTGTGATAGACACTCGGCCACAGCGTGAGCTTGCGCCCGCCGTCCGACCACGACAGGCGTGGCGTCAGCATGGCCTCGTCGACGCGATAGACACCCTCAAGCCGATCCGTGCTCTCGCCGCCCGGGCCGCTGAATGCGCGGCTGCGGGACACCGGCATGCGGTGCCGGTTGGCGGTCACGGGCAGACTCCAGGCGAATGCCTCGCGCCCCCCTCCCACTCCAGCCGAAAACTGTACGTTCGGCTCGTCGCCACGCATCCCGACCACCCAGCGTGCGGTGCTCGACCACGCCCGTTTCGGCGCCCTGAGGATCAGGTTGACGACCACCTCGGAGCCGGCACCGAACTCGGCGGACGCGCCGCGGACGAGTTCGATCCGCTCCAGTTCCTCCGCCGGCAGACGCCCGACCATGGTCAGCGCGTGGCGACCGCTCGCGGTCGGCCGTTCGCCATTGACCAGAATCGTCACCGAGTCGCGTGCAATCCCGCGCGCATTGGCGCTCGCCGCAGCCGCCGCACCGCTGCCGCTGCGATCCAGTCCGGGGAGCTTGCGCAAGACCTCGGCGACCGACAGACCACCCAACGATCGGATTTCGTCGGCACCGATCACCACCTTCTGCCCCCCCGCCAGCCTTTGCTCGGCCAGGGCATCGAAAAGTGCGGAGACCTCGACGGTGGGAAGTTCAACCACCGGTTCATTGGCCGAGGCGCTCAGCACGAACCCCCCGAGGCTGGACAACAGCCAGGCCGTCCGGCGCACACGGCCTGCGAAGCACCCGATCATGCCGGAGCGCTCGCAGATCGGGCCACCGACGCCCTCGCCTGCCGCCGCGCCCCATGCCCGGCCACCCCGAGCATCGCAAGCAGCATCAGGCCTTCCAGCCACAGCGAGCGCATCAGCACCTCCGCACTGTCGGCCACCGGCTGCAGTTCCTGCCCCACGACCTGTTCGAACTCGGCCGGCTGACCAGCCGCCTCCGCATCCGGCTGGCCGGGCGCCCCGTTGAACTGGAGGCCGAAACCGGCGGCAAGCTCGTGAACATAGGGATCGACGCTCGAAGTCGCAGAGAGGTAGTCGAGCCGCTCGACCGCATCGATGTAGACCTCGGCCAAGGTGCGCAGCGTGCCCTCGTCGGTCTGCCAGTAGTCCTTGCGCGCCGCCTCGAGCATGCGTTCGACGATCTGCGCGAGCGCGGTGGGATTGAATTCCTCGAACCACTCGCGCACGTCGAGGCCGAGCGAATCCTCGACATAGACGTCGAAAAAGCTCTGCCACTGGTCATCACGCACGATCTCGGGCGCCACCGCGGTCCAGCCCCAGAAGTTGTTCACTGCACCGACCACGTTGAGCGTACCGGCGTAGCCTTCCTGTTGCATCGTGGCCACCCACTGCGGATGGAACTGGCGGGTACGCAGTTCGGCAGCGAGGAAACGCGCGGCCGATTCGACCTTGCTGTCGTCGGCATCGCGAAGATTGCTGATGTACAACCCCGGCGAGCGACCGCTCAGATGCCGCACCGCCAGGCCAATGCCGCCGAGATACTGGAAGGGGTCGTCGGTGGTGAGCATGCCGTACAGGTTCGACGAACGCGCCAACACCGCCGCCTGCACCCCTTCGAGTTGGGCCGCGTAAAGGTTGATCCCCTCGGCCTTGCGTCCCCAGCGCCGTTCGTCGGGGCCAAAGGCGTACTGCATGCGCTGCAGGTACAGCTCGGCAAGCTTGCCCTCGTCGTCCCAGCTGTCGGAGGCCAGCGCCGCATCGTCCAGACCGGTGCCGTAGGTGCCGCTCTGGTTCGAGAAGATGCGCGTCAGTGCGAGATCGCGGGCTTCCTCGGCATCGAAGCCGCGCGCGAGCAGATCGGCCTCCAGTGCTAGGGTGTTGGCGCGCACCGCGTTGTCCGGCTCGTCCTGGTCGGCGACCATTTCCACCGCCCGGGCAATCAGGTGCATCACGTTGGGAAAATGGTCGCGATAGAGCCCGGTGGCCGACACGACGACGTCCACCCGCGGCCGCCCGAGGGTCTCGCGGTCGATGAGCTCGACATCACCGATGCGGCCGAAGCGATCCCACACCGGGCGCACGCCGAGTGCGTGGAAAACCTGCGCTTCGAGCACGCCGAGGTGGCGCATCGCCTCGACCGACCACAGCGAGACCGCGAGCTTGCGCAAATCCTCGCCATGCTCGGCGCGATGGGCCGCAAGCAGCGATACGAGCGCCTCGCCCCCCGAGAGCCAGGCCTGCTCAGTCGGCAGGCGGGACGGGTCGAAGCCGTAGAGATTGCGCCCGGTGGGCAGGCTCTCGGGATTGCGGATCGGGTCGCCGCCGTAGTGGGTTTCGAGATAGCGTCCGTCAAGCGCCACGAACAGGCCGTCGTACTCGTGGTCGGCAGACAGGGCCTCGAAGTACTGGCGCGCCTCCTCGATCAGCGGACGCAATGCGGGTGCGGCCTCGTCGCCCGGCACGCCGTCGACGAGGTGGCGCGCGAGCAGGCGGTACGGCGGCGAATCGGCGAGCGCCTGCCAATCCTCGACGAAGAGTTCGTCGGGGTCCTCGAGATCGAGCAAGTCGTAGAGGCGCTTGCCGAGCATCTGCATCGCGGTGCTCAGCCGGTGACCCGCCTCGGGCGCCTGCCCGAAGCTGTGCAACCCAAGCGGCTGAGCGGTCTGCGCGAGCGCATGCAGCCAGTCGTGCAGTTGCGCCTCGAAGGCGACGAAGTCGCGGCGGGCCCGCTCGGCGGTCCAGCCCAGGTCCTCCACCATGTTCAGACGGTGGGCTTCGACGATGATCGCTTCGATCGTGCGGGCCTTCACCGCCCCCTCGTCGAGCAACTCGTACTCGTGCATCAGGTCATGCAACGGCATCCACTGTTCATGCAGGCCGGCCGGCGCAAACGATGGGGTCTGGTGGCTGACGATGGTCGCACGCCCGCGCCGCTTGGCCTGGGTGGCCTCGCCGATATTGTCGACGATGTAGGGATAGACCACCGGCAGGTCGCCGAGCGGAAGATACGGATCGTCGTACACCGACAGCCCGCGCTCCTTACCCGGCGTCCATTCCTGGCTCCCGTGGGTACCGAAGTGGATCAGTGCATCGGCGCCGAAATGCTCGCGCACGTACAGGTAGGCCGCCATGTAGAAATGCGTCAGCGGCACCCGGGTGTCGTGGTAGATCGACGTTTCGGCCGGTTCGCCGGCACGCCCGCGCGGCGGTTGCGGCAGGAGGACCAGATTGCCCAGTTGCAGGCGCGGCACGACGAAGTAGCGCGCATCGCCATCGCCCGCGAGCATCGGGTCATCCTCCGGCGCACCCCAGCGCGCGACGACCCGCTCGCGCACCGCGGACGGCAGGGCGTCGAACCAGGCGCGGTAGTCGGCCAGCGGCAGCACACCGGCGTGACCGGCGTCGAGCAACCCGGGGAGCCGGCCCTCGCGATAGAAGGGGGCGAGCAAGGCAGTGGTCGCCGCAATCATCGCGTCCTCGTCGAGCGTCTCGACGGCGTAGCCGCGGCGCCGCATCTCGTCGGTCAGGTGGGCGAGCGAACGCGGAACGTTCATGAACGACGCAGCGAGGTTCTTCTCGCCCGATGGGTAGTTCCAGAACATCAGCGCGAGACGCTTGTCGGCATTGTCGGTAGCGCGCAGACGCGCCAGCTTCATTGCCTTGGCGACCAGGGCGTCGGCCTGTTCCGGGATCAGGCGAGCCTGCTCATCCTCGATCGCAGCGACCATCAGCGGGTCGGTCAGCCCGGCATACTCGGGGATCGCGAGATAGAACGGCACACCGCTCATCGGCACGCCCACTTCGCTTTCGCGCCAGTCGTCCGCGTCCCCGCCACGCCACGTCATGGCCTGCAGAACGGGAACGTCGAGCCGGGCATAGTCCTCGCGGCGACTGCCCTGATACATGACCTGGAAGTTGACGAGGAGATCGACTGCGGCCCGCCCGTCTTCGATGACGACGTCGAGCGCTCCTTCGGCCGCGACGGTCGGGTGGTAGAACACGACCGGCAGCGCCCCGCGCGCTTCGAAGCGCCGCACCAGTTCGTCGATGTGGCCGGTGCCCAGGTTGCCGATGAAGGCCTGGTGGATCACGATGCCGACGACCGGCTTTTGAGCCGCCCGCTCCGGCCCGAGCCAGAGCCGATAGGCGGCCAGGTCCGGCAGCACCAGGTCGGGGTGGTCGGGATGGTAGATCCCGGTTTCCGGAAACACCTGCGGGGCGGGCACCTCGGCCGGTTCCCGCCCGTTCAGGACGGCGGACAAGTGGGCAAACAAGGCCTCGAAGTTGCGCCGACCGCCATTTCGATAGTATTCGTACAGCCGTGCGGATTCATCGGCCTCGAGGTGCTGCGCCTGCGGACCCCGCGCGGCGACGAGCAGCCAGGGTACGGCGGTGCGCTCGAGCATCGGGGCGACCCGCTCCTGCATGCGCCGACCGTCCTCTTCCCGCGGCGCGTCGAGCAGCACCATGCGGGCTCCGTCGAGCGCCTGCGCGATCTCCGGCTCGCCATCCCGGTCGATGTTCACGACCCGGAGTTCGATCCCGGAAGCCGAAGCGGCTTCCTCCACGACACGAAACTTGCCGGCGAGCACGAAGTCGCTGGTCACCACCGCCACGTGCGGCATCGGGTCTGCGCCCGGCCGACCCATCCCCCACCAGGCCCACGCGATCAACATCGCCACGACCGCAAAGATCGCACCTGCGACTCGCCGGGTGTTGCGGGGCATCGCCGGCCGCATTTCCTTGCCTTCCATCGCTTTCATCCACACGCCTTCATGTTCAGTCGAGATCACGGGTTTCGGGGGTCCTGCCCTCACGGCTCTACGGGGTGCAAGGGGGAGGAGGCGGCCTGCAAGGCGCCTCCCCCATCCCCTTACGCGTCGAGATCGAACAGCACGACTCAGAACGAACCGTTCAGGCTCACCCGCCAGGTGCGCGGCATCTCGGAGTAGTTGAAACGTTCCGACTTGTCGCGCAGACGGACGTTGGTGAGGTTGTCCACGCCGAAGCCGAGCTTCATGTGCGGATTGAGGTCGTGCGAAACGCTGGCGTGCAGCAGTTCGTAGGCCGGCGCGCGCTCACGTCCACCGGTGACCGCGAACCACTGTTTGCCCACATGCTGCAGCCGTAGCGCTGCATCCCACTTGTCCTGACGCCATCCGACCCGGGCATTGAGCTGCTGGGT
This sequence comes from Rhodocyclaceae bacterium, assembly GCA_050486545.1. Classification (GTDB taxonomy): domain Bacteria; phylum Pseudomonadota; class Gammaproteobacteria; order Burkholderiales; family Rhodocyclaceae; genus DAOMNN01. The sequence continues at coordinate 49,930 of JBJHDM010000004.1, read as the reverse complement.
CGGGCGTGCATTGAGCGAGCGGCCGGTGGACTTGTCTTCGGTATCGAGCCACTGGCCATTGAAGCCGACATGGAAACCACGCTGCAAATACCAGGTCAGCGCGGTTTCCAGACCCTGGATGCGCGCCTGGTTCACGTTGTCGTAGACATAGTGGCTGCGCGCCGGGAATGGCGGCGTCGGGTCGGTGTGGAAGAGACGCGTGGTCACGAGATCCTTGACCTCGTTGCGGAATACCGTGGCCTCCCAATCGAAGCGCGGATCGCCATAGGCCACGCCGAATTCCACCGAACGACTGGTTTCAGGCTTGAGATCTTCATTGCCGTAGAAGGAATGCGGCCCCTCATGCCCTTCGTAGCTCGGAGAGATCTGCTTGAGCGTTGGCGCCCGGAAACCTTCCCCATACCCCCCGCGCACGGTCCAGCGGTCGGTCGCATGCCAGACGAGGTAGGCTCGCGGACTGGTTTCGCCACCGAAATAGTTGTGGCGGTCGTGGCGTACCCCCAACGTAAGCATCAGATCGTCGGCCAGCACGATCTCATCCTGGACGTAGAGCGCACGATGGCGGGCGGTGTCACGGCCACCGGCCAGCCCGGCGTTCTTCATCGTTTCATCGCGCAGGTCGAACCCGACCGTGAGGTTCTGCCTTGACCCGACGGAGAAAGCAACCCGTCCGTCGAGCCCGCGCTCGTCCATGCTTTGCGGCCGGGTCGGCGCCACGCCATTGGTGCGCGCATTCTCGACGGCGAACTCGGATTCCCAGGCACGTAGCACGGTCTGAGCGCGACCGACCTCGCCGCGCCACGTCAGGACACTCTGGCTTCGGTCGATCCGGTAGGTATCGCGATGCAGCACCGGGACCGTGGCGCGGCTCAGGCTATCGCGCCAGCGCTTCTCGTCGGCAATGCGGTGTTCGAAGTCAAGGGTGTGGGAAGGCGCGAGCTGCCACGACAGCCGCAGATGCAGCGTCTCGAGTTCCTTGCCCTCGATCTCGGAGGTGCGCTTGTCCTCCTTCAGCTTGAGCGGCTTGCGGTCGAGTCGGGTACCGGACAGGGACAGGCGCAGCGCGTCGCCAAGCCCTCCGGCGACCTGAAAGCCGACGCTGGTCGAATCGCCACCCCCCGCGCCATCGGCCTGGCGGGCGTTCAGGCGCACGCGACCGCTCCACTCGGCGGGGGGTCGCGCGGTGATCACATTGACCACCCCACCCAGGGCATCGGAACCGTAGAGCACCGACATCGGGCCGCGTACCACTTCGACCCGCTCGACGCCATCGATGGGAGTCCAGTCGTACTGATAGTCGGAGTGCCCCACCCAGTCGTCGGTAGCGATCACCCGCAATCCATCAACCAGGAACAAGGTGTGCTTGCCGTCCATGCCGCGCAGAGAAACCGTCTTGCGGCCGGCCACGCTTTGGCCGATCAGGCCCAGACCCGGCGTATCGCGGATGGCTTCGAGTACGTTCTCGGCGCCGGCGCGCTCGATCTCGCCGCGCGTCACCACCGATGCCGCGGCCGGCACATCGCGGATGTCCTGTTCACGCTGGGTCGCGGTCACCACCACTTCCCCCAGCCGAACCCCGTCGTCCGCGACCGCGGGCACGATGGACAACGCACCCGCCATGCCGATCAGCGAGCCAAGTACCCGCGGCATGGCCGCCCCAAAAGCCTTTCGATGCAGGGCATCCTGCATGCGATCAATGCAACGCATTCGCGCTCTCCTGAATGGATTCAAACAGTCCGTTTGCTGGCTGCCTGACCTTCAGGAAGGCTCGGTGGCTTGCTACAAGTTGCGAATGATACGCATTAAGCGGCTGTGGATCAAGCTGTCGCACGGGTCCCGTTCAGCGGTCCTCCCGGCATTCGGGATCTGGAAGTGATGTGCGTCACACGCGGCCTTGCGGCCTTTGCTACACTGCGACGCACTCAGGAAATCAATCGGGTCGGGTGGGACGAATTGGGCAAGCGCATCGGGCGGTTCGAGATCAGGCGTGAACTGGGCCGAGGCGCCCAGAGCGTGGTCTATCTTGCCCACGACCCGCAACTCGACCGCGAAGTCGCACTCAAGACGCTGCACTTCGGCGGCCGGACCATGGGGCAGCATGAATCGCTGCTGGCCGAGGCAAAAATGGTCAGCAAGCTGCGTCATCCCGGGATCGTTCCGATCTTCGACCTCGGACTCGAGGGCGGCGACGCCTACCTGGTGTTCGAGTACGTCCCCGGGGAGGACCTGGGGCAGTTCATCCGGCGCCGGGGCGCCGTTCCACCCGAAGAAGCCGCAAGTCTCCTGATCGGGATCCTCGAAGCCATCGAGGCAGCCCACGAAGCGGGAATCATCCATCGCGACCTCAAGCCCAGCAACATCCTGATGGACGAACGGGGCGTGCCGCGGGTGATGGACTTCGGCATCGCCGGCAGGGTGGACGGAAAGGGCGGCACCGGAAAGGGTCTGACGGGCACGCCGTCTTACATGGCGCCCGAGTACATCAATGCACGCGAGATCGGTCCGCGGACCGACGTGTTCGCGGCGGGCCTGATCCTGATCGAACTGCTCACCGGAACGATCGTGTTCGGCGGCGACGACCCGTACGCGATCATGCGGCGCATCGGCTCCGATCCCGTACACCTGCCCGAAGGCACGAACATCGACGAGCGGCTGGCGAGGATCCTGCTGTCGGTCACCGCCTTCGACCCGAAGGAACGCTGCGCGAGTGCGCGCGATTTTCGGAAGGCGCTGCAGGAGTGGCTCGCGCCGTCGGCCGAGGAAAGCCCCTCGGGCGGCTCCGGCAAGGGTGCGCTCGAATTCCTGTTGCGCCGGATGCGGCACAAGAGCGACTTCCCCGCGTTGTCGGAATCGGTTTCGGCGATCAATCGAATCGCCGCCAGCGAGCACGAGAGCGTCGCCAAGCTTTCCGGCTTCGTGTTGCGCGACTTCTCGCTCACCAACAAGCTGCTGCGCCTCGTCAACTCCACCCATTTCCGGCGCGCGGGCGCCGGCAACATCAGTACTGTTTCGCGTGCCGTACTGGTCATGGGTTTCGATGCGGTGCGCAATATCGCAATCACGGTGATGCTCTTCGAGCACCTCCAGAACAAGGCCAACGCCGATCAGCTCAAGGAAGAATTCCTGCTCGCGAACTTCGCCGGCGCGCTCGCGCGCGACCTGTCCCGAAGCCAGCGCGCCAGGGATACGGAGCAGGCCTACATCTGTTCGCTGTTCCACAATCTGGGGCGCTTGCTCGCACAGTTCTACTTTCCCGAGGAATGCGACGAGATCCGCAAGGAAATGCTCACCGGAGGCTGTGACGAGAATCTCGCCTCGCTGCGCGTGCTCGGCATGTCCTTCGAGGAGCTGGGCATCGGCGTTGCGCGAAGCTGGGGCTTCCCCCCGCTGATCGTCGACAGCATGCAGCGCCTGCCGGCCGGTACGGTCCGCTCACCCGGCACCGCTGCCGAACGGCTCAAGGTGCTCGCAGGCTTCTCGAACGAGCTCGGTGCCGCCATCGCAACGATGACGGCCTCGGAACGGGAAGCGGAGCTGAAACGGATTTCGGCGCGCTACGCGGACTCGCTCTCGATCTCGCGCGAAGACGTCAAGACCCTGGTCGAGACCGCCGTCGCCGAAGTCGCCGATTTCGCGCGTGTCATCCGGATCAATCTCGCGCAGACGAAGATCGGGAAAGCGCTGCGCGCCTACGCGAAGGGCGACGCGACGCTCACCGGAGAAGCGGGCGCCGACTCGGAAACGACTGTTGGCGCAGGTGGAACGGTTCTCGAGACCGGCCCCTCACCGGCCCTCGATACCGGAAACTTCCCGGAGAACGGTGTCAAGGCGACCGATGCCCAGGCCGTGCTCGCGGCCGGCATCCAGGACATCAGCAATACGATGGTCGATGACTTCAAGCTCAACGACATCCTGCGCATCATCCTCGAGACGATGTACCGGGGCATGGGATTTCGGCGGGTCATCCTTTGCATCAAGGATCCGCGAACCCGGACGATGCAGGGACGCTTCGGATTCGGCCCGGAGGCGGCGGAACTCGCACGCAAGTTCCGCTTCGGGCTCGAGTTCCAACCCGACATCTTTCACGCATCGATGAAGAACGGCGTCGACATCCTGATCAGCGATGTCGATGATCCGAAGATCGCCTCGCGCATCCCGGATTGGTTCCGCAAGACCGTCACGGCGAAGACCTTCGTCATCTTTCCGTTGAACATCAAGCAGAACCCGGTCGCGCTGATCTATGCGGACAAGGAGAAGGCCGGGGAGATCGAGATCAGCGAAAAGGAATTGTCGTTGCTGCGCACGCTGCGCAACCAGGCCGTACTGGCGATCAAACAGGCGACCTGAAACCGGCCGTCCGGCTGGGGCGACATCGCCTCGATAGGGTCGCCCCGGCCCACCAGGAACCTAACGAACGACCTGGCGGGACACTTCGAGGTATTCCCGGCCGTAGCGCAGCACGGCGTCGTGATCGTGCCGTTCGGACGCCTGATGGACCTCCTCGAGGGTATCGGCCAGGGCGGCCAACTCGGAATTGATCTTCTCGAGCGCGTTCTCGAGCGTGTAGGTCAGCTCGTGGACCGTGTGCATGGCATTGTCGTCGAGCTTGCCGTTCAGCACCGCCTCGAGTTTCTCGTTGCACTCGGAAAAATTCCGGACCGCTTCCACCAAGGTTTCCGAAGGCTTGCCCTTGAAGTGATCATAGCGCTCTGTCGCGAAGGCGAACGGCGCGAAGGCAAGTAAGGATGCAGCGGCGGTGACGACGATGGACCTCTTCATGGATGGGCACTCCCTTGACAGTAAAGCTAAATACGAACAATTTGCATTTAGTTTAACACTGTCACCAGCTAAGAGGAACTGAGATATTCAATGGGCTCCGGCGCGATAAATCCGGGATTTAGCAAAACGTCGGGGGAAATATCAGGACGGGAAGTGCAAATCCTTTGCGCAGGGTGCAACCGCGTCGCCGCGGGCTTATGGCTCTTCGAGATAGCTGCGCACGATCTCCAGAATGCTCTCAGCGTCTTCCGGCCCGAGCGTACCGGAATCCGGATCGGCCGTGAGCAGACCGCGACGGGGCATGTGCTTGGTGCCAAACTCGTGGTAGGCGGCATAGGGTTGTCCGAACCCGATCGTGACGCTGGTTGCGGTCGCACTGTGCGATAAGCTTCTGAGCATGTCACCGTAGCGATCGAGCAGGAAGCCGTGACCATCCTCCGGGTACCTCTTCACGGTGGATGGCGCCCAGGGAGCCCAAGCCTGCCCGTTCGGATCCGTGCGCGTCTCGAAGCGCGACAAGATCCGGCCTTCCATCTCTTGACCGATGCTGTCCATCAGCGGCAACAGGTTGCTGGATCTGGCCAGGAGCTGGTTGAGGTAGTCGAGAACCGGCTGGTCGTGGATGTCGACGGTGATGCCCATGACGCGTGTCAGTAGATGACTTCGGCCTGGGCGATCACGCGACCGTCGGCATCGAGATACTCCGCGACGACGGGTTCGACATCGACTGCAGGATAGGCATCGGCCAGGTAGGCCGGCAACGTGTGCAGGTAGCCAACAATGGCGGCCATGTCGGCGCGGCTCTTCAGCGGGTCGGGACCGAAGGAGTGAAAGTTCGGCAAGGGATGCAGCGGTACGCCCCCCGCCTCGATGTGCTCCATGATCTCGGCCGCACTCTCACCCGCCACCGTACCGGCGGCCTCATCCCAGTCGAACACCAGTGGTGCGACGCCAGGATTTCCAGATGAAGGTTTGCAGGAGTAGCGCGTCATGGCTTCCAGTGAAACAGCAATCCGACCACGAAATCGAACATCTCTCGATCCTCATTATAGAGTTTGTTGAATCGAGTCAAGCTGTGCTTGGCAGCAGGGTCGACGGCAAGGGTTGTCTCCAGCGCCATCGACATCACCTCCAGCGCTCGGCCGCCAGAGTACTCCTTGCCCTGATACGCGTCGATGTACTTGTCCCGGCGCGTCAGTTCGTTGCGCGCATATCCGCCACCCGTGATGTCGCGCAGCCTCACGAGCGGCTCGCCTGCGGTGCGCCGGCGGTGCAGATCCTGGAACAAAGCGTCGAGCGCAGGCAACGCTGCCTGAACCCGATGCGCGTACTCGTGCACTGCGTTCCCCATGGAATCGGCCCGCACCACGATGTAACCCGCGCCCTTCGTGTTCGGAACGACGCCGAACGACGACAGCCTCACTCTTGCCGCGCCTGAGGAACCATCGAGCGTGCAGTGCCAGCCGCGCGCCCGTGCCTGCGCTTTGACGTACAGGGGGCCGTACCGGTCGGTTTGTGCCGTCCAACTGTCCGGAAACCGTTGCGACGCCTTCTTCACGACTGCTGCGCCGGCGCCGCGGGTTGCGACCTGGGCCGCTTTGCCGATGCCGACCTCACGAGACAGGCGCTCGAGTAGTGCTGTATGGCAGGCCAGGGCATCGACGCCGCCGTCCGGCAACGCCGCGGTGATGGCACGCCCGGATTCGATGAAGCCCTCGACGCTCGTGGGCGACGGCGGCTCCACCGCTTGCACCGCCCTGGCGATCGCGGGCGTCGTCTCGGCCAGCTTCTTGTCGACCAGCTTCTTCAGCTCACCCGCGCGCGCCTGACCGGGGTTGTATGCGAACCCCGGATCGATCCCCTTGGGAATGCGCAGCGTCTCGCCGGTGCGCTTGTTCTCCCAGTTACGCATCTCGATCGGTGGCGCGGTCTTGACCATCGGCTGTCCGGTCGGGGTGCTGCCCTTGTCGTAGTCGCGACGACTCACGGCCACGACGCGGCAACGGCAGTTCCAGCCGTTGGGCGGGTAGTGCGACTGCCAGAACGGGTCATCGACCGGCAGGGTCAGGTTGTCCCACGGGCGGTGTTCGTCGCGCACCTTCTCGTCGCGCTGGGTGATGTAGCGGATATACGGGTGCGACGCCTTGTTGCGCTCGATGCGTTCCCACTGGCCGGCGCTGTAGGCCTGGCGCGTGTTGGTGTCGTAGATGAGTTTGAGCCGCGCCGGGTCGAACTTGGTCGTGACCGCCTCGCCGGTGACCGGGTCCAGCACGGTGCGCTCGCCCCACCAGCCCTTGCGCGCGAGGTACTCCTCGAAATTGGTCATGAAGTCGCGTCGCGACAGATCGCCCTGGACGCTGTCGACGATGCCCTGGCGCATCGACTCGAGCACATCGACCGCAGCCAGGCGGCTGACGGTGAACTGGTGCGCGTGCTCTTCCTGCCACAGGTCTCGCCAGTCGTAGGTTACGGTGATCTTGTCACGCTTCTCGAGGAATCGCACCGCCTCGGCCGGAGGCAGGCGGTAGAGTGCGGCGAAATCGGTGGCGGCCGACATCGTCAATCCGCCTCGATGCCGGCCTGCCCGGCCAGCCGAGCGGCGAAGGTGAGTTGGGTGAGGCGCTCGGTCAAGGGGCCGGTGTCCATCTCGGCGAACAGATCGGGCAGGCGCGCGAGCAGCTGCTCGGCCGTTTCACCGTTGCGCTTCGCCTCGTCGATCGCCGCCTGCAGGGCCTTCACCAGCGGATGCATGACCGGCTGCCAGTCGCCGGCGAGCTCGTCGAGTACCTGGGCGAACGGATCGGGCGCATCGCCCGGCTCGGCGAATCCCACCGGGCGACCATCCGGCTGTGTGGCACCGGGCGGCGCGATTTCGCGTTCTTCCCAGCCCTCGCCGTACTTGCTGCGCACGTGCTCGAGCGTGGGCTTGAAGCCCATCTCATAGACATTCTTGTCGGTATCGCTGGCTTCCTTGAGGTTCTCGTCGGCCTTGATCGCACGATAGACCAGGCACGGTGCGAGGCCGTTGTATTCGCAGATCCACTTGATCAGCGTGGCGTTCAGCGTCTCGGACAAGAGGTCGCTGTCGGCCTGGGTCAGGTCCAGGCGCACCGCCTGGCGTTCCTTGCTCGCCGCAGCCAGCGCGCCTCCGCCATTGGCGCGCGGTTCCTGGCCGAGGACCACCTCGGCGATCCAGTCGTCCATGTAGTTGCACAGCCCTTCCTGCGTCGAGATCGAGCCGGTCAGCTTGCTTTCGAGCAATTCGATCATCGTGCCTTCCGGAGTGAGGACGACGCCGTCGTTTGAAAACGCCTTGAGCGCGTCGAACAGCGTGTTCTTCTCTTTCTGGCTCGCGTTCCGTGGGTATTTGCCCCACGGCGTAGGCGACCCGAAGCGGTCGTTGAGCTTGTTCCACGCGACAATGCCCTTGCGCTTGAAGAACACCGGCCAGTAGAGCTGCAGGCCCAGGCCGGTGCCGTAAGGGTTGTCGTCCTTCGGATTGACGCGATGGACGATGAACTTGTTGTCCTCGAGCGGCTCGCCGCGAATCATGTCTTGCTGGGTCAGCAGATGGAGCCGCGGGGGTTGCTGTTCATCGTCCTGCACATAGACGAAGCGGCGCTGCGAGCGGTTGACCACACGTGCCGGCACGACCATGCCGTCGCGCACCGTCCACACCACCTCGCCGACGGCAAAGCCCACCAGCAGCGCCTCCATCAGATCCTTGCAGATGCGGTCGAAGTTGCAGCGCTTGAGCATGTCCTGCACCTTCGCCGCATCCTTTTGCCCGGCCTCGCCTTCCTCGACCGGCTCGACCTGCCACGGCCGGCTTACCAGCGCGAGGGTGCGCTTTTGCAGGGCTGCATACACCTTGCCGTCACGTTCCAGATCGCGGTAGAGATGGAAGTTGGTGCCGCCCGCCTTTTCCAAAAGCAGTGGGTCGTTCGTGCGTAGCACGCCCATGAACACCTGTTCGAACGGATCGCGCAGCCGGCTGGCGACTTCGGTGTCGAGCTCGGGTTTCGCGGGGCGGGTGCTCTTCGTCATCTTAGCCATGGAGGAATCCTGCAGTGTCGGCGCTGTGGCGCACGCCGGCGCCGTCGCTCATGAATTCGATGGGGGCACTCGGAGTGCTGGCGGCGTGGATGGCCAGAGCCAACGCCCAGAACTCGTCCGCGTGGCCGTCCGGCGTGCGCTCCGCGGTGAATCGAATGTTGCCGGCCGCCGTGGTCTGCTTGGTCACCGCGCGCAGCGCCGCACGCGTCTTGGGGTCGTAGGGCATGCGCAGCCGGCGGTCTTCCATGCGCCCGCGCACCGGGTAGGCCAGCTCTTCCTTGACCTTGGGCGTGAAGGTCACCGCCTCCACCCGGTATTCACCGAACTTGTCCTGGGCATCGTCGGCCCAGCCGATCCCCAGGCCGGTCGCGTCGATGCAGGTGCGATCGCTCTCTTCGATCATCGGGTAGATGATCTTTTCCTGGTCGCTCTTGCGCATGTTCTGCAGGCGTTCCAACCGCCGGGTGTAGAGCACGTCGCCGAGGTCTTCCACCTGCCAGGCCACCGTCAGATCCTGCTTGCGGCCGATGTCGATGCCGGTATAGATTCGGCCACCTTCCCGGCGCTCCCAGTCCGCGCCGGATTCATACTCGGCCGATGCGATCAGGTCGTACTCCAGGAAGGCCACGTCGTCGTCGGCCGGGTTGCACATGTACTCTTGCTGGAAGCTCTCCTCGTCGGCGCAACCCGCCCGCACGAAGTCGAAGTAGGCTGCCTCGTCCATCGCCTGGCGCTCGTCGTCGCCCGGCAGCATCTGCTGCAGCTTGAACAGAAAGCCCTGGTCGAGCGCATCCTGCAAGGTGATCCGGTGCAGGCTGATGTTCTTGGGGTTGCCGCGCTCGCGCACCTCGCGGATCAGATCGTTGAAGAAGTTGTGCGAACCGCGGTGCGTGGAGATCACCTCCATGTTGCCGCCCCAGGTGATGCCGGGGTAGGCGATGCTCCACAGCTTGCGCGGATCCGGGTGCAGAGCGAATTCATCCAGCACGCGGCCTCCGCGTTTTCCCGCTTGGGCGTCAGGGTTGCTGCTCATGCTGTGGATGCGGCGGCCGTTCGCGAACTCCAGCACGTAGGCACTGACGCGCCCCTTCGGGTCCAGCACCACTTCGCCCAGGTCGCGGGCGGCCAGGTTCATGATGCCCGCCCACATCTTGCAGTCCTCGATGAACAGGCGTGCTTGCAGATCGTCGCGGCTGCTCACCCATTGGTCGTGGCGGGCGCCCTGCGCGGCCGTGCGTTCGACGCAGGCATAGGCGGTGCTCCACGACAAGCCGATCTGGCGCGACTTCTCCATGAGCTTGAGGCGGGCATCGTCCTTCACCCAGGCGGACTGGAACGGCAGAAAGATCGCGTCCGGGTTGAGGGGAATGATGCGGGCGTTGCCCTTGGGCTTCGCACTCATCACACAATCCCCAGCGCCTCGCGGATCGCCCGCTTGGTCTCTTCGGTCACGCCGCCCTTGGTGACCATCGCGTCGAGCTTCGCGCGCTGCTCCTCGAGCAGCTTCTCGCGCGCCGCCTTGGCCACCGCCTGGCGCTCGCGCAGGTTGAGGCTTCGCGCCTCCTGTGCTGCCTTCGCGGCCCGTGCCAGGTCGAGCACATCGCCGATCTCCAGTGCCGTGTCGGACTGGATGGCGCTCATCGCCGTTTTGCTTGCCAGCGTGGTCACGGCCTGGGCGAGCAGTGCGCCGCTCTTGGCGTCGAACTCCTCGCCAAGCTCGGCCACCAGGGCTTCGGCCGCAGCGGCCATTTCGCGCTCGTGCGCGACGATCTCGCTGATGCCCTGCCCGTAGCGGTGCACCGCGCTGCGGCTCGGCAGCTCGCCGGCTTCGGCCTGGTCGGGAAACGCCGCGCGCAGGTCGGCGATCAGCTCGTCCAGCGTCAAACGGTTTTCGCGCAGACGGCGCTGAATGTGCGACCGCACTTCAGCCGGCAGCTTGTCGATGCTCGACTTGCGGCCCATGTCAGGACGCCCTCGGCCGTGCAATGCCGTCGACCACCGCCCGGCCTTCGGCCACGTCCTGCCCGCGCTCGGACAGCGTCGCCACCAGCACGGTGCCGGCCTCCTCGATCGCGAGCAGGCCCAGTTCGGCCAGCCAGCGCAGCTCCGCTTTCACCTGGTCGCGCGTTGCGGCATGGCCGAACTGGTGCAACACGTTGTTCAGCACCGAGCTGTTGGCCCGGTACGACGGCATCTCGGAGAGCACGCGCAGAATGACCAGGCGCAGATCCTTGCGCAGGAACTCGGAAAAGCTCATTCCTTTTTCCCTCCGTTGTTGAGCAGGTACTGGTGGATCAGTTGCAATGTGCTGTTGGCGCCCTTGAACTCGCCCTCGAGGCTGCGGATGCTGCCGTTCACCTCGTCGATTCGCGCATGGAGCCTCTTCAAGTCGTCATGTGTCGGCGCGTGTTTGAGATCACGCTCGACGCGAGTCAATCGTCCGCCCTGCATCTCGAGCGCCGCATTCAGGTTGTGCATGCTCTTGTCCATCGCGTTCTGCAGACTCGTTATCCGCTCGTTGGTCACGCGCTTACGATTCGCCTGCCATGTGTAGATGGCTACTGCCCACAGCCCCAACATATTCACGATGCTCAGCAGCGCCAGCACCGCCTGCAGCTCTTTCAGAATGTCGGTCACACATCCTCCGGCACGACTTCGTAATATGAGAACGGCCCGTGCTTCTTGGTGAGCCGGCCGTATGGCATGCGGTGCTTGCCTGCCCGTTTGATGATCAGCATCCGCACGCCATCAGCGGCGAGCGTGCGGGCAATCTCGCGGATGTCGCGGCGCGTCATCCTGCCCATTGCACACATGATCTCGACGGTCGCGGTATCCACCCGGCAAAGTGTTGCGACGGCCTGCGGCCGGTCGCCGAACTCGATCGAATCGCCTGGTGCATACACACGCACCACGCTGGTCAGATGCTCGATCGCGATCACGGCGATTCCCGCTCGTGCCAGTCGATCAGGGCCTGGTACCGTCGCCGGCATTCGGCGTACTGCTCGCCGGCGGCGAGCGCCCAGCGGCCGAGGTCGGTATCGGTGGCAGCGACTCCAGCATTGGCTCCATCAGCGCCGCCGGCGGCCTCGGGCAGGTTGACGCGGAGCCCGGGGGCACCGTCGAGCACCCCGAGAGCAGCAGCATCCAGGCACTCACGGCCAGTAGTAACCGTTGCGATCGCATCGTCACGTTCCTTCCTCAGGGTTTCGGCCGCCCGTCTGGCGGCCCACAGGTTGCGAGTGAGTACATCGGCGCGCTCTTGCGCATCGAGCAGTTGCACGCTGGACGCCTCGGCGGCCTGCCACTGCTCGCGTGCATGCTGGAGCTGGTCGCGTACATGCTGCAGCCGGTCGCTGGCGCATTCCGCACCGCGTACGACGCTGCCCAGCCACGTGCCGAACAACCCCGCACAGAGACCGGTGAACGCCAGCACATAGATCAAGGTCTTCAGCCGCATGCCGAACGCCCCCAGCCGGCGGCCGCATAGCGCGGGGCGTGCTGATGCAGGATGCGGCGCGGATAGTCGCGGTTCTCACGGATCGCCCACGCGGCGCGGCCGGCATTCACCGTATCGACCGCGCCGAAGTACTGGCCGGAGTCGAGCCCCTTACTCGATGCCAGTCGCTGGTCGCGGTGAATCCATCCCAGCCCGCCGTTGTAAGCCGCGAGCGTCATCGCCATACGCTGGCACTCGTCGACGGCAACGATGCGCTGCCAGATCCAGCGGTTGTAGCCCACCATCGCGCGCATTGCCCAGGTTGGGTTCGTGGGTTGGCACTCGGCCGGGGTCAGCCGGTTGATCTCGCACCACCACTTGGCGGTCGCCGGCATGAACTGCGCCATGCCCTGCGCCCCCACGCGGCTCACCGCATCGGCCCGCCACGCCGATTCCTGGTGGATCTGCCCGGCGAATGTCGCCACCGGCGCATTCAGCCCCCACACCAGGCGCGCCTGGCGGGTGAGATCGGCGCGGTAGGGTTGGGCGGCCTGCGGAATGGAAAGAGCCTGCCCCCATGCGGGCAGGCAGGCAATCGCCGCCAGCGCGGCGAGGAGGAGACCCTTGACCGACATCACGCCCCCAGCGCCACGCCGATCATTGCCGCCGCGATCAGGATCGCCCGACGCAGCATCGACGCGGCAAACGCGATCGCCTGTTCATGCGTGATGGAAAGGCCGGTACCGGGCGTGCCGAAACTCACACCCCACTGGATGAAGCGATCCGGGCGTGCGTACGGAAACAACCCCCGGTCGATCCAGTACGCCACCCAGGCGGCGCTGGTGATCAGCGAGAGCTTGTAGAGGGAAACGGGCAGTTGCTGCGGCGCGAGCAGCGCGATGACGAGGGCGAGCGCAATCGATACGGCCAGCCAAAGCGCCATGCGGGGCATGCGAAAGAGGGACATCTTGGACTCCTGCAGGTTGGGTTGACTCATGCAGGAGTGATGGTGCCGGCCCGGGCGGGCCGACGCTCAGTAAAGGGCTTTAATCATTATGGCGGTGGCGGGGTGCTTGGCCTTCGGATCCAACTTGAGGCTCGATGCTTCTTCAGCGAGTGCTAATGACGTGGAGCCACACCCATGTCGCTATAGACCAACTCGAGCGGCTCGTGAGAGCCTGCAAACGGCCAGTTTCGATAGACGACTTCAGGCTCCCTTTCGACCAGCCAATACGTGAGGAGAGAGATCGGTTGATGCCAGAAGGGGTGATTTGGAAGCCGAGCCTTCACCCTGGTTGCAATGAACTGGTGACCGTCCATAAAGGAGTCGAGGCATGCGTGGGCATCGTCAGGAATGTGATCCTTGAACTGTTCGAGCACAGCCATGTTGAGCAGCCGGTCGAACCCCCCCTGCTTGCCAATGCGGTCAAGGTATATTCCTGCGAGATCATCGAGGAATTGACCGCGGGCGCGACTCTCTTCTTCGAGGATTCCCATCGTCTCGCCAAACAAATGTTCCGTCGTTTCGATCAATGCGCTACTGCTTGCAAGGTAGCGTGCTGCCTTCGTTGGGGTTGACCACGGTGACTTGTAGACGTTGTCGTGAGTAACCTCGGCGTATGCGTGTTGAAGTATCGTCCGGACCTGCAACTCGCAGCGCGTGCCCCTCGGGACTTGGCAGCCTTCTACGTCTAGGTCTTGGTGCGTCGATAACACGTAGTGCACAGAGCGATAATCGAACCGGTTCGGATCCCGCGCGACCTCTGCGTCCGGATCCCGAGCCTTATCGTAGATCCATTTGTCTGCGCACTCAACGCTCTGCACAACTTTTTCAAGGTCTTCCGACAGTAACACCACCACTCGCACGCCCACGAGATCATCCATCTCGTTGATCGGGTCGGTATACGTCTTCCTGGCGATCTTTCCCAGCGCTGATGGTAAAGCCTTTAACCGTTGGCTTGTGAATTGAATCCGCGCACTTGTTGCTTCAGCGCAGGTGTTGATCGTACTGGTGACCACTTTGCCCCATGCTTCAAGGGCAGGCTGGCTCTCCATGAAATATCTGCGAAAGTGTTCGATATCCATCAGTCGCGATCCTGAATCGTTCCCTTGATCTTGACCATGGTAAACCCGTTGGCACTACCCTCGATGGCAACGTGTTCCCCAAGATCCTGATCTGCTGGAACTCGAATCGAGACACCGCTACTGAAGAGCATCTGTCGGGGGCGGCGTAGCCTGAATTTAATGTAATCGATGTCTTTCACCACTGCGGCACGCGGAAAACCCTTCCCGTTTACCCATGTGACGTACTCACCCCTCATTTCCTCTGGCAGGTGTTCGTCCGCGAAATCATGCGCACTAATCGTCGGCGTGTTCGCGCGTAGGGTAGTCCTCAGTGCCTCGAGCATACTTCGCTTGTCGTCCTCTGGTATCGGACGACTGTTGATGAAACTCCTGGTCTCATCAAAAAATATACGTGTGTGGTGTTTGGCAGTCGCAAGGATACTCATGCCGAGGAAGGCGGAATAGAAGTAAGCTGCAGCAGGTCGCGTTTCCGTTGCAGTCAACAAGTGATCGAACAGAAAGTACCGGTAGTTTGCCGGATCAGAAAGACCATTAGCCCCGCGCGGTACCGCCGTGACTTCAACCACGAGCCCGATCTTGAAAAGGCGCTGCGTCTGTGACAGCAGCATCCGCTTCACAACCTGAAGAGTTATAACGCCGTTGCGCTCCTCAACGTTGAATCCTTTGTCGGTTTCCGCCTTGATCGCGGCCAGGAATCGCTTCGATGGGAGGCCGACGGTACCCGAAACGATGATCAGGACACCCCCGGGAATACTCCCGTGGACTTGATTCGCGGTTAGGGTGCCAGCCAGCGCCTTTGACAGCTGGACGAATCTTGCGTCGTGAGCATCAATTAGCTCCGCAGCAACCTGCATGAAGGATCCTACAGCCGAGTTCTCACATCCGACTTCGACCCCATGTGAGCTGTGACTGAGTGCCTCCGTGATGCGCAGTTGGGTGAGCTCTCGAACATCGTCGTTCATCGGTATCAGTGCCTCGGAGCAAGTAGGCTGTACCGCCTTCTTGTCAGGGCCACGAGGATGAATCGTATGTGCGATTAACCGATCGATGGTCATCCCCTTGAATGAAAACTCCGCCATCTTGTTCTTCTCCTCCGACTAGTTGTCATTGATTCGCGACGATTAGATCCATCGTGCACTCATCGCGTGCGCACGTTGTACCCCACCACATCGCCATCCGAATTGACCAGGCAGCGGGCCGTATATGGCATATCTGCGCCGAGAGCGTTGCGGGCTGTGAAGTCCATCGACACGAGTAGCGCGCCGCTGTCGTGCGGGGCGGCGTGGACGCCTTGGAACCACTGGATGTCGACAGTCGACGGGAAGGTTGCGTCAGCGCGGATGGATTGCTCGCACCGATCCATTGCGAGCTTATCGGCGGCGCGGCTGGCACTGCCGCCGCGCGAGCATGCGCTCCAGGCGACGGCGGCGATCGCGGCGATCACGACCCAGCCGAGCAACTGCTGGCCGGTCGAATAGGTGCGGGCGGGTGTGGGTGCGACGCCTGCGGCGGCTTCGGCAGGTGCGACTTCAGGGGTACGCGGGACGGGTTGGGGTTGGACCTTCGCATACACGACCCCACACTTCGGGCACTCATAGTCCGGCGCATCGTCGCCGGGCTGGCGGACGTAGCCGCACTTCGGGCACGTTGTCATCGCGAATTCCCCTTGATGGTTGGCGGACGTATCGATCCGATCGTCCTGGTGATGGATCTCCTCAGTCTGGCCTCAGATCTGGCGGTGCGGTCCGCAAGTCTTTTCAGGTATTCGTCGTGCGCGGTCCCGCATCGCTCACAGTGCTTGCCAGGTGTGTCATTCTTCACAGGCCCGATGTGACCGCACTTGAGGCAAGTCTTCATCAGCCCTCGGCTGTGCCCCTCCGTCACGCGGCCTTCTCCCTCCCGTCGCGGTGCGCAAGACCGGCGGCGTAATCGCGCCAATCGCTCATGCATCGCCCCCCGGTTCGCCATCGGTTGTCGGCCGGGCCGGCACGACCATGAACGCGACGTGCTCGCCGGTCACCGACAGCGGCACGCCCCCCACGTTGTAGGTCGTGGTCGGTTCCTCGCGATTCGCAAGCGCCGCATCGACTTGCTCGCGCATCCAGGTGCGCGCCCACTTCTCCTCCATGCCGCCGTCCCTCATGACTGCCCGAAATGCGGCAATCATATCAACGCGCATCAGACGGCGGACCGATACCCGCGCCGATCCGAGACGTATGTCACAAGGATTCGGTCTTGCGGCGTGCTTTCGCATGGCGGACCTCCGGGGAGGCGGGTGCCGGGCGGCGATCGAGTTCGCGCGCCTGGCGGATGTAACGCCGGCCGGATTCGACCAGTTCGACCAGCGTCTTGCCACTGACGATCTTGCGCTGGCGGCTGAGCTCGTCCCCGGCCATCTCGATCGCCTTGCGCGTGTCGTTGTCAAGCTTCTCACTCACAGCGGCCGGGGATGCCGACTCGGTCCCGCCTGTGCGCTGGCCGGTGAGGATGTAGAGAACGTCGGCGCCAATCTCAGAAAGTGCAGATAGTTGCACTGCAGTCGGCGAGCTGACTCCTTTTTCCCAGTCGATCAGCGTCCGTTTCTTGGCTCCAGCGGCCTCCGCAAAAGCAGGCTGCGTCAGTTCAAGCCGCTCACGCTCTTCTCGCAGTCTTTCACCGATCATGCAGATCACCGCACTTTATGTTGACAGGTGCAGATTTCCGCACCTATTATTCACACCACACAACGCGCCACACGTTGCAAACACAGTCATTCACTAAACGGAGGTTCCGACATGGCTACCCCCAATGCCAACCAAATCAAGCACAGCCTGCGCAAGCAGGGCCACACCCTCAAGTCGTGGTCCGAAGCCAACGGCTTCAAGTACCGCGACGTCTCCGAGGTTATCCGCGGCATCCGCCGCGGCAACTACGGCACCGGCCGCGACATCCGCCTCAAGCTCGGCCTGCCGGTCGACGAACAACTTGCCGCCTGAGGCACCCGATGACCACCAACTCAATATCCCCTAAGCCCGCCTCGACCCTCCGAAGTGAAACGGGGGTCGGGTGTGGCCGGCCAGACCTGGGCGCCA
The DNA here is from genome assembly GCA_050486545.1 of Rhodocyclaceae bacterium. Lineage (GTDB taxonomy): Bacteria > Pseudomonadota > Gammaproteobacteria > Burkholderiales > Rhodocyclaceae > DAOMNN01. Next base: position 32,503 of record JBJHDM010000004.1, on the reverse strand, counting down.
TGCTTGCAGACCGGGCACCACCAGTACCCGTCGCCGTTGCCGACGAGGACGACCTTCTTGTCGAGCTCGAAGCACGGCTGGCAGATGGCGTGCGGGATCTCTCCGGCGCGCTCCTCAAGTTCGGAGGCATCGCGCAGGCGGTACACAAAGAACTCCCGCTCGGTTCCGAGTTTGGCAAGCACATAACGCTCTTTCTCGGCACGGTCAGCCTCCAGATCGCGAATGCGCTGCTCAAGGACGGGGATCTGCCGCTGCTGCTCGATGACGGTGCTCAACACTTGCAAAAGCTGGGCCTGGGTGTCGATGAGCTTTTCCGTGAACTGGATGTGGATGGCCGCCGCTTTCTGGCGGTCGCGCTCGTCGAGCAGAGCTCCTCCGAGATCCTTCAAGGCCGCGAGGCCGGCCCCGGTACTAGCGATCAGTGACGAGATGTCCATCAGCCCTCCCGATCAAGACCCCGTCATGAGGCCGCAACTTGATTCAGCACTGACTGCATTTTAGCCCGGTGAAACGCGGTTTCTCCGATTCCAAAACCGACTTTGTTTAGCACCCCGCAATTTCGAGGCATTCCAATGGCACAACGACCTTCGAAGCCCGTACCGCAGTCCCTGCGCGCCGCGTTCGAACTGGACAAGGCGCACGCACTCAAGCACCGCCGCCTGAACGTCGAGCGCATCGCCGAGCTGCTCGGCACCACCCCGGCCACGCTCTACAAGTGGTTGGAAACCGATTCCATGCCGGTTCGCGCGCTGCTCGGCTGGCAGCACCTGACCGGCGCCACCCACGTGGTGCGCTACCTGGCCAGCCGCGAGGGCTCGGCGGTGATCCAGATCCCCGCCGGCCGCATGCCCGACGCCGCGGATGTGCACATCCTGCAGGCCACGCTCAACGTCGCGGTGGGCGCGCTGCTCGACTTCATTGACGGCAAGGCGAGCCGCGAGGAGTGCATGGGCGAGCTCTCGACCGGGCTGGAGTCGCTGGCCTGGCATCGCGCCAACGTCGAGAAGACCGAGCAACCGGAACTGGAGCTGCAGTGATGGCAGGCAAATACACCAACTCCAGCCAGCAGCGGATCTTGAAGGTCGTGCTTGCGCTGTTCGGCGACGTGGTCAAGGGCTACCCGCCCGGCACCCTGGCCAAGCTGGTGGGCTGCGACCCGTCTTCCATGACCCGCGACCTCGACAACCTCGCAACCGCAGGGATTGCCCGCTTCGACGAGCAGACCCAATGCTGGCGCTTGACCGCCCGCCTGCCACAGCAGGCCGTGAAGGTCTATGCCGCTCTCGGCCGCGCGGAGACGCAGCTGCGCGAGGACCGAGATACCTATACCCGCACCGCCAGCGATGGCGAAATTCTCAGCTTCATAGCCGGAGGTAATACCAAATGACACGAGGAAAGAAACCGGTCCCGCAGCCAGACGTGGAAATTCTGGATGCAGCGGGTGAGCAGCAGGCTGAGCAGCAGATGGCGGTGATGCGCGAGACGGCCATCATCGATGAGAGGTCAATCGTCTCTGAGGTCTACCGCCTGGGCCAGCTCGTTGGTGCCCGGCAGATGGCGCTCGCCGCGACGCAATTTCTCCGCGCGGCGGATATTCAGTTGTTCGAGGAAATCTCCAAATCCAAGGGATACAAGCACATCCCGGTGGAGCACCCTGACGGGAATCTCCGCCCGGCGGAGAATATTCAGGACTTCTGCCGCCTGGTATTCAAGAAGAGCTACTCGGTCATGGCCGAGAGCCGGCAGACCTTGGAAGCGCTCGGCGCTGAGTGCTACGAGATCGCCACGAGCCTTGGTCTGAAGCGTACCCAACTGCGCCTGCTGCTTTCCCTGCCCGAGGACGAGCTGGAGGCCGTCAAGGAAGCAATGCAGTCCGAGAGCAAGACTGAGGTGGTCACGCTCATCCAGTCGCTGGCAAACAAGCTCGACGAGACGCACGCCAAGGTCGAGCACCTCAAGGGCGAGCTCAAGGCCACCGAGGAGATCAGTGCCGAGAAAACCCAGCGCATCGAGCAGCTGCAGCGCGAGGTCAAGCTCATTGCCGTCGCCCCGCCGGACGAGGTCCTCGCCAAGCTGCAGGCCGAGGCCACGCGTATTGGCCACGATGCCCGCGGCGCCATCATCGGGCAGCTGCGCCAGGCGTTGATTGCGCTCAATGACCATGGCGAAGAGACCGGCGCGCGGCAGACGGTGTTCATGGCGGGTCTCGTGGGGCAGTTGCTGACCGACCTGGTCGCGCTGCGCGACGAGTTCGGCCTGCCCGACGTCGATCGTGGCGAGGTCGCATGGGTGGATGGGGACTGAGCATGAGCGACGCCATGAACCCGGCCCTGATCTCCGCGCTGATCGACGTGCAGCGCCGCGCCTATGCCGCCGGTCATGGTGGCAAGGGCGAGGTCTATGCCGCCGCCTGCCGGCATCTTGGACTTAGCCGGGCAACCCTGCTGCGCAAACTCAAAGGAGTGGTCGTGAAGCCCGAACGCAAACGGCGCACTGACGCCGGCGCCGTGTCGCTGACCCGTGACGAGGCGGTGCTGATCTCCGCTCTGCTGATGGACAGCCTGCGCAAGAACAGCAAGCGCCTAATGAGCATCACCCAGGCGGTGGAGCTGCTGCGGGCCAACTGCGAGATCCGGGCCGAGTATCTGAACGAGGCCACGGGCGAGGTTCGGCCGCTCTCCGACAGCGCGATCGCCCGGGCGTTGCGGGTGTATGGCCTACACCCGGATCAGCTGCTGCGCCCGGCGCCACACACCGAGTTGCGCAGCCTGCACCCGAACCATGTGTGGCAGATCGACGCCAGCCTGTGCGTGCTGTACTACCTGAACGCTCGCAGCGAGCGCGAGAGCGGCCTGCAGGTGATGGAGTCTGCCAAGTTCTACAAGAACAAGCCCGCCAATCTGCGCCGCATCGAGGCCGACCGCGTGTGGTCGTACGAGGTCACCGACCACTATTCGGGCGCCATCTTCGCGAACTACGTGATGGGGGCCGAGTCGGCGATCAATCTGGCCGAGTCGTTCATCCAGGCGACGCAACAGCGCGGTAGCGACCCGTTCTACGGCGTGCCGTTCATCCTCATGATGGACATGGGCGCGGCCAACACCAGCGGCCCGGTCAAGAACCTCGCGCGCCGCCTGCAGATGGAGCTGATCGCCCACGCGCCAGGCAACGCGCGCGCCACCGGCCAGGTGGAGAACGGGCGCAACCTCCTCGAACGCTCATTCGAGGCGGGGCTGCGCTTGAAGCCGGTGACAGACCTGGACGCGCTCAACGCCGCGGTGCGCAAGTGGGCCCGCTGGTACAACGCCACAAGGATCCACAGCCGCCACGGCATGACGCGATTCGACGCCTGGATGGAGATCCGCCCGGAGCAGTTGCGGGTGGTCGATGCCGAACTGGCCCGGGCGCTGCTCACCCATGTGCCGGATCCGCGCACCGTGAGCGGCACCCTCACGGTGCAGTTCGACAGCCGCGAGTTCGACGTGAGTGCGATCCCCCGGGTGATGGTCGGCGAGAAGCTGCAGGTCACCTGGAATCCGTACCAACCGGATTCGGCGGTCATCGTCGACGTCGATGCCGACGGCAACGAACTGCTGCACACCATCCCGCAAGTGGCGCGTGGCGCCGCCGGTTTCCGCGATGACGCACCGGTGATCGGCGAGGAGTACGCACGCCCGGCCGATACCCTGGCCGACACGCATCGCAAGCTGGTCGAGCGGGTGGCCACCGATTCGGCCACCGACGAGGAGTCCGCGGCCAAGCGCAAGGCGCGCGCGGCGTCGTTCGGTGGGCGCATCGACCCGGCCAAGGTCATCGACACGACGCCCGTGCCGACCTGGCTGCCGCGCAACGGCACCGAACTGGCGCCCAACGTCACCGCGATCGACCGCACGCCCGAGCGCCTGCTCACCCACTTCGAAGCCGCCACCGAGCTGCTGCGCCGCGGGGTGCAGCTGTCGGCCGACAAGAACGCCCAGATCGCCGCCTGGTATCCGGACGGCGTACCCGAAACCGAACTCGACCCCCTGCAGCAGCGGCTTGCCACGCGCGCCGGTCTGCGCGTGGTGGGCGAATGACTCAAAGGGGAAACATGCGACTGAACCTGAAACGCCTGATCGCCGGACTGGGCATCACGCAAAGCGACATCGCCCGCGACGCTGGCGTGAGCCCGGCGACCCTGGCCCAGATCTGCAACCACGGCCTGTGGCCGCGCAAGCACCCGCCGCGGCACGTGTTGCGCGGCGCCATCTGCACCAGTCTGCGCACCCACGGTGCCAGCGAGGCACAGATTGCAACCGCATTCGATAGTTGGCCCCAGTCGCGCGGCAACGCGACCGAGGCCGATGTCCCATCCAGCAGTGAAACCGACGAGGACGAGCACATGTTACTACGCAACGAAACCCTCACGCATGAGGCACGCGAGCACTTCGGCCTGCCGCGCAGCCCGTTCGTGGATGAGATCCAGACGCTGGCCGACGTGTTCGCCAGCCCGAGCACCCGGCGAGCACGGGCCGCGCTGATGGACTGCGCGTTGAACCAGGGCTTCGTCGCGCTGGTGGGCGAATCGGGCAGCGGCAAAACGACGTTGCGCGAGGAGCTCGAAGAGCGCATCCGCACCGAGGGCCGGCCGGTGGTCGTGATCAAGCCCTATGTGATGGAGATGGAGGCGACCGAGCGCACCGGCAAGGTGATGAAGTCGGGCCAGATCGCCGAGGCCATCATCCACACCCTGGCGCCCGGCGAGTGCGTGCGTGCGAGCACCCAGTCCCGCGCCCGCCAGGTGCATGAGCTGCTCACCAACTCGCAGCGCGCGGGCTACGCGAACCTGCTCGTGATCGAGGAGGCCCACCGCATGCCCAAGAGCACCTTCCGGCACCTGAAGAGCTTCATGGAGATGAAAGACGGGCTCAAGCGGTTGCTGGGCGTGGTGCTGATCGCACAGCCCGAGCTTGACGGGATGCTCTCGGACAAGCTCGCCGACGTGCGCGAGATCGTACAGCGCTGCGAGCGGCGCGAGATGCTTCCGCTCGACGACGACCTGCAGCCCTACCTGGCACACAAGCTTGGCCGTGTGGGGGTGCAGCTGGCCGACGTGTTCGCCGACGACGCGATCGACGCGATCCGCGCCCGCCTGGTGCGCGTGCCCCGCGGCGGGAGCATGGCCGAGGCGCGCTCAATCTGCTTTCCCCTGGTGGTCAACAACCTGGTGGTACGGGCGATGAACGCCGCAGCCTCTGTGCAATACCCGCGCGTCGACGCGCAAGTGGTGCGGGGGTGCTGACCATGATCCACGGACCCCACGCCACCCCGCTGCGCCTGATCCACGCCCGCGCAGTCCCGAGCCCCGACGCCGCGCCCGCGCCGCGCGTGCTGAGCGACGCGGTCGTGCGGCGCCTGACCACGCTCAACGATGCCCTGCGCGCGCTGCGTGCGCAGGGCCTACGTGTGCTCGAGCACAGCGTCGACGGCCAATACCCCGGCGCCGAGGACGAACCGACGATCCGCATCGAGCGCAACCCGGCCGAATCGATCGCCGCGCTCCTGGATGCGTCCGGCCCGCGCAGCTACTGGCAGCGCGGCATCGGCACCGAAGCCGTGACCGTCGCGAGTTGCAGTTTCCGCGGCTGCTGCGTGATGTGGGAGGAGCGGCCGTGAGTGCGCGCACCTACACCCAGTCCGACCTGGCCGGGCGCGTGCTGATCGCGCTGCGCGCCGGCCAGATCGATCCGGCCAGCCTGAAGTACGGCGCTCGCCGCAAGACCAGCCACATCCAGCAGGGAGTATCCATATGAACCACGAATCCACCGCACCAGACGGTTACATGCGCAACGCCGCCGGGCACCTCGTACCGCAGGAGATGGTGAAGCCCATCGACCGCGCACGCGATGACCTGGTGCGCGAGCTGCACCAGCGCGCCAAGCACTTCTCCGACGCCGCGCGCATCTTCAAGGAAGGTGTGTTTGCCGACATCGAAGCCTTTGTCGATCTCTCGGCCGAGCAGTACGGCGTGCGCCGCGGCGGCCGTAAGGGCAACGTCACGCTCTTGTCGTTTGACGGCTCGATCAAGATCGTTCGTGCGATGGCGGAGAACATCACCTTCGACGAGCGTCTGCAGGCGGCCAAGGCCCTCATCGACGAGTGCTTCACCGACTGGACCTCCGATGCCCGCCCCGAGATCAAGGCGCTGATCGACCGCGCCTTCGAAGTCGACAGGGAAGGCAACATTCGCACCGGTGCCGTGCTCGCACTGCGCCGGGTGAACATCGAGGATGAACGGTGGCGCCGCGCCATGTCCGCCATCAATGATGCCGTGCAGGTCATCGGCACGAAGGCGTACGTGCGGGTGTACGAACGCGTGGGCGACACCGACAAGTGGGAGCCGATCCCGCTCGACGTGGCGGGGGTGTGACATGGCCGAACACCTCACCATCGAAGAAATGACCGAAGCGCTGCGCTGCTCTATGATCAACGTCGGCCGGCTGCTGCCCGACGGCATGGGTATCTCGTTCTGTCGCGGCCGCGACGACGGCGGCGTGCCCGAGACCCGCATCAGCGTGATGTGGCCCGACGGCAAGCTGACCGAGGTCCGCGTCAAGGGCTGCTCGCCGATCCATATCGTGCCGTTCGTGCAGGCGGTCGACGGCGTCGAAGTGGAGGGCGAATGATGGCCGCGCAAACGCAGAAGCAGATTGCAGCCGGTCAGCGGCGCAGCCTCAAGGCCATGCGCACCAAGCTGCTCGACATGGCCGATGCATGGGACGGGCTCGATGAGTACAACGTCTCGATCCTGACCGAAGCAGCGGACAAGTTGGAGGATGTATCCACGGGTCTGCTGGAATCGGTGGAGGGCGAATGATGGCCGTGCGGACCGGCTCCCCGCCGTGCGGGACGCCTGCGAGATCCTTTCGAGCAGTGCCGAGACCCGCGTCAAGTTCAAGCTCCTCGACCCGAACGGCGTCGAGGTCGAATCCCTGGACAGTTCGCGCACCGGCTGGCGGCCGGCCGCGCGCCGCATCGGAGGTGACCATGTCGATCGCTGAAACCCACGCCGCCGCGCCGCGCTCCGAGCGCGCCGCACACATCGCCCTGCAGCCCACCACGGACCAGGCCGAGGCGCGCCTCGACTGGTCCATGCGCCAGTTTGTCGAGGATGCCCGGATGCAGCTCGCCCGCGGCGGGAATCACGCGCAACTCGAAGCGCGCCTGCACGCGCGCGGTGTGCCCGAGCATGTGCGCCGCCGGGTGCTGGCCGGAGCCTGAGGCATGGCCACGCGCGCGACTGCTCACGCCGCTCGCCACGCGCAGCTCGTGCGCCAGGTGCATACGGCCAAGCGCGACCTCGCGCTGGACGACGACACCTACCGGCTGACGCTGGCGCGCTTTGCCGCAGGCAAGACCAGCAGCAAGACATGCAGCGTGGCCGAGCTCGAGGCGGTGGTGGAGCACTTCCACGAATCGGGCTGGCCGCGCGCCGGCGGCGGGCGCAAGCCGCTTTCACCCACGCAAAAGAAGCTGTGGGCGCTGTGGCAGGTGCTGGCCGACCAGGGCAAGGTGCGCGACCGGCGCATGCCTGCCCTGCTGGCGTGGGTGGCGCACCAGACCGACAACGGCGTGCAGCGCCTGGACTGGCTCACTTCGGCCCAGGAGCACACCCTGATCGAAAGCCTCAAGAAGTGGGCCGACCGATGAGCGCACGCACCAGCCTCGCCCAGGTGACCCCCGACGTGCTCGCGCCGCTCGAGCGCCTGTTCGACGACGCCTACCCGGAGCGGCTGCGCGAGATCGCCACCTGCCTGTTCCTGGAACTGCTCGACGCCGACGGCCTGGCGAAGATGCTGGGCGTGCCGCGCCTGGCGCAGCTCGCGCTGGACCAGACCGAGCGGTTGTCGTTCGACCTGGGCGGCGAGAGCTTCTACATGCACCGTGGTGTCCGCTACCGGTTGAGCTTGCGCGATCGCCAGATCGTGGCCGAGTTCAACGGCCGCAACCAGCACCAGCTCGCGCGGCAACACGGGCTGTCGGTGATGCGCATCTATCAGATCATCGCCGCCTGGCGCGAGGAGGAGATCGCCCGGCGCCAGGGGCGGCTGGATCTGGATGACGAGGGCGCCGCGTGAACGAGGCCTGTGAAGCCCCTGAGGCCTCCTGGACGGCCCGACGTACCGCCGCGGGGCCGTTCGGCGGCTCAGGGGTGTTTATAAAACCAAATCGGGCCTGTTTGGGCTCGGAGGATCACCGCATGAGACATAGCAGTCGCCCCGACATCCTGACCGCCTCCGGTTGCTACTTCGATTTCGTGCACCCGGAACGCAACATGATCCTGATCGAAGACATCGCTCACGCGCTCTCGCACGTCTGCCGATTCGCGGGTCATGCCAGGCGTTTCTATTCGGTCGCACAGCATTCCGTGCTGGTGAGCCACATCGTGCCGCCCGCGTTTGCGCGCCAGGGCCTGCTGCACGATGCGGCCGAGGCATACATCGGCGACATAACCCGGCCGCTCAAGAAGCTGCTGCCCGACTACCGCGATATCGAACAGCGTGTCGAGTCTGCGGTTCTCGGGCGCTTCGGGCTGAGCCTCCCGCTGCACCCTTCAATCAAGGCGGCTGACCTGGTACTGCTCGCGACCGAGCAACGCGACCTGATGCCAGCCCACGACGACGAATGGCCTGCGATCGCCGGCGTTGAACCACTGCCTGAGCGAATCGAGCCGCTGCGATCGAGGCTGCGCGGGTTCTGTTTCTCGAACGGTGGGATGCTCTGACAGGGGCGCACAAGCATGCCGGCCTTTAACTTCAAGAAGCGATTCGCGCCGGCCGTCGAGGCTGGTATCAAGCGCCAGACGATCCGGCGCGCCTTCCCGCGGGGCGCTGGCCCCGGAGCGCCCGCGTATCTGTATACCGGCATGCGCACCCGGCAGTGTCGCAAGCTCGGTGAGGGTGTCATCACGAACGTCTTGGCGGTCGAGATCGGCCGGCACGAGTGTAGCGAACCCTATTGCCATGTGGCGATGCCGACGCCGCGGCGGCTGGTGCACGGCGACCTCGATACCTTTGCGCGGGATGATGGGTTTCGCGACGCCGAGGAAATGGTGGCGTGGTTCGAGGAGCAGGGGCCGCTGCCGTTCAAGGGGTGGCTGACGCTGTGGGTTCCCAACGCAGAGGTGAGCCGATGACAAAAGCTGCGCTTTTGGTAGTCGGATCGACCGATGGGTATTGGTGCGTAGCGTGCGGACGGTTTCTACCTGCGGATGAGTGCGGAGTGATTGTGCACGACGACGTGCCGCACCCGGAAAACATGACCTTTGACGAAGAGGAAAGACCGCAATGAGCGAGAACGGAATTACCCACTACTGCCTCGGCAACGGCGAGCCGAAGTGCGACGGCTGCAAGCAGGAGAAGAACTGGCAGACGCTGAACCAGATGCCCGACACGCTGCGCAAGGCGTTGCAGGCGCAGGCACAGCGGATTGACGACACCGACTGCATCCTGTCCGGGCGCCCGTGGTATGTGGGCGCATAACCAATAGATGAGCGGCGCGCCCCGGCGCGTCCGCTCCTTCGCCCGTTGGGCACACCCCCGCCCGCAAAACAGTAAAGCGCTTTACTGAGCACCGCCCCCGCCCCGCGCGAACAATGCGGGGCATGCCTACCGCACAACTCCCCGACCGTATCGAGATTTTCCGCTCCGGCCGTCACATCGACGACCAGGGCGTTGCGCACGTGTTCACGCCTGGCGACGTGGCCGACATGGCCGCGTCCTACGATCCGGCCGTGCGCGAGGCGCCGCTCACCGTCGGCCACCCCGAGCACAACCGCCCGGCCTACGGCTGGGTGAAGGGCTTGGTGGTGGAGGGCGAGCGCCTGGTGATGCAGCCCGGCGACGTCGAGCCGCAGTTCGCCGAGATGGTATCCCAGCGCCGCTTCCCGAAGCGCAGCGCGTCGTTCTACCCCCCGAGCCACCCGAACAACCCCACGCCGGGCCGTTGGTACCTGCGCCATGTCGCATTTCTGGGCGCGCAGCCGCCGGCGATCTCCGGCCTGAAGGACATCCAGTTCGCCGACGACGACGCCGGCGCAATCAGTTTTTCCGAGGGCGAGGGAGACGACCCCCACGCTCGCAACCCCGGCTCGCTGCCTCCCGAGGGGGCGGCGTCTGCCTTGGGGCGGCCCGGCGGCAGCCGTGCACCCACCCAAACCGAAGAGGACGATCAGATGGACAAGGAACTCCAGGCCAAGCTGGACGCGGCCGAGAAAGCCAAGAGCGAGGCCGAGGCGCGCGCCACGGCCGCCGAACAGGCGAAGCAGGATGCCGATGCACGGCTCGCACAGTTTGCCGAGCAGCAGCGCACCGAGCGGCACGCCGGCTTCGTGTCGTTTGCCGAGCAGCAGGTGCATGCCGGCAAGCTGCTGCCCAAAGACAAGGAAGCCGCCGTGGCGGTGCTCGACGTGCTGGCCGACGCGAAGCCGGTGGAGTTTGCCGAGGGCGGCGCGCAAAAGAAGCTCGCCCCGGCCGAATGGCTCAAGGGCCTGATCGCCGCTGCCAAGCCGGTGGTGAGCTTCGGCGAGCACGCCCCGGGCAACACCGGACACGACAACCCGCCCGCGGACGATGCCGAGCTCGATCGCCGCGCCCGGGACTACGCCCGCCAGCACAACGTGAACTATGCCGAGGCGCTCTCGCGCGTGACGGCGAGCTTCACCGCGTCGGCCTGATCAACCGGACACACGAGGACACATCACCATGATGACGCCCGAAGAAATTCGCCTGAAACAGAACCCGGTCTTGACGAATCTGCTGCTGGGGATGGGTCAGGGCAAGTACATCGGCGAGAAGATGTTTCCGCGCCTGCCGCAGGCGCTCGCGCGCGTCTCGCTCGCGAAGGTCGGCGACGAGCGTTTCCGCAAGTACGACTTGCGCCGCGCGCCGGGCACCGCCACCAAGCGCGTGAACATCAAGTACGAGGGCAAGACCTATGAGGTCAAGCAGTACTCGCTCGAAGTGCCGATGCCGCGCGAGCTGATCCGCGAGTCGGACGAAGCGCGCAAGCTGAATCTGACCGCGAACCTGGACATCAGCCGCATTGCGATGGTGACGGCGAACGACATCCTCGGCCTCGATTACGAGATCGAGTGTGCTGCGCTGGCAACCGCGTCGGGAACCTATGCATCCGGCCACGTGCTGGCGCTGTCGGGCGGCACCAAGTGGAGCCATGCGGACGGCAAACCGGTGACCGACATCGAGACCGCGGCCGAGACGATCCGCAAGAAGATCGGGAAGCGCCCGAACTGCCTGTGCCTGTCGGCCGACGCGTGGGTGGCGCTGCGCCATAACGCCCAGGTGCGTGCGTACCTGCCGCTGACGCAGATGGGACCGGCCACCGAGGACCAGCTGAAGTCCGTCCTCAACGTCGAGAAGATCATGGTCGGGGATGCGGTGTGGATCAACGACGCCGACGTGGGGGCCGATGTCTGGGGCAACAACGCGGTGCTGTGCTACGTGCCGGAGATGACCGGTGCGAACGGGGACATCTCGCTCGCGGAGCCCGCATTCGGCTTCACCAACGTGCTCGAGGGTCACCCCTTTGCCGAGCAGCCGTATTACGAGCCCGGGCTCAAGAGCTGGGTATACGGCGCCACTTACGAGCGGCAGGCGAACGTGGCCTACAACACTGCCGCGTTCCTGTTCCAGAACCCGAAGTGAGGCGGCCATGAGCGGATACCGTGCCCTCGTGCGAGTCCTGGCCATGGTCGACGGCGAGCGCCGGGAGTTTGCCCCCGGCGCGCCGTTGCCCGCGCTGGACGCGCGCGACCGACAGGCGCTCCTGGACATGCAGGCCATCGAGCGCGACCCGGACTCATCGAAGAGCGATGCCGCACCCCCTGCGGGGGGCGCGGGCGCGGCCGGCGGCGCAAACGCCGGCACCAATACACCCCCGGCGAGCGAAGCGGCTAAGGGGGCCGGAGATTCTCCGGCCCCCGGGGCTGGCGGTGAGCCGCAGCAGGTGAACGTCAACACCGACACGGCCGAAGCACTGGCCGCCGCCGGGCTGGCCGAGCATCTGGCGGTGCGCCTGGTGCAGCACCGCGAGGCGAACGGCCCGTTCGCCGCTCTGGACGACATCACCCGGGTTTCGGGCATCGGCACGGCCACGCTGGCCGCGGTGCGCGACCGGCTTACCGTGTAACCCACACCCACCCATAGAGGGAGTAGCGCAATGCGTCAATTCGACAAACAGCATGCCGCCACGGTGGTCCTGACCGCCGCCGTGGTCCCGCACCGGTTCGTTTCGTTCGGCGGCGGCTACGCCGTCGGCACCGCCGGCGCCGGTGGCGCCACCGATGCCCAGGGCGTCTCCGAGTCCGCCGGCGAGATCGGCGACGCGATCAGCGTCGTCACCGGCTATTCGTACCTGGTCGAGGCCGGCGGCGAGATCACGGCCCGCGCCTTCGTCAAGCCCGGCACCAACGGCAAGGCGGTGGCCGGCAGCATTACCGACAACTGCGGTCGCGCGGTCGCGGCGGCCGGCGGCGATGGCGACCTGATCGAGGTCATCCTGCAGCCCCACGTGCATCCGACCGCGTAAGCCGTCATGAACCGCTACGCCACCCTTGCCGATCTCGCCCGCGTAGCCACGGGCGGCTGGGACGATCTGGCCCAGCGCGCTACGCGCGATGCGCGGGTGACCGGTGCGCTGCTGCGCACCGTGGCCGAGGGGGGCGATACGGACGCATACGCGCCCGAGGCGGTGACCGAGGCCGGCTACGCGCTGGTGGTGCTCGAGGACACGCTTGACCGCGCCAGCCGCCACGCCGACACCTACATCAACCCGCGCTACCGCGGCCCGCTCTCCGACGAGCTGGTGGCGGCGAGCGACCTGCCCACGGTGGTGGCGACGATCGCCTACCGGCGCCTGTTCGGCACCCCGGTGCCGAAGGACGTGACCGAGGGCACGAAGTGGGCCGACGATTACCTGCGCGACGTGGCCGCCGGGCGCGTGAGCCTGGGCCAGCACGACGCCCAGGGCGCGGATCCGGAGACGATGGCTCAATTCAGTCCGCGCGGGATCACGGACGAGACGCTGAGGGGTTTCTGATGGGCTTTCTGGATTCCGGAGCGCAATACGAGGTTGCATCCGGGGAGCATGTTGTGATCATGAAGCCGCGTGCGCCGGTGACCATCGCAATCTTCCCAGGAGACGGCGCTGTTGCCAGCGTGGATGTGTCAGCGACGCCGAGCGCGGCGATCCGGTCGGGTGCTGAGCAGGCGCGCTGGGTGAATCTCGAAACAGGCATCACGGATTCCACGATGGTGGTGTTTCCCGGACCGCTGACCTCACTGCGGTTGTCCAGTGCGGGTGGCACGACACAGTTCGAGGTGGTGTGGTGAGCGTGCGTGTGCACAGCTATTGGGGTGGCTCGGCGTCGGGGGGCGAAGGCCCCGCGGGTGGGCGTGAAATGCTGCTGGCCGACCGGATGTACTATGTCTCCCCCAACGGTGACGATGATAACGAAGGACGGAGCGCTGGCACGCCATTTGCGACAGTGCAGCGCGCGATTGACGTCGCAGCATCCCTGGATGTGAGTACTCACAACGTAGTCATCCAGTTGGCGGCAGGCACGTACGAAGAGGCTGTCGTGTGCCGCTCTTTCATTGGTATGGGGCATATCGAGATACGCGGGGATCTCACAACCCCTGGGAATGTCGTGATCTCCTCCGCGACAGACTGCGTTTCTTACGACGGCGTGGTCGGGACTTACCTCGTGCGTGGCGTGCGCCTGACCAGCGCAACAAGGTATGGCCTGATCGCGAACAGGGGATTTGGAGTTCTGCGCTTCGGCGACATCGAGTTTGGTGCCTGCTCGTTGGCTCACATTTTAGTGACTCGAAATGCCCTGGTCGAGGCGGTCGGTAACTACGCGATCAGTGGTCCAGCGGCGAATCACGTCTACGGCTATCTGTGCGGGATTTTCTTGTGTGAGGGGCGTACGGTGACGATCGTCGGCGCGCCGTCGTTTACGGCTTTCGCGCGGGCGGCCCAACTCGCACAACTTCGGTTTTCTAGCACGACTTTTTCCGGCGCCGCCACGGGCCTTCGGTTCGATGTTTCCCGGAACGCTTCAATCGATGTGGGCGGCGCAAGCACACTGTATCTGCCTGGCAACGGCAACGGCACGGCTTTCTCTGGAGGTCAGTATGGGTAGAAGTGATTACCTTTACGTGGAGGCAGTGCTGGAGGTGACGGCGAGATGAGTCTGCGTCCGGACAACTTCCTCGCGCTTGAGGGTCTGATTGTGGCGCGCCTGAAGAGTGCTCTGCCGTCCACGGTACGTGTGCTGAGCGCGGCCGATATGGCAGGCATCACCGAGTCGTCCCAGCCGACCCCCGCGGTGCATGTGCTCTATCGCGGCTACCGGGTGCGCGATTCGGAGGTGCTGGCATTCGCATCCATCGAACAGACTTGGCTGACTGTGATCGCGGTGCGCAACGTGACGGATCTGACGAGCGGAACGGACGCCAGACAGTCGGCCGGGCCGCTTGCCGCCGACGTGATCGATGCGCTGTACCAGTATCGGTTCGGCGAGCTGTCGGGTGCGCGCCCGCTGCGGATCACGCAGGCCCCCGAGGCTGGCTACCGGGCCGGCTACTTCTATCTGCCGTTGGGCTGGATCTGCCCGATTACATTCAAGCCCGCGCTCTGCGCGGAGTAACCAGGAGAGCGCATGCAAGACGTGAAACTTAAGAAACCCCACACCCATGCGGGGCGTCGTTATCCGGCGGGGGCGACTATCCGCAATCTGCGCCCCGACCAGGCCGACTGGCTCGAAGCGCTTGGGGTGGCCGAACCGCATTCAGGTCCCACCGACGCGGCCGTATCCGCACGGCACAAGACCTCTATCCGCGCAAAGGAGTAAGCCGCGATGACGATGACGAAGAACAGCTCGATGATCTGGACCGGACAGGGCCCGGTGATGATCGGCGAATACGACCCCGTGAACGGCACGCCCGATATGGGGTATCTCACGAACCTGTACCGAATCGGCTGCGGCACGAGCCAGCTCAATACAAACATCAGCCGCACGACGAAAGATATTCAGGAGACGTGCACTGGCCAGCGCCTGACGCTCAAGCAACTGGAAACCGGCAAGACCATGGCGGTGAGTCTAGCCATGGTCCAGTTTTCGGCCCGCACGCTTGCAGCCGCTCTCTACGGTGAAGCGATCGAAGTCGTGGGCGGCACGGTCACGGACGAAGTTCTGCCGGAACTCGCGGCAGGCGGGGATTACTTCTTCCTGCGCCATCCGAAGATCAGCGATGTCGTGATCAAGGATTCGACCACGCCGACGCCCATCACCTACCTCAAGGACACGCACTATCGCATCGAGGATGCGGATCACGCGCGCCTTGTGCTGCTCGCGCATCCGGCGGGCTACGAGGAGCCGGTGATGGTTGACTACAGCTACGGCGGCTATGTGAACGTCGCCGCGTTCTCGCGCACGAACGTCGAGCGCGGCGTCATCCTCAACGGCGTGAACCAGGACGGCCAGAAAGGCCGGCTCATCATCCCGCGTATTGCACTTGCGCTCGACGGGGATTTCTCATGGATCACGAGCGAGGAGGCGACGCTCACGCTCTCGGGCAACGCGTTGTTCGTGCCCGGGTTGGAGTCGGACGACGAGTTCGGCGGGTTTGCTCGCGTGTCGCTGTTCGACTGAGGAGCCGGTGATGCGCGAGGCAATCAAGAAACCGGTCAGCGTGCCCGCCCCTGCGCTGCTGCTCGGCGGCTGCGAGGCACGCGTGCAGCCGATCAGCGGTGCCGACGTCGAGGCGCTCGGGCGGCTGTGGCAGCGCCTGGACGAGGCCGGGGTTTCGCTGGCGTCCGACGACTCGGTTGCGGCGTTGGCTGCGGTCATGCCGGAGGCGCTCGACGCCCTCGCGCAACTCAGCGGCATCGAGCGCGGCGTACTGGCCCGCCTGCACCTGGCGGCGCTGATCGATTTCGGCGAGCAGTACGCGCGCCGCTGGCTGGACGAGAACGTTGCGTACATCGCCAACGAGCTTGTGCCGGTAATCGTGCGCGCGGGCGCTGCTGCCGGCGAGATCGCCCAGGGGCTGAAGGCCGCCAAGGCCGCGACTGACAACACGGCGCCCACGAGCGCCTGAGCGGTGGCCGCATGAGCACGGTGAACCTCGAAACCGCGCTGACACTGCGCGCGCACGTCGAACAGTTCGCCGGCGCGGTGCAAGGGGCGCGCGACGAGTTCGCGCGCTCGATGCGCGAGATGGAGGGCGCGGCCAGCGGCACGGGCGCGGCCACGGCCGAGGCCGGCCAGGGCGCCGAAGAGCTCGGTCAGGCTGCGGCACAGGCGGCCGGTGACGTCGGTCGGCTCGGGCAGGCGGCGGGCGGCACGGCCGACCAGGCGCGTACGCTCGGCCAGGCATTCGGCGAGGTCAAGGCCAATCTGGCGGCCAGCGCCGCCGCAGTGGCGGGCTTGACGCTGTGGCTGGGCAACGCCGCCGGCAAGAGCAGCGAGTTCGGCCGCGGCATGGCCGAGGTGTCTACCCTGCTCGACGACACCAGCGCGATCCCGCAGCTGACCGAAGACGTGCGCCGCCTCTCGCGCGAGTTCGGCGGCGACGTCCAACGCAACACCAAAGCACTCTACGACATCATCTCGGCCGGCGCCGCGGACGCGACTGCGGCCGTCGACACGCTGACTGCGGCGAACAAGCTCGCGATCGGCGGGGTGACCGACGTCGGTGTGGCCGCAGACGGGCTCACCAGCACGATGAACGCCTATGGCGAGGCGGTCGGTTCGGCCACCGAGGTATCAGACGCGTTCTTTACCGCGGTAAAGGCAGGCAAGACCACGGTCGGCGAGCTCGCCGGCAGCATCGGCCAGGTTGCCCCGATTGCGGCCCAGGCGGGTGTCGGCCTCGAGGAGCTGCTTGCCAGCGTGGCGACGCTGACCACCGGCGGCGTACAGACCAGCGTCGCGATGACCCAGGTCCGCGCGGCCATCGCCAGCGTCATCAAGCCGAGCTCCGAAGCGCGCAAACTCGCCGGCGAGCTGGGCATCGAGTTCGACGCCGCGGCGCTGAAGTCGAAGGGCTTGGCCGGCTTTCTGGATGAAGTCGCTCGGGCCACCGGGGGCAACACCGAGAAGATGGCGCAGCTCTTCGGTTCGGTGGAGGCGCTCGGCGCGGTGCTCGCACTGACCGGCGGTGGTGCGGAGAAGTTCAGCGAAATCCTCGGCGACATGGAAACGCGCGCCGGGGCGACCGAAGGCGCGGTAGCCAAGATGATGGACACGCCGGCGTCGCGGTCGGCGCGCTTCCGCGCGGCGATGAACGACATCCAGCTTTCTGTGGGCGACGCGGTCACCGCGTTCAGCCCGCTGCTCGAGCTGTTGACCGGGGTGCTGGGGCTGTTCAACGATCTGCCCGGACCGCTTCGCACAACCGCCGCCGGGGTGGGGGTGCTGGCGATCGCGATCCCCGCGCTTACGCTGGCGACGAACCAGCTGCTCATTGCCTGGCGCGCACTGCGGCCGTTGCTCGTTGCCGGCGCGTTCTCGTCGATGGTCGGCCCCGTTGGCGCCGCCACCGCGGCCATCTGGGCCAAAGTGCGCGCGCTGGGGGCGCTGCGCGTGGCGCTGGCGAGCACGGGCGTCGGCGCGCTGGTGGTCGGCGCCGGGATGCTGGCCAGCAAGTTCCTGGAAGCCAAGCAGGCTGCCGAAGAGGGCGAGCGTGCCGTCGACGCGATGCTGGCTGAGCGACCCTTGAATGGCCCGGCCGAGGCCGTCGATATAGTCGCCGCGCAGACCGAACGCGCAAATAGCTTGCTGCGCGTGATGCAGCAGGAACTGCGGCAGACAGACACCGAAGGCCAGACCACGGCCAAGGCGCTTCAGGCTGGGTTCGAGGCGGTGGACTTGTCGACGGTCGACGGCATCGCCGAGCTGATCGCCGACCTGGACGTCATCAAGGCTCGAGCGCTCGCCACCGGCAACGAGTTGCAGACGGCCATCGGCAACCGCTTGAAGAGCCTGTCGGCCATTGAGCTGGCCGAATTCGCAACAATGGCCGACATGGCCTTCGGTCGCGTCGGCGGATCGGCCGCGACGCTGGCGCAGATCAACGAGGCGGTGCTCGGTGCAAGTTTTGCGAAGCTGGGTCTGCAGATCGAAACCGAACTCGGTCGGGTGCCGAAAGCCGTGGGCGATGCGATTGCGTCCGTCGATGGAATCGCCACGACCATGGAGCGTATGGGCGTCGATGGGCAGACACGGATGAATGCGCTCGGCAGCGCCATCGCGGCCGCGGTGAACCGCTCAGACACGATCAGCGGACTCGAGGCGATCCGGGTCAAGGTCACCGATATGGGTGGCGCAGGTAAAATTTCCGGGGACGTGGTGAGCACCGCGCTCGACCAAATCGACACGAAACTGCGAAATCTGGCTCATGCGGCGTCGCCGGTCGAGCAGGCGTTTCGGACCTTGGGGGTGACGTCCAGCGCAGAGATGGAGCGCGCAGCCCAGACCGCCAAAGGCGCGTTCGATTTGATCGCGGCGTCGGGCAGCGCGAGCGCGCGTGAGATACGGGCGGCTTTTGCGGCGTATGCGACTGCGGCGATCGCAGCCAACGGTGGGGTGGCCGATGCGGCGCTGCGGGCCGAGGCCGCCGTACGCGGAGTACAGATCGAGAGTACCGCTGCGGGGGACCGTGTTTCGACCGCGATGGAGGGTGCGCGGTCGAGGCTGCGCGATGTGGCCGACGAGGCCGACCGCACGGCGCGACACATCGCGGGCATCGGATCAGCCGCGAAAAGCGCAGCCGAATCGGTCCGCAAGCTGCACTCGGAAAGCGCTCGACCATTCGGTGGCGAGTCTGGATTCAGGCCGCCGCAGCTGGGGGGCAGTGTGGGCAGCGCTTTCTATGATGGGCAGCGGATCGGGGGCGGTGGTTCGCTGGGACGTGAAGCGCTCGCTTCAGGGAGGCGGTGATGGGTGTCGGCCTGCAACCGATGCTGAGCATCAGTGGGCTGCTCTTGCCGGAAATGTCGTCCGATCAGTTGGAGCAGACCTACTTCGAGTTGGGTGGGTTTTCCGCGCGCAGACTGGCCTCCGGGGCCATGCTGACACAGACGCGGTGGACCCGCATCGGAACACGTCTGGCCGGTCGAGGCCGATTGCCACCACCCTTGGATCAGATAGAGTGGCGCGCTCCGTTTGTGTTGGGATGCGTGGCGCCACGTGGGATCCGGAGCGCCGTGCGTGTTGTCGAGTTGCCGACTGGCCGCCGCGAAGATGCACAGCCATTCGGATTTGCCCTGTTGGACTCCGGTACGGCGCAGCCGATGCCAGTAAGCGTCGACGATGGTGTGGTAACGGTGGATGAGATTGCGGTGGCGGCAGGGTATATCGTCTATTACTGGCCGCTGATCACGGTGGTTGCGCCAGCCGGAATGCGCACGCGATGGGATCCGCTGGGCGCGGCATCGACTTGGGAACTCGAGTGCGAGGAGGTGTGATGTGTTTCTGTTTGTGAACAACTTCGACGAGGACTTGCTTGGGATCGACGCCTCCGGCAACCTGCTGGTCGCCGAGAACGCGGCCGCCCGCCTGCGCGGTGACGCCAAGCTTCCCGGAGAGGAGCCAGACCGACCGGTCCGATTCCTGGATCTTACCTACGAACATGCCGGGCAGGTTGTCGTATTCCGCGCGGTCGCGGCCCTGTACGGAGTCGAGCAAGGGGACCCCAACGTGATCGTGGGTGATTTCGTCGACGGCGACTGGCCCGCCGAGGATTTCCCGTGGCAGGCGCCGGCCGGTACTCGCGTACAGGCGCGTATCACGGCGGGCATGCTGAACGGAATGCGCCAGCATCTGGTGTACGAGATGGGGGGAGTGGCGAGTGGGCCGACGATCATGCTGGAAATGGGCGAGGATCGAGGCATGATCGTGCTGGCGCAGGCATTCTCGGCGTTCGAGATCGCCTTGCAGGGTACAGCGATCAATGGCCCGGAGGAGCGGGCGTCGTGGCGCGAGTCGTCGATCATGCTGTTCGATCAGTACGGCGAGCAGCCGGACATCACGTGGAACCTGGGCGGTGGCGTTGTGGCATGGCCTCAGGGCAAGGGTGCGCCGGCGTTTGATGTGGGATCGAATCTGCTGTTCGTCCGACTCATGCCGGCGCGGTTTGCGAACTGGAGCTATCAGGAGATCTGGCTCGGATATTGGGACGCATATTCCATTGCATTGTGAGCCCGCGGGATGACAAACGCAGCCGCGATCAATTCGGCTCCTGTCAATGGCGTCGTCGCCTCCGGGAAAGTGGTGACGCCGGCGTCAAGCGGATGGACGGGCACGCTCAACGGTGCTCCGCTCAACACGGCGCAGATTAACGGTGCGGGTCCGGTGGGGACGCCGGGCGAGGACGGCCAGATCGTAGCGCGCGCACCGCTGCGTTTGGTGTTGCAGCGCTTCGTGGTGCAACCGGCGGCCCCGCTGCGTTTGTCATTGCTGCCAGACGTGCCGCAGCACGGTACATTCGTCATGCACATCGAGATCGATGGCGTCGATGTGAGCGAGCGGATCACTGGCATCGTGCGCATCCAGGCGCAGGAGGGCGCGGCACGCATTGCCACGCTGAGCTTCGTGCCCCGGCCCGGTCCGATCGACCTGGCGCGGTTCATGGGTCTCGCGGTGACGATCGATGTCGGCTACGCCGGTGCGCCGCTCGTGCGTCGGTTCACCGGCATGGTGGAAGAGCCGGTATTCGACCCCGATGGTGGGGTGCTCTCGCTAGTCTGCACCGACGGGCTGCAGGCGAAGATCGATGCGATGGGCGAGGATGCGATCCGCTCGCTCATTCCAGGGGCGCAGGTCTCGCATGTGGTGATGGACGAGGGGCGGTCGGGGTGGGATCGGGCCCAGGACCTGGTAGTGACAACGGTGGGCGTAATCGATGCGGATGCAAACGGTGCACCGCGCTGGACACCGTGGGCGGTGCCAGTGGACGCGGTGACTCGCAGCTACGGTAAAAACAACTATCTCGATGGTACCTTGCGCGTGGAAATGTCGCAGTTCTCGCGGATGCCGCCGCGCGTGGTGATCGATATGTCGTACCGCTACCCCCGGCTGAAAGTTCGCGGCGTGCGCGCGCAATGGGCTTATCCGTGGGGCACATCGTTTAGTGGTGTCAATGGCTTGCGATATCTATCCGCCGATACCGTGCTGCAGGCGATCGAGAGCACGGGTGCTGGGATCGAGGCGCTTGTGTTTGAGCGCTATGCGGAGGGGTGGCAGCCGTTGCCTGGCGGCGGATATATCTGGTACGACCCGGCATTGGTCTCCGGGTTCGACGGACTGGTGAGCCGACGCTATGTGCAGTGGATCAATGAGCATTATCGGATCACGATCGAGAACCCGTATGCACCTGCGGCTGCACAAGCTGGCGCGTTCCACGAACAGGCTTCATTGGCCGTTGAGTTCGACGTGGCCGAGTGGGAACGCGGTGCACGCCAACACGCGGAGAATCGCGCCGCGCTGCTCGACTATCTGCCCACATCCGAACCGGAGGTCGTCCCGCATGTGCCGCCGCCGACGGGGCCCGGAGAGCGCTATCACGACGTGACCGATGGAGACCGCGACGGACGCGGTGCGCTCGAAGGGGCGATCGCAGTCCTCGTGGGACGTGCGCAACGGCGTATACAGGAGGGGTTGCGGGCCTCGACTGTGACGTTCTCCGTGCCGTTCGATCCACTGGTCGACATCCCGGATATCGTCGCCATTGATGCGGAGAATGTCCGGGCGTTTGGAAAGGTGCGGGCGCTCACCGACACGTTCGATGTCGATGCAGCGACGGCAGATACGGAGATTGCGATCGCCGTGTGCCCCGTACCTGGGGCAGACGCCGACGTGCTAGCCGTCGTGCCTGCACCTGTGTGGTCGATCCCGATCGCGCCGCAGGAGTTGCTGACGACGCCAGGATCGTGGCTCGGTTCGGCACAGGGCTCGACTGACCTGGACCCCGGCATGGTTGGATTCTTTACCAATGCGGCACCGTCCGCACACCCGGATAGCGTCTATGACGCGAACGCACCCGTCTACCCGGAGCACTTCACGATCGAACTGCCGGAAATAGCGGACATGCACCGGGAGATGTTTGATACCGATGCGGTCGAACTGGTGCTGTCGGCCGGATCTCCGGGCGGTGACATCGAGTTGGAGGCGACATGATTGGTTTTTTTTTGGATGCGGCCTTGTCCGTGCCGGCAATGCCGGCGTCCGTACTCTCGAACGTCAATGGAGCGCCGCGCGAAATCCGCTTATGGCTGGGTGATCCTGACGCAGGAGATTCTGCGTACGTAGCCGAAAGCGCACCGGGCGTCGATCAGGTCGAGGTGTCGATAGAGGGGGCCGGCACTGGGCAACCGGTGACCTCGATAGCGTTGGCATCGAGTCGCAGCGGGCTGGCATCCGCTACGCCGGGGGCGCCGCTGGAACTGGGGTTGCAGATCGCTGCCGGTCCCGCCGGCGCAGTTGCATTTTGGGTGCGATGGATACCGCATGGTGATGTGGTCGATACCTATGAAAACCTCGGTCTGGTGACCAATGCGCTGGAGGTGATCAATACATGACGGGTATCCAGGATGCCGTGCGCAGGCTCATTCCACCCGAGCCGGCACAAAGGCCGTTCGATCGCCCGCCCGCCCCGCCAGCGCCGGTACCGAAAGTGCGTGGCGTCGCACTGAGTTCGAGTGCACAGCCGTCGCCGGGCAATGGAGGAGCGTTTGCGGAATCGGACTACACGGCCAGGCAGTACTGGCCCGAGCGCGTGGCGGCGATCAGCTCCGACGGGCTGTTTGTGATCATGGAAGAGCCGATCAAGTCGATAGCGATGACCGATGGTCCACCGGCAACGTTCGCCGAGCCGATCGACGCCCAGGAAGATCCGGAGCAGTAAGCATGGGACTCGATCTTGGACGCCCGGGATCCCTGCTGGGGCGCATCACAACGTTCGGGACGCCATGGCACGGGCTGGTGTCCGGCGGGCTGCTCGAACTGCCCAATGACGAGTCGATGCCGTACCCTCAGCCCGGCGGCGTGCAACATTGGGAGACGAGTGCAGCGCATCTGGTGCAAATACCGAATCTTCCTCCCGTTCAGCGCACTGAGAGCCAGCAGACGGCCGATGAGAGTGCAGGCAGGCAGTGGTGGGACAAGGCCCTGCTCTCTGGAGGGGCATCCCAACTGTACGGCGTCGAACTGGGTGCGGGGAGTTGGATTCGGGTAGGGGTACCCGGCGCCCACTGGCTGGTCGACGCGAGCGCGCTGCACGGAAAGACCTGGACGCCGGCCGGCGTCCCCGCAAGCGTGGACATCACACTGCGCCCCTTCGGGGTGTTCGGAGCGGCCTCAGGGGCGCCGGAAGTGATCTCCGTAACAGTTCCCGACCTCGGTCAGAACCTCGAGGCATTGTCCAGTCCGGGTACTCCGGCCGGAGCGTTCGACATTTCATTGTTCAGCGTGCACCCGCAGGGTAATGCCGCAGTGTTTGTGCTGCACTATGCAGTACCTCGCGCGTGGCCCGCTCGGCGCTGGCCGTGTGGATGGTTGGAACTGGAGCTGGTCGGAGACGATGACCAGACCACGGCACAGTTATCGGTACTGCACGATCGCAGCGCGACGCTCGGGGGTCCATTGCAGACGCCTGGTGACCTGGAACCCGGACATGGCCGGTATTGCCAGGCGGTGGAGGAGCCAAGCTACCTGGAGTTCTGGACAAAGCTGTCGAGCGAAGGCACCGGCAGCCACCAAACCTGTGAAGGACATTCAGACCAAGTCGTGACCGGGGTCCTCACAACCGATGGATCGCCGGGCGAGGGCTTCGTGCAGCAAATTGAATGGGGTATTGAACTGCTACAGCCGAGGCACTGCCGTCAAGCGTTCGTTGGCATGGTACTCGCGATCTGGTATTCGGCAGAGGGTGATAGGCGCGAGTTGACGCTCGACGGGGAGTGGGATTGGCGACATGAGGTCACCGCTCAACAGTGGGATGAGTCCGGTGAGTGGCGGCGCCGGACAATATATACAGGGACGCCTGGGAACTGCAGTTGGTCGAGTGAAACGATATCGACCTTCATGCTCGCCTTTGTCGAGAGCACGGAGTCACTTGAGCAGTTGCGCTACACCCTCCGGCTCGACGGCGTGGCGATCGATCAGATAGAACTCGCCGAGCAGGGCCATGCCGAGTTCGAGTACGAGGTCGGCATTACTGGTGACGTCAGCGGAGCCGTGAGTTGGAGCGTTGCTGCGAGCGCGACGCTACGTGCGTTCGGGTTTCTTTGGGACGATGTCCCGGCAAACGAATCCACGCGAACGGAATCCTGGAGCTCAGAGACTGACCTCTTGACAGACTGGAGGCGCCTCTCTTCTGGCACTGGAGCCAGCCTGATCCCGGACTGGGCGCTGGAGCGGCGCGGGATGGAAATGGCAATCTTCCAGTCTTTTCTCCCTTCTGCCTCGGACATGTCTTATGGCGTGCGTCCGGTATGGCTTGGGCAAGGCGTTTTTGGGTGGCTGGTGAATACTCATCCAATGAGTAGTAGCGAACTCTGGATCGACTGGTCTATGCCGTCCCATGTCGTCACAGCCGACGGTGTAGTGGCGATCAATGCGGAAGCCTGGCGCCAGACGTATCTATCGTCCGCATCCAAATTCGCTGGGCTGTATCACGGCCCCACAGACCTCACGTGGGCCGCTTTCTCTCCAGTAACCCGCAATGTCGCTATCAGTCGCGACGGGCCGTTATGTTTTGTGTGAGATCGCGCCGCACGTTTCGCCACGCGCAAAGGTGTTGTGACGGGCGCAAGGATATGGTCTGTCATTTATCGCGCTCCGTGGTGCTCATTTATCGCGCTCCGCTTTAACCAGCCCCGCGCCTAGCCCAATCTGCACGAGGACGGATCACGATCGACGCACGGCCGACCGGATTCGAACGGTCACCTGCAACCCGTCGCCGAAGTCACCACCCCAATCCCTTGCGTAACAGCAGCAGGACGGCCATGCCGATGAAGAACGGCAGCCAGGGATTCCGCCACCAGACCGTCGCCGCAACCACGGCGAGTGCCGCCGCCATCTTCGGATTCAGCGGGTCGAGTGCTCCGCCGTCGAGCAGGAGGTCCGGGGCAATCAGCGCGGCAAGCGCCGCCGCCGGCGCGTAGCGCAGCACGCGCTGCGCGACTGGAGGCAGCTTTGCCCGCTCTCCGGGAATGATGAAGCTGCCCCGCGTCAGGATTGTCGTACTGCCGATCGCCGCGAGGGTGATCCACAACCACACGCCCTCGATCATGCGCCCCTCCTCCCGTCCTGCCAGCGCTCGGCCGCGAAGCCGGCGACGATGCCGAGCGCGATCCCGGCCACCAACCCGAGCTTGAGCGGCATTCCGCGCAGCAGCACGGTCGCGAGTCCGCCCACCAGGGCGGCGACGAGCATCGGGCGCGACGCGGCCATCGGCACCAGCATGACGAGCAGGGCGATCGTCGCCATGAACTCCAGCGACCAGTCGGACGGCAGCACTCCGGCACCGATCACCCCGACGAAGGCGAACACCTGCCACAGCACCCAGCACCACACCGACGGCGCAATGAAACAGCCCCAGCGCCAGTTCGGGTCGCCCGCCTTGAGCAGGCGATCGGAAAGCACCGCGAAGACCCCGTCGACGAGCAGGTAGCCCGACAGCACCCGCCGGCGCCAGGGCTGGCCCTCGAAGGCCGGTGCCAGCGCCGCACTGAAGATCACAAAGCGCAGGTTCAGCACCAGCGCAGTGAGCACGATCAGCCACAGCGGCGCCCCCGAAGCGATCAGCGGCAGGGTCCCGAGCTGGGCGGTTCCGGCGAAGACCATGAGATTCATGCCCATGGACTCGACCACCGAAAGCCCGGTCGAGCGCATCGCCACACCCGTGACCATGGCCCAGGGAATGAGCCCGAGCGAAAGCGGAAAGAACGCGACGAAGCCCTCCTTCGCGCCGCGCCTGAATGAATCGTTCATCGAATCGTGCGAAACGGAAAAACCGCGAAGAATATCAGGTGTGAGACCCGCGCGAACTTGGGGTTAACGGAAGCCTTCGCACTCAGAGAAGTCTATCCGCTGCGCTTCAGCGCGAACGCTGGTCGAGCATCTTCCGGCGCACCTCGAGGATCTCCGGGGGCCAGGTGCTCTGGATGAAAGCGAGCACCGCGCGAATATCCTCGTCGGAGAGAATGCCCGCATAAGCGGGCATGTCGCTTTCGTAGCCCGCGGGCGCGAGTGGCGGCACCATCCCGTTTCGCGTCATCGCGAAGAGTTCCTCGTTGGTGTGATGCCAGGTGTGGCCGTCCTCGTCGTGCGGAGGCGCCGGCAGGCGTCCGTTGGGCAGGCGGCGGCGCCAATCGGGCTGCCCTTGCAGTTCCGCCCCGTGGCACACGGCGCAATACTGATGATAGACGGCCTCGCCCCGGGCGACCTGCGCGGCGTCGGAGGGATCGATCCCGGCCTCGGGGGCCGGGCCCCCGCACGCCGCCAACAGCACGGTTGCGCACGACAGCGCGGCCAGACGCACGACCCCATGCATCGCGTACGATCCCGCCGCTTCAGTGGCTGGAGAACACCTCGACCTTGCCCCGCTTGTCGAAGCTCACCACGTCGTAGCGCTCGGCTTCATACGGGCCTTCCATGCCGGGGGAACCCAGTGGCATGCCGGGCGCTGAAATGCCCACGACATCGGGACGCTCGGCAAGCAGGCGCTTGACGTCGGATGCGGGAACATGCCCCTCGACGATATACCCGCCGATGGTCGCCGTATGGCAGGAACCGAGCGCGCGTGGAACACCGGCCTCACTCTTGACCAGGCCCATCTCGCGCGTGCTGATTTCCTTCACCGCAAAGCCGTTCTCGCGCATGTGGTCCGCCCATTTCCCGCAGCAGCCGCAGTTCGGATCCTTGTACATCACCATCTCTTCCGCATCGGCGAGAACCGGGCCGACACCGAGGGCGACGAGAAAGGCCAGACCCGTCGTGAAACGACGGAGTCCCTGAATCGAAAAGGTCGAAAGGTTCATGATGGTTCCTCGAGTCAATCCTTGGTTGGTCCGCTTTCCATGTGCCGGGTTCATTCGGTCGCCAGGCTGCGATCCTCCGTGGCCCGGCGATCCGGTGCCTTGAGTTGCGGCAAGTACAGGGAAAAAGTCGTCACCCCGCCAGCCGATTCGGCCTCGACGCGACCGCCGTGCGCTTCGACGATCGAGCGGGTGATCGCCAGGCCCAGGCCGGCGCCTTCGCCCTGGCGGGTCCGGGACGAGTCGACCCGGTGGAAGCGCTCGAACAGCAACGGCAGATGCTCGGCCGGGATAGGGTCGCCCGGATTCGCAACCGCCAGCCGCACGACGCCTCCCTCCTGTCCGATCCGGATCTCGACCGTTCCCCCGGGCGACGCATGGCGCAGCGCGTTCGACACGAGGTTCGAGACCGCACGGCGCAGCATCAACCGATCCCCGATGACCGTCGCCGCTCCCGAAACCCGCAGACGCACCAGCCTCTCCTCGGCCAGCGCCTCGTAGAACTCGGCCAGTGCCTGCGCCTCTGCTTCGAGCGCAACGGTTTCGGCCGGTCGTGGCAGCAGCCCGTTGTCGGCCTTGGCGAGGAACAGCATGTCTGCGATCATGCGGGCAAGGCGTTCGAACTCCTCGAGGTTGGAATGAAGGGTTTCCCGGTACTCGTCGGCCGTGCGCGCCCGAGACAGCGCCACCTGGGTTTCCGTCATCAGGTTCGAGACCGGCGTACGCAGTTCGTGGGCGATGTCGGCGGAGAAGTCCGACAGGCGCGCGAAGGAGGCCTCGAGCCGGTCGAGCATGCCGTTGAAGGCCTCGACCAGTTCCAGCATCTCGGCCGGTGCGTCGGTTTCCGACAGGCGCTCGCCGAGACGCTCGGCCGACAGGCGGCGTGCGGTCGAGGTAACCCTTCGCATCGGCGCGAGTCCCTTGCGTGCGGCCAACCAGCCCAGCCCTGCGGCGAGCAATGCCGCAACCGAAATCGCCACCCAGAGTCGATTGCGGACCTCGGTCAGGAAATGCGTATGGTGTGAGATGTCAAGCGCGATGAGCGCCCGTACCGCCACCGGCTCGGGAAGCGGAATGACGAATGCGGCCTCGCGACCGATGTGTTCGACTTCTCCTTCACGCCAGTGCCGCACGCCAACCGTCAGGGGGGCGCCATGACGCTGAGCCGTCCCAAACCGTTCCGGACGCATCGCATACAGTTGCTTGCCGGTTTCGTCGCGCATCAGTACCGCAACCTGGTCATGCCCGACCAGC
This sequence comes from Rhodocyclaceae bacterium, assembly GCA_050486545.1. Lineage (GTDB taxonomy): Bacteria > Pseudomonadota > Gammaproteobacteria > Burkholderiales > Rhodocyclaceae > DAOMNN01. The sequence goes on along the minus strand of JBJHDM010000004.1, from coordinate 4,144 downwards.
GCATCATCCAGTCGCTGCCCCATCGCCTCGAACGCATCGGCAGAGTCGATACGGGCGAGAAGATTGCCGATCATGATCTGCTTGGCCGCAAGTTCGTGCTCGTCCAGTTCGTTGAAATGCACCTCGACCGCACGCTCCAGGACCAGGCCGACGAGCAGCAGCAGGCTCGCGGCAAAGGCCGCGAAGAGCACCGCAAAACGCGCCGTCAACGACAGCGGGGCCCGTTTGCGCAGACTCATTCGGCCGTTTCCGACTCGAGCACGTACCCCATCCCCCGCACGGTGCGGATCAGCTTGGGCTCGAAAGGCTCGTCGACCTTCGCACGCAGGCGCCGCACCGCGACCTCGATCACGTTGGTGTCGCTGTCGAAGTTCATGTCCCACACCTGGGAGGCGATCAGCGAACGTGGCAGCACTTCGCCCTGACGGCGCAGCAACAACTCGAGCAACGCGAACTCCTTGGCAGTCAGGTCGATGCGCACGCCGGCCCGCGTGACCCGTCGCCGCAGCAGGTCGAGCTCGAGATCGGCCGCCCGCAACACCTCCGGTTCCTTGGCCCGCCCACCGCGGCGAAGCAGCGTGCGCACGCGCGCGAGCAGTTCGGAAAACGCAAAGGGCTTGACCAGATAATCGTCCGCACCGAGTTCCAGCCCGCGTACGCGGTCCTCCACCTGATCCCTGGCGGTGAGGAAGATCACCGGCATCTCGTGATCCCCGCGCCGGACCGTCTGCAGCACGCCCCATCCATCCAGCCCCGGGAGCATCACGTCGAGCACGATCAGGTCGTAGTCGCCTGTCTGCGCCAGATGGAGTCCGTCCAGTCCATCACGGGCAAGATCCACCACATAGCCAGCCTCGGACAGCCCCTGACGCAGGTAGTCGCCGGTCTTCGGCTCGTCTTCCACGATCAGGATCTTCACGTCAGGCTCCGAGGCGGTTCGAGGGTCGTCATGACTCAATTCTGCCAGTCCAGAAGGCGCGAGTCTCCCGGATTACGAAGATGTAATCTTCCAGTCATCCCGCCGTCGGAATCCCGCACGCCTGGCCCGGGCTATAATGCGCCGCTGCATCCGCCGACGGAATCCATCGTGTCCGACCGCATCAAAGTCCTGGCCCAGTACCTGCTGCCCAAACAACTGCTGACCGCGCTCGCCGGTCGATTCGCGCGTTTGCGGGGCGGACGCCTCACCACTGCGGTGATCCGCTGGTTCATCGGACGCTACGGGGTCAACATGGGCGAGGCCGCCAATCCCGATCCGACCGCCTACGCCAGCTTCAACGAATTCTTCACGCGCCCCTTGCGCGAAGGGGCCCGTCCGCTTGCGAACGCCGACCTGATCTGCCCGGTCGACGGGGCGATCAGCCAGTTCGGCCGCATCGAGCATGACCGGATCTTCCAGGCCAAGGGACATGATTACTCGACCACGACGCTGGTCGGCGGCGACCGTGCCCTGGCCGCGCGCTTCGAAGACGGGCATTTCGCGACGATCTACCTCAGCCCCAGGGACTACCACCGGATCCACATGCCCTGCGACGGCCGCCTGACGCAGATGATCTACGTGCCCGGCAGCCTGTTCTCGGTCAATCCCGCCACGGCGCGCGGCGTACCGAATCTGTTTGCACGCAACGAGCGTTTGGTATGCGTGTTCGAATCCCAACACGGGCCGTTCGTGCTCGTGCTCGTGGGCGCGACCATCGTCGGCAGCATGGCGACGGTGTGGCACGGCACCGTCAACCCGCCGCGTCGTCCCGACCTCCATGCCTGGAGCTATGCCGACAAGCCGGTCAACCTGCGCCAGGGCGACGAGATGGGACGATTCCAGCTCGGCTCCACCGTCGTGCTGCTGTTTCCGGCAGGCGACCTGCAGTTCAATCCCGACTGGGCACCCGAGCGCAGCGTGCGCCTGGGAGAAGCCATGGGATTCACATCGGTTTCTCGAATCTGACAAAACCGTAATCTTCGGGTCATCTTGCAGTCGACACCGTTCCCCTATCGTTGAAAGCGAACCTGTCCAAGGACGGCTCGGAAACAACGACGGAAAGGAAAAATCCCTTTCTGCATGGCGGAGCGAAAGGAGACCCCGATGTCATCCAAACCTCATATCACGACGCGCCGCGGCTTCATCGCCGCGATGGGCTTCGGCGGCGTCTCGCTGTACGGCCTGTGGGCCGCCTACGGCGCGGCCCCAACTCCCCTCGCGCTGCTCGGCCTGGGCCATGGCGACGATCATGGCGGCGGACATGGCGGGCACGGCGCAGCCCACGACGGCCCGAACACCGAAGAATTCAGCCGCATGACCGCCGATTTCATCGAGCGCTACCGATTGCCCGACGGCACCGTGCATCCGCGCGTGCTCGCCCACAACCCGGATCATGCCGACGGGCACGGTGCGATGGACCACGGTGCGATGGACCACGGTGCGATGGACCACGGTGCGATGGACTACGGTGCGATGGACCACGGTGCGATGGACTACGGTGCGATGGACCACGGTGCGATGGACTACGGTGCGATGGACCACGGTGCGATCGACCATGATGCGGACGACGCGGACCACGCGCACGACGATGACGCGATTGACGTCTATCTCGCCGCAGGCATGTGGTACTACCTGCCGGGCAAGCTCCGGCTCGATGCCGGGCAGCCGTACCGCTTCCGCATGATGGCGGTGGACGTCGCGCACGGCGCGTCGATCCAGTTCGGGCGCGGCGGACGCATGGTGCGCCTGCGACCCGGGCGTGTCACCGAGATGGACATCACCTTCCACGAACCCGGCCGCTACCTCGTCTATTGCACGATGTACTGCGGCCCTGCACACGACGTAATGCAGGCAACGATCGAGGTGGTCTGACCATGGAAACCAGTTATCAGGACCGTTTCGACGCACTGGGCACCGCGGACCGCCGCCTGCTGGTCGGCATGAGCGCTGCCTCCCTGGTCGCCCTGGCGCTGGGCATCCTCGGCGGCGTGCTGACCGCACTCGCCCGTGGCGGCCTCATCGACATCGTCCCCAACACGGGCTACCGCTTCCTCACCGTGCACGGGGTGAGCATCTTCTTCTACTGGCTGTTCGTCGCGCAAGCGGCCCTGCTGCTGGGCTTCAGCGCGGTCGAGAACGGCCGTGGGCTGGTGCGGCGCGCGCTGGCGTGGACCGGGTTCTGCCTGATGCTCACCGGCTTCGCGTTCAGCATGGGCGGCGCCCACATGGGCCTGCCGCTGCTCTACGACGGCGCCCCGGCGCTGGCTGCGCAGACGCCACGTGCGCTGCTCGTGTTCAATCTCGGCTACCTGCTGCTCGGGCTGGGCCTCATGGTGGTGCCGGCCTGCGCGATCGCGACGCTGCTCGAACCGCGTCGCGCGGGCCGCCAGGAACGCCTGACGGGGGTGGGCTTTGCGCTGTTCGCGTGGGCCGGTTTCCTGGTCGTGACCGGATTCGCCGCGCTCTACACCTTCCTGCCCGGCACGCTATGGGCGCTCGGCTTCGGCGAAATGCCGACCAACCACGGCACCAACTGGCACATCGTGTTCCACAACATGCACTACCTGCCGCTGATGGCCACGGTGATCCTGTGGTACGTGCTGGTCCGCCATCTCACCGGGGTCAAGTCGGTGTTCGGCGAGCGCTTCTCGAAGCTCGTGTTCTCGATGTACCTGGTCTTCGTACCACCGACCTCGCTGTACCACATGTTCCTCGAGCCGGACCTCCCCGGCGTGGTGCGCGTGACCGGCTCGCTGCTGTCGCTGTTCGTCAGCGTCCCGACGCTGACCGCCTTCCTGATCATTGTCGCCTCGCTCGAAGTGCATGCCCGCGCCCAAGGCGGGCGCGGCCTGTTCGGCTGGGTCCGGATGCTGCCCTGGCGCCACCCGGCGACGAACGCGATCGGCGTCGCGGTGCTGTCGATGGGGCTGGGCATCGTGTTCGCGTTCGTGCTCATCCAGGAGCAGCTCGCGCCGCTGCTGTCGGACACCTTCTTCGTCCCGGGCTACTTCCACTTCTTCACCGTGGGCACGGTCAGTCTCACGCTGCTCGCCGCGCTCGCCGTCATGCTTCCCGCGATCGGCGGCCGGGCGATCTGGCAACCCGGGCTGATGCGCTGGATGCCCTGGCTCGCACTGGCCGGCCTGCTCGCCTTTGGGGCCGCCG
>JBJHDM010000003.1:0-118302 GCA_050486545.1 Rhodocyclaceae bacterium | reverse complement strand
ACTTCATGGGGTTTGACGGGCGATAACAGTATCTACGCCGGGGATCTGCGACGGCTCATGCGACCGACGTAGGGCGGCTTCGCGAAGCAAGCCGCCAGTCGGCGCTACATCCCGCACATCGGTGGATTGCGCCTTTGGCGCGAATCCACCCTACGCTGGGTATCTGCGAAGGAGCATGCGACCGGCGTAGGGCGGCTTCGCGAAGCAAGCCGCCAATCGGCGCTGTGGCTGGCGTGTCGAGGTCGTACGACGGTCAGGCGCTGCCGAGATGGCGTCCCCGTCCGGTCGGACGGGCGACCCCTTCGGCGTCGTAGAGCTGGGGCTGGTTGGCGGCACTGAGCAACACCGAAAGGGCCGCCTGGTTGTGCTGCATGTGCTCGGTGATCAGTTTACCGTTGATCTCGTTGCGCGCCCGGGCATCGCGAGCCAGCGTCAGGATCCGGTCCCAGCGCCCCAGCAGTTCGGGGAGGCTTTGGCACAAGGTCCGGATCGCGGTGTCGGTGTTCTCGAGCCCTTCGCGGGCAAGCAGTGTGGCACGCGTGGCGTGATGACGCTGAAGCTGGTGATACTGCTCACTCTTCTCCTTGGAGAGCGCGATCAGGGCATCCGTCTCTCCTGCGACCAGCAAGGACTCCTCGCGCTCGAGCAGAGCGAGGAACTGCCGCATCTGCGTTTCTTCGGCCTCCATCAACTGGGCCAGCCGGGAAAGCAGCGGCGGGAGGGTCATGCGCGCCCCGTGCGCGCTTCGAGCAGTTCGCGTGCGCTTTCGAGCAGGCCATCCGCGATCCGTCCGGCGTCGACCTGGAAACGCCCTTCACTGATCGCCTGGCGAATCTCTTCGACGCGAGCGCGATCCACGACCGGGGTCGATGCGATGGCCGCCTCGGCCCGGCTCAGGCTCGAAGACAGGGCCGACAGTTCGACCTTGCCCTCAGCTTCGCCACCGGCCTGCTTCGGCGTCGTCTGCGGTTTGGCACGCGGCTCTCCGGAAAGAGGCCCTGCAACCGGCTTGATGCTTCCTTCGATTTTCACTTTCTTGCTCCCGACAGCCCCGAAATGGGTTCTCTGCGTGTCAGATCGGCATTCTGACGGAAAACTTTAGGGTATTTTTTTGCCGACGCAAAATCTTCCTTCCGTGTTCCCCCGTCGAACCTCGCCGTCAGGCGTTCCGGACCTGCCACTCGAGGCCTTGAACGCCGCTCAGAAACGGACTTCGACGATTCCGCCAGCGCGCGCCGTACCGGTTACCACCTGGCCGTTGGGTAGCCGCACTCGTACCATATCGCCTTCGGATGCGCGATTGAGGGCGCGCCCTTCGTTCGTGACGCTGAACCCGGCACCGCTTCCGACGATCTTGACCGTCTGCCCCTGCTGGACGGCGGGCGGCAGGCGCAGCATGTCGGCACGCAACGGGTTGCCCGCAGCCACCGCGAACCGGGCATGGTGGCCGATGGCGCTCGACGGATCGGTGAGCGTATTGGCTGGCAGGGCGGCGAGGTCGCCGTGCTCGAGCGCAATATCGTCCGGCCCGATGATCTGTCCAGGGCGGATCGCTTGCGCCGTCATCAGATAGTCCGTCATGACCGCGACCTGCGAGGGCAGGTAGGCCGTCCATACCACGGGCGAAACGCAGCGCACGCCGACGCTGATCCGCCCCCAGGCACGCGTTCCCGACGGAAGAAAGGCCTCGAGCGCAGCACAGCGGGGCAGCTGGTTGCCCGGATCGAACGCACCCACGGAAACCTCCACGCGACCCGGCAACCCGGCCGCCTCGGCCTCCAGGAAGGCGCGTGCGGTGTCTTCGACGGGGCCCGGCGCTTGCTGCGACCAGACCGGAGCGCCTGCGAACAGCGCAAGCGTTGTGAAACCAACCGAAAGCAGGGTGGAGATCTTCTTGTGCATGGGAATCATTGCACCACGGCTGCTCAGGCAGGGCAAGCGGGAATCGGGGCGAGGCCGGATTGGGTACCGTGCCGCCGACGGCAAGCCGGCAAGATTTACCGCCGGGGCGGCAAGCAATGCACCCCGGGGCGGCAAGGATGGCGGTGGAGTGGGAGGAATTGGCCGGGATTTTCGGCCCTTATTCACGCACCGGCCGCAAAGTCGGGCCGCTAGCATGTCTGGCATGAAAGGTGCAATGGGACCGGTGAGTCCGATTTGCATGCTTACGGCAAACGCTCACGAAACTTGAGGTGACGCATGAAAGCCCTGCTAGACAACGCGCTGAGTTTCCATCAGACGGCCCTCAATCTGCAAGCCCAGCGGCAGCAGATGCTGGCTTCGAACATCGCGAATGCGGATACGCCCAACTACAAGGCCCGTGATCTCGACTTCCGGAGTGCCCTCCAGGGTGCGTTGGGCCACCGCACGGGTCCGCTGTCCCTCGCGGCGACGTCCGGACGGCATCTTCCCGTCGGCGGGGCGATGCCGTTGCAGGCCCATGTCGGATATCGCACCGAACTGCAATCGAGCGTGGACGGGAACACCGTCAATATGGACGTCGAGCGTGCTGCGTTTGCAGAGAACTCGTTGCACTACGAGGCCAGCATCACCTTCATCAACGGTCTGTTGCGCGGTATGCAGACTGCGATCTCGGGACAGTGAGGAGGTAGCCGGCCATGAGCATGCTGAACGTCTTCACGATCGCCGGATCCGCACTCAACGCGCAATCGATGCGGCTCAACACGACGGCCTCGAACCTCGCGAACGCGGACAGCGTGGTCGGGGCCGACGGCCAGCCGTATCGCGCGAAGCAGGTGGTTTTCCAGGCGACTCCGGTTGCCGGAGCCGGTGCGCAGGGCGTGCGGGTGACCGGAGTGGTCGACAGCGCTGCGCCGATGCGCCTCGTCTATGAGCCCGCGAATCCCGCGGCCAATGCGGAAGGCTATGTCGAGATGCCGAATGTGAACGTGGTCGAGGAGATGGTCAACATGATCTCGGCCTCCCGTTCCTACCAGAACAACACCGAAGTGATGAACACGGCCAAGACGTTGTTGCAGCGCACGCTGAGCATTGGTCAATAGAGAGGATCCGGTCGTGAGCCCGGCAGGAGTGTGAAATGAGTGTGATCAACGAAACGAAGAACGTGCTGGACAGCCTCGGTCGTAATGAGCCTGTCAACAAGAAGGCGAACGACGATGCGCAGACACGCTTTTTGACCTTGCTGACGACCCAGTTGCGCAACCAGGATCCGATGAATCCGCTGGAGAACGCGGAGGTGACCTCGCAGCTCGCACAGATGAGTACGGTCGACGGCATCGAGCGTCTGAATGCGATGTTCCAGCAGTTCCTCCATGCTCAGGAATCGGCCGAAGCGATGCACGCGGCGGCGCTGGTCGGGCGCGGGGTGCTGGTCGAGGGCAAGGGCATGATCCTCACCGAAGCCGGTGGAATCGGCGGTTTCGAACTGGCCGAGCCGGCCGAGAAGGTGATGCTGAGCATCCGCGATTCCTCCGGTCTCGAGGTGGCCTCGATCCAGCTCGACAACGTCGAGGAGGGGACCCACAACTACGTGTGGGACGGCACCTCGATCGATGGCGAGCGTGCGGCGGACGGCTTGTACACCGTTTCGGTGAAGGCTTTCGTCGGCGGTGACGAGGTTTCGGTGAAGTCGCTCGAGTTCGGCATGGTCACCGGGGTGATGCGCGGTCCTCGCGGGGCGGATCTCCAGGTCGGCGGCCTCGGCATCTTCCAGTTCAACGACATCAAGCAGATTCTCTGATCAGGAGCGGCAACCATGGCATTTCAACAAGGCTTGAGCGGGCTGGCTTCGTCGTCGAAGGCGATCGACGTGACCAGCAACAACATCGCCAATTCGAGCACGGTCGGCTTCAAGGCGGCCAGCGCCCAGTTTGCCGACGTCTTCGCTTCGGCGCTGAGCGGCGCATCGACCGGCCTTCAGATCGGGATCGGCGGGACGGTCAATGCGGTCCGCCAGGCCTTCACGCAGGGCAACCTGGCCACGTCCAACAATCCGCTCGACCTGGCGATCAACGGCAACGGCTTCTTCCGCATGGAGCGGACGGATGGTTCGATCGCCTACACGCGCAACGGCCAGTTCGACATCGACCGGAACGGCTTCATCGTCAGCCCGATCGGTGACCGCCTGAGCGGCTTTCCCGTCGCGACCCAGCAGGGCGGTGTGACGATCTTCGCCGGACAGCCATCGGCGCTGCGTATCGACAACAGCAACATCCCGCCGCGGGCGACGCAGGGTGCGACCGGCGTCACGATCGCGGCCAACCTGGATTCGCGCGACATCAATCCGCAGTTCATGGATCCTCCGGGGACTTCGCCGTTCGATCCGACCGCCGACCCGATTCCGGTCAACAGCTACAACGCGACCACATCGCTGACGGTCTATGACAGCCTGGGCAATCCTTTCGCGCTGACCCTGTATTTTGTCCGGAATCCGGGCGCCAGCGCGACCGATCCGCAACCGCGTGAATGGACCGTGTGGGCGAGCCTGGACGGTGACGAGCCCACCAACGTGGGCGAACTGGAGTTCAACAGCAACGGCACGATCGACGATCCGACCACGGGACGCCTGAACTTCGCACGTGCCGGTCTGGCCTCTGGGGCGGACGATCTCGATTTCGACATCGACCTGTCGCGGGTGACGCAGTTCGGCAGTGCATTTGCCGTAACCAACCTGGGGCAGAACGGCTACACGACCGGACAGATCACCGGCCTGGTCACGACGCGAGACGGGATCGTGCAGGGGCGCTACAGCAACGGCGAGACGCGTGACATCGGCCGTATCGCACTGGCCAACTTCACCAGCCCGAACGGTCTGATCTCCCTTGGCAACAACCTGTGGGCGGAGTCGCCCGAATCGGGACAACCGATCGTGGGTGCTCCGGGCACCGGGGTGCTGGGTGTACTCAGTTCGGGGACGGTCGAGGAATCGAACGTCGATCTGACCCAGGAACTGGTCAATCTGATCATCCAGCAGCGCAACTACCAGGCCAACGCCCAGTCGATCCGGGCACAGGACCAGATCCTGCAGACGTTGGTGAACCTCCGCTAAGCGGGACGTGACATGAGGATGCGTCGGACGACCGGCGCACCCGGGCAAGGAGCAGGACATGGATCGCTTGATCTACACCGCGATGACGGGTGCGAAGCACACCCTCGGACAACAGGCCGCGGTCGCGCACAACATCGCCAACGCCGCATCGACCGGATTCCGGGCCGAGATGCACAAGCTGCGCGCGGTCGAGGTGCAGTCCGGGGCGATGCCGACCCGGGCCTTTGCCGTCGACGCGAGCGTCGCGACCGATTTCACGTCCGGGCCTTTGCAGCACACCGGGCGGGCATTCGACGTCGCGATCGAGGGCAAAGGCTGGCTGGCGGTGCAGATGCCCGACGGCACCGAGGCCTACACCCGCAACGGCAGCCTCGAACTGAGCCCCAACGGCGTGCTGCAGACCCGGGATGGACAGCCCTTGATCGGGGAGGCCGGCCCGATCGCGATTCCGCCGGGCGCCGAGATCAGCATCGGGCGGGACGGTTCGATCTCGGCCATCGAGCCGGGAGGCGCCGGGGTGGTCAACGTGGTCGACCGGCTCAAGCTCGTGAACCCGCCGGAACAGAATCTGGTGCGCGGCGAGGACGGGATGTTCCGCCAGGCCGACGGCCTGGCCGCACCTCAGGACGAAAATGTCCAGGTGGCCGGAGGCTACCTGGAGGGCAGCAACGTGAATGTCGTCGACCAGATGGTGACGATGATCTCGCTGTCGCGCCAGTTCGAGATGCAGACCCGCCTGCTGCAGAACGCGGAGGCCAACGACCGTGCCGCATCGAGGCTTCTCGGTCCGACATGAACGTCGTGACGACGTGCAGGATTAAGGATGTTTTTTCGGGGGTATTCGACGCATTGACGGCCCCGGTCGGCGCATAGACTGCAGGGTATCGATCAAGGAATCGTGGTGAGGTGCCCGGCGCCGCCACCGCAAAGGAGTACGAAATGATTCGCTCGCTATGGACTGCCAGGACCGGACTCGATGCCCAGCAGATGCAGCTGGATGTCATCTCCAACAACCTCGCCAATGTCTCCACGAACGGCTACAAGCGGTCGCGGGCGGTCTTCGAGGACCTGCTCTACCAGACCCTGCGCCAGCCAGGCGCCCAGCAGACGCAACAGAACCAGATTTCGAGCGGCCTGCAGGTCGGCTCCGGTGTGCGCGTCGTGGCGACCGAGCGGGTCTATACGCAGGGAAACCTCCAGCAAACCGGCAATTCGCTCGATCTGGCGGTCCAGGGCAACGGATTCTTCCAGATCGAGCAGCCCGACGGCACGATCGCCTATACGCGTGACGGCTCCTTCCAGCTCGACAGCGAAGGCAACGTGGTCACCGCCAGCGGCTACCCGCTGGCCGACAACATCAACATCCCCGCCGATGCATTGACGATCACCGTTGGCAAGGACGGGACGGTGAGCGTGGTTCAGGCCGGCCAGATCGCTCCTGTCGAGGTCGGTGCGATCCAGCTGGTGACTTTCGTCAACCCGGGCGGCCTGCAGGCGGCAGGCGAGAACCTGTTCTATGAGACGGCTTCGAGCGGGATCGCCACGCCGAACCAGCCGGGCACGGACGGTGCGGGGGTGATCAACCAGGGCTATGTCGAGACCTCCAACGTCAACGTCGCCGAGGAACTGGTGAGCATGATCGTGACCCAGCGCGCCTACGAGCTGAACTCGCGTGCAATCCAGACTTCGGACCAGATGCTCGGCAGGTTGTCGCAGTTGTAAGGTGAACGAGATGCCCGGTTCCAGACTGCTCGTCCTCGTCGCTGCCGCATTCCTCTCGGGCTGCGCTGCAATCCATTCGACACCTCCGACGGCGGTGCATCAGCCGATGACGGCCCGGCCGGAGGTCGCCTCGGTTGCGGTGCCCGCCAATGGTGCGATCTTCCAGGCTACGCAGACCAGGCCCCTGTTCGAGGACCGGCGCGCTCGCAACGTCGGCGACACTCTGACGATCAACCTCGTCGAACGCAACGCCGCCCAGAAGAACTCGAATGCCAGCGCGACGAGAAGCTCGAGCATGTCCGGCGGGATCACTTCGCTCGGGCGCGTGCCGCTCTCGGGGCTGGCCGGCCTCAATGCCGAGGCGGGGATGGATTCGGGTTTCAGCGGCCAGGGCGGCGCGGCGGCGAACAATGCGTTCAACGGCACGATCACGGTCACGGTGATCGAGGTCTATCCGAACGGCAACCTGCTCGTATCGGGGGAAAAGCAGCTAGCGATCAACCAGGGCAACGAGTTCATCCGCTTCTCCGGCGTGATCAATCCGAATACGGTCACTGCGGCGAACACCGTCCAGTCTACGCAGGTCGCGGATGCCCGGATCGAATACAAGGGCAGCGGGTTCATCGACGAGTCGCAGCGCATGGGTTGGCTGCAGCGCTTCTTCGTCGCGCTCCTGCCGTTCTGAGGGGTGGAGTCGATCATGACAGGATCAACGAGAATGCTTCTTCGTGCCGTGGTGCTGGTGCTTGGGCTTTGTCTGGCTTCAACGGCGGTCGCTGCCGAGCGCATCAAGGATCTGGCAACGATCGCCGGCGTCCGCGACAACCAGCTGGTTGGCTACGGGCTCGTCGTCGGGCTCGACGGCAGCGGCGACCAGACGACGCAGACCCCCTTTACCGTGCAGAGCATCATCAACATGCTCGGCAACATGGGGGTCGCCCTTCCACCCGGTACCCGGTTGCAACTCAAGAACGTCGCCGCGGTGATGGTGACGGCCAACCTGCCTCCGTTTGCCCGGCCGGGCCAGCAGATCGACATCACGGTGTCCTCGATCGGCAACGCGCGCAGCCTGCGTGGCGGCACGCTCGTGATGACGCCGCTCAAGGGTGCCGACGGACAGATCTACGCGATGGCCCAGGGCAACCTGCTGGTCGGTGGAGCGGGTGCTGCGGCAGGGGGCGCTGCGCAGACGATCAATCATCTGGCCGCGGGACGGATTCCGGGTGGCGCGACGGTGGAACGTGCGGTCCCGAGTGCACTCGGCCAGGGCGAGCACGTCCTTCTGGAACTTCGCGATACCGATTTCGGAACGGCGCGACGGGTGGTCGATGCGATCAATCTGGCAACGGCCAATGGCGTGGCCCAGGCACTCGACGGCAGGACCATCCAGGTCCGTGCGCCGCTCGACTCGACCGATCGCGTCGCCTTCCTCGGCATGCTCGAGAACCTCATGGTCACGCCCGAGCAGCAGATGGCCAAGGTCATCGTCAACGCCAGAACCGGGTCGGTGGTGATGAACCAGCGCGTCACGCTGCAAAACGTCGCCGTGGCACACGGCAACCTGACCGTGCGCATCGGGACCGACGTCGCAGTCGTGCAGCCGCCACCGTTCTCCCCGGGCGAGACCGTGGTCGTCGAGCGTGGCCGGGTCGATATCGAACAGGCCGAGGCCAGCATCATGAACATTCCTTCCAGCGCCAGCCTTGCCGACGTCGTGAACGCACTCAACGCGATCGGAGCGAGTCCGATGGATCTCGTCAGCATCCTGCAGGCGATGCGCTCGGCCGGTGCACTGCGTGCGGAACTCGAGGTGATCTGACGATGATCGCGGTCAACCAGCTCAACGCAATGGATCCGAACGCCTTCGGAGACCTCAAGCGGCTGGCCCGAAACGGAAACTCCGAGGAGGCCCTGCGCGCGGCGGCCAAGCAGTTCGAGGCGATGTTCCTGCAGATGGCACTCAAGGCCATGCGGGATGCCACGCCGCCGAGTGCGCTGTTCGATAACGAACAGACGCAGATGTTCCAGTCGCTTCACGACCAGCAGATGGCGATGACCATGGCGCACGGGCGCGGGGTCGGCCTGGCCGACGTCATCTTCCGGCAACTGGGCGGAGACCGGCTTTCCACGGCGGAGATGCCCGATCCGGAACCCGACGGAAGCCGTCGGTTCGATCTGTCGAGCGTTCCCAGGAGAGCGGCAATCCTTGCCGCCGGTCGTCACACGGCGGAAGGATCTGCCGGCCGGACGGAAGCGGTTGCCGGTCTCGAGGTTGCGCCCGAGGCCGAATCCACTTCTTCCGGGGCCGTCCCGGTAGCCGGGACGGTCCAGGAGCGTGTGCGCAGCTTCGTCGAGCGCTTGCGCGCGCATGCCGGTGCGGCGGGACGGGCGCTGGGGGTTCCTCCGCATTTCATGATCGCGCAGGCCGCGCTCGAAACGGGCTGGGGACGGGCCGAGATCCGAAGGGAGGATGGCTCGCCGAGCTACAACGTCTTCAACATCAAGGCCGGGCGCAACTGGAATGGGCCGGTCGTCGAGTTGCCCGTGACCGAGTACGCCAACGGCCGCGCCTATACCGAAGTCGCGCGGTTCCGGGCCTATGGATCCTATGCAGAAGCCTTTCGGGACTATGTTTCGCTGATGCGCAACAGCCCACGCTACGAGGCGGTGCTCGGACAAAAGGATGCCGCCGCGTTCGCCCGTAGCCTTCAGGATGCGGGATATGCGACCGATCCGTTGTATGCCGACAAGCTGACGCGCGTCATCGGCAGCCCGTCTCTGCGGGCAGCCTTGAACGGATAGCGACATCCGATCGTTGACCCGGAGAAGCTGGCAGGTTTCTTGCTGTCACTCATTGAAACCGACTCCAAGGATGAATCATGTCCGGATTGCTCAACATCGGATTGACCGGCCTGAACGCTGCGCAAATCCAGCTCAACACCACGTCGCACAACATCGCAAATGCGGACACGCCGGGCTACAACCGGCAGGCGGTGGTACAGAGCACCAACGATCCGTTGTTTACCGGGGTCGGGTTCTTCGGTCAGGGGACCCGGATCGCATCGGTGACCCGCCAGTACAGCCAGTTTCTCGAGAACCAGGTCCTTTCGGCCGACAACCGTCGTTCCGAGTTCGCGGCCTACAGTGCGCAGATCAGCCAGATCAACAATCTGCTCGCCGACCCGGATGCGGGTCTTGCGCCAGCACTCCAGAGTTTCTTTGCCGGTATCCAGGAGGTTGCCTCCAATCCCACCAATGTCGCTGCCAGGCAGGCCTTGCTGTCCAACGCCGAATCGATGGTCGCCCGTTTCCAGACGATGCATACGGTCATCGACGAGGTTCGCCGCGGAGTGGAGGGGCAGATCGGCACTTCGGTCGACCTGATCAACAACTACGCCGAGCGGATCGCCGAGATGAACGGGCGGATCCTCATCGCCCAGTCGGCGGGCACCGCGGTCCCGGCGAATGACTTGCTGGATCAGCGTAACCAGCTGGTCGCCGAATTGAACCAACTCGTCAAGGTGACCACCGTCACGGAAAGCGACGGCTCGCTGAGCGTGTTCATCGGTTCGGGGCAGAATCTGGTGCTCGGTCAGCAGTTGAATCGTCTGGCTGCGACACCCGATGCGAACGATCCGACCCGCCTGACGATCGCTCTGGTGACTTCCGGGGGCTCAATGCTGCCGTTGCCCGAGAAGCTGCTCAATGGTGGGGAACTGGGCGGGCTGCTGGCGTTTCGGCGCGACTCGCTCGATCCGGTGCAGAACCGCCTGGGGCTGATCGCGGTAGGGCTCGCCGAGACCTTCAATGCACAACACCGGCTCGGGCAGGACCTCGACGGGGTGCTCGGGGGCGATTTCTTCCGTATCCCCGGGATCACCGTGCGCCCGGCCGGTGCGGTCGGAGTGACGTTCGCTCCGGACGGACTCGGTGCGCTGAGCGGGAGTGATTATCGTCTCGACCGCCTCCCGGACGGGACCTACGATCTGATCCGCCTGTCCGACGGTCGGAGATTCGTCGGCGTCAGCAACGGAGACACGGTAGACGGCTTGCGGCTCGACGGCCTCGCCCTCGGTATCGGCGAGTCGGCGCTGATCCAGCCCACCCGTAATGCCGCGCGGGACATCTCTGTCGCGATCACCGACGTGCGAAAGGTCGCCGCGGGAAACCCTGTGAACATCCACACCCCGCTGACGAATCAGGGCAGTGCCGTCATCGACGAGATCGTGATGCTGTCGGCGCGAGATGCATTGGGCAATCCGCTCGCCGGTCCGCTGCCCCAGTTCGGGATCCAGGTCGGATTCGATCACTCCGGGGCGCCGGACCTGTCGCTCCAGCTCACGGCGAGCCCGGCTGGAACGACCGTGACGCTGTCGCCCAACGATGCCTACTCGACGGTCACGAATGCAGCCGGCAAGGTGTTCACGGCGACGGTGGAGACTGCCGCCGGCGAGCGCTTCGAGTACCAGTTCCGCTTGTCCGGAACACCGGTGGGCAACGACAGCTTTGCCTTCGGCAAGACCGACAAGGGCATCGCCGACAACCGCAATGCCACACTGCTCGGCGCGTTGCAGACCAAGCGTGTGCTGTTCGATGCGGCAGGCGAACCGACCGCGTCGCTTCAATCGGCCTATGCCCAGATCGTCTCGAGCGTTGGGAACAAGACGCGCGAGGTGCAGGTCGGAGAGCGCACCCAGGAAACCCTGCTTCGTCAGGCCCGCGACGCCCGCGATGCGCTGTCCGGGGTCAATCTGGACGAGGAGGCGGCCAACCTGATCCGCTATCAGCAGGCCTACCAGGCGGCTGGTCGGGTCATGTCCATCGCCCAGCGCCTGTTCGACGAACTGCTGTCGATCGCCCGATAGGAGAACGAGATGCGTGTCTCGACCAACATGATCTACGAGAAGGGCATCGCCACGATCCAGCGGCAGACCGCCCAGTTGCTCCACACCCAGCAGCAGATTTCGTCCGGACGCAGGATCCTGACCCCCGCCGATGATCCCATCGCGGCCGCGCGGGCACTCGAGATCAACCAGTCGCAGGCGATCAATGCCCAGTTCATGACCAATCAGGGCTATGCAGAGGACAACCTTCGCCTCATGGAGAACCGCCTGGTCGGGATTGGCGACCTGTTGCTCCATGCCCACGAGCGTGCGACCCAGGCCGCAAATCCGGTCCTTTCGGAGAACGAGTTGGGATTCATTGCTGCCGACCTTCGCGCCAGCTACGAGGCCCTGCTCGGATTCGCGAACAGCCAGGACGCCAACGGGGAGTACGTGTTTTCGGGTTATCAGGCGCAGACACGGCCGTTCGAGGGGGGCTTCGGCGCGGTGCGCTATGAAGGGGACCAAGGCGTGCGGACCATGCAGGTGTCGTCCGGGCGCTTCATGCCGATCAGTGCGCCGGGGACGGAGGTGTTCGCACGTACCCAACCGGTGGGCGACCAGTTGATCTCGGCCAATGTAGGCAGGCGCGCCGACGGTACGGACAATCTGGGCGATGGGGCTCTGAGCGGCGGGATCGCGGCCGTGTTTCCGAATGCTCCATCGGACTACGACCTGCTCGGGCGCCGACTCGAGATCGAGTTCAACGGCACAGACTACGATGTGTACGAGTACATCCCGGGTGTGTCGGGGCGCCAGACGGTTCAACTCGGGTTGGCCGATCTCGCCGATCTGGGAGATCCTTCGAGTGGCGTGTATCGAGGCGTCGACATCGCCGCATCCGGCACGCCGCAAGCCGGTGACCGTTTCGAGGTCTTTGTGGCTTCCACGGACATCTTCAAGAATCTCGCGGTGTTCATCGACGCGCTGGAGAATCCGGGCCCAAGCGGCATGGCCGGCGGGGCGGTCGATTTCGCGACGACGCATCTCGATGCGGCGATCGACAACATGCTGCGTGTGCGTGCGCGGATCGGCTCGCAACTGGTCGAGGTCGAGCGCCTGGCCAACGTCGGAAGCGACCTGGACCTGCAGTACGCGTCCACCTTGTCACGTCTTCAGGATGTGGATTTTGCCGAGGCGATTTCGCGCCTGACGCTTCAGCAGACCTACCTCGAGGCGGCGCAGGCCTCGTATCTGAGGGTGACGGGGTTGTCCCTGTTCAACTTCATGAACTGAGGCGCTCACGATGCTACGGAAAACCGCCCTGGCCCTGGCCCTGCCACTTGTCGCGGGCTGCTCGATGCTGCAGGACCATGGCGGCAAGGCGGCCGGTCTGGTCGGCGGCGTGATGATGGCGTCCGAACTCGACTACCTGGAACCCGAGTATCTTGCCGGAGCCCTGATCGCGTATGCGATCTACGACCCGCTGGCACCGACCTGGCGGGTGTCGGTCACCGAAATGGATGCGCAACACCTGCGCCTCGACTTGCGCATGAAGGCGTTGGTCACCGGGGGAGAAGGGGAGGCACGCCGGGTGTTCGAACGCAATGCCCGCAAGCTGGTCGAGGACAACGGCTTTGCCGATTACCGGATCGTGCGCTACGAAGAGGGGATCGAATCCACGCGTCCGTTCGCAACGCGTTTTGCCAGCGGTGAAATCCGCATGATCAGCTCCCTCACCTGGCCAGAGTTGTAGGCGTCAGGGCCCTACATTCAGACGAATGCCCGGAGCAGGTCGTCGATCGCTCGGAAACCCATCTCGAAGATCCGCTGTGCCATCGGCGCAAAGGCCACCAGGCTCAGCATGAGCACGAAGAATCCCACTGTCAGCGTGACCGGGAAACCGACGGCGAACAGGTTGAGTTGCGGGGCTGCCCGGGTGAGAACGCCGAGGGCAATGTTCGTGGTCAGCAACGAGGCGACGATGGGGAGGGCCAGGAGTACGCCGGTTGCGAACATGACCGCCGCGTAGCGCACGATCACGAGCCATCCCGCGGCTTCGGGTGCCGTTCCCACAGGCAGCCATTCGAAGCTCGCGACCAGCACCTTGATGAGCATGAGGTGCCCGTCCAGGCTCAGGAAGATCAGCAGCGTCAAGAGTCCGAGGAATTCGGCGACGACCGAGGATTGTCCGCCGGTTTGCGGGTTGAAGAAGACTGCGAAGGACAGGCCCATCTGCAAACCGATCATTTCTCCCGCGACGTCGATCGCGGCGAAGAACAGGCGCATCAGGAAACCGATCGCGATGCCGATCATGACCTGCTGGACGAGCACGAGAAGACCAAGGTAGGAGTCGGTCGGAATCGGCGGCATCGGCGGCAGGGCCGGCAGCACCGCCATCGCCATGGCAAGGCCGAAGGCCAGCCGGGTTCTCGCCGGGATCGAGCGGTTACCGAACAGTGGGGCGGAGGTCGCCAGGCCCAGCAGGCGGGCAAGCGGGAACATCAGGGCGGCGAGCCAGGCGTCGAGTTGGGCCCAGGTGACGCTCAGCATCGTAGTCGACGGGCCGGACCTAGCCGATCAGGTTCGGGATCGAACCGATCAGGCGGCTGGCGAAATCGGTGATGAGGGTGATCATCCAGGGACCCATGATGGCCATGGTCAGGAAGATCGCGATCAACTTCGGGACGAAGGACAAGGTCATTTCGTTGATCTGTGTGGCTGCCTGGAACACGCTGATGATCAGACCTGTGAACAGCGCCGCCATGAAGAGGGGGAGCGCCATCATCAAGGCCACCTCGATCGCCTGTCGGCCAATGTCCATTACCATGCCGGGCGTCATTGCCGGTCCTCCTTGTTTGTCATATCGCGAAGCTCTGGACCAGCGATCCGATGAGCAGGGTCCAGCCGTCGATCAACACGAAGAGCATGATCTTGAACGGCAAGGAGACGATGACCGGCGACATCATCATCATCCCCATCGACATCAGGACCGACGCGACGAGCATGTCGATGATCAGGAATGGAATGAAAATCACGAAGCCGATCTGGAAGGCGGTCTTGAGTTCGGACGTGACGAATGCCGGAATCACCACGCGCATCGGCAGATCCTGGGCGCTTTCGACCGGTGGCGTTTTCGACAGGCGTGCGAACAGCGCGAGATCGGCTTCGCGAACCTGCAACAGCATGAAGCTCCTGAGCGGATCCGCCGCCCGCGTGATGGCTTCGTCGAACTCGATCTCCCCGACCGACATCGGTTGGTAGGCGTCGACGTATACCCGCTCGGCCACTGGCGCCATGATGAAGAAGGTCAGGAACAGGGCCAGCCCGAGCAGGACCTGGTTCGGTGGCGAAGTCTGCGTGCCCATGGCGAAACGCAGCAGGGCGAATACGATGATGATCCGCGTGAAGCAGGTCATCATCAGGATGGTTGCTGGCAGAAAGGACAGCGCCGTGAGCAGGAGCAGCGTCTGGACGCTCAGACTGTAGGTGGTGCCGCCGCCTGGCGCTTCCGCCGTCGTGAAGGCGGGAAGGCCCTGGGCTCCGGCAAGTGCCGGCGCACAGAGCAGCAAGATGAGAAGCAGGCGCGGCAGAATGGTTTCAATCCGCATGTTTGCGCCGCTCCAGGGACAACCTGAGCCATTTCGAGAACTCTCCGGCCGGTGCGGCCGCCGGCGACAGCGCCTCCCGCGGCAGGGCGGATGCCTCCATCGTGTGCAGGGTATTCACGCTCGAAGCGGTGACGCCAAGCACGAGGACCTTGCCATCGACTTCGAGGAGCACGACACGCTCGCGCGAACCGAGGGACATCCCGCCGAGCACCCGAAGGCCGGCGGCAGCGCCTCTCGGTGCGGAGAGCCGCTTGATCAGCCAGAGGCTGGACAGCAGCAGGGCGATGACCACCGCGAGTCCGATCAGCATCTGCCCGACGCTGCCCGCCAAGCTGGGGACGGCTTCCGATGCATGGACCGGGGCAACGATGAGCAGAGAAAGGAAGGATGCGAAGCGAGCGGGGCGCACGTCGGTTCCGGATAGGCTTTCGATGGAGAAAGCTTATGCGCAAGCGTCCCGACGTGGCGCAGGGATTAGATGGACAAAACGGCGACTATTCGTCCTTTTGGAAACGGATCCCGGGTTCGGCGCTCAACCACGAATCTTGCGCATGCGCTCGGCCGGCGTGATGATGTCGGTCAGCCGGATGCCGAACTTGTCGTTCACCACCACGACTTCGCCTTGCGCGATCAGGGTTCCATTGACTAGCACGTCCATCGGCTCGCCCGCCATGCCGTCGAGCTCGACCACCGACCCGTGGGCCAGTTGCAGGAGGTTGCGGATCGAAAGCTTGGTGCGCCCGAGTTCGACCGTAAGCTGGACGGGGATGTCGAGGATCATGTCGAAGTCGTTCATCGAGCCGCCTTTTGCCCCCGCGGCGCCGAAGTCCTGGAAAATCTGGCTTGCGGGCTTGGCCTGGTAGGGCGATTCGGCTGCTGCGGCCAGCTCCGCAGCCACCATTTCGGCTTCGGCGTCGACCGCACCGGACTCGGCAGCGGCCTGCTCCTGCATGGCTGCCGCCCAATCGTCCTCGGTAATCTGGTTGTCGGTTTCCTGTTCAGCCATTGTTCTCTCCGATCATGGATGCCTCTTCGGTCTGTGCGGATACGAACCGCTCGACCTTGACCGCGTATCGTCCGCCGCGGATGCCGTACTGCATCTCCATGACGGGGACGTTGTCGACTTCTGCCTGGACCAAGTCCGGGACGTTCAGCGGAATGATGTCTCCGACCTGCATGTTGACGATGTCTCGGAGGGAAACCCGCGCCGATCCAAGGTTGCACACGAGTTCCACTTCGGCCGTCTGCAACTGCCGGGTCAACAGGGTCAGCCAGCGGTTGTCCTGGGTCAGATGATCGCTCTGCATCGTCGAGTACAGGACGTCGCGGATCGGTTCCACCATCGAGTAAGGGAAGCAGATATGCATTTCGGCCTGGGAACCGCCGAACTCGAGCGAGAAACTGGTGGATACGACGATTTCGGACGGCGTGGCGATGTTGGCGAACTGGGAGTTCATCTCCGAGCGGACGTACTCCATCTCGATCCTGAACACCGGTTCCCACGCACGGCAGTATTCGGCGAATACCACGCCGAGCATGCCGTGGATGATCCGCTGTTCGGTCGGGGTGAAGTCGCGCCCTTCCACCCGGGTGTGGAATCGTCCGTCGCCGCCGAACATGTTGTCTACGACCAGGAACACGAGGTTTGGATCGAAGACCACCAGCCCGGTACCGCGAAGCGGTTTGGCCAGCACGAGGTTGAGGTTGGTCGGGACGACGAGATTGCGCACGAACTCGCCGTATTTCTGCACCTTGATCGGGCCGACCGAAACCTCGGTGCTGCGATGCATGTAGTTGAACAGTCCGATGCGCAGGTAGCGCGCGAAGCGCTCGTTGATCAGTTCCATCGTGGGCATGCGCCCGCGTACGATGCGTTCCTGCGTCGCGAGGTTGTAGGGGCGGACGCCACCTTCGCCGTCGCCGTCGACCTCCGGCTCGTCGACTTCCCCGGTTACGCCCTTCAGGAGGGCGTCGACCTCGTCCTGGGAGAGAAAATCGGAGGAAGACATGGCGGTTTCGTCCCCTTACTGGATGATGAAGGAGTTGAAAAGCACGGCCTGGATCGGCCGCTCGGCCGGCTCCGCAGGATGGGCCGGACCGAAACCCAATACGGTGTTGACTTCGTCGACGATCGCCTTCGCCAGTTCCTCGCGACCTTCAAGGGTGGCGAGTTCGGACGGGAGCCGGTTCGCCAGCAGCATGTTGATCCGGTGCCGGATCTCCGGCATGAAGCCCTTGAGGCTGTCACCGGTGCGTGCGTCACGCACGCGCAGCGCCATTACGACCTGCAGATAGCGATCCCCTTCACCGGGCAGGAGGTTCACTACGAAGGCGTCCAGCGAGACGAAGACCGGGGGCCTGGAAAGATCGACCGTAGGCGCGCCGCTGCCAGCCGCTTCGACATCTTCGGCGCTGCCGGCCTTCTTCAGGAGGAGAAAACCGACCAGCCCCGCTGCGGCGATGACGACCGCTGCGATCACGATGAGCAGGATCAGCAGCAGTTTCTTGCCTTTCTTCTTGGGCGCCTGTTCGGTTTCCGCGCTCGGGGTGGCCGGGGCCTTCGCCATCTGACTCTCCTGTGTCCGTTAGTGTCGAATTATGGGGGATCGATTCCCGTGTCCAATCAATGAATAGTGGGACAGACCGCCCGCAATTCGGCGCTTCAGGCGAAGGTGTCGATCATGCCCGAACCACTCGCGCTCCAGCGGGACGGCAGCGGGGAGGTCGCGACGAGATCCATTCCTTCGGACATCCGGTCGAGACGCCCGCCGCCCGATCTCCCTCTTCCTTCATTCGCCTGGTCCCTGGCCTGCTGTTCGCCGGAGGTGCTCACGTTCGTCTGCCCCAGGTTGATGCCCGCCTGCTGCAACACCTCGCGCAGTCGCGGCATGGCCTGTTCGAGCGCTTCGCGGGCCGCGCTTGTGGCGGCGACGAAGTGTGCGCTGGTCTGATCGCCATTGACCTGGATCGAAACGCCCAGTTTACCGAGACTGGGCGGCGTTAGCACGAGTTCGGCGCGCGATTCTCCCCGACCGACCATCCAGATCATCCGGTTGCCGACGTCCTCTGCCCAGACGCGCTGGCCTGCGGGTGTAGGCACCTGAAGCTGCGGGATCGACGATGCTTCCCCGCGCAGGCTCGCGAGGACTCCGGCAGCGGGTAGCCCTCCAGTGGGCACCTCGATCATCGATGATTGCAGACTCGCCGCGGCGGGTTGTGCAAAACGCCCGGCCTGCAACACTGCGTTCTGGACCTGTGCCACGCTCCCCGTTCCTGCCGACAACGGTGCTTCGGTCTTGCCGCTTCCCGCTTTGGTCGAGGTGGAGGAAGCCAGTTCCAGCGTCTTGTCGAACCCGACGTCTTTCGCTCCTGTCTCCGGCCTGGGGGGGTGTCCGCCCAGGTTCAGAAACTGGAAACCGCCCGAGCGGCGCCCCGGACCATCGGCCAGCGGATCGCTCCCTTCCTCGACCCCGGCAGAAACATTCCGGTTCATTGCGGCAAGAATGGCTGCGATGGCGGCAAGGCTTGCCGGGTTGCCGGTTGCGTGATCCTGGCCGTCCTCGATCGGGACATGCGTTTGCGCATCGGGTTGGCCAGAGGCGGCGCCCGCAGGCTCGGTCCTGCTGTCCGGCGATTGGGCCGAATCGGCCTCTCGTTCGGCCGAAGGCCTCCGTTGATCGCCGTTGGCGGGTCGCTCGGCCCGCCCTGAACGCTCAGAACGGTTTGCTTCCGTTCCATTCTGCCGCTGTGACGGGGTTTCGCGCGTGCGCGCTTCATTGTTGTCCGGGGAGCGGGCGGGCGGCTGGTCTCTTACGCGCTGTTCGAACACGCGCGAGAAACTGTCGCCGTGGGCCGGACTGCTGTTCATGGAGGGCTGGAGGGCCGCCAGAACATCAGGGGCCGGTTTGTTGGTCGTGCTGCCGATGAACGGATTTGCCATTTTTCTTGTCCGTGATGAAGACTTCACACGGCTAACAGCAAGCGGCGTGCCAGTTCGTCGTAAGACGGCGGCAAACGCGGCGTTCAGTGTCCGTCCGACTCGTTGCGTGCGCGGTGCCGGTTGGCAGAATGCTCATCGAGGAGTCGCTGTTCACCCTTCGCTGTCTTGCGAAGTTCGGCCGTGTCATGCCGGTTCTGCAGCGTGTCGAAGGCCTTGACCTTGTTGCGCTGGTCTACCCAGGCCTGCTTGCCTGCCTGGGTGCGACGCTGCGAATGCTGAACCTGTTCGCGCTGGATGCGAATCGCGTCGTCGATCCTGGAAATGAACGCGCTGTAGTTGCGCAGCGCCTCGACCCCGATGCCATTGCCGAGCGCATCACGAAAGCGCTCTTCGTACTCGTTGCGATAGTTCTGCAGCAGTTCGAGCTTGCGAGCGCCTTCCTGTTCGTTGGCGATCAGTTCGCCCAGGTCGCGGGTGGCGGCGTCGAGCCGGTTCTTGCTGAGGTCGAGAAGGGGCTTTAGCGGAAAGGGCTTGGTCATGACGCGTCGAGTGTGGCGAAGCCGGTGAGGCAGGGCATTGTCGGGGTCAGGTCTAGCTTTGTAGCATCAGCGGTCCGATGCTACAAAGCTAGACCTGACCCCTGCTTCGACGGATTCTACGCTGTCGAATTGGTCACGGCGCGGAATTATGTGGCACTTGGCGAAGGGGACTCAGTGCTCGTACGCGAACAGGCCGCCGAGCTTTTCGGCGGCATCGGGGTAGTTTTCCTGTTCGTCGACCCGTTGCTGCAGAAAGGCTTCGAGTGCCGGGTAGAGGGCGACCGCGCGGTCGAGCAGGGGGTCCGAGCCGGCCTGGTAGGCACCGACGGCGACGAGGTCACGCGAGCGCTGATAACGGGAGAAGAGCTGCTTGAAGGTTCGCACGAGTTCGAAGTGCTCGGGGGAGACGAGGTTGTGCATCGCGCGCGAGATCGATTGCTCGATGTCGATGGCGGGGTAGTGGCCCTGGTCGGCCAGCGTTCGCGAGAGCACGAAATGGCCGTCGAGAATGGCCCGGGCCGAGTCGGCAATCGGATCCTGCTGGTCGTCGCCTTCCGCGAGCACGGTATAGAAGGCGGTGATCGATCCGCCGCCTTCACGCCCGTTTCCGGCACGTTCGACCAGCGCAGGCAGGCGGGCGAAGACGCTCGGAGGATACCCGCGTGTGACCGGCGGTTCGCCAATGGCCAGGGCGATCTCGCGCTGGGCCATCGCGTAGCGGGTGAGCGAGTCCATGATCAGCAGCACCTGCTTGCCCTGATCGCGGAAGTACTCCGCGATCGTCGTTGCGTAGGCGGCGCCTTGCAGGCGCATCAGCGGGCTGGTGTCGGCTGGCGCGGCGACGACGACCGATCGGGCGCGGCCTTCGTCACCGAGGTTTTCCTCGATGAATTCCTTGACCTCGCGTCCCCGTTCGCCGATCAGTCCGACCACGATTACGTCGGCCGAGGTATAGCGGGCCATCATTCCGATCAGCACCGACTTGCCTACGCCTGAACCGGCGAACAGCCCGAGACGTTGCCCGCGTCCTACGGTCAGCAGTGCATTGATCGCGCGGATGCCGACATCGAGAACCTGGCGAATGGGAGCGCGCATGAGCGGATTGAACGGCCGGCTTTGCAGCGATCGGGTCATGTCGGTGTCGATCGGGCCCAGCCCGTCCAGGGGGCGTCCCGCACCGTCGATGACGCGGCCCAGGAGGGAGTGACCGACCGGAAGATGCTTGGCGCGGTCTGAGGTTCGTCTGCGCGGAGCGATCATGTCGCCAAGCACGGGGGGCGACTGCTGCGGCTCTACCGGGAATACCGGCGCACCGGGAGCCAGTCCGAAGACGTCGTCGGTGGGCATCATGAACAGTTTGTCGCCGTTGAAACCGACCACTTCGGCCTCGACCGTACCGCCGCCGAGTGTGCTGATATGGCAACCCGAGCCGAGGGGGAGCTTGATGCCGGCCGCCTCCATGACCAGGCCGTTGATCCGGGTCAGGCGCCCGGAGGTCTGGAAGGGCGATGTCGCGCCAACCAGGCTGGCGTTGTCGTTCAGGAACTGGCGCCACGCCTGCACGCGGTCACGCATCCGAATCCTCCCAGCTCGCGTCGGTGCGCCCGATGCCCTCGAGAATGCGACGCCACCGCGTCTCGACCGTGGCGTCGATCTCACACCCTGCGGCCTCGAGCCGGCAGCCGCCGCGGGTCACGGTATCGTCTTCGGCGATGCGGTGATGGCCATGTTCGAGCTGATCGGCAAGATACTCGCGAATCAGCGCCGCATCGTCTGGATGGACGTGGATGCGGACCTGATTCTGCGGGAGTTGTTGCAGGGCTTCCCGCACGGTCTCGGCGACGCTGGCGGGATGGTCGGCGAGCGTATGGCGGATCATCTGCTTGGCGATCGCGATCGCGAGCCCCACGACTTCTTCGGCGATGTCCTGGTCGATGCGGTCGAGCGCTTCGTCCATCCGGCCGACCAGTGACGACAGCCGTTCGGCCTCGGCGTGTGCGGCGGCTCGGCCCGCTTCGAAACCGACCGCAAGCCCTTCCTCGCGGGCTTGCTCGAACATCGCTTCGATCTCCTCGGCCGTCGGCAGCTTGATCGGCGGATCCTCGGGCAAATGGGGAAGCGGCGATGTAGGCTCATCCTCATTCTTCAAGGCGGGTGAGGCCTGGTCAGCCGATACGTTGCTCGAATGCAAACCATCCGGGGTGTCGAGGCCTTCGTCGAATGAGGGCGGTTCCCACCGCTGGTAGGCGCCGACGGCCTGGTGGCGCGTCACCGACATGCCTGCGCTCCGGTTTCGCAATCGCAGCGGGCATCAGATGAAGGCATCGTCGCCCCCCTTGCCGCCGAGCATGATCTGGCCTTCCTCGGCGAGGCGCCGGACCGTCTTGAGGATTTCCTTCTGTTCGGCCTCGACCTCGGACAGCCTTACCGGCCCTTTTGCTTCGAGATCTTCGCGCAGCATCTCGCCGGCGCGTTGGGACATGTTCTTGAAGATCTTCTCGCGCAGTTCCGGGGCCGCGCCCTTGAGTGCGGTGACCAGCGAATCGGACTGGATCTCGCGCAACAGGGTCTGGATGCCGCGGTCGTCGATGTCCATGATGTTCTCGAACACGAACATCTCGTCGAGGATCTTCTGCGCCAGATCCGGATCGTATTCGCGCACGTTGTCCAGTACGGCGGTCTCGGCGGCCGCTCCGACGAAATTGAGGATCTCGGCCGCATGGCGTACTCCGCCCATCGCGGCCTTCTTGACCGAGGTGCCGGAGAGCATGCGTGTAAGCGCTTCGTTCAATTCCTTGAGGGCGACCGGTTGCACACCGTCGAGGGTGGCAATGCGCAGCAATACGTCGTTGCGCAGGCGATCGGTGAACTGCTTGAGGATCTCTCCGGCCTGGTCGAACTCGAGGTGGACGAGAATCGTCGCGATGATCTGCGGGTGTTCGTTGCGAATGAGATCGGCCGCCGTGGCCGCATCCATCCACTTGAGGCTTTCGATGCCCGCCGTATCCGAGCCTTGCATGATGCGGGCGATGATGTGCGCTGCGCGGTCGTCGCCGAGCGCCTTGGTGAGCATGCTTCGAATCTGCTCCTCGTTGGCCTCGATCGGCGCACCCTTGTCCGAGTGGGCGTCGAGCTCGCCGAGCACGGCCTCGACCCTTGTACGTGGCTGTGAGGGCAGGGAGGCCATGGCCATGCCGAGCTTCTGCACCTCGCGCGGTCCGAGGTGCTTGAGGACTTCCGCGGCTTCGTCCGGTCCGAGGGTCAGCAGGAGCAGGGCGCTCTTCTCGATCCCCTCATCGGGCGTGCTCATTTCTTGCTCTCCTCATTGCCGCCCATCCATTCCTTGATCAGGTTCGCGACGACCTTCGGTTCCGCACGGGCCAGTTCGCGCGCCCTGGCGAGCTTTTCGTCGAAGCTCGCGTGCTTTGCGCCGCCAAGACTGACGATCGCATCTTCGTCTGCCGCCGCTCCGGCCGCGACCGGCCGAGGTGGAGTGGTCGCGACGGTGCGGATGAGCGGGCGGATCAGCCCGTAGTACACAAAGGCGAGGACCCCGAAAAGCACCAGGTACTTCAGCAGTTCCTTGCCGAGGTCGATCATCTGCGGGTCCTGCCACAGCGGGAGCGCTGCCGGTTCGATCTCCTCGATCGCTGCGAAGCGCGCGCTGGAGATGTTGAGGGTGTCGCCACGTGCCTGATCATATCCCATCGCGCCCCGCACGAGGTCGGTGATCCGGTTGGTTTCCTCTTCGGTCAAGGCGATGGTGCGTGTTTGTCCGTTGGGCAGCGTTTCGGTGCGATGGTTCACCACCACGGCCACCGAGAGCCGGCGAACCTGGCCCGGCGCCTGGCGGATGTGCTGGATGTTGCGGTCGAGTTCGTAATTCAGGGTCGCCGAGCGGTTGCTGTTGAGCGGGACACCCCCGTTGGCCGCGCCTTCTCCGGGCGTTTGTCCGACGATGGGTGCCGTTGCCGGTACCGGGGGTTGGTTCGCCAGCGCACCGGGAACGCCTTGTGCGCCCGGATCCCGGGTGAGATGTTCCGTGGTTTGCTGGCTGCGAATCGCCTGGTCGGGCGAGGGGTTGGGCTTGAAGGTCTCGGCGGTCTCTTCGACGTGGTTGAAGTCTACGTCGGCACTGACCTGGGCGCGGAAGTTACCGGCGCCGACAAGCGGCGCCAGGATCGATTCGATGCGGCGGATGTAGGCGGCTTCGACCTCTTGTACGTAGTTGAGCTGCGACGCATTGAGACCAGTGCTGCGCATCGGGTCGGAACCCATGGTCAGCAGGTTTCCGTTCTGGTCGACGACGCTGACCCGTTCATTGGACATCTGCGGGACGCTCGACGCGACCAGATGCACGATTCCGGCGACCTGGGCCGCTTCCATCGTGCGGCCGGAATAGAGGTTTACCATCACCGAGGCGGACGGCTTTTGCTCGTCTCGCAGGAACCCGCTCTGTTTCGGGATCGCAAGATGAACGCGGGCCGATGAAACCGATGCGATCGACTGGATCGTGCGCGACAACTCGCCTTCGAGCGCGCGCTGGAAGTTCACCTGTTCGAGAAACTGCGAAACGCCCAGGCGCTGATTCTCCATGACTTCGAAACCGACCAGGCCGCCTTTGGGGAGGCCCTGGGCCGCCATGCGCAGGCGAACGTCGTGGACCATGCTCGAGGGGATCATGATCGCCGTGCCGCCCGCCGTGAACCGGTACGGAACGTTCTGTTGCTGGAGTGCGACCACGATCGCGCCGCCGTCGCGTTCTTCCAGATTCGCGAACAGCACCGCATAGTCGGGGCTGCGGCTCCACAGCCAGATGCCGACGATCAGGGACAGGGCGAGCGCGATCGCGGCGGCGGCGGCCATTTTCTGGCGCTGGCTGAGATCGTTGAGGCGCAGCATCGCCTGCTGAAGCTGCGATGATTCCTGTGCGGTGGCGGTGTCGGCGGTGGCCATGATCGAATCCTTCGGACGTCCCATTTGTGGATGACGGCATTGTCACGCCGGAATGGCAAGTTCCTGATGTCGAAAAGCGGCATTTTTTGCCGCTTATTTGCCGGTTACCATGTGCACCGGAGCAAGTACTCTGCCTGACGTGAAAGAGCGAACCCAGGATCCTCTGCCCGGAGACCCGTCCGGCGAACCGCAACGCCTCGACGCGGCGCAGCTCGCCGAGGCGTTCGCGCTGTTCTCGCGCGCATCGGAAGAATTGTCGAGTGCGTACAACGCGCTCCAGGGCGAGGTGGCCCAGCTGTCGGAACGGTTGAGCGTATTGATGGGCGCCCTTCCTGCCGGGGTCGTCGTGCTCGATCGCTCCGGGCGGATCGTCCAGATCAACCGTGCGGCGCGCGGCTTGCTGGGCGCCGACCTGGAAGGACGAGGCTGGGAGTCGGTGCGCCCACGGCTGGTGACGACCGAAACGCCCGGCGAGGTGGTGATCGGTGAAGGGGTCGGACAGCGTCGGCTGGCCATGTCCGAGGCGGCACTCGAGTCCGGTGAGGAGTCGATCGTCCTGCTGCACGATATCACCGAGACCCACCGGATGCGGTTGCAGGCCGAACGCAACGAGCGGCTTGCGGCCATGGGCGAGATGGTTGCGGGCCTGGCCCATCAGCTGCGTACGCCGCTCTCGGCCGCGATGCTGTATACGGCCAATCTTCGCCAACCCGAGCTGGCACCCGCCGACCGTAGCCGGATCGGCGATCGGGCAATCGAGCGCTTGCGATACCTGGAGCGTCTGATTCGCGACATGTTGCTGTTCGCCCGCGGCGACAGCCTCGGACGACAGCGCTTCGGGATCTGCGAACTGGTCCTGGAGCTTGCGCATACCCTCGAACCCCTTGCGAAGGCCCGCGATATCGAGTTTTCGGCCCGTTGCGACTGCGGGGACCTGGCCTTGCTCGGCGACCGGAAGGCGCTTGGCGGGGCGCTCACGAACCTGATGGACAATGCGATCCAGGCCACGGAGGGAGGCGGCAAGGTGTCGGTGAGCGTCCTGCGGGAAGGCGAGGCGGTGGTGTTCCGGGTTGCCGATACCGGCAAAGGAATCGATGCACCGCAGTGCGAGCGCCTGTTCGAGCCGTTTTTCACCACCCGTGCAGAAGGCACCGGCCTTGGATTGGCGATCGCCCGGGGGGTGGCCCGTGGTCACGGCGGCGATATCGCCGTCGAATCGGTCCCGGGGCAGGGGGCGACATTCACATTGACGGTGCCCTTGCCGGGCGACCGGGATCTCGGGGAACAAGGATGAACGAACGGATCGCGATTCTCGTGGTGGAGGACGACGAGTCGCTGCGCGACGCGGTGTGCATGACGCTGGAACTGGCCGGACACCGGGTGGTCGGCGTCGATGGCGGACCTGCGGCGCTGGACGCGCTGGAGCGCGAAGCCTTCAATCTCGTCATCAGCGACCTGCGCATGCAGCCGATGAACGGTCTCGAAGTGCTTTCTGCGGTCCGTGCGCGATTGCCGCAGATGCCGGTGCTGCTGATGACGGCCTATGGCGATGTCGAAAGCGCGGTGGCGGCGATGCGCGGAGGGGCCTGCGATTTCCTGATGAAACCGTTCGAACCCGAGGCGCTGCTCGCGCACGTGCGCCGCTATGCGGCGGCGTCGCCCACAGGCCAGGACACGATCGCCGAAGACGTGCGCACCCGAAACCTGCTTGCGATGGCTGCAAGAGTGGCCGAAACCGATGCGACGGTCTTGCTCACCGGGGAGTCCGGGACGGGCAAGGAGGTGTTCGCCCGCTATATCCACGCGCACTCGTCCCGGCGTGACCAACCCTTCGTCGCGATCAACTGCGCGGCAATCCCCGAGAACCTGCTCGAAGCCACGTTGTTCGGTTACGAGAAGGGCTCCTTCACCGGCGCCCAGGCTACGCAGGCAGGAAAGTTCGAACAGGCGCAGGGCGGCACCATCCTGCTCGACGAGATCTCGGAAATGCCTCTCGGCCTGCAGGCCAAGCTCTTGCGTGTCCTGCAGGAGCGCGAAGTCGAACGTGTCGGCGGCAAGAAGTCGGTCGAACTGGATATCCGCGTGCTGGCGACGAGCAACCGCGACATGGCGGGAGAAGTCGCCGCCGGACGCTTCCGCGAAGACCTCTATTACCGCCTGAACGTGTTTCCGGTGGCGATTCCGGCCTTGCGCGAGCGGCCCGGGGACATCCTGCCACTGGCACGGCATTTTTTGTCCTGCCACGGCGAGCGCCTGCGCCGCGGCGCCCGTCTGGATCCACAGGCCGAAGCGCGGCTGCTTGCACACCGTTGGCCCGGAAACGTCCGCGAGCTCGAGAACACCATGCAGCGTGCGCTGATTCTTGCCTCGGGGGACGCGATCACTGCAGCGGTTCTGGGATTGTGCCTGCCGGAGGCGGGCGGCGGTGAGGTGCTTCCTTCCGGCGCTGCCGGCGAGACGCGGGACGGGGCAATCCCAGGCGGCAACGGCGACCGTGAAGCGGCAATTCCTGCCGCCCGAGGGACGACGCCAGGCGCATCGGCGGACGGATCACGCCCTGCGAACATGAAGGACCTCGAGCGCGAACACATCCTCTCCACCTTGCGCGAAGTCGGCGGGTCGCGGCGCAAGGCAGTGGAAAGACTGGGAATTTCCGAGCGCACGCTGCGCTACAAGCTTCAGCAGTACCGTTCGGAAGGGTATGAATTCTGAGAACCGGAACCTTTTGGCACGTCGATTGCTCTGCTAAACTGACACACAAGAAGACTCGGTCCGAGAGGTCGGGAACATGGATACGCGCGGAATTGAACATCTGATCGGCGAATTGCGCTCTACGGCCCAGGTGGCCGGGAGCAAGAACGCGCCTGGCGCACCCGGCGAGGCCGGGGCGGTCGATTTCGCCCAGGTGCTCCAGACCGCCCTGAAGGACGTCAGCTCGGCCCAGCAGGAAGCCCGCGCCATGGCCCAGCAGTTCTCCGCTGGCGACCCCGACGTCAATCTGCAGGACGTGATGGTCAATCTGCAGAAAGCCAGTCTTTCCTTCCAGCAAATGGTCCAGGTGCGAAACCGGCTGGTGTCCGCGTATCAGGACATCATGAACATGCCGGTGTGAAGCCGACTTGGGCTCGCCCCGGTTTGGCTGCGCGAATCCTGGGGAATCATTCAATGGTGTGCGGTGATCTGCTCGTGGTCGGCAGGCCCCTGTTCGTCGATACAAGGCCGCTATAGCTGTCAGGCCCCGAGGGCGGCTTGATCCGCTGACGACGGCGTGAGCTAAACGATATGAATATCCTTTTAGAATCTGGTTACGAGCGTTTCAGGTGTCTTGGGGCGGACTGCGAAGCGACCTGTTGCAATGGCTGGCGAATCGACATCGACAAGAAGACCTACAAGGCATACAAGAGCAATCAGCACCCGTCACTGAAAGCGTTGTTTCGGTCCGCAATCAAGCGCAACAAGGACTCGGACCGGGATGCCACCTACGCCTCGATCGTACTCGACGACAATGGCAACTGTCCGTTCATGGACGGAGGACTGTGCCGTATCCACCTGTTGCTCGGTCCGCAGGCATTGGCGGGACTGTGTGCCACATACCCGCGAGTGAGCAATCAGCTTGCAGGCCATGAGGAACGTTCGCTCTCGTTGGCGTGTCCGGAAGCGGCACGTATTGTCCTGCTTCAGCGCGAAGGCATGCAGTTCGTGGAACAGACGGACGACTCCGAAATGGGAACGCGAGTCGATCCCGTCGAGGCGGAGAAGATCCAGGCGATCAGCGATATTCGCGCGTTGATCATCTTCATCCTCCAGTATCGGGAAGTATCCGTGGAGACCCGACTGGTTATGTTGGGCTCGCTGCTTGAGAGGATGGAGGGAACGGTCCTACCGTTCGGCACCGACAGTGCGGGCCAACTCCCGGGGCTCGTCTCGGAGGTGCAGGGGCTGCTTGCCGGCGCCCAGAAACTGGAAGAAGAACTCACAAGTGTCAAGCCGATCGAGTCCTTGCAGGTAAGGGTTTTTGGCGGCATCGTCGAGTGCTTGAGAATACATGGCTCGGCTCGGTTCGCGGAGTGCGTGAAGGAAGCAGGAGAGGGTCTGTTTCTATCCCGTGCCGATGCACAAGGTGACGGGGATTTCTCGCGAAGAATGAGGTCAGCGTTCGAGCGTCACTACGTTCCTTTTTTTGCCGACAACGAACATATTCTGGAAAACTATCTTGTCCATACCGCCTTCCAGTCGGCGCTGCCTTTTCGTGCGGATGAACCGTTGCACCAATACAGCCACCTGGTTGTCAATTTCCTGATCATTCGTCTTGTCCTGCTCGGAATGGCGGCCTTTCATGGAAGATTGACGGTGGACATCGTGATCCGCCTCGTGCATTCCTTTACGCGTTTTGGCTTGCACAACCGCAACTACTTGCCGCACGTCGTGAAACTGCTCGATGCGCACCAGCTAAACGGATACCGTGATCTCTTCGTGCTGCTTGCGGGTGGAGGGCGCCGCCCGGCGACGGCCACGTAATGGCCATGCGGTGTCGTGCGGCCGCTTGAACAGCCGGGTTGGAGAATCAAAGATTGGTTTCGAGTGACTTGCGTTC
This sequence comes from Rhodocyclaceae bacterium, assembly GCA_050486545.1. Lineage (GTDB taxonomy): Bacteria > Pseudomonadota > Gammaproteobacteria > Burkholderiales > Rhodocyclaceae > DAOMNN01. The sequence goes on along the minus strand of JBJHDM010000003.1, from coordinate 89,088 downwards.
GCGTTCGACTCGAAAGATGTAGCGCTGGATCTGCGTCATGGCCTTGTTCGGGAGCTTGGCGAACTCGCACCCTACGCGTGCCACTTCGACCCCGCTTCGATTCGTGGTGACGAAGTAGTTGCGGATGCGTAGCCCGACCTGAAGCGTTCCCGATTCCGGAATGGCCAACTGACATTCCGGAAAATCCATCCCGACCTTGATGTCCATTGCCTCCGTGGGGATCGTGATGCCAATGCCGCCCGCACTGATGTCCACGACACGTGCTTCGATAGATCGTATGCTTCCGTCTTTTTCGGCAATCAGGATCGCGCACTGGACCGGATTCGACATCGGGACGGGAAGACGGTAGTACTCGCGGCGCTGCAGCCGGATCGCCAGCTCTGGAAAGGGGCAGCGCAGGGCGGAATAACCGTCGTGCGGAAAACGGTCCGGGGTGCCGGTGCTGAACTGCACCCGCACACCTTCCAAGCGGGTTGTGCAGATCAGTCGATCGGCTTGTGTTGCACGGTCATTGAGCTTCTCGTCAGGACTGGCATCGAGGATGATCGAGTCGCCATCCACGGTGATGGCGAGCAACGCGGTGACGAACGAGAACGGACCGCCGTCGATGTAGGCGGTCACTAATGCTCGTTTGGTTACCATGCTGTTCATCAGATGAAGCAGCTCGCGCCGGTTGCGGATCTGGTAGCTCGGGAAGGAATCCGGGTTCAACAGCTCGATTCGGGCTGGTTCCGGCGTAGGATCGGTCATTCGGTTTGCTTGGCGGAAATCGGTGGGTGGCGCATTTATAGCACGTCCGAAGAGGGTCTGTCCGCGAGGAGTGTCTCGTCACGTCCTTCGACGCGATAAAGCCAAGCCAGCAGTTCAGCGACCGCTACATACAGTTGCGGGGGAATGCGGTCGTCGATGTCCACCTGCATCAGGAGGCCGACCAACTCTGGCGATTCGTGCACGAATACCCCGGCTTCACGGGCGCGCTCGATGATCTCGCGTGCGATCAGACCACGCCCCTTGGCGACGATGCGCGGTGCCGCATCGCCCGTGTCGTAGGTGAGGGCGACGGCTTCGTCGCGTGTCCCGGGGGTGGGTGGCTCATTCTGCATCATGCAGTTCCGCGACGAATCCGGTCAGCGGCACACCAGAGGCATCGAGTGCCGCCTCGAGGGCCTTGCGTGCCGTTTGTAGGTGGGTGACCGTGCTGAAATCGTCGGCCTGGACGCGGATCGAAACACCCGCCGGGGTCAGGTGCAGCTTGGCCTCGATCTGGCCGAGCCTGGGCATCGTCAGGCGCAAGGTCGTGTTCCAGTCCTCGGAGGCTACTTCGTCTTCCCGGGCCTGCCCTTCCGGGTCCTCGATCTCCCATTCGAACTTCTGGCCTGGCCAGGCTTGCGCATGGATCACATAGTTCTGGGTGGCCATCGCATCGAGTTGCTGGTGGACCACCGGGACAAGTCGCTCCGGGATGGCCGCCGTTCGGGGCATCCCCGTTGTTTGGGCTTGTTGGGTCGGCCGGTCGCCACGCTCCTCCGCGGATTCGGCTACGCCGACAACCTGACTGACGGGAGCCATGTTCATCGACAGTCGGGCCGCGCCGGAGGGGCTCGCGGTGGCGCTACCACCAGTGACTGCACCCGCACCAGCAGGCACCGCTGTTCCAGCAGCGGGCCCCGCCGTCGGTCGGTGTGGGCCGTGTTGCCCTTGGGGTTCCTTCAGCAGGCTTGCCGTGTCGAGCTTACCGGAAAGCCATTGGAGTTGATGGGATTCGTAGAAGAGGCCGCTCTGTGCCAGCGCCTGACGTAACATGGGGGCCATGGCTGCCCCGGATCCTGCCGGCGGTGCGTTGAGCAAGGGCTTGCCGGCGGCCAGAACCGTGGGTTGCGGCGTCGGCTGACCCGTCAGCAGGAAACTGATGAGGCGGCCGGTGGGGCTGAGGTTCGGTCGCGTGAGTTCGGCGCCGCTCGACACTGTCGCTGGATTCGCGAGTTCCGCAAAAACCGCTCGTGGTGTGTTCTTGGTGACCACAAGCTCAAGCGTATCGCCGGTCTTGGCTGCGTGATTGAGTGCCAGCGTATAACTTCGTCCGGCAACGACCGCCTGGAAGGTGCCATCCGGAAGAGGGCGCTGAACGGTCGCTGTGAACTGCTGCCCAGGCAGGAGCTGCGGCAGACGCGCCTGGATTTCGCGGACCTTCGCAGTTCCCTGAATCGGGGGTTCGCTGTCGAAGAAGCTCGCTTCACTGAGCATTCTCAGGCGTGCGGCGAGGTCGGCTGGAATCATTTCAGTCCTTCTCCGCGAGGAGGGAGCTGGCGATAAGCTTACTGGCTTGGAGACGTTCGCGTGATCTGCTTGCTATGGCCCATCGCCGGTCCTCGTTCTTTCCATGTTCCGATAACAGGTCAGGGTTTCCCGGACTTTTCTTCAATCCCGTCCAGGGCGTGGATCAAGGGCTGGATCTGTTCTCGCCTAGACGTGCATGCGCTAATCGCGCAGGTAAGCATCCGTTGTGCTTCTTCGATCTGTCTCCGCCGTTGGTCGGCGTTATCACGGCCAGCGGGTGGCGCGGCACGAATAGCTTCGAATGCCGGAACGATTCGGGTGGAAATCTCTGCTACACGATCCCATTCGGAGGCCTGCGTGGCGGCCAGAAGCTTATTCAGCTCGTCCGTCAAGCGTGTGAGCAGGGAGTCGAAATCAGAGGATGCCTCAGCTGGCAGTCTGGGATCCACCTGGGTTCTTTCCGATCTCGCGCCAAGCTTCCGATAGCTGTTTGAGCAGATCTTGCACCTCGGTGACCGCTTCCGGATCGAGCTTTACATTTGCGTCGGTCAGGCGGCCGACCATATAGAGATAAAGAGCCTTGAGCTTTTCGGCTAGTTCCCCGCCTTGTTTGAGGTTAAGGCTTGCAACGAGGCCGTCCAGGATGATCTCTGTCGCTTTGTTCAGCGACACTGCCTTGCCGGGAATGTCGCGTGCAATGATCTGCTCGCGTGCGCGCTCAAGGGCCGTATCCGCAGCGTCGAAGAGCAGCATGATGAGTTGGTGCGGATCCGAACCCTGAACGGCGGCGTCAAGGTCGACCTGTTTGTATGCGGCGATGGGGTTTCGAGTGGTGGAGAACATGTGTCCGGTGCCTTTATTACGTGCTGTCAGTCATGGCGGAGGTTTGCTCAGCGGTTGTTCGATTGTGACAGGGTCGCCAACTGCTGGGTAAGGTAGTTGCTCATGACCGACATCTGACTAATCAATGTGTCCAGCGCGGTGAATTGCCGGCGATAGCCTTGCTCGATGTTCGTTATACGGATCTCGAGGCGATCCTGCTGGTCGCGGAAATTCTTGATGGAAACGTTCAGGCTGTTTTCCCGGCGGCTTAGGTTGCCTTCTGCGCCAAAGAAACCCGATACCGTGTTGCTGAAGGAGTCGCCATAGCCCCGCAACACCGCCATGACGTCCGACGCCGAAGTCGATAGTGCCGATTGCAGTTTGGACTCGTCGAGGGTCAGTTCGCCATTCTGTTGCACGATGATACCGATCTGGCTCAGCGTATTCGGGGTGGCGGTGGACAAACCATCGGGCACCGTAACACGGGCGCGAGTGAGTGCATCGCGGATGGTGCGGGCAGTCATGTCGCCACCGAAAATTCCGCCGGTACCGGTGCTTGCATCGAACTTGCTGTTGGCGGTGATCAGCCCGACGACTTCGTTATACGCGTCAACGAAGGCTTTTGCCGCTTCGGTAATCCGGCTGGTGTCGGTACCCACCGTTATCGTGGTCACCCCAAGCTGTTTGGCGGTAAAGGTCAGCCCGCTGACCGCATCCGCGAAAGTATTGGTCGACGAAGAAACCGTCACGCCGTCAATGGTGATGATGCCGTCTTTGGCGGTCGAGGTGGCCAGTGCCGGGTTGCTGTCGAAGCTGTCCAGCGCTACTTGTCCGCCGGAAGCGGCCATCGTGGAGGTCAGCGAGAACCCGCCATCCGCACCGGTTTCGGTGCCGGTGAGGATAAGTCTTTCGCCGTCGGTCCCCGACACCACGGTTGCGGTGACACCGATTCCGGCGTCGTTGATCCGGGCACGGATCTCCTGGAGCGTGTAGCTCGCCTGATCGGTCAGGTCCAGAGAATGTGCCACGCCTCCAACCACGAAGTCGAGCTGTCCCTGGTCGAACGTGGTGCCGCCAGTGTAGGCATGGGTGAAGCTCTTTTGTGCAGAGGCCATTTGCACGACCTGCACCGTGTAGTTTGCGGAACTTGCAAGAAAGCTGGCCGATGCCGTGGCGACCTTGTCGTCACTCGATGTCGCACCGACGGCCGACAGGCGTGATGGAAAGCGAAGCGTATCGGCAGCGGTGCGCAATGCGTCGAGGCGTGAGCGCAACTGGCCGTACATCGAGAGGGTTTCGTTGGTTGATGCAATCCGGCGATCGAGTACGTCGATCGGCCTGCGTTCCACCGCAATAAGCTTGTCGAGCATGGATTGCAGATCGACCCCAGCGCCGACCCCAAGCGAACTGATCGTGGCCATGGTGTTGCCTCCTCAGACCGTCAAACGGCCTCCTTGACAAACAAGCCCTGTAATTTGTCCAGCACCTGTGCCATCCGGATGACTTCTTCCGAGGGAATCTGGCGGATGACTTCCTGCGTGTTGCTGTCGACCACGCGTACGACACGCGCACCGGAGTCCTCGTCGACGGTGAAGTTGATCTCCGGGCGCACCGACGACACGAAGCGGTTCAGATGCTCGGTCGCTTCCTGCACGCTGAGGCGTGACACCTTGTTCTGGGTGTCGTCCTGATCCGTGCGCCGCACGGCGTCGGGGGCGGAGCTTGCCATGCTTTCGGCACCCGTCGGGCGGGAGGTGCGAGCGACGGGGGCGGTGCTCCCGCTGCCGGCGCCAGCTGTGTTGGCAACAACCGATTCGATGCTCATGGTTTGCTCCTATGAAACGGCACGAGTGCGGGCGCCTGTCCAGGCCCCGCACCCGATCGCCGTTCAACTGCCTCGCGGCTTACCGCAGCAGCCCAAGGACATTCTGCGGGATCGCGTTGGCCTGCGCAACCATCGCGGTGCCGGCCTGTTGCAGGATCTGGAAGCGGGCGAGGTTGGCGGTCTCCATCGCGTAGTCGGCGTCCATGATCCGGCTCTTCGCGGCCATCTGGTTCTCGTAGTTGGCACGGAAGGACTGGATCTTGAATTCCTCGGTATTCATCGTCGCACCTTCCGCCGCACGCGAGGCCGCGATAGCGGGGATCTGGCCGCCACTGGAGGTGATGGTAACCGTCGTGGTGATCGCAGCCTGACCGTTGATCTTGGCATCGGTCTGGATCTGGTTGGCGGCCGTCACCAGCGAGGTGATTTCCGAATCGATGTAGCCTTGTTCGGTGGCGGTCAGGGTGCCATTGCCTTTCTGGGCAACCAGCTCTTCGATCCGCAGGGCCATGTCGGCAACGACGGAAAGCGCCCCATCCGCAATCTGCGCCTTCGAGATAATGTCGGAGGAGTTGCGAATGTTCGAGGCCAGCGAGCGGGCTTCCTTGTCCATGGTCATGCCGATCGCGAGGCCGGCGGCGTCGTCCTTGGCGGAATTGACACGCAGGCCGGAGGACAGGCGCTCCATGGCGGAAGCCAGGCCGAGAGAGTTCTTGGCCAGGTTGCGCTGGGCGTTGAGGGAGTAAGTGTTGGTGTTGATGACGCTGCTCATTTCAGTTCTCCTTACGAGGGTTACGCATGGAGCCGGCGTTTACCTGGTGGTGTCCTGCTGCTCCCGGCCGTACATGAATCGCTTTGCTGACGAGTGCTGTTACGGCAGGGCGTGGAGAATCTTTAGTGCTTTTTTTTGAAGTGGTGCTGTTGGGGTTCGTTCCGCCGGATCGAACCCGATTGTGTGGAGCTTCCTTGTTGGCTGCGGACGCCCGTGGGTCAGTCCGGCAGGTGTGCGTTCAGCCACGCCTGCACGTGGCCGGCAAGCAGGTACTCGCCCAGTACCCAGGCGCGTAGTGCTCGACCCTCCGCCTCCCGTGCCTCGGCATCGTGGATACGAGCGCGAACGGCCTCGGTCCAGGTGGCGGGATCGTCGGATGCTCTGCAGGCCGGACTTTCCCGGTAGGGGGTGATGTCGCTGCAGACGACCGGAATGCCAAGGACGCCGTACTCGAGGAGCCGCAGATTGCTTTTTGCGTGATTGAACGGGGTGTCCGCAAGCGGTGCGACCGCCAGATCGAGGTTCAACGCAGCGAGGCGCTCGGGATAGTCGGCGAGGGGGCCGAATTCGTGATATTCGGCGATCATGGGGCGTAGCGCATCCGGACACATCCCGAAGAAGACCCAGTCGGCCTCGTGCCGAGTGTGTTCGATGACCGGTTCGAGCAGCATCAGGTCGCGTTCATGGCCTTGGGCTCCGGCCCAGCCGATGCGAGGACGGGCAGAGGTGCGTTTTTGTGTCTGCAATGGCAGCCAGACCCGGTCGTCCAGGCGGTTCGGGATCACCCTGATATCGTCGATGAAGCGTTTGTAGGTTTCGGCGAGTGCCTCGGTCGAAACAACGAGGCGGTCGCAGTGCGCGAGCGCGTGTCGGAGGCACGCACGGGCATTGGCAGCGAGGTGCTTGCGCACGGGGTTGCTCTCGTCCAGGTCGGTGAGCAGGTCGTCCAGCGCATAGACGAGGAATGGGCGGTGCGGGTGTGCGTGCCAAGTCTGCAGGCTTTCAAGGCGAGGGTGGCTGATGTAATTCTGAACGACCAGAGCGGTCGGAGCGAGACGGGACAGGTCGGCTACGGAAAGCTCGCGGTCTTCGTCGGTCTGGGGCCAGATGCCGCTGCTTGCCAGACCTGCTTCGCTCGCGTATCTCAGCGGGGTTTCTATCCGGTAATGGCCTTGAGCGTTCGGGATCGGGCGCGCGAGGATGCATGGTTCGGTCGTCGCCGGCTGGAAGTGCCACTGGACTTGGCCGGTTGTTTCTTCCGTCGGCTGTGTATGCGCGAGACTGAGGTTGGGGTTCCAGAATGGATCGCGTGCGCCAGGGGTCAGCCATTGCTCCGCAAATGTCCGCCGCGAACGGGTGTACGCCAGCAGTTGTCGCGCTTCGGCCTCCGCATCGCCCGGAATCGAGAGGGTGGAATCGCCCCGAAAAACGACCGAGGCGAACGGTTGGACGAGCAGGCGGCGTCGATGGGCCTGCAGGCGCAGGCACAGGTCGGCATCCGAAAGCGTGTCGTCGAGTGCTGCCGCGTCCATGCCGCCGATCCCGTTGTAGTCTGTAGTACGGATCAGCATGCACGTCGCCGACAGTACGCTTGCATCATGCACGACCTGAAGTTGATCGAGCATGCCGGCATCGTTCAGGCCGGCATCGTTGCGATAGGGGGCGCCTACGAGTCCGTCGAGCCCGAGCACCCGGCCGACCTCGAAGATTGTCTTGTCCTGCGGATGGATGAGTCGCGGTGCAACCGCAGCGACCGATTCGTCCAGGCTTGCACGTAAGAGTTCGTCGAGCCACTGCGCTTGAATCACGATGCATTCTTCACGGAAGAATACGATCTGCCCGGTGTCGCATGCCGCCACGGCCGCATTGCAGCGGGTCGCCTGGTTGGCCTCTGGATCGGTCGTGACAACCTTGATGTCTCGGCCGAAACGTGTCGCTGAGTTTGCGAGCCACTCCTTTAGGTCAGGATCGTAGCCACGGTCAGTGAGGACGGTAAGCAGTTCGTATCTTGCGTAGCGTGTACGTTCGACGATGGAACGAAGGCAACGCTCGAGCAGGTCGGTCTGCCCTTGCGAGAGTACTGCGATCGTAACCGGCGGGGCTTCATCCAATGGGGGGCGCACGTACCAACTACGATCACTGACCCGCAGCACCTCGTGTCGTGATCCTTGCGATGGCAGACTTTCCAGCAGGCTGGCGAGACAACTGCGCATCTCTCCCGGTGCCGCGCCTGGATAGCTGATCAGCACGTCGGCAATATGGCGGATGCTCGTCCAATCCTGCTGCCGGGTCAGACGGAGCAGCTGGTCAAACCAGGGGCTGCCGTTTCGTATGGCCGCGCCAACACAGCCTAACCATGCGTCGCGTCTGACGAAGAGCGGGCCCGCGAGGTCGGAAGAACTCAACCAGGCTGGATTCACGCCGGGTTTGAAGCGGGGCTGCCTGCGGTTGCCTGCCTCGTCATAGATGTCGTCGTCGACAAAGAACACCATGGCATCGGGCTGGCGCAGCCCTTCGATGGCGACCCGCCACAGACACCACGGGTCGAGAACGGCACCGGGTGGAATCTCGATGATCCAGTCCAGTGACCGCGTGGCGACGAGTTCGTCAATGGCCTGTTTGTGTTGATCGTCTGCAACCTGATGCCATCCGATGCACGGCAGGTCTTCGATGCCGTCGGGAGCAGGGAGAGAGGTGACGATATCCAGAAACCAGTTGCCATACCGCTGGTGCGCGAGGTTGTCCAAGGTATCGGCAAGTCGGGCAAGCTGATCGTCGCCTTGTCGGAGCACGAGATGGAAAGTCGGGCCGGCTTGTGCGAGGGCATCATCAATGGGGGGCTCGAATGCGTCGATCGTCTTCTGGCGCATGGATAGCCATCTTGTGTACTGCCCCTGACGACTGTCGGCCTCGCCGGCTTCGGCGCTGCGTGATGCCGTTTGTTTTCGTGCTGCGCTTGGTCCCGGTTGGTTGGTCGACGCCGCTGAGAGGCATAGTGTCATCAACTGGCGTCGCACTTGTCGCAGTTCAGCCAGAATCACGGCCCGATCCGCATCGGACAGAGGGATGGCCTCGGATGGTTCGCGCTGAGGTGAAACAGCCGGCGCGGTTGCCTGACCGCCCGCCATTTCGGTCTGTTCCGCAATGGGACTCGTAATGGCATTACCTCGAATGCCGTTGGCGACAGCGACTATGTCGAGCGGATCAGCCCATTGCGGAGGCTCCATGGCATCCGTTGCTATGCGTACATCCGAGCAGTACGGCTGCAGCCGGCGGACCGACTCTGGATCGGTCACCAGTACTCGGTCGCAGTGGCTGACGAGTCGCTCGATTCTCGCTCCCCACTCCGACCGCCGACCGTCCGAAGGAAGATCTCCAAGAAAATGATCTTGCAGCAACCCGTCTCCATCCAGGATCTTCACGATGCCCGGCAGTGCTACGAGGTCTTCCATTCGCGTGAATTGTTCCCCGTCTTGCGGCGGCTGAAGTACCAGTATGCGCGCACCGCTCCGCAGGACGAGATTGGGGTCCGGGAGACGGTCCAGAACTTGGGCTTGGCAGATCCGCATTTGCTCGAGCCAGCCTAACGCGGCTGCGATCCCCCGCGTCACCGGACTGGCGCCGCTCGTCAGGCAGGCCATCACGCGCGGGACGAGGTCATGACCCGCGCGGTCGAAGCGCAGGAATGAATCGGGTTCGAAAGCGAATGCCTCGCCTGTGAGCGCAAGATTGGGATTGTAGGCAGGATCGTTGCCGATCCAATCCGCCCACCGCGCATACATGGCAGTGCGCTCCCGGCTGAAACGTGCAGCCTTTCTCTCAAGTGCCAGTGATTCGGTACCGGATTGCTGACTGGCGTTGCCTTCATGCAAGAGCATGGCCAGCGGCGTCCACACCACCTGTTTGCCATGACTACGCACGCGCAGGCAGAAGTCGATGTCGTTGTAACTCACCGCGAAGTCGGTCTCGTCCAAGCCTCCCAACTGCCGGTAGAGTTCCTTGCGAACGAGCAGGCAGGCACCGGTCACGGCCGAGTAGTTCTGCTGCACCTGCGCCCGGAAGAGATAACCTGGTGCATCCGCCGGTAGCCCAATGAACGGGTGCTCGGCTGGGCCGCGCAAACCCAAGAGCACGCCCGCGTGCTGAATCTGCCCGTTCGGGAAGAACAGGGCCGGGCCGACGATTCCGACTTCCTCGCGCAACCCGTTCCGTACCAACTGGGTCAGCCAGCCATCCTGAATGATCGCAGTGTCGTTATTGAGCAGGAGCAGGAACTCCCCGCTTGCGGCCGCGGCTGCGCGGTTGTTCATCGCCGAGAAGTTGAACGCGCCTGGATGGGCAAGTACACGGATTCGGTCCGGGAAAAGTGTAGGAAGCTCCTTCAGATAACGCCGTGCTTCCGGTGTCTCACTCCCGTTGTCAACAACGATCACCTCGTAATTCGGATAGGTGGTCTTCTTCAGCAGCGTGTCGATGCAGCGTCGAAGCAACGGAAGCTGGTCCTTGGTCGGGATGATGATGCTGACCAGTGGCGTGCGCTCGAGGGGCGGTACAACATGGAATGTGCCGAGAGCCGGACCATCAAGGACCGAGGTGCCGGGCATTACGCGGGCGAGGTGTTCTTCGAGTACCGCAGCGAGGTCGCGCGATTCGCCTGCCGTTCTAGGCCAGACGGTCGGAACGCGGGCATCGAGATGCGCAATGACCGTGGGAATGTGGGCGAGCGCGCCTTCGCCGCTTGCTTCGAGTGCCTGGAGTGCCAGATCGTAGGCGGACCGTAGATCGAGCGGCAGTTCCAGTCCCCGACTTTCCATCCAGCGCAGGCGCACGTACACGGAACGCCCAACATACGCATAACTGCGCAGCAGATCCGGGTTGGCATCCGGCTTGAAATGGGGATTTCGGCACAGTCCGTCGTCGGTGATCTCGTCATGATCGAAGTAGGCGACCACCGCGGCAGGGTTGGAAACGATACACCGCTGGGCCTGGTAAAGCGCATCCTCCGAAAGCACGTCTCCAGCCGCCAGACAATGGAGCCACAGATCGGGCTCCTCGCCGAGCCCCGCGAGCCATGGACCGAGATCCGAATCTGTGAGCGCCGAGACCCGACCAAGGTCGGCGAGTTCGATCGAGCCGGAATGGAGAACCGCTATATGTATGGGCGGCACGATCTGATTCTGCAGGCTGTGCAGGGTTGGTTCGATACGGCTCGGATCCGTGCGACCGTCAATGAGGACAGCGAAACCAATTCCGGTTAAGTCACCCGCAGCTGCAACGCTCGCCACAATCCAAGTTCGCTCGCTGCCTGCCAACATCTGGTCGCCCGGCCGAAAGGGCGACGGTGCGGTGTTGCTCGCCAACTCAAGTGCCTTCGAGTGATCTCGGTCCTGTATCCAGCCATCAACGCGACGTGGTACACGGCCGCTCAGCCCCAAACGTTCGGTTTGCGTTCGAAGATATACCCAACTATCAAGACACCGTTTGCGCATCCCGGCGTCTCGTTGGCTCTGCCCGTCATGTAAACGGAAGCTTGCAACCGTTTCCGCCAAGTAGGCAAGGTCTCCTCCTCCGAGCAAGTTCACAGCAAGTCCGACATCACCGATTCCGTAAACTCTTCTTCCGCACACTGCCGTGACTTGTGTCTCAGGTATCGCAAGGGCGTCTGACCGTCTAAACAACATCACAGTTGGCTCGCCAACCAAATTAGTACCAGTGTCGGCAATTTCCGCTATGACTGAGGTACCCGGAAGACAGGTTGACTGCGATGAAAGCGGCGCGCCCAACAGCGCCTCATCCATGAGTCGGCCCTCGACGTCGATAGGAATCCGTTGGCCGCAAGCGAGACGTGCGTCCGGAGTGCTTTGAAGGGCTTGCAACAGCTTCTGCACGCAGTCGGGTGAGAGGAGATCGTCGTCATTCAAGGGCTTGATGAATTCGCCGCGTGCAACCCGAATCGCGTTTGTCAGGTTAGGGCCTTCACCAGCCGCCAATGGATTGCGTATGTAGGTCACGGGTGCGCCGATCCTCTCGTAGCCGCGCACAATGCGTTCCACGTCAGAGGTTCGGCAATCATCGGAGACAATGATCTCGATATTGGAGTGGGTCTGTGCCAATGCGCTTTCAAGGCATTGAACGAGAAATTCAGGTCGATAGGCTGGAACTACAATTGACACCAACGGATCCATGACGAACGGATCAATACGTTTCTGGAAATCAATGGTGAGTTCCTGAGCGGTTGTCTTGCAATGGCTTAATATGGGTAAGGATTCGTCTAGCTTGCCCTCTGCAACGATTAGGCCCGCAAGTGCTCCCAGACGCGCCATTTCATCCTGGTCGCAGACCCACGAACGGCCACCACCTCGCATGCTAAGGTTCAGAAACTCGGCGCCACTCTTCGTGCATTCGGATTCGGCTCCGTCGATGACCCCTGAAGATCTCCAGTCGTCAGCAATATAGCGACCAACAATGGACCTTAAATCCGGGGTGACTACTCTAATGACCCCACCTGGAATGAGCGCACGTCGACACTCCCGCATGAAGATGAGTAGTTCGGTTTGCGTCAAATACTCTACAAAATTGCAGCAATAGATGCCTTTCACGCTTCGATCGCTATATGGGAGTCCCCTGTGTGCTCTTTCCGTCGCACTGCCTGTCCCGGCGCGAAAGATCGGCAGCAACTCTGAGTACGCCTCCGAACCGATGCTGAGATCCAGAAACTGTCCTGATATAATGCTCATTGGCCAATCCGTTCAAATCAAGGTTATAGCTGAACGATCTATTGAGTAGGTCTTTATTCGAGCTAAAATGCTCCTAGCCGAATCCGCGCCTGATCGGTAGAAATTGCGGTAAGAAAAAACAGTCCAACAGTATGAAAAAAATTACCAGCTACGTGATGTCGAGCTGCATAAGCCTGCCCTGGAAACTAAAGCCATATCCTTTGTAGAACTCAATGGCCCGAAGATTTGTCTCAGCTACTTCAAGAGTGACCACATTCATCCCGTCATTGCGGCAAATGAGAATGACATGATCAAGAAGTGCGGTGCCGACCCCGGTTCCCCTGTACTCCCGTTTGACCGCGAAAGACGATACAAACCCAACCTTAGTCGTTAGAGCGTTTGAATAAAAAGCTGCATGCCCAATATCGTTGTGGCCATCCACCGCGAAAAGATTTGTCGCGTTGCTTGATAGCTTTGCCGCGTACTCCTCGAGGTCAACCCGCGAGCTCACTGGTGGAACGAATTCTCCATCGACAGCAGCTAAGAAGTTGAGAACTCTTACCGGAGATTGACCCTTCTCGATATGCATAACATCTACTCAAGGCTAAAACTTGATAGCAGTTTTCTTGTCCCCGCTATCCCGTTGAACATCACTACGTCGACTATCGAAAGGTTCGGGACGAATTCATGAATGAACTGTGGGTACTCAATTTCTTCGATTCTATGAAAGCGAAGAGAAACCCCGATCTCGTCAAATGCACTGCTGTGATAAAGTGCTTGACCATTAACAAAGTTAATATACTCGCTGGCATCTAGGTCTTGGCATAGTGCAAGTACTCGATCTTGCCCTTTGAGATGTCTGGTGTTCGAGAGTTCAGAAGAAACGTGTAGCTTGGTGTTTATCTCGAGAAGTGAGCTCACAACATGAATGGACTGAAAGACAAAGTCGAAAAGGTTGCTAGAATCAGTTCTAAAGCATTGCCGAACAAGTTCAAGCCCCTCTTCGAAGAAGGGGGCCTTTGCATATGCTGAGTGAATCTTTCTTGCGATGCGCGGCCCTTCAATTTTCCACGATTCAGAAATCTCTCGATCGCGTACGTCAAGATAATCGGAATCTCGCTTCAGCGGCAGGGTGAAGAACTTGTCAACCCCATTATTCAAATACCTGTTCCGATGGATCCAGCCGCCCTTGGAAAACTGGATGTCATCATAAATAACAAATTCGTCGACAAAGTTCATGAGTTGCCAATATCCGAGATACGGCAAGAAGTATGGCTGCATGACTGCAATACGTTTGAACTGTCGCACTTCAGATGCTTTTAAGTAAATCGAAGTGACTCTTCGCTTGCTTTCTAACGGTCGGCATATGCGAAACCAATTGAATTTTGTATTCGACGCGTTTATTCCAGCAGTCACGAATCCGATCAATCAAGTCGCCACGAGAAGACGGGCATGCGACATAGTCTTGTGCGCCAGCGATTTCTGCAAAACCCTTTAGCTTGTGCGCTCTCGGTTCATGCCCGTAATCGATAATCACCGTAGGAACATGTTGCGAAAAAGCCGCCACGGCTGCGTGAACTCGTCCACTTACTAGCATGTCCATGGATCCGATTATGGTTTTGGTTTCCCAGGCACTGTAAACCCCATCAAGCGCGATTACATCTCTTGCGATGCCGCGCTGCTCGACCACTTTCTGAAGTTGCTTGATGATCGGGTAGTCGCGACCATGTCGAAGCATGAAAGGGGCTGGGGGAACATCGAAGCCATTGGAGTGCGACATCAAGCATACTCGTGCGTCGAACTCCGTTGACAACAGCTCTACTGCTTCGGCGAAAACGAGGTAGTCATGATCGTTGCGTGGCCATTTATCGAATGGACCTTCTTCGAAATTCCAACCGCAAAGAATGAATCCGACGATCGGCTTTCTTTGATTGTCTGGGAAATAGGAGATTATGTTTGAAATGTCTTCAACTTCATTCGTGGGTGCAGGTTCGAAGAGAAAAGCCGGGCATGCCAAGGTCAACGTATTGGAACAATCGAAACCTTCGCGCTCGAGTAGCTTGGTACTTAGAGGCTCTCGATTGGTAACCAAGTCGAAGCGTTCATAAACATCCTTCGCCAGGGTTTTAAGGTCGGAGTTGTTGAACGGACCTGGAGAGCCCGCGAGCATTACAGTCTTCTTGCCCAAAATCTGAGCAGCTCGATCTTTCAGTAATCCTATTTCGAACCTTGCAAAACCAAGAAGATCAGCATTATCACCCCAGATGTCACCGCTAAAATCGATCACCAGGTCCGCCCAGAAAAGTGCCTCGATGTAAGGCGTACAGTCTAAAAGTTCTCCCGTTCTCCTGTAATGCTCGGCGATCGCGACTTCCTTCCTTGCTGTTTCAACGTCGGTTGGGGACCAGGCATAATAATAGTGCATTGGCAGGGAAGTGACGGAGTGCTTGAGGCAAAAGTGATCAGACATCTGCAGTGTCGTTTTAATTACTGCTCCCTCAAAAACTCTTCGCAGTTCTCTGAAAAAAGGTTCGATTATGTAATAATTGCCAATATTGCCGAACTCCATTCTTCCCCAATGAAGCGTGCATTGACCTATTATTAGAATGTTCATAGAAGCGTCTTCTGCGTTCAGGTGAGCTGTTTCGAATGGTTGTGGGCGGTAGCGTCAGGTTTCAGGAAGGGAGTGACGATGTCTTGTTCAGGTTCGGCGAAGTACGTAGCTGTTTTCGAAGCCATGAACACGTCCAAGAATATCAAAATCACCGAAATACCCCGCCGCTCTGAGCAGATCGACGGCTGGCCCCACTTCCGGAGAGTGGGTGAAGTCGGAGTAATCATCGAATACGATGAAGCCTCCCGGGACTACGCTCGGTGAGTAAAGTAGATAATCGAGAAGGACATTCCTGCCGAGGTGTCCTCCATCAATGTGCAGTAACGCCGTCCTTGGGGTAAGTTCGTAGAAGCGTTCTGCGCAAAGTTCTGAGTATCCTCTCAAGATCATTGCATTCGGGAATATCGTATTCTTGTAATGGGTGAACTCTTCATACTGGTTCGGCAACTCCAATGGATCGATCCCGATTATTCGTCGGCTGTAGTTGCACACCTCGTTCATCAAGGACAAGGATTTTCCTTTCCAGTCGCCGATCTCGACGATGTCGCCGGGCAAGTCTTCAATAAGAACGCATAGGTAGCCGAGGAGTCGGACCTGGTTGTGAAACGAAAGCTCACTACGGGACATCGCATGTTCGAGGGGGAGGGACGACTGAGCCTGCTCGAAATGCTGTCCAAGCAGGTCCCAGATAGTTGAGATCATTCGATCCAGTTCCGGGTCGGCCAGGAAGTCGTTCAGTTCTCGGATGTGCATTCTTTACTGTTCTGTTGAAAATCGCAGATCTGATCTTGACGGGAAACAAGGAAACGTACGGTTCCTTTGAAATCATTCAAGGGTTGGGGAAACACTGCTTAATGGTGTCGATGACGAATGTTTGTTCGTCCTGCGTCAGATGCGGATAGATCGGCAGGCAGAGTACCTCCCTGGAGGCCTTGAACGCATTGGGCAGGCGGTCCATGGTTGCGCTTGGCAGACCTCGGTACATCGCAAATTCTGAAAGTAACGGAAAAAAATACCGACGTGCGAGAACGCCGACATTGCGCAATCTTTCGTATAACGCATCTCTGTTGACGGGGAAAAGTGCATCGTCGATAAACACGGGATAATAGGCGTGATTCCACTTGGTGCCGTCGGGAACGAAGGGCGTAGTCAGTCCGGGAAGGTTGCTTAGTGCGACGTCATAACGTTCGACGACTTGTGCCCTGGCTCGTAGGGCATCGTCAATTTGCTGGAGCTGCAACAGCCCGAATGCGGCCGATACTTCATTCAGCTTGCCGTTGATTCCCGGAGCGACAACGGTCGTCTCGTTGGCAAAACCGAAGTTCTTCAGGAAGTCGATGCGTTGCTTGACCTTGGCGTCAGCGCAGATGATTGCGCCACCTTCGAAGGTATTGAATACCTTTGTCGCGTGAAAACTCAGGATGGACAGGTCTCCGTTCTTCAGGATGCTTTCGCCATGGATCCGAACGCCAAACGCATGCGCCGAATCGTAGAGAACCTTAAGGCCGTAGTTGTTGGCGATTCGTTCGATCCCTTCAACGTCGCAGGGAATGCCATAACAGTGAACAGGCAGGATTGCTGTGGTTTTCGGGGTTATGGCCTCTTCGATCCGAGCCGGGTCCAGGTTGCAGGTTCGTGGGTCGATATCGACAAACACTGGATTCAACCCGTTCCAGAGCAGTGCATGACTCGTTGCAGGAAAACTATAGGGGGTCGTGATGACTTCGCCCGTGACTCGCAGCGCCTGAAGGGCGGTGAGCAACGCCAAGGTGCCATTTGCAAAGAGACTGAGATGTTCCACCCCGAGATAGTCGGCCAGTTCGTGTTCGAGTTGATCGTGGAAAGGTCCGCTATTGGTCAGCCGGCGGCTTTCCCAGATCTTTTCCAGAAAAGGTATGAAGTCCTCCAGTGGAGGTAGGTGCGGGCTGGTAACCGGGATCGTGTGCTTTGCTTCCATACTGGCCTTCTACATGGCGCTATGGCCGAACAGTGTGCGGTAAGCGCAATCTGAATGGACCTGCACGCCGCAGCGGGCATTCCCGGTAGAGTACGACAGTTTTGGTCAGCGTGGCCTACTAGATTGAGTCCGACGGGGTTGATGCAATCCAAGACAAGGGCGCCTTCGCTGGTGTCGAGCGAACGCACCTACGGTACTGCCTGGTTTAGGGCAGCCGTGCGATGAGTGCACCCTTTTTGGTGGATTGCGATGACCGTCTTTTTGTCAGCGATTTGGGAAAAGTCGTCTGGACCTTGGCCTCGATCGATTCCTATACGGGGCAGGTCCCCGGGGCGTGGCTTGGCTTGAAGCCCTTGCAATCAATCGTCGAGCCGCAACGTGATGGCCTCATCGCACGCCACTCCAGACACGAAATGCAGGTCCGCGAGAGGAAACGCAAGTTCGATTGCGGCGAGATTCGCCGTGTCGCCTGCTTCGTAGGTCACGATGTCCCAGGAGATGTCGCAGCGTCGGTGGCTACGGATCGTTGAGTACGGAATGCAGATTGAGCCATATCGGAGCGGTGTGGAGGGCTTTCCATACCCGAGGAGGGCGGTTGTCAGCGGGTTTGGACCGGCGCAATCTGTTCGTCGCGAACCTTTGGCGCCAGATACGCATCGGCTTCGTCCAGCGTCACCGCCTTGCCGTCGCGGTCCACCAGTGGCTGCTCGAAGTCGTTCCAGCCGCGGATGCCGGTCTTGAGCGAGGCGACGTTCACAAAACCCATCTGCTGCATGACGTCGGCGGCGAGGATGCTGCGGTTGCCGGAGCGGCAGATGACGACGATCTCGCGGTCGCGGGCGGCGGCGAGTTCAGGGACGGTTTCCTCGTAGCCCCAGTCGCAGGCGCTTTCCAGGATGCCGCGGGGGACGTTCAGCGAGTCGGCGATGTGCAGGGCATCGAATTCGGCGGGTTCGCGCACGTCGAGGAGGAGGAGCCCGGGATTGGCCTCGATGCGTTTGACCAGGTCCCACGGGAAGACTTCGGCGACGTGGGCGAGGCGTTCCTGGACGAGTTGGGTGAAGGTTTTCATGCGGCTGACCCTGCGCGTTCGGCGGGCTTCGCGACGACCTTGTTCTTCCCGGTGTGCTTGGCCTCGTACATTGCCGCATCGGCGCGCCGGATGACGTGATCGAGGGGTTCCCCCGCTTTCCAGGGGCTGACGCCGGCACTGAAGGTGATGAGGATCTTCTGGTCGTCCGCGAGGAAGTAGGCTTTGGTGAGTTCGCGCTGCAGCCGCACGAGCGCTGCCGTGGCCTGCTCGAGGTCCGATTCGGGGTAGAGGAGGATGAACTCCTCTCCACCCATGCGGGCGACGGTGTCGTGCGGGCGCAGGTTGCGACGGATGACGCCGGTCAGATGCACGAGTGCGTCATCTCCGGTTTTGTGGCCGTAGGTGTCGTTCAGGCGCTTGAAGTTGTCGATGTCGAGCAGCCCGATGCACAGCGGGGCCTCACGCCGCAGGGCGCGTGCGGTTTCCTTTTCGAAGGTCTCTTCAAGGCCGCGACGGTTGAGTGCGCCGGTGAGCTGGTCGTGGCGCATGAGCCGGCTGGCTTCCTCGAGTTCCTTTTGCAGTTGTTCGATGCGTTGTTCGGCCTCGCGTCCGCGGTCGCGTGCGGCCTGCAGCTCGTCGCGCGACCGTCGGGCTTCTTCCTGGATCACGCGGGTATCGCGCATGACTTCGTCGAGCAGGTGACCGATTTCGGCGATGTCGCGTGCCTGCGCGATCTTGCCGGCGTTGGTCGCGATCTTGTCGTGGTAGGTGCTGGTGCTTTCGGTGAAGCTGGCAAGCTGGTCGACGAAGCCGGCCAGCATCTCGCGCAGTGTGCGCTGGGCCGTGGCGAGGTTGTGCTTGAGCTGGCTCTGCTTGTAGATGACTTCCTTGAGGCGGCGTTCGGCGTCGTCGATGAGGCGCACGTTGGCCGGCTTGGCGACGATGTCGCGCAGCACCTCGACCTGGCCGTGCAGCCATTGGTCGTCGATGACGATCTCTTCGATGTTCTCGAGCAGCAGGCGCAGCAGGTTGAGCAAGCCGGTGCGGATCTCGGCGGTGTCGCCTGCGGTCAGTTCGAGCCGGTAGGCGAACTTGCGCAGTTGTTTGGAGACGGTCTGCAACTGGGCTGCCGTGGTGCTCGACCGGATCGTGCTGCTGAACCCGGCGGCTTCCTTGACGAGATCCGGATGGTCGCCGAGGAAAGCCGGTACCACCGTATCGAGTGCGACCAGCAGCGACTCCCGCAGCGAGGCGATCAACTCTCCCGTGTCTCCGGGGGCGATCAGCGTGACTTCCGGGGAGGGCGGGGCTCCTTGGGGCGCAGGCGAGGAGATGGTCGCCGGAACGTCGTTGCCCGATGGAGGAGGGGCTTCCGGGTCGACCGGCGCCTGCCCCCATGCGCGAACGAGACCTTGCAAGCGGGAATAGAGCGTAGCAGGGTCGTTCGCCGCCAATACCCGCTCCAGGGAGTCGCGCTTGCGTGCGGTGGTCCAGCCGATCTGGCGGTTCTCCCATTGGCGCAAGAGGTTGCCGATCACGGTGTTCCATTCGGGTGTTTCCTCGCGGGCGGACCGGTCGAGGTAGGCGTACAAGGCATCCAGCGCCGCCGCACGATCCCGGTCGGCCAGTGCCTGGTCGAACCGGCGCGCAAGACGCAGGCGCTCGCCGTCGTCACGGGAAAGCCGTCCGGCGATCTCCTGAAGGACTGCCAGATCGGCGCCGCCCGGTTCGTCCTCCGTTCCGGCCACTTCGTGATAGAGGGTCCGGAAGTTGTCCGGGGTCGGGGGCATCTTGCGGACGGCGAACAGTCGCAGGACTTCTCGGGCGATCTCGGACGGGTGGGTCGGGTTGGGCATGGGCAGGCGTCGGGTCGGGCGCGCAATGGCTCCCGATTATAGGTCGAGATCGGTCGCTGACGTGCTCTGGCGCACTCGAACCGGCCACACAGCCGGTTGGGAGATCGGCTTCAGCCGGCCACCAGGACCCGGTTCTTTCCGGCGCGCTTGGCGGCGTACATCGCCCGGTCGGCGCGGTCGATGCCGGCATGCGGCTCCTCGCTAGGTCCCAGGCGCGCGATGCCCGCGCTGAAGGTGATCAGCAGGCGCTTGTTGTCGGCCATGAAGAAGCGCTTGGTCAGCGCCCGTTGCAGGCGCGTGAGCACCGATGCGCCTTCATCTTCCTCGGTGTCGGGCAGGACGATCAGGAATTCCTCGCCGCCATAGCGTCCGAGGTGATCCTGCGGACGCAAGGACTCGCGCATGACCGTCGTGAGATGGCGCAGGGCCTGGTCGCCGGTCTTGTGTCCGAAGGTGTCGTTGAGTTGCTTGAAATTGTCGATGTCCACGAGTCCCAGGCAAAGCGGGGTGCCGCGCCGACGAGCCAAGGCGATCGCGCGCGCGAGCGCCTCGTCGATGCCCTTGCGGTTCAGCACGCCGGTCAGTGCATCGTGGCGAACCAGCTCGCTGGTTTCGTCCAGCTCTCGCTGCAGATGTTCGATACGACTGTTGGCGGCCTCGACCTCGTGACGCAGCGCGCACAGTTCTACGCTGGAACGTTTGGCTGTTTCCTGGACCGACCGGGTCTCGGAGAGCATCTCCTCGACGACACCGGCCAGTTCATCGATGTCGTTCGCATTCTCGATCTCGTCCGCGCAGCGCACAAGGGTGTCATGGTAATGGCAGGTGGAATTCGCGAAGCCGGCAAGCTGCTCGATGAAGCCGGCCAGCATGCTCTTGAGGCGTGCCTGGGCGTCCGAGAGCTGGCGCTTGAGATGACTTTGCTTGTCGATCACGTCTCGCAGGCGGCGTGAGACTTCGTCTAGTACGCGGACGTCCAGCGGTTTGCCGAACATTTCGTTCAGCAGCGTGATCTGACCATGCAGCCATTCATCGTCGGCGGTCAGGACGGCGATGTTGTCGACGATCAGCCGAAGGACGTCGAGCAGGGATTGGCGGATGGCTCGCTGATCTTCGGCCAGCCATTCGAATTTCCCGGACAGCGCATTCAGGCGGACACCTGCTTCGGATGCCCGGGCTGTGTCACCGGGCTGCGAGACCAGATCGGCCAGTTCCGTCGCTTCGCGCGCGAGGGCTTCATGGTCGGCGAGAAGGGGCGTGATGCCCTTGCGCAGCAATTGTGCGAGGAGGGTCCCCAGCAAGGTCTCGGAAGCGGACTCGGACTCGCCAAGGGCGGGTTCGTGCGCCGGGGTTGTGGCGGGTCGAGCCGTACTCGTAGTGGCCGGAGAATTTTCCCCCGGAACCTCGCACAAGGCGATGAGTGTCCGGATGACCGCGGGCCACTGTCCGCCGGCGATGGCGTCCTCGAAACGCAGGGCGAGTTGAAGGCGTTCGGGCGTGGACCGCGGCAGTGCCTTGGCGACGAGCTTGAGCGACTTTTCCGGGAAGGCGTCCTCGACTTGTGTGCCTGCGATCTCGTGGTAGTAGCTGCGGTAGTTGTCCGGGGTTGGTGGCACTCGCTGCATGGCGAGACGGCGCAATGCTTCGCGGGCGATTTCTGGGGGACGCAGCTTGGATTCGGCCATGATTCGGTAAACGAGGAGGTGGCTGCGCTCGAGTCGGAAAACCGGACGAATTATAGCCTCTGCGCACGGTCTTGTTCATGATCTGCCTCAATTGGCTGTAGCATGCCAATGCGCCGTGCATGCCTGCGCGTTGCCGGAGTCGGGATCCGGTATTCTTTGGTTTATGTCCATCCCGGCGCAGACTCCGCAACCGTCCCGGCCCTTCCGGCAGAATCCGTTCGCTCTGCGCTGGCTCGCAGAGATCTTCCGCCTGCGCGGCGGGGCGTTCGCAGCCGAAGTGCCTGTCCCCTCGCGTGACGCCCCCGGCAGTCGAGCGGACCCCGAGCGATGGGTCTTGGCACATGTTCACGAGCAGGCCGAGCGTGACGGAACGAGTGACGTGCTCCGTGCATGGCGGTCGCGTACGCGGCTTGTCACCTGGATCCTGATGGTGGTGGCGGGATTGAGCGGCTTCGGAGCGGCGTTGGCCGTGCTGGGTGACGGTGGTCGCCCGGTCAATGTGGTGTGGACCCTTGGCGGGTTGCTTGGTGTTCATCTGTTCAGTCTGTTGCTGTGGGCAGGAGGGCTTGGGCTGGGTGGTGAAGCGTCCGGCGGTGCCTTCGGGCGTGCGTGGCTCTGGCTTTCCCGCAAGGTGGCCCCGGGCGATTCCGATGCGGTTCTCGTCCCCCGCGCCCTGCTCGGACTGCTTGCGCCGGCAGGTCTTGTCCGCTGGTGGCTGGGTGCGGTCACGCACGGCTTGTGGCTGGTTGCGTTGTGCGGCGCTTCGCTCGGGCTTTTCGTTGCTTTTTCGGTGCGCAGCTACGGGTTCGTGTGGGAAACCACGATCCTTCCGGCCGAGGCGTTCGTCGCGTTCGTGGAAGGGCTGGGCCGCATGCCCGCGTGGCTGGGCTTTTCCATCCCGGATGCGGAGACGATCCGCGCGAGCGGAGCGCGCATCATCGACGATGAAGCGGGGCGCCTGGCCTGGTCGTCGTGGTTGTTCGGCTGCATGGTGGTGTACGGCATCATGCCGCGCGCACTGCTGTGGGCCGGTTGCCTTGTGCGTCTGCGGGCCGGATGCCGTTCGGTGCGACTGGATCTGAGCCTGTCACCGTATGCCGGATTGATCCGGCGGCTTGCACCCGAAAGCGAGCGGATCGGCATCACCGACGCCGCGCCGGACGCACTGCCGGCCTCGCGCGTCCATGCGCCGCATTCCGTTTCCGGTGGCGCCGCGATACTGGTCGGGCTCGAGCTCCAGGGTGTGGACGACTGGCCGCCGGCACTGGTCGAACCGGTGATGGATCTGGGGGTGCTCGACAGCCGGGAGCAGCGCCGAGCGACGCTCGCGCGGCTGGAAGCCGACCCGCCGGCACGCCTCCTCGTTGCGTGCGATGCTGGACTGTCGCCCGACCGCGGAAGCCTGGGGTTGATCGCCGAACTCTCGCGCCATGCGGGCGAGTGCCGAATCTGGCTGGTGGCGCCTGCCGTGGCAAGGGATCCGGAGCGGATCGGCCATTGGCGCGATGCGCTCGAAAGGGCAGGGCTGCGCCCGCAGGCGGTCTTTACGGAGCGTGAAGCCGCACTGGCATGGATCGAGCACGGAGCGGGCGATGCGTAGACCGGTCAGGATTGCCGTCGTCGGACACACCAATACCGGCAAGACCTCGTTGCTGCGTACGCTGACCCGGGACGCCGGGTTCGGCGAGGTCTCGAGCCGCCCGAGCACGACGCGCCATGTCGAGGGGGCACGTTTGAGTGCCGACGGCGAGGTCCTGATCGAGCTCTTCGATACGCCCGGTATGGAGGATCCGATCGCGTTGCTGGAGTCGCTCGAGTCCCTTGTCGAAGCCGACGGCGAGCGGCTCGACGGTCCGGACCGGGTGGAGCGTTTCCTGGGCGATCCGGCACATCGGGTGCGTTTCGAGCAGGAGGCGAAGGTGTTGCGGCAGATGCTCGCCAGCGATGCGGCGCTGTACGTCGTCGATGCCCGGGATCCGGTGCTGGCCAAGTACCGCGACGAACTGGCGATTCTCGCGAGCTGTGCCGTGCCGTTGGTTCCGGTTCTGAACTTCGTGGCCTCCGGTGCGGCGAACGAATCGGCCTGGCGCGAAGCGTTATCGCGCCTTGGACTGCATGCAATCGTGCGCTTCGACACCGTCGCACCCGAGCGCAACGGCGAGCGGCGGCTGTACGAGACGGTGGCGTTGCTGCTCGAGGCGCATCGCGCTCCGTTCGAACGGCTCCTGGCTGCGCGCGACCGGGAGGCCGACGCCCGTCACGTCGCGGCGATGCGGCTGGTGTCCGAACTGTTGATCGACATCGCGGCCTGCCGTCGGACGGTACGGGACGACTCGCCGGCTGCGCTGGAAGCGGCAGTCGGTGAGCTCAACGACCGGGTTCGACAGCGGGAACTCGATTGCGTGGCCGCTTTGCTTGCGCTGTATCGCTTCCGCGCCGATGACGTGGACGCGGATCGGCTGCCGCTCATCGATGGCCGGTGGGAACGTGACCTGTTCCATCCCGACACCCTGCGCGAAGTGGGGATCAAGCTGGGTACCGGGGCGGTGGCGGGTGCCGCTGCCGGTGCGGGGATCGACCTCATGGTGGGCGGCATCACGCTCGGCGCCGCTGCCGCGCTCGGAGCCTTGGTGGGCGGTGGATGGCAGGCACTTCGGCACTTCGGCGGGCATCTCCTTGGCATGCTGACCGGGGAGCGGCAAGTGGCGGTCAACGAGGCGATCCTGCGTCTGTTGGCCATGCGCCAATTGCACCTCATCCGCGCCCTCGAGGCGCGCGGGCATGCCGCCGTACAGCCAATCCGACCGCTGTCGGAGATGGCCGGGAAATGGCGTGAGGGTGCGCTTCCGCGTGCCCTGATCCGGGCGCGTTCGCATCCCGAGTGGTCGGGCCTGTATGCGGACGTGGGGGATGAGGCAGCGCGCGGGGAGGCCGTCGAGCACCTGTTGCGGACGATGCGGGAGGATCCCGACTGGGGGCCGGCTCCGGTCTGAACGGTTCCAGCTTGCCAATAGGATTACGCCGCCGCGTTGGGGGTGAACTGGAAGTTCTTGCTCAACGAGGTTTCGAAGCGCCAGCCGGCCGGAATCGCCAGCGTGCCGGCCGAAAGCGTGTGCTCGTCGGTGCTGACGTCATGCGAAGTGTCGAGCCAGCAAGCGCTGACGTGGTGACCGAAGTCGTCGCACGGTATCCGTCCGAAGGCCAGCCACGTGCATGCGGTGGTGGGCCCGTGCTGCTGGTCTACGACCGCGAAATCGGTCGCCTGGCCGGCTTCGTCGAGGAAATGGAGTCCCAGCGTCTGGAGCTTTTCGACGAAGGAGGAGGTCTCGTCGGGGGAAAGAAAACCGATCCGGCAGATTTGTTCGTCCTCGCAGAACGTCCGGTTGGGCAGTTCGCTGCGAAAGCGTGTCATGCCGCCGGCAACACGGTCCGAAATCGCATTCTTGCGAACGATGACGGAGATGGCTTCGACGAGCACGGCCATGGGTCGCCTCATGCGGGTTGGATTCGAACGGGATGATCATCGCAACAATTGCCTGGCAGATCAACCGTTGATCCGGTTCGCCCACCACAGGCGCAGGCGCAACCCGGTTTCGGTGGAAAAGCCGACCTCGGCGAAACGCGTGCGGCCTTCCCGGTCCAGGATCAGCATGGCCGGGACGCCAGGAAGATTGAGGTCGGCAGCGATCCGGCCGTGCTCGTCGACGGCCGTCTCCCACTCGAGCCCGTGTTCGGCGAGATAAGCGGTCACCGCAGCGCGGTTGCCCGACTGCATCGCCACCGTGAGGACCGGCCAGTCCGCGGCGATTGCGTCGATACTGCCCTGGATGGTTCGGCAGATCGGGCACCATTCCGCCCAGAAGTACAGTGCCACCGCGCCGTCCGGTTGTTGCGCACGCCATTCGTCGAGCGTCACGTACTGCCCGTCGAGCATCAGCAGAGGAAAGTTCGGTACCGGTCCGTCGGGCACGTCGCGCGTGCGCCAGGCTTGCACGGCCAGGACGATGGCGAGGACGAGCAGGAGCTCGATGCCGAGGCGTAGCCAGCGTCGGCGCTTGGGTGGTGCCGCGTCGGAACGGGGCGTGTCGTCGGAAGGGTGACCGGAAGGAATCATCAGCGCGTACCTGCGGGAGCCCGGATTCTACCGGACCCGGGATCGGGAGTCCTGGCTCCGACCCGTTTGCACGGGCGGACGTTCCCGCTCTCGGCGTTGGGTCGGCGAAAAAGACAAGGGGCGCAGCGGCGCCCCTTGCAGGTGCTCGACGACCCCGTGCGCTCAGCGCTTGCGCATCGGCGGCAGGTCGGTGCAGCTGCCGTGCGCGACTTCGGCGGCCATGCCCACCGTCTCGCCCAGCGTCGGGTGGGGGTGGATGGTCTTGCCAACGTCGACCGCGTCGGCGCCCATCTCGATGGCCAGGCAGACCTCGCCGATCATGTCGCCGGCCGAGGGGCCGGCGATGGTGCCGCCGATGACGCGGTGCGTCTCGGCGTCGAAGATCAGCTTGGTGAAGCCGTAGTCGGCACCGTTGGCGATCGCGCGGCCCGATGCGGCCCAGGGGAACCTGGCCACGTCCACCTTCTTGCCCTCGGCCTTGGCCTGCGCCTCGGTGTAGCCGACCCAGGCCACTTCCGGATGGGTGTAGGCCACGCCGGGGATTACCGTGGCGTCGAAGGCGGAGCGTGAAAGCTCGGTCGAGCCGAGCTGCTGCCCGGCCGCGACCTCGGCTGCGACGTGCGCCTCATGCACGGCCTTGTGGGCGAGCATCGGCTGGCCGACGACGTCGCCGATGGCGAAGATGTGCGGCACGTTGGTGCGCATCTGCGCATCCACCGGGATGAAGCCGCGCTCGCCGACGATCACGCCCGCCTTGTCGGCACCGATTTTGTTGCCGTTGGGCGCGCGCCCGGCCGACTGCAGGATCATGTCGTACTTCACCGGCTCGGCGGGCGCAGCTTCCCCCTCGAAGGTTACGTACAGGCCATCGTCCTTCGCCTCGACTGCGACGGTTTTCGTCTTCAGCATGATCTTGTCGAAGCGGTGGGCGTTCTGCTTTTCCCACACTTTCACCGCATCGCGGTCCGGGCCCTGCATCAGGCCGTCGAGCATCTCGACCACGTCGATGCGCGCGCCCAGCGTGGAATACACCGTGGCCATCTCCAGGCCGATGATTCCGCCGCCGATGACCAGCATCTTTGCGGGTACCTGGCGCAGTTCGAGCGCGCCGGTGGAATCCACGATGCGCGGGTCGCGCGGAATGAATGGAAGATGAACCGCTGCAGAACCGGCGGCGATGATGCACTGCTTGAACTTCACCACCTTCTTCGCGCCGGTCTTGTCCTGCGCATCGCCGGTGGTCTCCTCGACTTCCAGGTGATGCGGGTCGAGGAAGTGGCCGTAGCCGCGGATCACGTCGACCTTGCGCGCCTTGGCCATGCCGGCCAACCCGCCGGTGAGCTTGCCGATCACGCCGTCCTTGTGCTTGCGCAGGGCGCCCAAGTCGACCGTGGGCTTGGCGAACTGGATGCCCGCGGTTTCGATATGCTCGGCTTCCTCGATGACTGCGGCGACGTGCAGCAGGGCCTTCGACGGGATGCAGCCGACGTTCAGGCACACCCCGCCGAGCGTGGCGTAGCGCTCGATGATCGCGGTTTTCAGGCCGAGGTCGGCGGCGCGGAAGGCCGCCGAGTAGCCGCCCGGGCCGGCACCAAGGACGACCATGTCGTACTCGACGTCGGCGCTGCCGGCGTGCGCGGCTGCGGTCGGGGCTGACACTGCGGCGGGCGCTGCGGCCGGCGCCGGGGCGCTAGCCTGCGCAGGGGCCGCGGCGGCTTCGCCAGCCGCTTCCACCTTGATCAGCACCGCGCCTTCGCTGACCTTGTCGCCCAGCGCGACCAGCACCTCCTTGACCACGCCGGCGGCCGAGGAGGGGACGTCCATCGTCGCCTTGTCGGACTCCAGCGTGCAGATGGCGTCATCCACCTTGATACTGTCGCCGGCCTTCACGAACAGCTCGATCACCGGCACCGCATCGAAATCGCCGATGTCGGGCACCTTCACTTCAACGATCTGGCTCATGTCACGGCCTCCTTACAGCATGACCCGACGGAAGTCGGCCAGCAGTTGGGCGAGATAGACGTTGAAGCGGGTCGCCAGTGCGCCGTCGATGACGCGGTGATCCGCGGTCAGCGACATCGGCAGGGTCAGGCGCGGCACGAAAGCCTTGCCGTCCCACACCGGTTTCATCACCGACTTGTTCACCCCGAGGATGGCCACTTCCGGCGCATTGACGATGGGCGCGAAGTAGGTGCCGCCGATGCCGCCCAGCGAGGAGATGGTGAAGCAGGCGCCGGACATGTCCGCCGGGCCCAGCTTGCCGTCGCGCGCCTTCTTGGCCAGCGAGCCGGTTTCCTCGGCGATCTCGAACACGCTCTTCTTGTCGGCGTCCTTGACCACTGGCACCACCAGACCGTTCGGGGTGTCCGCGGCGAAGGCGATGTTGAAGTACTTCTTGTAGACCAGGCTAAGCTCACCACCACTCGCGTCGAGTGAAGTGTTGAACTCGGGGAACTGCTGCAGCGCGCGCACCGAGGCCTTGATGATGAAGGCGAGCATGGTGAGCTTCTTGCCGGACTTCTCGTTCTCCTTGTTCACCTGCACGCGGAAGGCTTCCAGGTCGGTGATGTCGGCGTCCTCGTGATAGGTCACCGCCGGGATCATCACCCAGTTGCGCGCCAGGTTCTGGCCGGAGATCTTCTTGATGCGCGACAGCGGCTTGACCTCGACCTCGCCGAACTTGGCGAAATCGACCTTGGGCCAGGGCAGCAAGTCCAGACCTCCGCCCAGGCTGGCTCCGGTCGCCGCGGTCTTGCCCGGTACCACGCCGCTCTGCATGGCGACCTTGACGAAGGCCTTGACGTCTTCCTTGAGGATGCGGTTCTTCGGCCCGCTGCCCTTCACCTGCGCGAGATCCACGCCGAGTTCGCGGGCGTAGGCGCGCACCGAGGGGCTGGCGTGCACCTTGCCGCCGAGCTTCACTGCGGAGGGGGCCGCAGCGGCTGCTGCAGCCGCAGGAACTGGTGCGCTTGGCTCCGGGGCCGGGGTTGGGGCGGGTGCGGCGGCTGCCGGAACGGCCGCGGGGGCCGCAACCGCGCCTGCCGAGGTCGCTGCCGAGGCGGTCGTCGCCTCGACCTTGATCATCACCGTGCCTTGCGACACCTTGTCGCCGACAGCGACCAGCACGTCCTTGACCACGCCCGCGGCCGAGGAGGGCACGTCCATCGTCGCCTTGTCGGATTCCAGCGTGGCGATCGCGTCGTCGACCTTGATAATGTCGCCGACCTTGACGAACAGTTCGATCACCGGGACATCGGAGAAATCACCGATGTCGGGAACGGTGACCTCGACCACGCCGCCGGCTGCCGGCGCAACTGCCGCGGCCGGTGCGCCCGGGGCCTGAGCGGGAGCGGGCGCGGCGGCTTGCGGCGCGGGCGCAGCCGCCGCAGCGACGGCTCCTGCCGAGGTCGCTACCGAGTCGGCCGTTGGTTCGACCCGGATCATCACGCTGCCCTCCGACACCTTGTCGCCAACCGCGACCAGCACCTCCTTGACCACGCCGGCGGCCGAGGAGGGCACGTCCATGGTGGCCTTGTCGGATTCCAGGGTGGCGATCGCGTCCTCCACCTTGATGGTGTCGCCCACCTTTACGAACAGCTCGATCACCGGCACCTCGGAGAAGTCGCCGATGTCCGGAACCTTCACTTCGATCAATTGGCTCATCGTCCTCTCCTCAGACCGTCACCGGATCGGGCTTGCTGGGGTCGAGCTTGTACTTGACCATCGCAGCGGCGACCTTCTCGCGCTCGATTGCGCCGTCGTCGGCCAGCGCCTTGAGCGCGGCCAGCGTCACCCAGTAGCGATCCACCTCGAAGAAGTGGCGCAGCTGCTCGCGGGTGTCCGAGCGGCCGAAGCCGTCGGTGCCCAGCGTCACGTAGGTGCGCTTGACGAAGGGGCGGATCTGCTCGGCGAAGAGCTTCATGTAGTCGGTGGCGGCGATGACCGGGCCTTCGTTGCCTTCCAGGCAGGCCTCGACGTGCGACTTCTTCGGCGCCTCCATCGGGTGGAGCAGGTTCCAGCGCTCGCAGTGCTGGCCGTCGCGGGTCAGCTCGTTGAAACTCGGGCAACCCCACAGGTCGGCTTCCACGCCCCAATCGTTCTTCAGCAGTTCGGCCGCGGCGATGACCTCGTTGAAGATGGTGCCGGAGCCCAGCAGCTGCACTCGCGGGCCTTTCTTGTCGGCGCCCTTGCGGAAGGCGTACATGCCCTTGAGGATGTCCTTCTCGGCGCCGGCCGGCATCTCGGGATGTTCGTAGTTCTCGTTCATCACCGTGATGTAGTAGTAGACGTCCTCCTGCTCGGCGAACATGCGGCGCATGCCGTCCTGCACGATCACCGCCACCTCGTACTGGAAGGTGGGGTCGTAGGACACGCAGTTGGGAATCATGTTGGCCATGATCTGGCTGTGGCCGTCCTCGTGCTGCAGGCCTTCGCCATTGAGCGTCGTGCGCCCGGCGGTGCCACCGATCATGAAGCCTCGGGTGCGTTGGTCGGCTGCCGCCCAGCACAGGTCCATCGTGCGCTGCAGGCCGAACATCGAATAGAAGATGTAGAAGGGCACCATCTGCACGCCATGCACGCTGTAGGCGGTGCCGGCAGCGATCCAGTCGGCCATCGCGCCGGCCTCGTTGATGCCTTCCTGCAGCACCTGGCCGGTCTCGGACTCCTTGTAGAACATCAGCTGGTCATGATCTTCCGGCACATATTTCTGGCCCTGTTGGCTCCAGATGCCGTACTGGCGGAACATCCCTTCCATGCCGAAGGTGCGACTCTCGTCAGGCACGATGGGCACGATGTGGCGGCCGATCTGCTTGTCCTTGAGCAGCGTGTTCATGATGCGCACGATGGCCATGGTGGTGGACAGCTCGCGCCCTTCGCCTGAGGCCTTGAGCAGCGCGGCGAAGGCGTCCAGGCCCGGCACCGCCAGCGGTTCGGCCTTCTGTCGGCGCTGCGGCAGGAAGCCGCCCAGCGCCATCCGGCGCTCCATCATGTACTTGTATTCCGGTGAGCCTTCGTCGAATTTCAGGTAGGGCAGTTCGGCGAGCTGGTCGTCCGGTACCGGCAGCCCGAAGCGGTCGCGGAAGCGACGGATGGCGTCCACGTCCAGCTTCTTCTGCTGGTGGGAGATGTTCATCGCCTCGCCGGCCTGGCCCATGCCGAAGCCCTTGATGGTCTTGGCGAGGATCAGCGTTGGCTGGCCCTTGTGCTCGCTGGCGGCTTTGTACGCGGCGAAGATCTTGAACAGGTCGTGGCCTCCGCGGTTGAGATTCCAGATCTCCTCGTCGGTCCAGTCGGCCACCAGTTCCTTCAGCTCCGGGGTGTTGAAGAAGTGCTCGCGCACATAGGCGCCGTCCTTGGCCTTGAAGGTCTGATACTCGCCGTCCACGCAGTCCATCATGCGCTTCTTGAGGATGCCCTTCTTGTCACGTGCGAGCAGCGCGTCCCAGTGGGTGCCCCAGATGACCTTGATGACGTTCCAGCCTGCACCCCGGAACTCGGCTTCCAGTTCCTGGATGATCTTGCCGTTGCCGCGCACCGGACCGTCCAGGCGCTGCAGGTTGCAGTTGATGACGAACACCAGGTTGTCCAGGCGCTCGCGCGCGGCCATGCCGATGGCGCCGAGCGATTCGACCTCGTCGGTCTCGCCGTCGCCGAGGAAGGCCCACACCTTGCGCTGTTCGGCCTTGGTCGCGTCGATCAGGCCGCGGCTGGCGAGGTACTTCATGAAGCGGGCCTGATAGATGGCCTGCAACGGGCCAAGACCCATCGACACGGTGGGGAACTGCCAGAAGTCCGGCATCAGCCAGGGGTGGGGATAGGAGGAGATCCCCTTGCCGGAGACTTCCTGGCGGAAGCTGTCCATCTGCTGCTCGGTCAGCCGCCCCAGCATGAAGGCGCGTGCATAGACGCCCGGCACCGAGTGGCCCTGGAAGAAGATCAGGTCGCCACCGGTATCGTGCTCCAGGCTCTTCCAGAAGTGGGAAAAGCCTACGTCGTAGAGTGCGGCGGCCGACGCGAAGCTCGCGATGTGCCCGCCCACGTTGGTGTGCTTGTTCGCGCGCACCACCATCGCCATGGCGTTCCAGCGGATGTAGGAGTGCAGCTTGATCTCCATGTCCGGGTCGCCCGGGTAGCGTGGCTGGCGTTCGGTGGGAATCGTGTTGATGTACTGCGTCGTCGCCGAATAGGGGATGTCGACACCCTCCTCGCGCGCGGATTCGATCAACTTCTCGATCAGGTAGTGGGCGCGCTCGGGGCCTTCGTTGTCGATGACGCCGGCCAGTGCGTCGAGCCATTCGCCGGTTTCCTGCGCGTCCGGGTCGGATCGCAGGGATACGTCTTGCTTCGCGGTCATGGTTTGTCTCCTCATGACGTGCCGTTGTGCGAAACCCGCATCGCTGAGCGGGACGTTCTTGTGGAACGTGAACGATCGGACCGGCCTTTTGGCAGGTCGCGTTTCGTAATATAAAACGTTATATCGTTTAGCGCAATAAGATCGATCAGGTCCGTTCCGAAGAAAGTACGTGCCCTCCACCCCGGGAACTCCTCGCCGGACCGGTTCGCACGGGTCCGACCGGTTCGGTACGTGGGCGGGTCATTGGTCTGCAGCTCGCAGGCGGTCATGGTCATACGCGAAAACGACCCGGCCGTTGCGGACTTCGCCCATGAAGATATCGTGGGCGCTGGTGATCGTTTCGTGCTCTTCCCGCGTGAATGGGCGCCGATACGTCATCACGACCCCTTCGACCGTCTCGCGCAGGTCTTCGAGCGCTTCGCGTATGCGATCCCCGTCGGTGCTGCGGGCCTGGCGAATGGCTGCGGCAAGCAGCAGCATCGAGTCGTAGCCCTGGGCGGCGGCGGGTGGAACCGGAATGCGCGGGCTCCCGGTCTGTACCCGCCAGGCTTCGAGAAAAGCCTGGCGGCGCTCGGTGGTCGGCTCGGGGATGAAGGTCTGCGGCATGCGTGCGCCCTCGGCGTTGGGACCGGCATCGTCGATGAAGTTGGACATCGCCAGTGTCCAGCTCCCGATCAGCGGTACCCGCCAGTTCATGCGTGCCATGCCGTTCGCGATCTGGGCCAGTTCCGGTCCGATGCCGTAGGTGAGAATCGCCTGCGCGCCGGCGTCGCGGGCGCGGCGCAGTTGCTCGGTCATGTCCGCCTGGCGGATCTGGAAGCGCTCGATCGCCACCGGATGCACGTCTTTCTCGGCCAGGGCCGTCTGCAGGTCTTCCTTGCCAAGCTGCCCGTAGTTGGTTGCGTCGTGGAAGATGGCGACCCGCCTCAGGCCGCGCCGCTCGATCGCCTCGACGACGATCATCGAAGCCTGGATCGTATCGTTGGCCGACACCCGGAACACGAAGTTGTCGGGATGTTCGGGCGGCAGAAACTGCTTGGTGACCAGTGTTCCCGTGGCCACGGAAGTGATGACCGGAATGCGTGCCTGCTGGTAGTAGCGCTGGCTGGCAAGTGCGACGCCGGTGTTGACGATCCCCAGTCCGGCGACGATGCCTTCTTCCTCGATGAGCTCCTGAACGACCTGGGCACCCTTCTCGTTGCGTGCTTCGTCGTCGCGTTCCACCAGTTCGATGGGACGACCGAGAATGCCGCCCGCCGCGTTGATCTCGGTAGCGGCGATGCGGATGCCTTCGCGCATCGAATAGCCCATCGGGCTCGACCCCCCGGTGAACGGGCCGGAGACACCGATCCGGATCGGTACCTCCGCCAGCACGGGAAGGCTCGTCAGGCAAAGGAACGCGATCAGGATGCGAAGCACGCGACGGTCACTCCCGGGTCGTGAGGGGCACGTTTACACTCTAGGGGACCCTGCGGTGAAACAAAATTGGCGAAAACCCCAAGGTTTCCCCGGAGGTCTCCACGATCGGCGTAAGGGAAAGACCCGATGGTCGGGCGTTGGTCATGCGGCGAGAATGGCAAGATCGGGGGCCGGTCGGGTGTTCCCCGGAACAGGAAGAGGAACGCTCCGAATGAACGGCGTGAAGCGCACAACCGGGGTGGGGTCGATGGTCCGGTATGCGGGCGGATGCCGTGCCTGACGGGCGGTCATCGGGTCAATCGGCGCTGATGCGCTGGGTGTGGACGGCACCGTATGTTGCCGTGGGGGTGTTCGCGCTCACGATGCTTGCGCTCGTGTGGTTGCTCCAGACCCGTGAAGCGGAAAGCCAGCGCAATGCGGTTGCCCGCGACGTTCAATGGGCGGAGCAGACGATCCGCCTGCACATGCAGGGCACCGAAGAATTCCTCGGCCAGCTTGCGCGCGACCTCGCCGCCAATGCGTTGGACGCCGACGGTTTCCAGTTGCGGGCGAATCAGCACATCGCCAACAATGGCGAACTGGTCAACATCGTATGGGTGGGGTCCGAGGAACTCGTGCGCTGGTCGGCGCCGTTCGATACGACCGACTGGCTGGCTGGCGATGCCTTGCTGGGGCTGCAGATGCAGCCGTTCTATCGGGCGCGGGAAACCGGTCGCCCGAGCTATGGCGAGGCCTACGTCAATCCGCACGAACGCATGGTGCTCGAGGTCTACGTGCCGGTTCGCCGCGGCCGCCAGTTTCTCGGTGCCATCGTCGGTGTGTACTCGATCGAGCGGATGGTGCGCCATCTCGTGCCGGGATGGTTCGCGGAGAAGTATCGGCTCGCGCTGATCGGCGAGCAGGGGGAGATCCTCGCGGTCAATTCCAGTGTCGTCGATCTCGACGAGAGCATATCCTTCCAGATCGCGCTCGATCCGCCCGGAAATGGACTGACCTTGCGGGCGACAGCTTTCCGCACCGAAGGGCAACTGCCCGATGCGCTGCCCACCGCGATGATCCTCGGACTGTCGGTGATCATTCTGTGGAGCCTGTGGCTGCTGCGCACGCACGTGCGGCGACGTGTACAGGTGGAGAAGGAGCGCGACCGCCTCTTCAACCTCTCGCTCGACCTGCTCTGCATCGTCGACCTCGATGGGGTATTCCGGCGCTGCAACCCGGCCTTTTACCGTGTGCTCGGCTACGATCCGGAAGGGCTTCCCGGTCGCGCCCTGCTGGACGTCATCCATCGCGACGACATTCCCGACACTCTGGACCAGATGCGCCGGCTCGCGGCCGGAGAGCCGGTGAGTTTCGAGAACCGCTGCCGTTGTGCCGACGGTACCTACAAGTGGCTGGCCTGGAGCATCAACCCGGTGCCCGAGGAGAAGCTCGTTTACGCGGTGGCCCACGACGTTACCGGGCGCAAGGCGGCCGAGGATGCGCTGCGGGCCGAATCGGCGTTCCGCAAGGCGATGGAGGAGTCGGTCGTTACCGGGATGCGGGCGATCGACCTGTCCGGGCGGATCATCTACGTAAATCCGGCCTTCTGCCGGATGGTCGGCTTCAGCCAGGACGAACTTGTCGGTGCGGTGCCGCCATTCCCGTACTGGCCCGAAGAGGATCTGGACGTGTGCAGCCGCAACCTCGACATGACGCTTGCGGGCAAGGCGCCATCGAGCGGGTTCGAGATGCGGATCCGCCGCCACGATGGCGTGCGCCTCGATGCCCGCTTCTACCTGTCGCCGCTGATCGACCAGACGGGCAGGCAGACGGGCTGGATGGCGTCGGTGACCGACATCACCGAGCCCAAGCGTGCACGAGAGGCCCTGGAGGACGCCCAGGAGCGCTTCGAGGCGGTGCTCGACGGCCTGGAAGCGGCGGTGTTCGTGGCCGACGCCGGCAACGACGAGATCCTCTTCGCCAACCGTGCGTTCAAAAACATCTACGGATTCGATGCAGTGGGCCGGACCGTGCGAGGGGTTGCGGTCCCACAGCCCGAGAGCGAGCACTACCGCTTCGCGCTCCACGGGCTGGATGTGAGCGAGTTGCCGGTCGAACTCTTCGATGGCGAGGTGCAGCACCCGCTATCGGGGCGCTGGTACCACGTGCGCGAGCATGCGATGCGCTGGGTCGATGGGCGGGTCGTGCGCCTGGGGATCGCCACCGACATCACCGACCGCAAGCAGAATGCGGAGGTCTCGCGACAGCAGGCCGAACGCCTGCAACACACCTCACGCCTGATCACGATGGGTGAGATGGCTTCAACGCTCGCCCACGAACTGAACCAGCCGCTATCCGCGATCGCCAACTATTGCATGGGCTGCGTGACGCGCCTGCAGTCGGGCAAGGCGCGCAACGAGGATCTGATGGCTGCGATGCAGAAGGCTAGCTTCCAGGCCGAGCGTGCCGGCAAGATCATCCGCCGCGTGCGCGAGTTCGTGAAGAAAAGCGAGCCGCGGCGCAGCGCCGTGCGGCTCACCGAGATGCTGGACGACGCGATCGGCTTCGTCGACATCGATGCGAGACGCGTGAGCGGGCGGATCGTGATGGAGATCGAGCCGGATCTTCCCCCGGTGCACGCCGACCGGATCATGATCGAGCAGGTGGTGATCAACCTGGTCAAGAACGGACTCGATTCGATGTCCGATCTGCCCCGCGGCGAGCGGGTCCTGGTGGTCCGGGCCCGTCTCGCGGGACCGCGCACGGTCGAGGTGTCGGTGATCGATCGCGGGCATGGCATCGGCGAGGAAGAGCGGAAGCTGCTCTTCACGCCGTTCTATACGACGAAATCCGAAGGCATGGGCATGGGGTTGAACATCTGCCGCACGATCATCGAGTTCCATGACGGGCGTCTGAGTGTCGATTCCAACCCGGAAGGCGGTACCATCTTTACCTTCACGCTGCCAACGGAGGTCGTCAGTGAGCACGTTGCCCGAACAGCCTGACCAGTCCATCTACATCGTCGACGATGACGAGGCCTTGCGCGATTCGCTCGTCTGGCTGCTCGAATCCAGCGGATACCGTGTCTGTGCCTACGAGTCGGCCGAGGTCTTTCTGACGTCCTACGAGCCGTCGATGACCGGTTGCCTGGTGCTCGACGTGCGCATGCCCGGCATGAGCGGGTTGGAGCTCTTCGAGGAATTGCGGCAGCGTCACTGCACGCTGCCGGTCATCTTCATCACCGGTCATGGCGACGTGCCGATGGCGGTGGCCGCGGTCAAGCGTGGTGCGGTAGACTTCATCGAGAAGCCCTTCGGCGATCGCGACATGCTCGGCCTCATCGAAGAGAGTCTCGCGCGCGAACGCGAAAGCCGCCAGCAGCGCCTGCTCGAGGTCGAGACCTTGCGCCGGCTGGGCGAGCTCACCCAGCGTGAGCGCGAAGTGCTCGATCTCATCATCGCCGGCAAGCTCAACAAGCAGATCGCCGACCTGCTCGGGATCAGCATCAAGACAGTGGAGGTGCATCGCGCCCGGGTCATGGAGAAGATGGGCGCGAACTCGCTGGCCGAACTCGTCCAGAGCGTGATCACCGGCGAACCGGGAGTGCTGCGGGGCTGAGTGGCCCCGACCTCCCGACCTGACCCGCGCGATGTCGTCGATCAACGGTTTCCTCCTGCTGGCTGGCGTGCTGCTGTTCATCAGCGTGCTCGCGAGCACCTTGTCGGCACGGCTCGGCCTGCCGCTGCTGCTGCTCTTCCTGGTGGTCGGCATGCTTGCCGGCGAGGAGGGCCCGGGTGGCATCGTCTTCCACGATTTTTCCACCACGATGCTGGTGGCCCAGCTCGCGCTGGCCGTCATCCTGCTCGATGGCGGATTGCGTACCCGTGCCTCGACCCTGCGTGTGGCTTCCCGGCCTGCGGCAGTACTCGCGAGCGCCGGCGTCGTGTTCACCGCCGCCGTGCTCGGCGTGTTCGCGACCTGGCTGTTCGATGTGGACTGGCGGATCGGTTTCCTGCTCGCGGCGATCGTCGGTTCGACCGATGCGGCGGCGGTGTTCTCCCTGTTGCGCAACAGCGGGGTGCGGCTGAACGACCGCGTCAAGGCCACGCTCGAGATCGAATCGGGGGCCAACGATCCGATGGCGATCCTGCTCGTGACGGTCATGGTCCAGATGGTCATGACGCCGGGCGAAACCGACGGTTGGGCCTTCGTGCTGATGCTGATGCAGCAGCTCGCCTTCGGGCTGCTGGCCGGATGGATCGGTGGGGTGGTGCTGGCTCGCCTGCTGCTGCGCTTGCGGCTGGCCGAAGGGCTCTATGCGCTGCTGATCGTGTCCGGCGGGCTGATGGTGTTCGCCGCAACCAACATGCTGGGGGGCAGCGGCTTTCTGGCGATCTACCTTGCAGGGCTGATCATCGGAAACCGGCGCTGCCACGCGACCGAGCACGTCTTTCGCGTCATGGACGGCCTGGCCTGGCTCGCGCAGGCCGGGATGTTCCTCGCGCTGGGCCTGCTGGTCACGCCTTCGCACCTGATCGAGCACTGGCAGTTATCGTTGGCGATGGCGTTCTTCCTGATGGTCGTCGCACGCCCGGTCGCGGTCTGGTTGTGCCTGTTCCCGCTGCGATTCGCGGCCAACGAGATCGCCTACATCTCGTGGGTGGGGCTGCGCGGGGCGGTGCCGATCGTGCTCGCGATGTACCCGCTGATGATGGGGGTGCCGCACTCCCTGTTGCTCTTCGACGTCGCCTTTGCGGTCGTGCTGGTGTCGCTGCTCGTGCAAGGCTCGACCGTGCCGGCCGCGGCCCGTGCGCTCGGCGTCGTCGTGCCGCCGCGGGACGAACCGGTCGATCGGCTCGAAGTGTGGGTGGGCGAGCGGGCCACGCTCGATCTGATGGAGTACGTCGTCGGCGAGCGCTCGCGGGCGGACGGGATGCATCCCGATGCGCTCGTCGCGCAGGAGGCTGGCCCGAACGTGCGCTGCGCCACGGTGTTGCGCAAGGGCAAGGTCGTGCCGCTCAACCGGGCGACGCGGCTGCGGGCGGGCGATTCGGTCTGGCTCATCGCTCCGGACGAGCTTGCCGAACGGCTGGCCGAGGCCTTCGCACCGGGTCGTGAAGACGAACTGATCGCGAACGCCGGTTTCTTCGGCGAGTTTACGGTCGCCGCCGACTGTCAGGCCGGCGACCTGGCGTTTGCCTACGGGCTGATCCTCGACGAGGGCGAGGGCGCGATGCCGCTCGGGTCGCTCGTGACGCGCCGGCTCGGGCGTGCGCCGGTCGAGGGCGACCGGATCCGCATCGGGGCGTTCGAATTGACGGTGCGGCGCATGGATGCGAAGGGTCGCATCGACCAGATCGGTCTCAAGTGCCCGAAGCCGGCAGGCTGAATCTCCGAATCGCGTGGGAAGTTGATCTTCATCAACGGACTATCGTTGACCGTGCGGTAGGTTCTGTTTTCGATCAAATCATTCGTATCTTGCGGGAGTTGGGTGGATGGGTGCTCCGATGAAGGTGCCGGCGGCGGGCCGGTCGTTTATGTCCGGCAACGAGGCGGTAGCCCGTGCAGTGTGGGAATCGGGTGTCGGTGTGGCTGCGGCGTACCCCGGAACGCCCTCGACCGAGATCCTGGAAGTGCTTGCGCACTATCCGGATCTGTATACCGAATGGGCCGTCAACGAGAAGACTTCGCTCGAGATCGCGTTCGGTGCTTCGATGATGGGCACGCGTGCGTTCTGCGCGATGAAGCACGTCGGTCTGAACGTGGCGTCCGACGCGCTGATGACGCTGACGCTGACCGGAGTCAAGGGCGGCCTCGTGATCGCGG
This sequence comes from Rhodocyclaceae bacterium, assembly GCA_050486545.1. GTDB lineage: Bacteria > Pseudomonadota > Gammaproteobacteria > Burkholderiales > Rhodocyclaceae > DAOMNN01. Next base: position 49,838 of record JBJHDM010000003.1, on the reverse strand, counting down.
TTGCCGACGACGTCGGCCTGTCGTCGTCGCAGAACGAGCAGGATTCGCGCTTCTGGGGGCGTTTCGCGCACGTGCCGGTGCTCGAGCCGGCCGATTCGCAGGAGGCCTACGCGATGACCAGGACCGCGTTCGAGCTGTCGGAACGCTTTGCTGCCCCGGTGATCCTGCGCATGACCACGCGGATCTGCCACGTCAAGGGGGTGGTGCAGACGGGTGAGCGCCAACCGGTCGAGAGTGCCGGATTCGAGAAGGATCCGCAGCGCTGGGTCATGGTTCCCGGACACGCCAAGATCCGGCTGCCGATGCTGTTCGATCGCGACGATGCCTTGCGCGAGGCGTCCGAGGCGTCCGACCTGAATATCGTCACCGAAGGTGCCGACCGGAGCGTCGGCATCGTAACGTCCGGGCCGGTCTTCATGCACGCCCGCGAAGCGTTTCCGGATGCGCCGGTGTTCAAGCTCGGCATGTCCTACCCGCCTCCGATGAACCGTCTGCGCGAGTTTGCCGCCTCGGTCGACAAGCTGCTGGTGGCCGAAGAGATCGAGCCGTTGCTCGAAGCCGAGATCCGTGCGGCCGGAATCGACTGCTACGGCAAGGACGTGGTGCCCCGATCGGGAGAGCTCGCACCGGACGTGCTGCGCCGCGGCGTCGCTCGCCTGCGTGGCGAGATCGTTGCCGACGAGCCCCGGATCGCGCCGCAGCCGATCTTTCCGCGTCCGCCGACGCTGTGCGTGGCGTGCCCGCACCTGGGCATCTATTACACGATCTCGCAGATGCGCAACCTGCTCATCGCGGGGGATATCGGCTGTTATACGCTGGGCGCCGGCCACCCCTGGAACGCGCTGGATGCCTGTATCTCGATGGGTGCGTCGATGGGCATGGCGCTGGGCATGGACAAGGGGCGCGGTCCGGCCGATGCGAACAAGAAGGTGCTTGCCGTCATCGGCGACTCGACCTTCATGCACATGGGAATGCAGGGCCTGCTCGACATCACGTACAACCGCGGCAACGTCACCATCCTGCTGCTGGACAACCGTACGGTGGGCATGACCGGTGGTCAGGAGAACCCGGGCAGCGGGCGCGACATTCATGGAGACGAGGCGCCGCGTGTCGATTTCGCGAAGCTGTGCGAGGCGCTCGGGGTGAAGAAGGAACGCATCCGCGTCGTCGATCCCTACCAGCTCCCGGTTCTGTTCAAGACCTTGCGAGAGGAAACCAAGATCGACGAACCGTCGGTCATCATCACCGATCGCCCGTGCGTGCTGATCGACCACTACGAGCCGACTCAGCCCTATCTCGTCAAGGAAGACCTCTGCACCGGTTGCGGCAATTGCCTGGATGTTGGTTGCCCGGCGATCCACGTCACACGGCGCGACAAGGAGGTCAAGGCTTCGGGCAAGGAAGTCGACCTGGCCTTCGTGCGGATCGAGACCGCCGCCTGTACCGGCTGCGGCCTGTGCGTGCAGCCGTGCGCGCCGGAAGCCATCCTTCATGCGGACCCCAAGCAATCCGTCCAACCCATGCAGTTCGTGAGGCGTTGAGAACATGACCACGATCACCAACATCATCGTTTGCGGCGTCGGCGGGCAGGGCGTCATGACGGCTACCGAGATCCTGGCCGAAGCGGCGCTGTCGCTGGGCTTCGATGTGAAGAAGACCGAGGTCGCGGGCATGAGCCAGCGTGGCGGGGTCGTGACTTCGCACCTGCGCTTCGGCGAAGAGGTCCGCTCTCCCCAGGTGCTTGCCGGGGAAGCCGACCTGCTGGTCGGTTTCGAGGCGGCCGAGGCGCTACGCTGGGGCCACATGCTGCGTCCCGGTGGGGTCGCGCTGGTCAATACGGGGAGGATCGTGCCGCCGGTGGTGAACATCGGGTTGTTCGACTATCCCGAAGACCCGGTCGCCCAGATGCTCGAACTCGGCTTGTCCCTGCATTCCTTCGACGCGACTTCGCTCGCACTGGAGCTGGGCAACATCCGTCTGGGCAATACCGTGATGCTCGGCGCCATGTCCGATCGTCTGCCGTTCCCTGCGGAAGTCCTGCGCGATGCCGTACTCGGTCGCTTCACCGCGCGCAAGCCGGCACTGGTGGAGCTGAACCGGGAAGCCTTCGAAAGGGGTCGCCGCGCCGTCTCGGGCGAAGCCCTGGCGGCCTGAGCCCGGGTCGCCGGCATCGGCGCGCCGGAAAAAACCGCGCGTCTTTGATAGAATTCCCGGTTTTCCTGAAGGGGCTTCTTCGATGGCGGCTCGAATTCTTGACGGCAATGCATTGGGCGCGCGTTTGCGCGAGCAACTCGCACAACGCGCTGCGGCACTGCGCGAGCAGGGCATCGAGCCCTGCCTCGCAGTCCTCCTGGTCGGGGAAGATCCGGCCTCGGCGGTCTACGTGCGCAACAAGGTCGCGGCCTGCGCGAAGGCGGGCATCGGTTCCCTCAAGTACGAATACCCCGCCGATGCGGACCCGTCCGAAGTCTTCGAGCGGATTGCCGCGCTGAACGCCGACCGCGGCGTTCACGGCATCCTGGTCCAGCTTCCGCTCCCACCGCAGTTCGATGAGGCCGCCATCCTCGAAGCCATTGCGGTCGACAAGGACGTCGACGGCTTCCATGCCGAAAACGTCGGGCGACTGTCCCAGGGCAAGCCGGGCTTCGTTCCGTGCACGCCGTACGGTGTGATGAAGATGCTCGAAGCCGAGAACGTTGCCGTGCAGGGCGCCGAAGCGGTCGTGATCGGTCGTTCCAATATCGTCGGCAAACCGATGGCAATGCTGCTGACCAATGCCGGTGCGACGGTCACCGTCTGTCACTCGAAGACGCGCGATCTGGCGGGGCACTGCCGCCGCGCCGACATCCTCGTCGCGGCCGTCGGCCGCCCCCGTTTCGTCAAGGGCGACATGGTCAAGCCCGGTGCGGTCGTCATCGATGTCGGGATCAACCGGCTGCAGGATGGCCCCGACGCGGGCAAGCTGTGCGGGGACGTGGATTTCGCCTCGGTCGCGGAAGTGGCCGCGGTGATCACGCCGGTTCCCGGCGGCGTCGGGCCGATGACCATCACGATGTTGCTGACGAACACCGTCGAATCGGCCGAGCGGGCGGCCGCGGGAGGGCGAGCGCGATGAACGGGAATCCTGTCGTCGGCATCATCATGGGGTCCGATTCGGACTGGCCCACGATGCAGGCCGCCGCGAAGATGCTGGAAGCGTTCGGCGTTCCTTTCGAGGCGCAGGTCGTCTCCGCCCACCGTACGCCCGACCGGATGTTCGAGTACGCGCAATCGGCGCGGTCGCGCGGGCTGAAGGCCATCATCGCCGGTGCTGGCGGTGCCGCACATCTGCCGGGCATGGTCGCGTCCAAGACCACGGTGCCGGTGCTGGGCGTGCCGGTGCAATCGAAGGCGCTCTCGGGTCAGGATTCCCTGCTGTCGATCGTGCAGATGCCCAAGGGTGTGCCGGTGGCGACGTTCGCGATCGGCGAGGCGGGGGCTGCCAACGCGGCCTTGTTCGCCGTGGCGATGCTTGCGGTCACGGATTCGTCGCTGGAGGCCAAGCTCGATGCGTTTCGTGCGCGCCAGACGCAGAGCGTGCTCGACATGAAATTGCCGGAGGCGTGATGATCCTCCCGCCTGCGACGCTGGGCATGCTCGGAGGCGGCCAGCTCGGCCGCTTCTTCGTCGCGGCCGCACACGAGGCCGGCTACAAGGTCTGGGTGCTGGACCCCGATCCGCACAGCCCGGCCGGATTGATCGCGGACCGTCATGTCGTCGCGGCCTACGAGGATTTCGCCGCACTGGACGAGTTTGCGGCCGGGTGTGCCGCAGTCACGACCGAATTCGAGAACGTCCCCGCAGGAACCCTCGAATACCTCCTCAAGTTCATTCCCGTGCACCCGGCCCCCTCGGCAGTCGCCGTGTGCCAGAACCGTATCGACGAGAAGACCTTTCTCGCCGAAAACGACCTGCCGCATGGCCCGTTTGCGGTGATCCGCAGCGAAGAGGACATCTGCGACGCCGATGAAGCGCTGTTTCCCGCCATCCTCAAGGTGGCCCGGTTCGGCTACGACGGCAAAGGCCAGGCGCGGGTCGTCAACCGCGACGAGGCCCTGCACGCGTTCCACCAGTTTCACAATGAGTCTTGCGTGCTGGAGCGCATGCTGACGCTCGATTTCGAGGTGTCGGTGGTACTCGCGCGGGACGAGGGCGGTCACATGCGGTGCTTCCCCACCGTGGAGAATCGCCACCGCAACGGCATCCTCGACGTCACCATCGCACCGGCGCGCGCCACCGCAGCGCAGCGCGACCACGCGCAGTGGATCGCCGAGCGCATCGCCGAGCGACTGGGTTACGTGGGCACCCTCGCGGTCGAGTTCTTCGTCTGCCGCGGAGAGCTGTTTGTCAATGAAATGGCCCCTCGCCCGCACAACAGTGGCCACCATACGCTCGATGCCTGCATGACGAGCCAGTACGAGCAGCAGGTACGCGCACTGTGCGGCCTGCCCCTGGGCGTTCCGCGTCAGCATTCGCCGGCCGTGATGGTCAACCTGCTCGGTGAGCTGTGGTACGACGCCGATCGCTATCGCGAGCCTGACTGGTCCGTATTGCATGGTGTGCCGGGGCTGCGCCTGCACCTGTACGGCAAGCATCACGCGCGGCCCGGCCGCAAGATGGGGCACTTCACCGTCATCGGCAACGATCCGGCGGAAGTCCTCGCGACCGCGCTCGAGGCCCGTGCGGCGATCGGGATCCGGGACGAATGAGGCTGGTCGAGCCGACTGCGCAGGCGATCCTGGACGCGGTCGACCTGCTGCGCGGCGGTGAGCTGGTCGCACTTCCGACCGAGACCGTCTATGGCCTCGGCGCCGATGCCCTGAACCCCGATGCGGTCCGCAAGATCTTTGCGGCCAAGGGCCGTCCCGCCGATCATCCGCTGATTGTCCATCTTCCGGATGCGGAGCACCTGTCGCGGTGGGCGGCCCGTATCCCGAAGGAGGCCATCGCGCTTGCCGCGGCGTTCTGGCCCGGCCCCCTGACGTTGATCCTCGCCCGGGGAGAGAACGTTCCCGACGAGGTCACGGGGGGGCAGGATACGGTCGGGGTGCGCGTACCGGCCCATCCCGTCGCGCTGGCCCTGTTGCGCGCGTTCGATTCCGGGATCGCCGCGCCGAGCGCGAACCGCTTCGGACGCATCAGCCCGACCACCGCGGCGCATGTGCGCGAGGAACTCGGCGACCGGGTCCCGATGGTTCTCGATGGCGGCCACTGCGATGTCGGCATCGAGTCGACGATTCTCGATCTTTCCGGAAACGTCCCCACGATCCTGCGTCCCGGGGCGATCTCCGCGGACGAGATCGCGGCGGTCATCGGCCGTCATCCCGTGCGGCGCGACGAAGTGCCGCGTGACGGTACGGATTCGGTGCCGCGCGTATCGGGTTCGCTCGCGGCCCACTACGCGCCCGGCACGCCGTTGCGGCTGGTGTCGCCCGAGCAACTGCATGATGCGGCGTCGGTGCTGGTCGAAGCGGGCCGGGTCGTTGCCGTGCTCGCCCGAACCCACCCCGATCCACACGATCCGCGCCTGGTCTGGCTTCATGCCGCGGCCGATGTGCGCGACTACGCCCACGACCTCTATGCCGCCTTGCGTCGGCTCGACACGGCCGGCGCCGACTGCATTCTGGTCGAAGCACTCCCCGCATCCCCGGAATGGCTGGCGGTAACCGACCGGCTGCGCCGTGCCGCCACGGGCTCGGGCGCCTTCGACGAGACCTGATCTTCCCAATTCGTCCCGGCCTGTCTATAATCCGCAACTCCTGAGGGCCGATAGCTCAGCTGGGAGAGCGCTGCGTTCGCAATGCAGAGGTCGGGAGTTCGATCCTCCTTCGGTCCACCAAGAATTCATCATTGCATCAGCGCATTACACCTTGCCGTGTAATGCGCTGTGTTGCTTTGTGCGGCAGGTTTGTTGCGTACTGACTGTGGCAAGCATCCAGGTTGCCATAGTCATGCGGTACATGACACCGTGCCTTCCGCGTTGAATCGGCCCGGGATTACGGCATGGTGACCGGGAAAACTTCCGCTTCCCGAGGTCTCGATCACGGTACGATATATAGAAGGAGTTGGTCGCCCGGGCTTTCCGGGCAGTTGGCGTTGGCGCACAGACGGTGGGGAGTGGATGGAGGCGATGCATAGGGCGATCGATGCGGACAAGACGGGGCGGGCGCTCAGCGAACAGCGCTTCCAGATGCTCGAGGACATCGCACAGGAGTTGCAGGGCGAGATCGTGTTCCCGACCTGCTTCGATGTGGCCGTCCGTCTGCGCGAGCTGACGGCCGACGAGAACGTTTCGCTCGACCAGTTGCTCATGCTGCTCAATGCCGAGCCGCTGATTCCGACGCGGCTGTTGCGCATGGCCAATTCGGCCTCGATCAATCCGGGCGGTCCGGTGGTGCGGGATGTCCGCTCGGCGGTGACCCGGCTGGGATTGAAGACGGTGCGCAGCGTCACGCTGGCGATCGCGATCAAACAGCTTATCCGATCGCGCGAGATGGCCGACTTTCAGGATCTGGCCGGCGCGCTGTGGGAGCATTCGCTGCTGACCGCTTCGGCCGCCTATGTAGTGGCCGGGAAGCTGACTCGGCTCAACCCGGATGAAGCGCTATACGCCGGCTTGATTCACGATCTCGGCGCGTTCTACATGCTCTACCGTGCGACCCGCTACGAGGAACTCCGGGTGCGACCCGATACCGTCCGGTATCTGGTGGCCCAGTGGCACGAGAACATCGGCGTCTCGCTGGTAGAGGCCCTTCGTGTCCCGGCGGAGATCATCGATGCGATTCGCGATCATGACGAACCGCGCGAGATGCCTGCCGAACTGCTGAACCTTCGCGACGTGGTCTATGTGAGCAACCTGATCGCCGGCGGTGGGCGGGAATGGCTGATGCAGGAGAGTGGGGTACAGTCGGTCGAGCGTCCGGCACTGGATGAAGCCTGGCTGGCGCTCGAGCCGGAAATCCGGGCGCACGCACAGGCGGTTCGGGCACTGTTCGAGTGATTGCTCGGGGCTGATCCCCGCCGGCTCAGAACGGCAAACGGCGCTTGGGCTTTTCCGTCCGGGGTGCGGCGGTTTGCGGCGTCGGCGCACGGACCGGCTTGCGAGGACGGTTGAGTTCCTCCCGCGCGAACCGGACCTTACCCTCGAGTACGCAACCGCGCATCCCGGGTTCGCAACGGGCTCCCTGCACTTGCTGGCAGATACCGTCGAGATCGTGGGGGCAACTCCAGGCCGTCATCGGGGCAGGTTCTTTTAATGGATCCGGGAATCCGCAATCGTTCGACTCGGCCGATCTTAGCAGACCCAAAGGCGTTGCATTTGCATTTGTTACAACCGATTCTATAGTTCCGATAGGTATTGGTGCATCTGCCCTCCGGCGCGCCAGTCGGCACGCCGGTCCAGCGTACAAGGAGACGATCATGTCCGGACGCTGCAGACTTACGGCAATTGCCGTGGTCATGGCCTTGGGAATCAACGGCTGCGTGACTACGGGAGACAGCACAATGTCGAAACAGTCCGTGGGGACCGTGTTGGGAGCGGTCGGCGGCGCACTGATCGGCAGTCAGGTCGGGAGCGGGTCCGGCCGTAACGTGGCGATTCTCGCCGGCGCCATCGCAGGCGGGGCGCTGGGCAACATGATCGGGGCACGACTCGACGAGCGCGACCGGCTCGCGCTCGCGGCGCGTACCCAGCAGGCGCTCGAAACGGGCGAAAGCGTCGATTGGCGATCCGAGCACAGCGGCGCGACAGCCACGATCACTCCGGTTTCCACCACCAATGTCGTGGGTACCAGCCAGGTCACACGTGCTCCGAAGATCGCACGTGTTGACAACATGACGGTGATCAACCAGCCATATCGCGCCCTCAAATCCGCAAACCTGCGTTCCGGGCCGGACGTAGGCTCGGAAAAGGTGGGCGGGTTCGCGTTAGGCCAGACGTTCACGGCACTGGGGCGAACGGACAACGACTGGATTGCCGTGGGCAGGAAAGGCGTAACGGTCGGCTATGTCTTCGGGCCGCTGGTCGGGCCTGTGGCGGTCGAAAGGCGGGACGAACCGACCGACCTGGACGCGATCCCGGTGAATGTGGCGGCCCAGCAGGGCTTCGACCTGGATGCGATCGAGCCGGCTGCACCAGTCCGCGAACAGGTGGTGGTGCAGACGACCTGTCGCACGGTGGCCTACACCGTCAGAACCTCAGACGGGGAGGAACGGGAGACCGTCAAGGCGTGTCAGGATGTCGACGGCGCCTGGCAACTCGGCTAGCGGGGCGGTCGAGATGACGCGCAGATTGCTGACACTCGCGGCGGCTCTGCTTGGCGCCGTCGTGGCAACCCCGGCCTATGCCGACAGTTATCGGTTGGCCTTCTCCAGGGCCGAGAACATCGAGATCTTTGTCGAACATCCGGCGGGTGAGCCCTGGTGCTCGTCGAAGCTCATGATGCGGGTTGTTTACGGCGGAGAGCCCGATCAGGCGGCACTGGAACGCCTGCTGCCCAGACTCGGCGCATTGCTCGACGCGCAGTGTCCGCAGGCGGCATCGATCGAGTGGACGAGCACGACGGCTGACAACCGTTTCGTGGCGCGGGGGTCGAGCAGCCGGACCGAGCACTGGGCTCTTCGTACCGAAGAGTCTCGTGAAACGGCGGATACCGCCACCGAGCCCGCAGGGAGCGTCGCGGCTGCCCCGCCGGCGACCGTCGTGACTCCTCCGCCATCCGCAACGCCACCGGCCGTCATGCCTCCGGCCGCTGCGCCAGCGGTCGAGACTCCGCCGACTGAGATTCCGTCCGTTGCGGCCGTTGCGCCTGGACCGGTCGCCCCGCCCGTGGCGACCGCGGTGTTGGTGCCGGATGCCTCCGCGCCGGTGGATACCGTTGCTGGGGCCGGGGTCGAGACGGAGACGATTGCCGCCCCACCACCGGCCGTCCCGCCGACAGCCACCGCAGTGTCAGAGAGTGCGGGGGCCGGGGCAAGCACTCGCGAAGTCGAGCCGACGGCCATCGCCGGCTTCGCGATCAATGGCTGGAAACCAGCGGAACGGACGCCGGAGCTTGCAGGCATGCTCGTCGAGATGCCCGATCAGAACGGGTGTCTCGTTGTTACGCGTTTCGATGTGCGGCAGGGCATGGAGTATCTGACGCTCAAGACCGAGGGTCTCGAGTGCGGTTCGGACGGCTATGCGCGAGGCAATGGGCGCCTGGTTCTGGAACGGTCGGACGGAGCCCGTATCGCGCGCACGGGATCCGTCTGGCTGACGCGCGGAATTCCGTTTACCCAGGAGATTGTGGCGGTTCGTATCGCAGGCACGGATGGACAGCACACCCTCTGGTTGCATCTGGCCAGTGACGTTCCCACCCGGACCCACTACCTGTTGCGTGCGCGAGCCGTGAATCAGGGAGGAATCGGAATCTGGCAGGTCGACCCGCAGGTCGATGCGGTGACCGACAGCGAGGATCGGTTTCGCCAGGCAGACGACATCCAGGCTGCCATCGTGATGGGCCTGGCTGCGCTGTCTGAATCCGCCATGCCCGGGGCGTCGAGCGCACGCGTGCTGTTCGCCAACGACTTTCATCGGGGAACCGTCGCCGGTCAGGCCGACCACCTCATCTACCTGATCAATGCGAGCCGCCCGATCGACCGCCGAACCCGACAGCCGGCCGGCCCGTGGCAGTACAACCTGCAGCAGGCCAACAACTATCTGTTCCAGCGCGATGCCAGGCTGGCTCAGCAGAGACGGATGGAGGAGCAGCGCCTCGCCCAGCAGCAACTGATGGAAGAACGGCGCCTCGCCCAGCAGAAGCTGATGGAGGAGAGGCGCGAGGCGGAGCGCAGGCGAAACGAACTGATCCGCCAGGTCAACGCCGAACGGCGCAGTCTGCAGACCTATCACCAGCTTGTCGCGGAGGCGGAGCACGATCCGGGTGGCCTGCGGAGCCGCATCGAGTCGGATGTCGCGTACGAACCGATGTCGGGCGGCGGGTATGCCGCGCTGCTTGGGGGCGGGGAGGCCGCGATCAGCCGCATCGTTCGCGTGAGTGGCCGCGACGGAGACGATGCCCGGGTTGATTGGCCTTACGAGATGCGCATTGTCGGTCAGCGGGGTCTCGCGAACGGATGGTATCGGCTCCAGGGTGTCGTCACGCTGGATCGGAAACGTCGCGATGGAGAGGATCTTCCGTTGACGCTCGTGAATCCGTCGGAAGGGGGGGTGACGCGTTGTGAGCGGGACGGGTGTGCCGATCTGGTGAACCCCCTCGCCGTGACGAGGGCGATGCTGGGAGAACCCGAGTGGACCCCGGAGGCCGCGGAGCTCCGGATCGAGCACCTCACCCGGCAATGATCGAGGGGGATCGCATCATGGCGTTGACCGGACGTAACAAACTCGTGGCCGCCGGTGCGGCGGCGATCGTGCTCGTTCCGATCATCGGGTGGTTCGTGCTTTCAAGCGTGGCGAACAGTCGCGCGGAAAGCGTGATCAGCGAGTTCGTAGACAAGCACGACCTGCGCAGCGAAGTCTCCTGGGGACGGGTGTCGGCCTCGCCCACTGGCAGTGTGGTCCGCATTGACGACCTGAGAGTCGATCCAGGAGGGGATGAAGAACGGCTTCATGTGGCACGGGTGGAGATTCGGGAACTTGTCGATGAGGATCGCCACAAGCGGGCCGCGGTGCGCATGTCCGGAATCACCGTCGAATCGGGTGGAAGTCCGGTGGGTCAGACGGAGTTTGCCTGGGCGAGTGGCCGGGCGGAGCTGCCACCAGCCAGTCTCGAAGCGCGCTGGGAGCTCCGCTTGGACGAGGACGATGTCGTGCTGAGGGCCGAGTTCGACCAGCCCGGCCTCTTGAAAGTGGCGTTCGAGCTGGAACTGGAGCGCGTCGCAGGATTGGTGGAGTTCGCAGATTCGAGTTTGCGCAACGGTGCCCTGGGCGATCTCTCGATCGAGTCGGCCTTCGCCATGATCGAAATGCTTGGCGATGTGCGCGTGCGGCGCATTGCACTCGTGTTCGATGATGACGGCTACGTGCCCCGCAGCGTCGCACTTCTGAAGCGTTACTCGATTCCGGTCGACCCCGCATCGGCCACGACGGCCGAGGCGCAACGCGAGCAGGAGTTCAGGAAGGTCGTCGGCGAGGCACGGACGGAGTGCCTGCAGGAGCTACCGTTTCCAAGCCGCACGGAACGCGAGCGGGCCTGTACCGCCCTGATCGGGTTCGCGACCGGAGAACACCGCAGGATCAACCTGCGCGTGGTGCCGGAACGGCCGGTTTCGGTCGGTGAGCTGTTCGAGAACGCGATGCAGAACCCGGAGCGTTTGGTTCGATTGCTGCGCCCCGAAATCGGTACCTGATGCGGTCTCAGCCTCCAAGACACCACTGCGCATTACGGAATTCGGCCGCGCAATCGGGTGCATGGTGGGGCGAGCCTGAGTGACCCCGGAATGATCGAATCGCAAGAGCGGTGGGTTGCCCCGCGGGCACCATGCGTCCTCAGTCTGTACGCTCGGGTTTGGAGTTCCGCGAAGTTGGGCTATCGTCACGGGTTCAACGACAAGAAAAGGGGACTGGAGCATGAGTCGACACCCTGACGACACGTCGGGCGGTTTGCGCAACGGGATGGTGGAGACGGCACGCGGCACGGTGCATGAGTGGCAGAAGGACCACATGGGACACATCAACGTCCGGGCCTATACGGATCTGTTCGAGCAGGCGTGCTGGCAGTTCTATGCGATGTTGGGATTGACTGCCCCGGTGCTGCGCAGCGGTGCCGTGCATCTTGCAGCGGTGCAGCAGAACATCGCCTACCAGCGGGAGCTGTACCCGGGGGATACCGTGGTCGTGCGCACCGGGGTGCTGGAGATGCGTGACAAGGTGTTGCGCTTCCGCCATGAGTTGTCCGATACGGCCAGCGGCGCCATAACGGCCGTGTGCGAGTTCACGGTCGTATGCCTGGATCCGGTCGCGCGCAAATCGCAACCGTTCCCCGCCGAAGCCGCCGCGCGTGCGCGGGCCTTGCTTATCGCATGAGGTCCTCGATGAAAATCCAGCTATGGTGCGACGATCTTGTCATCCGGCTCAAGCTCGAGTCGGCCTGGAAGGCTGCCGGGGCGACGATGTTGACGAAGACGAGTCCCGAGGTACCCGAGTGCGTCGTGCTCGATCTGGCCGGGCGCAGGGCTCTCGAGAACATCGCGAAGCTGAGGGCGGCCCATCCGGAGGTGGTCGTGATCGCGTTCGCTCCCGAGTATGACGCCGAGTTGTTCGAGCAGGCCAAGGCGGCCGGCGCGACCGAGTTGGCCGCACGCGGTTCGATCCTGGAGCGCGTCACGCGCCGTCTCCGGCGCGGGGTGTAACGCCAGCCGGCTTTGGGACCGGGAGGGCCATGTCTCGGCGTGGATTATTCCCTTGTCTTTCTGTCCGGAATGGCGGGATCATGTGCACGGCGGCCGCAAGCCGAATCCGCCTCGCCTGGAACAACAACGGAGGGTCCGCATGCACGGCGACCCCGGAAAGGATGCACTGCGCAAGCGCCGCGATCTCGAAGCGGCCAAGGTCGCGCTGATCTATGCCGGCTTCGGCGCGCTGTGGATCCTGTTTTCGGATGAGATCCTGCTTCAGTTCGTCGATGAGGATGTGAGCCGCCTGGCTCGCCTCCAGACGTACAAGGGTTGGGTTTTCATCGGGGTGACGGCCGTTCTCCTTTACCTGCTGGTCGGGCGTGCAATGGCGTCCGAAGCGCGGATTGCCGGACGCTTGCGCGAGAGCGAATCACGTTTTAGGGCGATCTTCGATGGGGTCAACGATCCGATTTTCCTTCATGATCCGGACAGTGGCCGGATCGTCGATGTGAATGCGCGGGCGTGTGCGCTCTACGGATATTCCCGGGATGAATTGCGTGCGGCCCGGATCGGTGACCTGAGCGAGAACGTTCCGCCATTCACCCAGGCCGAGGCCATGCAGTGGTTTGCGCGTGTACGCGCGGGCGAAGCGCCGGTGTTCGAATGGCGTGGTCGCCATCGCAGCGGTGAACTGCTTTGGCTGGAAGTGAGTCTTTGCCGGGCGGATGTGGAAGGCAGTGTCCTGGTGCTTGCGACCGTGCGCAACATCGAGCAGCGCAAGCGTGCCGAGGCCGATCTGCGGCGCAGCGAGGAAACCCTGAATCGGGCGCAAACCGTTGCTCAGGTCGGCAGTTGGTTCCTGGACATTCGGACGGGACGGCTTGAGCTGTCGGAGCAGACGTACCGCATCTTCGGGGTGGAGGCGGGTACCACGCCGACGATTGCGGAGTTCGAGCGACACCTCCACCCCGACGACCTGGATGCGGTGCGCGCAGCCTGGGCGGCCACGCTTGCCGAAGGCGTGCCCTACGACATGGAGCACCGAATCGTCGTGGGCAACGAGGTCCGGTGGGTTCGCGAACGGGCTGAAGTGCGTTTTGACGAGAAACACAGAGCGCTCGAGGCGCTCGGGACGGTGCAGGACGTCACCGAGCGGCGGGTGCTCGAGGAGCGGCAGCGGCAGTTGCTGAAGCATCTCGACACGGTGGCCAACGCTTCACCGGTACTGTTCTGGAGTGCGGGGCTGGACCGGGGATGCGACTGGTTCAATCGGCGTTGGCTGGAGTTCACGGGTCGAAGCCTGGACGAGCAGGTCGGAGACGGGTGGACCCGTGGCGTGCATCCGGACGATCTGGAGATGTGCTTTCGCGTCTATACCGCCTCCTTTTACGAGCGGCGCGCCTTTTCGACCGAATTCCGCCTGCGCCGCGCGGACGGGAAATACCGTTGGATGCTCGAGCGGGGTATGCCGCGTTACGACGCCGACGGAGAGTTTCTCGGTTATATCGGATCGTGCGTGGACATCACCGACGAGCGGCGCATCCAGGAGGCTTTGTGGGAGTCCGAGGAACGCCTGCGGCTGGCCTTGCAGGCTGCCGGGCAAGGACTCTACGATGCGGACGTGTCGGGCGGAACGATGACGGTCAGCGACGAGTATGCGCGCATGCTCGGATACGATCCGGAGCAGTTCGCGGAGGGGCGGGATTCATGGCGAGCACGGATCCACCCCGATGATCGCGAGCGTGTCATCGAGCGGCTCGAGTCCTACCTCGCAGGCGCTGCGGACGACTACGCGATCGAGTACCGCCTGCGGACCGCGGCCGGGGGGTGGAAGTGGATCTATTCGGTCGGCCGGATCGTCGAGCGCGCCCCGGATGGCAGTCCGTTGCGCATCATCGGGACGCATACCGACATCTCTGCACGCAAGGAGGCGGAGTTGGCCTTGCAGCAACTCAATGCCGAACTGGAGCTGCGCGTGGCCGAACGCACCCGGGAGCTGGAACTCGCGAACCGGGAGCTGGAGTCCTTTTCCTACGCTGTCTCGCACGACTTGAAGGCGCCCTTGCGAGGGATCGACGGGTATACGCAGATTCTGCTGGAGGACTACCGGGACCGGCTCGACGACGATGGGCGGCAGTTTCTGGCGAATGTTCGACGCGGTGTCGCGCAGATGCACCAGTTGATCGAGGACATGCTTGCCTACTCGCGCATGGAGCGGAGCACGCTCGAATCGTGTGCGATCGATCTGAGCGCATTGTGTGAGGCCGTCGTCTCGGGCGTGAGGGTTGAGGACGGCCGGTCGGTCCGGATCGATCGAAAGATACCGTTGATTGAAATCCCCTCCGATGTGGACGGGCTGACGCTCGTGCTGCGCAATCTGCTGGAGAATGCGCTCAAGTTCACGCGGCAACAGGCCGAAGCGCGGATCGAGCTGGGTGCGCGGGAGGACGGAGAGCGCGTGCTGTTGTGGGTCAAGGACAATGGGATCGGTTTCGACATGAAGTATCATGACCGCATCTTCGATATGTTTCAGCGCCTGCATCGCGCCGAGGAGTACCCGGGCACGGGAGTCGGTCTAGCGCTGGTGAAGAAGGCGATTCAGCGTCTGGGCGGCCGGATATGGGCCGAGAGCGCGCCCGGCGAGGGGGCGACTTTCTATCTGGAGCTTCCACGATGACGACGGACAGCCTGCTGCCCCCCATCCTGCTGGTCGAGGACAATCCTGTCGATCTCGACCTGACCCGCCGCGCCTTCCAGCGCAAGCACCTCGCGAATCCGATCGAGGTCGCACGCGACGGCGAGGAGGCACTGGCGTTCATCGGGCGTTGGGAGGGCGGAGAGCCCGTTCCCTCGGTGATCCTGCTCGACATCAAGCTGCCCAAGGTCAACGGCCTCGAGGTCCTCCGGCAACTGAAGGCGCACGATCGCTTCCGACGGATTCCGGTGGTGATGCTGACCTCCTCGGACGAGAACGCCGACCTGAAGGCCGCCTACGATCTCGGCGTCAATTCCTATATCGTCAAGCCGGTCGATTTCGGCAAATTCATGCACGTGGCCGAGCAGATCGAACTCTACTGGTGTGTGCTCAACCGGGTGGTACGCTAGGCCGGGAAAGGGAGCGAAGCAGATCGGGGTGTCCGGTCGTTCGCGCATGGCATGCCGCTTCGGGCTGGAGACGCCCCTCGATCCGATTCGTACTATGATAGGAACTGGCTTGCATAGGGGCCTGTCCGACCCCTGGCGGTATGGCGGAGCGCGTCGTTCCAGCGACGGGCTCCGAGCTTGAGTTGGAACGAACCCGAAGCCGAATCAATTACGGAGGAGACGATCGATGTGGAAATCCCTTCACATTGACCCGGTGAAATGTACGGGCTGCCTGCAATGCGAGATGGCGTGCTCGTACGAACACACCGGAGTCATGAATCCAGCAAGATCCCTCATCAAGGTATTCAATTTCGAGCACGAGGGGCGCAAGGTTCCCTACACCTGTACGCAATGCACCGAGGCATGGTGCCTGAACGCCTGTCCGGTGGACGCGATCCGGGTGGATCGCGGCACCGGCGCCAAGGTGGTGTTCGAGGACACCTGCGTGGGCTGCAAGGTGTGCACGATCGCCTGTCCGTTCGGTACGATCAACTACAACCAGGTCAGCGGCAAGGTGCACAAGTGCGACCTGTGCGATGGCGATCCGGCCTGTGCGCGGGCCTGCCCGACGGGCGCGATCACCTATATCGACGCGAACTGGACCGGATACGATCGCATGCAGGCCTGGGCCGAAAAGGCCAACACGCCTGCGGCCGCGGCATAAGGAGGCGCATCATGGGATGGAACAGAAAGATCCTGCGGGTGAACCTCACGGCAGGGACCTGCACGGAAGAGGCGCTCAACATGCAGTGGGCGCGGGAGTACCTGGGCTCGCGCGGGCTGGCGAGCAAGTATCTGGTCTCCGAGATCGACCCCAAGGTCGATCCGTTGTCGCCGGACAACAAGCTGATCATGGCCACCGGGCCGCTGACCGGGACGATGGCCTCGACCGGTGGCCGTTACACGGTCGTCACCAAGGGACCGCTCACCGGTGCGATCGCGTGTTCGAACTCGGGCGGATTCTTCGGCGCGGAGATGAAGTTCGCCGGTTGGGACATGATCGTCTTCGAGGGACGTTCACCCAAGCCGGTCTATCTGTTCGTCGAGAACGACCAGGCCGAACTGCGCGACGCCTCCCACCTGTGGGGGCGCAGCTGCTGGGAGACCGAGGAGACGATCAAGAAGCAGCACCAGGATCCGCAGATCCGCATCTCCTCGATCGGTGTCGCGGGCGAGAACCAGGTGCTGTTCGCCTGCGTGGTCAATGACCTGCACCGCGCGGCGGGGCGCTCCGGCGTCGGTGCGGTGATGGGTTCGAAGAACCTCAAGGCGGTAGCGATCCGCGGTACCCGCGGGGTGGCCGGGATCAAGGACTTTCCGGCTTTCATGCAGGCCGCGACCGAGGCCAAGAAGGTGCTCGCCGACAATGCGGTCACCGGTCAGGGGCTGCCCAAGTACGGGACCCAGGTGCTGATGAACGTCATCAACGAGATCGGGGCGTTGCCCACGCGCAACCACCGCGACGTGCAGTTCGAGGATGCATCGAAGATCTCCGCCGAAGCGATGCACGAGAAGCGCGACAGCGACGGCAAGACCCACCTCGTGACCAACGCCGCGTGCTTCGGCTGCACGATCGCCTGCGGGCGTATCTCGCAGATCGACAAGGATCATTTCACGGTGAAGAACAGTCCCAAGTACTGGGGGGCTTCGGGCGGCCTCGAGTACGAGGCCGCATGGGCGCTCGGTGCGGCCAATGGCGTCGGCGATCTCGAGGCGTTGCAGTACGCGAATCTGGTCTGCAACGAGCAGGGCATGGATCCGATCTCGTTCGGTGCGACCGTCGGGGCGGCGATGGAGCTGTATGAACTCGGTGTGCTCACGAAGGAGCAGATCGGTATCGAGTCTCCGTTCGGTTCCGCCGAGGCGCTGGCGAAGATGGCCGAAATGACGGCACTCGGCGAGGGCTTCGGAAAGGAACTCGCGCTTGGCTCCAAGCGCTTGTGCGAAAAGTACGGGCGGCCCGAGCTGTCGATGAGCGTGAAGGGCCAGGAGTTCCCGGCCTACGACTCGCGTGGCATCCAGGGCATGGGTCTCGCCTACGCGACGTCGAATCGGGGCGCTTGTCACTTGCGAGGCTACACCGTCGCGTCCGAAGTGCTCGGCATCCCGGTCAAGACCGACCCGCTCGTGACTGAAGGTAAGGCGGATCTCGTGAAGGCTTTCCAGGATGCGACCGCGGTCTTCGATTCGGCCGGGATCTGCGTGTTCACGTCGTTCGCCTGGACACTCGCCGACGTGCAGCCGCAGATCGCTGCTGCGTGCGAGGGTGACTGGAGCATGGAACGACTCAACGAGGTGGGCGAGCGCATCTGGAACATGGAGCGTCAGTTCAACAATGCGGCCGGCTTCACCAGCAAGGACGACAACCTGCCGCCGCGCCTGACGACCGAACCGGCCAAGACCGGACCGGCCAAGGGCTTGGTCAACGGCCTCGACAAGATGCTGCCCGAGTATTACAACGTGCGTGGCTGGACGCCTGAAGGCCAGCCGACACCGGAGACCTTGTCCCGCCTCGGGCTTTGAATCCGTTCCGTCATCGCCCGGTACGACGTGCCGGGCGCGCCTGCTCCCGCTCCGGGCGGGCGGCAGGCGCCATGGCCAATGAGGAATCCAGATGAAACACCTTGTGCTCGGCAATGGCCCCGCAGGGGTCGTGGCGGTCGAGGCGCTGCGCAATGCGGCGCCGAGCGACGAAATCGTCCTGGTGGGTAGCGAAGATTCTCCGCCCTATTCGCGCATGGCTATTCCATATCTGCTCGAGGAGAACATCGACGAGTCCGGAACCTGGCTGCGCAAGACGCCCGGGTATTTCGACGGTCTTGCGGTGCGTCAGATGCAGGGGCGTGCGGTATCCGTCGACACGCAAGCGGGAAAGGTGCTGTTCGCCGACGGACAGTTTGAGACCTATGACCGTTTGCTGGTTGCGACCGGCTCGCATCCGGTGCGTCCGCCCATTCCGGGGATCGACCTGCCCGAAGTCCTGACCTGTTGGACCCTGGAGGATGCCCGTGCGATCGCCCGCCTGGCACGCCCGGGTTCGCGCGTGTTGCAGCTTGGAGCAGGCTTCATCGGCTGCATCATCATGGAGTCGCTGGCCGCTCGCGGTGTGGAACTGACCGTCGTCGAGATGGGTGATCGCATGGTTCCCCGGATGATGACGCCGAAGGCCGGCGCGATGATCCGGAGCTGGGTCGAGAACAAGGGCATCCGCGTGGTCACCTCCGCCAGTGTCGAGCGGATCGACCGCGGGCAGGGCGGCGAGTTGCCGCTTGCCGTGAAACTGTCGACCGGGGAAGTCGTGGGCTGCGATCTCGTCATCGTGTCGGCCGGGGTGGCACCCAATGTCGGTTTTCTGGAGGGAACCCAGGTCAAGGTGGCCAAGGGCGTACTGGTCGACGACCGGATGGAAACGAACGTGCCGGGAATCTTTGCTGCAGGCGATGTCGCCGAAGCGCCAGACCTGTTCTCCGGCGCGCACCTGGTTGCCGCGATTCAGCCCAATGCCGCCGACCAGGCGCGTGTGGCGGCGCTCAACATGGCCGGGCGGCAAACCCGCATGAAGGGGGTGCTCGCGGTCAACGTACTCAACACGCTGGGTCTGATTTCGTCCTCGTTCGGGCAGTGGTGGGGCACGGAGTCCGACAACGGAGGCAGCGGCGTCGAACTGGTCGACGAGGACCGCTATCGCTACCTCAGCCTGCAGTTCCGGAACGATGTGCTGATCGGTGCGACGGCGATCGGCCTCACCGAGCACGTCGGCGCGCTGCGCGGCCTGATCCAGGGGCAGGTGCGGCTTGGCGATTGGAGGGAGCGGCTGCTGGCATCGCCCTTGCAGTTCGTTGACGCCTACGTTGCGCGCAGCCAGCAACCGCAGGCACTGGCGCGCTGAGTGGAGGCGGTGGCGTGAAGATCGCCTTCAAGCTGTTCGCGTCGCTGACCGATCTGCTGCCGACCGAGCGCACCGGCAACCGCATCGAACTCGACGTGCCGGACGGTACGACCGTCCAGCACCTGATCGAGCGCTTCCGGGTGCCCGAGCGCAGTGCGCACCTGGTCCTGATCAACGGCTTGTTCGTGCCGCCGTCCGAACGCGCGACACGCGAACTGGCCGAGGGCGACGAACTGGCGATCTGGCCGCCGATTGCAGGCGGGTGAGCTCGGGTGTTTCCCGATGCTCCGGTCCCGGAGGTCTTCGAACGTGAGATCGGCGCGTCGGTGGCGCAATTCGAGCGAGACCTCCTGAAGGCCTGGCCGCGTGGCGTGCGTTGCATTGGCGACGGGCATTATCGCCTGTGCAACGGCGAGGTCTTTCTCGAGATCGTCGTATGCCCCGTCGAGCCCCTGCGTCTCGGCCGGCTGGTCATGCCGCGCGTGCGTGCGTGCTACCGCTTCGAGGGGGATGGCGAACCGGCCCGCCGGGATCTCCTGCGCCGCCTGGATCGGGCGATGCAGCGTGGGGGCGGGTGAGCACGTTCGAACCGCTTTCCTGTGCCAGAGTGCGAAGCGAAGCGTGTTGTCGGCGTTCCTCAAGACTACGACTGACGTTATACTGATCCGGAAAAGCCGTCGTCATTTCAGGCGGCGTAACCCATGCCTGCCTCGGTATTCCGGATGGTTGAACGCGCCTTGCCTTCATTGAGTCAGTACCGCCGCATTGTCGAGGCCTCGCCGGCGGGAATGTGGATTGCCAATCCGGACGGCCGCATTCGCTTTGCGAACGAACGCATCGCCGACTTGCTTGGATACCGGATCGACGAACTGGTCGGGATCGACGCTCAGTCTTTTCTGACGGACAACACCTATGATGCGCCGCGGACCGCGGTTCGGTGCAAGGATGGTGCGATCCGGTGGGTGCACGCTTCGACGGTGCCGCTCTCCGACGATGCAGGGAGCGAAATCGGTACGCTCAGCGTGTTCACGGACCTCTCTACATACATCGATCTGGAACGAACGTTGCAAGCCAGCGAGCGTCGGTTCCGGGATTTTGCCGACTCCGCTTCCGACTGGTTTTGGGAGATGGGGCCGGATCTGCGGTTCTCGTGGTTCTCGGATTCGATCCACCAGTCGCTCGGAATCGACCCGTCCCATCTGGTCGGGCTGACGCGGCGCGAGAGCATGGCTCCGGAGGACATCGATGAGAAGTGGGAACGCCACTTCGAGGATCTGGATCGGCACCGGCCGTTTCGTGACCTTGAGTACCGGATCCGCCTTGCAAGTGGCACACACCATATCCGGGTCAGCGGTACGCCCCGGTTCGCGAGCGACGGCACCTTTCTCGGCTACCGGGGGGTGGGGCGCGACATCACGGCGGAAATCGAGGCCGAAGAGAAGGCGCGGTCGCTGCAGATGCGATTGCACGATGCGATCGAGAGCGTTTCCGATGGCTTGCTGCTGTTCGACTCCGAGGATCGTCTGATTCTCAGCAATTCGTCGTATCGGCGTTCGGTTGGTGCGATGGCGAAGCATCTGAGACCGGGTTTGAGCTTCCTGGAGCTGAATCGCCTGCTTCTCGATGCTGGATGGATCGACGTCCCTCCCGAACAGCGTGAGACCTGGCTGGCCGATCGGATCGCGAGGCACCAATCCTGGCGTGGACCTGTTGTCTATCCTCTGAAGGGTGGGCGGTGGATCGAGGTGAACGAGTATCGTACGCAGGAAGGCGGAACCCTCGTGCTGCGCTCGGATATCACCCCCCGCATCGAAGCCGAGCGGGCCTTGCGGCAAAGTGAGGGGCGCTTCGATCGTGCCGTGCGCGGATCGCAGGCGGGTATCTGGGACTGGGACATCGAGCGCAACGAAGTGTATCTCGCACCCGGATTCAAGCGCTTGCTCGGATATGGCGAGCGCGAGATGGCGGATTTCGAGTTTCGCGAATGGCTGCATCCGGACGACCGCGACACCGTGGTGCCGAAGGTCGAGGCTTCCCTGAAGACCGGCGTGCCGTTCGATGCCGAGTATCGTCTGCCGCACAAGGATGGACGGTACCGATGGATCCATGGTCGCGGGCAGACCTTCTTCACCAGGGACGGGAAGCCGACCCACTTCGCGGGCATGATCGCCGACATCACGGAGCGCAAAGAGGCCGAGGATCGCGTGCGTGCAAGCGAGCTGCGTTATCGTGGCCTGATCGAGCAGGCCGCCGACGGGCTGGTCGTTTCCGATCCCGATGGGCGGATCACCGACTGCAATTCCGCTGCGGTCGAGATCTCCGGCTATGAGCGCGCTGAATTGATCGGAATGACGCTCCAGCAGTTTATCGATCCGGCCGATCTTGCGCGTACGCCGCTGCAACTCGACAAGCTCCGCGCGCGCGGCTCCCTGCTGATGCAACGGCGCATCGTGCGCAAGGACGGCAGCGTGCTGCCGGTCGAGGTCAATGCAAGAGCACTGCCGGATGGCGGGATCCAGGCGCTGATTCGTGACATCCGGCTCCGGCTGCGCGCGGAAGAACGCTTGCGTCAGGCTGCGACCGTGTTCGAGAGCACCCGAGAAGGCGTGATGATCACCGACGTGGAGGGGGCGATCATCGCCGTCAACTCGGCGTTCACCGAAGTGACCGGCTATGCCGAGGCCGAAGTGCTCGGGAAGAATCCCCGCATGCTTCAGTCGGGGCGCCATGGGGCCGATTTCTATCGCGAGATGTGGGCGGCGATCCATCAGGCGGGATACTGGAGGGGAGAGATCTGGAACCGCCGAAAAAACGGTGACATGTTCCCGGAGTGGCAGACAATCAGTACGGTGCGCGACGAGGCCGGCCGCGTGACCCACTATGTGTCGGTTTTCTCGGACATCAGCCGGGTCAAGCAGTCCGAGGAAAAGCTCGAGTACCTGGCACACCACGACCCGCTCACCGGGTTGCCCAACCGGCTGCTGTTTTCGGCGCGCATCGAGCACGCGCTCGAGCGTGTGCATCGTGAACGGCATTGCGTGGCGATCCTGTTCATCGACCTCGACCGGTTCAAGAACATCAATGACAGCCTCGGTCATCCGGTCGGCGATGCGTTGCTGATCGAAGTGGGCAGAAGGTTGCGGGCCCTGGTGCGCAGCGAGGACACGGTGGCCCGTCTGGGTGGAGACGAATTCACGTTGCTGCTCGAGCAACTCCCCGACACGCAGCGAGCCGGTGTGATTGCGGCCAAGGTCGTCGACGCGTTTGCCGAACCCTTCGTGGTCGAAGGGCGCGAAATGCATGTGAGTGCGAGCATCGGGATCAGCATTTCGCCCGACGACGGCGAGGATGGCGCCACGCTGCTGCGCAACGCCGATGCGGCCATGTATCAGGCCAAATCGCGCGGACGCAATGGATACCAGTTCTATACGGCGGAGTTGACGAGAACCGCATTCGAGCGGGTGTTGCTGGAGAACAGCCTGCGGCAGGCACTCAAGCTCGACCAGTTCGAGGTCTACTATCAGCCCAAGCTCGACCTGGTTTCCCGGAAGGTCGTTGGCGCCGAGGCGCTGGTGCGCTGGAATCATCCGGAAACGGGAGTCGTTGCTCCGGAGCGCTTCATTGCGCTCGCGGAGGAAACCGGCCTGATCGTACCGCTCGGGGAGTGGGTCCTGGCCGCGGCTTGCCGGCAGGCGCGCAAGTGGCTGGACACCGGCTTGCAGATTCGACAGATCGCCGTAAACCTGTCGGGTCAGCAACTCGAGCGTGGCGATCTCGTCGAGGCGGTCAGGGGGGCGCTCGAGTGCAGCGGATTACCGCCGTCCGCCCTCGAACTCGAGATCACCGAGGGCTTCATCATGCGCCACGCTGAACGGTCGATCGAGATCCTCGACGAGATCCGCTCGCTCGGCGTGTCGCTCGCGATCGATGATTTCGGGACGGGATATTCCTCGCTGTCCTATCTGAAGCGCCTGCCGGTCCACACGCTGAAGATCGACCAGTCCTTCGTGCGCGACATCCCGCAGGACCCGAACGACGAGGCGATCACCCGCGCGGTCATCGCACTGGCCCGAAGCCTCGGCCTGCATGTCGTCGCCGAAGGGATCGAGACGCAGGAGCAGTGCAATTTTTTGATCCGGGAAGGCTGTGCCGAAGGACAGGGCTACCTGTTCAGCCGGCCTTTGCCCGCGAACGAGTTCGCAACGGCGTTTGCTACCGACTCGTGGAAAAGCGCGATGAGCTGACCGGGCGGCTCGTCAAGGCCGCACTTCGCTGCCACGACGCACGGTTGCTGGGCTATCCTCCTGCCCATGCCGACTTTTTCGACCACATTTTCCGATGCCTTCGCGCTGCTTGCGAGCTTCGACGAGACGGTTGCGGAGATTGTCCTGCTTTCTCTCCAGGTCAGTGGCAGCGCCGTCCTGCTGGGAACGCTGATCGGGTTGCCGCTTGGCGCATGCCTCGCGATCGGTCGTTTTCCGGGAAAGAACGTGGCGGCGGTCGTGCTCAACGGCCTGATGGGCCTGCCGGCGGTGGTCGTCGGAGTCGTCGTCTACCTGCTGCTGTCGCGCTCCGGACCGTTTGGCAGCTTCGGCCTGCTCTATACGCCGACCGCGATGGTCATCGCCCAGACGCTGCTGGTGGTTCCGCTGATGGCGGCGATCGCTCGCCAGGTCGTCGAGGATGTCTGGCAGCGCTACGCCGAGGAACTCGAGGTGATGCGCTTCACGTGGTGGCAGAGTGCCACCACGCTGTTGTACGACTGTCGCCATTCCCTCCTCGTGGCGGTGCTGGCAGGCCTGGGAAGGGCGATGAGCGAGGTCGGTGCGGTCATGATCGTCGGCGGCAACATCGACCGGGCGACCCGGGTCATGACCACCGCGATCGCACTGGAAACGAGCAAGGGCGATCTCCCGCTGGCGATCGCGCTGGGCATCGTGCTCGTGGTCGTGATTCTCGTGCTCAACGCCGGAGCCTTCGCGATGCGGGCCTGGGCGATGCGTCGCTTCGGATAGGAGGATGCCTATGTTTCCGGTGCGCATCCGTGACCTGAGCTTCCGACCAAACGGTCGTGCCGTCCTGGACAGCGTCGAACTGGAACTGGGCGACGAGGGCATCACGATGGTCCTCGGCCCCAACGGCGCCGGCAAGAGCGTGCTGTTGCGCACGCTGTGCGGATTGATTCCGCCGACCTCGGGGACGATCGACTGGGGCGGCACCGGACGACCCCGTTTCGGGGTCATGATGGTGTTCCAGCACCCGATGATGCTGCGTGCCTCGGTGCTGGAGAACGTTGCCGTGGGTTTGAAACCCCAAGGCGTACCGCGGTGTGAGCGCCGCATGCGGGCCGAGGCGATGCTCGAGCGCATCGGGCTCGGTCATCGCCGGCACGACAGCGCGCGCCACCTGTCGGGCGGCGAGCAGCAGCGACTCGCGCTTGCCCGGGCCTGGCTGACCCGGCCGCGCCTGTTGCTGCTCGATGAGCCGACGGCCAGTCTCGACCCGTCGGCAACGGCCGAAGTCGAGCGCATCGTGCGCGAGATCCGTACCGACGGCACCCGCATCGTCATGACCACGCACAATCTGGGGCAGGCCACGCGCCTGGGCGACGATGTCGTGTTCATGAGCGCAGGAAGGGTGCGCGAATGCGCCCCGGTGCAGCGCTTCTTCGCCCGCCCGGCCTCGGAAGAGGCGCGGCTGTTCATCCAGGGCGAGTTGCCGTGGCGGATGACGTTTTGAGACCGGGCGGCGCATCCGGCGCGGCGCCCGGGAACGGCGGCCTCAGTCGAATGCGATCGAGGCCTTCACCCAAAGCGTGCGCCCGGGTTCGTTGACGCGTGTGTCGGCCACGTAGTCCGGTACGTCAAAGCCCGATTTCGACAGGTGCTCTGCGTACTTGCGGTCGAACAGGTTGTCGATGCCGGCCGTAACGGTGGTATGCCGGTTCGGCCGGTAGCCGCCGTTGATCGAGAACACCCCGAATCCGGAGGACTTGCCGATGTCCTGGCCGACGATGTTGCCCCGGCCCGGATCGACGCGGCTCTGACGGGCGACGAGGCGTAGCAGCGCGCCGCCCGACCAGACGCCGTTGTCCCAGTTCAGGCCGAAGCGCCCTTCGAGCGGCGGCATTTGTGCGAGTGCCGTGCCGTCGCTGCGGTTGCGGCCGTGCACCCACGCGAGCGACGCATCGGCCTGCCAGTTCGGCGCAAAGCGGTAGGCGAGCCCGCCTTCCAGGCCGGCCGTGCGGGCGCGCACGTTGCGCACGGCGACCAGCCCGCCGCCCTTGGAGACGTGGTCGATCAGGATGTAGTCGTCGATGTGCGCGTAGAAAGCCGACAGCGACGCCGATACCGGACCGCTGTCCCAATTCATCCCGACATCGATCTGGGTAGTCTTCTCGGGCTTGGTCAGGAACGCGCTGTTGGTGGTCATGCTTTGCTTGTTCTGCGAGATCAGCTCCCAGTAGTCGGGGAAGCGTTCGACGCGGCCCAGCCCGGCATAGACCGTGGCGGGTGCGTTCAGCAGATCGCGTTCCCATCTTCCGAAGCCGCTGTACAGCGTGTCGCTGCGCGAGGTCCCACGGGTCACCCAGGCGCCGGTCGGCCGCTTGTCCGACGCTTTCCAGCGATCGACGCGCAATCCTGCAATGAGGCGATCCTGGTCATTGAGCTCGTGGCGCAGCTCGCCGAAGATCCCGCGGTTGCGGAAGGTGGCGTCGGTGAGGCGCGGTGCCGCCTTGAAGGCGGACCATGCATCGGCACCCATGCCCATGCGACCGGTGTGGTCGTTGTTCTGCACGTCGGCGCCGACGGTGAGCAGGGATGCAACGGTCACCCGCAGGTCGGCCGCGACCCGGCCGCCGTAGGTCTTGCGATCCGGGTTGCTGACCCTGCGCATGCCGGGCATCGTGCCGTCACGCAGCGTGAAGTTGTCCATGACGTGGTCGATGTAGTTGCGATAGACCTGGGCTTCGAGCTTCTCGACCACGGGGGACAGATTGCGCCGCTCGAAACGCAGTCCGATGTTCTCACGATCGAACCTGGAACCGTCCATCATTCGGTCCGCGTAGGCCGCCTCGCCGTCGCTGCGGGCATAGGTCAGTTCAAGCAAGGTATCCGCGTCCGGTGTCCAGCCCAGCGCCAGCGTGCCGCTCCAACGCTTGTAGGCGGAATGTACCTTGTCGCCATCGCCGTCCTTGTAGTCGCTTGCCCGCGTGCGTATCGCCGTCCCGCGCACGAACCAGTCCGGCGTGGCGTAGGCAGCATCTCCCAGCAGGTCGAGCCGCCCGAAACTGCCGGCCGTGACGCTGGCGCCTGCCTGCGCACCCGCCGTGTCGACGCGCGTGCGGGTGCGCTCGAAAAGTACGGTGCCTGCCGAATTGCCCGGACCGTGGACAACGCTCTGGGGACCCTTGAGCACGGTCATGCGATCGTAGGATTCGGGGAAGACATAGGCGGTCGGGGGGTCCATCCGTCCGCCGCAGCCGCCGAGGATGTGTTCGCCGTCAAGCAGGATGTTCAGGCGTGATCCGGCCATGCCGCGAAACACGGGGTCTCCGCTGGTGCCGCCCTTGCGGATCACGGTAAACCCGGGAATGGTCTTGAGGATGTCGGCCCCGTCCAGTGCCGGAATCGGTTGGCGTGGGGCGCGGGGGTCGGTGACGACGGTGAGCGGGTCGCTCATCGGCGCTGCGGTGACGACCTGGGGGGCGAGGGTCGTTTCCTGGGCTGCGGCCGTCGCGGCCCAAGGCAGCAAGGCGATGGCGAGGGCGAGCCGGGTGCGGCTGCCTCCGGTGAGAAGCGTGTGTTCGTTCATGTCGGTTTCCTGGCAATTCGTGGCATCCGGGGATGCCGGTTCGGATCGTTTGCACGGCGCGTGGCGACGCCGGACCCGGTGTACGGATCGGTGGCGTGGCGTTGACGCAAGGGGTGGAACGGCTCAGGAGATGGACGGAGGGGCCCGCGAGGGTGGGCGCAACTCGGTGCGCGGTGCGATCGACGCCGGGGTTGCCGAGGGGGGCGGCGCGGCGTCGTGGGCAGGAACGCCGGCCGTCGGCAGTCCGCCGGGGGGAGCGGCGAGCAGGCCGGCAGTGGCGCAGACCACGCAGTCGGCGAGCCGGACGTCGACCGACGGGGCATCCGGTATGGATGGATCACGGTCGTCGAACAACGGTAGACGTTCGATTCCGAACGGCGTGCACACCTCCGCCCAGGTATCCAGGCCGTTCGCCAGCATGCGCGCGTGGTGGGCGCCGCTGGCGATGCCCAGTCCCAGATGTGCGAGCAGGGCCAGCAGGGCCAGCCCACGGGCGAAACGGGAATGTCGTAGACGTGTGAAGCTTGCGATCATGACGGATCGCAGGTTAGCAGCCGGCAGCTATCCCCGATTTGGTCTCGATCAAAACCGGCCGGTCACGTAGTGCGGCCAATTGCCGCACCCAGGGCCTGTTCTCATACGCCATGGCAATTCTGCCGTGCGTATGGGAACAGGCCTAGCGTGGTGCGTCCTCGGGCAGCCGGTAGCGCTGCTCGCGATAGAGCCAGGCGGGCAGGAGGACATGGGCGAGCGCCCGCTGGGCGAGCCTTTCCGGATCGGTGACCGTTCGCGGTTCGTCGAGGCGTTTGACCTGCGGGTCGTAGCGACCGAACGCAGGCGGCTTGTCCTCGCGCAGCACGACGACTTCGTTGCCTTCCATCCAGGCGTAGTTCTGCTCGTACTGCATCATCGCCCGGCCTGGAGCATCGTCCGCTTCACGGCTGAGGTCGCGGCCGATCATCGGGTGCACGGCTTCGATTCCCATCAGCGACAGCAGCGTCACCGGCAGGTCGATCTGGCTGGCGACAGAGCGGATGCGGCGCGGCTCGAGGTCGGCCCCGAGGATCAGCGCGGGGATGTGGAAGCGCTCGATCGGGACCAGGGTGTCGCCACGCACGCGGATGTCGTGGTCGGCGACGACGAGAAACAGCGTGTCGTCCCAGTAGTCGCTCGCCCGTGCCTGTTCGAAGAATCGACCCAGCGCGTAATCGGCGTACTTGACCGCGTTGTTCTCGGTCGCCTTGTCGGCGTCGTACAGTTCGATGCGTCCGTCTGGGAACTGGAAGGGTGAATGGTTCGAGGACGTGAAAACCAGCGTGAAGAATGGCCGCCCGCTCTCGTGGTGGCTGCGCAACTGCTCTTGGGCGCGGGTAAACAGATCCTCGTCGGACACTCCCCAGCTTCCCTTGAAGACCGGTGCCGGATAATCGTTCTGGTCGATCACCGCCTTGAAGCCGTTGCCCTTGAAGAAGCTGCGCATGTTGTCGAAGTGCGATTCCCCCCCGTAGATGAACTCGGTGTGATAGCCCTCGCGCGCGAGCAATGCTGCGAGCGAGAAGAAGTTCTGCTGCGACAGCGACAGCTTGACCACGCTTTGTGCCGGGGTCGGCGGAAAGCCGGTGACGACCGCCTCGATGCCCCGCACGGAGCGTGTGCCGGTCGCATACAGCTGCTCGAACCACCACCCGTGGTCCTTGAGTCGCTCCAGTTCCGGCGTGACCGGGATGCCGCCGAGCGACTCGACGAAGGTTGCGCCGAGGCTCTCTTCGAGGACGATGACGAGGTTCAGCGGACGCGGGCGGGTCATTGTCGGCTTCTGCCTGGAGAGCGTCGGCAGCGTGTCGGTGGGGGTCAGTTCGGTTGCGGCATCGAAGGCCAGACGGGTCTCCCTGACGACCGCAAGCATGGCGTCGGCATCCATCTTGCCGTAGATCTCGCTCGATCGCGCTTCGTGCTTGAGGTTGTAGATCGCATGGGCGACGGACCACGTCGAGTTCGGGATCAGGCTGTTGACCAGGGTGTCCGGAGTGAGCGCGAACAGCGCCGGGTTGGCCGGCCGGTGATCGGTGCTCGATCGGATCGCGAAGGCGAGCACGAGCACGACCAAGGGCCAGGTCAGCCACACCAACCACGTTGCCCAGTGGCGCGGCTGATCCAGCCATGGTCGCAGCCACCGTCCCGCAGCCCGGATGCCGATCACGGTCGCCAGGACCCCCCCCAAGAACTGCAGGCGGAATCCGCCCCACAAGGTCGAGAACACCTCACGCGGATACTTCAGGTACTCGACGAAGAGGCGGTTGGGCCGCACGTCGTACTCGGTGATGAAGGGAGGGGTGGCGACCTCGAGGAAGAGCAACAGTGCGAGACCGAGGATGGCCCAGAAGTAGGTCAGGCGCCGCCACACGGCCCAGCCGAAACCGGTGGCGAGGATCGGGGCGAGCAGTACCGGTGGTATCACGAGCAGACCGAGCTGGATGAGGTCCACGCGCACGCCCTGGATCAGCATTTCGGGCCAGATGCCGGCTGCGGCTACACGGTCCCATTGCCACAGCATCAGGGCAATTCGCGAAACGGACAGCAGGAGAAGGCCGGCGACCATCATGGCCGCCAGCGGCAGATAGGGACCGAGGAAATGCCCCAGACGATCGACGATGATGCGGTCGTCGGATGCTGCGTCGCTCGCGACCCGAGCGGAACGGGGTCGCCCCAGGCGCAGCGAAGACATCATCAGGCGTCCGACCTGCGCAGGACGTAGACCCGCCACATCGAAATCAGCGGCAGGAAGTCGAGTCGTCCGGAGATCGTGAAGCCGGCCTCGGCGAACTCCCGTTCGACCTGAGAAGCGGGCAGCACGAAGCGGTTCTGGTAGGCCTTGCGGTGGGTTCGCTCGCGCCGGGCTTCGAGTCTGTGCCGTTTCCACGCCTGGTAATTGCCGTCGACCCATAGCGAAAGGATGACGCTGTCGCGTGTGACGCGATGGAACTCCTTCAGCATCGACAGGCGATGGGCGGGATCGCCGATGTGGTGCAACAACCGCATGCAGAAGACCGCGTCTACGGATCGGTCGGGCAGCGTGATGTCGAAGGCCGAGGTTTGCAACGTGCGTATGCGGGCGACGATTTCCGGAGCCTGGGAGGCGGTTGCGACTGCGAGCATGTCGGCCGAGTTGTCGCCTGCGAGGATGACACGCTGAGGATGCTCGGCGAGCACCGGCCAGAATCGCCCCGCGCCGCACGGCAGGTCGAGAACGAGCGTCGGATCGCCTGCCAGGGCGAGTGCCTTGCGTGCGAGTTGCAGGTCGCGCAGATTGGACAGTCGTCGCTGCAGACCGTGGCGATGCTTGCGCAGATACTGCTCGGCATGCTTGCGGTCGTACTTGGACGAGAACTCGAGTTCAATGGGGCTTGAGGCTTCGTGGGGCATGGTTGGCTCGCCGGTCTTGAAGATGGCATAGCCTATGCGCGCACGCGTCAACAGAATGTCGGGACGACGTGAAGAAAACGTGAAACCCGTATTCCGCGTAGTCCCTGAGTGGGGGACCGTGGGGTGGGGGTGGTTTATGCCGTAGTGGGCGGGTCCTGCCCGACGTCGTCCAATGTGACGCGGAACTCGCAGCCGCCCCGGGCGTGCGAATCGAGGTGGATGGTCCAGCCTTCGCGCGCGCAGATGCGCTGTACCAGTGACAGGCCGATCCCCACCCCATCTCCGCGGCTCGCGTCTCCGCGCGCGAACGGGGCGAACACGCGATCGCGCTCGTGCTCGGGGATGCCGACGCCCGAATCCGCGACGCTGAAACCCCCACGGCGTAGGACCAGATGGACGAATCCCCGGTCGGTGTAGTGCAGTGCATTGCGCAACAGGTTGGACAGGACCGTTCGCAGCAAGGGGCCGGGGTACAGGCTCTCGTCGCCCGATTCGACGATGAGCCGCAGTTCGATCTGCTTGAGGGCGGCTTCATGTTGCCAGTGTCGGAACTGCTCTTCGGCGACCGCATGCAGCGTCGTGCCTGCCACGGCGTCGCGTCCGGAAGGTTCCCGCGCAAGCCGCAGAAAGGTCTCGACCAGTTCGCGCATTTCGGAACAGGCACGCTCGATGCGTTCGAGCTGCGAGCTTCGGCCGGCATCGCTCAGGCCCTTCTCACGCAGCAACTCACAACTGCTCGCGATCACCATCAGCGGCGTACGCAACTCGTGGCTGACGTCACTGGTGAACATCCGCTCCCGATCGAGCGCTTCGCGCAAGCGCCCGAGCGTATGGTCGAATGCGGCCGCCAGCCGGCCGACCTCGTCATTGGCATAATCGGGCGCCAATGGTGGTGCGAGCGGCAGCAACTGGTCGCGGTGCTGAACCTGACGCGACAGCCGGATGACCGGGGCGATCACCCTGCGCGACATCAACAGCCCGAGTACCAGCGCCGCCGCCACGCTGGCCAGAAAGCCGATCAGCGCGATCGCCTCGAGCAGTTCCTCGCGCCGTTCGTAGACTTCCAGCGTCGTGACCAGCGCATGGCGAACGTTGCCTTCCGTATGCAGGAAGACATGGATTTCGTCCGGTTCGATCCTGGGGTCGTGGAAGCCGTCGTCGAACGTGTCAAGCCACCTCGGCCAGTTGCGGTACCCGTCCGGTCCATTGTTGTAATACCGGGTGTAGGGGTCGAGGTGCACACGGTGACCTTCCTCGCGTGTGGCCAGGATGACCGCGAGCTGGCGCTGCATTGATTCTCCGGCCAGGTCGGATTCGACCTGATCGATGGCGATCGTCAGCCCGACCGCGAACAGCCCGGCGACGACCACCGTCATCAGCGTGAATGCAATGACGATGCGCCTTCGGAGGCTATGACTGCGGCGGCTCTTCATCGTCGGAGGGAGAAAGGCGGTAACCGACGCCGTGCACGGTGTGCAGGAGCTTGATCGAAAACGGTTTGTCCACGAGCTGTCGGAGGCTGTGGATGTGGCTGCGCAGGCTGTCCGAATCGGGTGGCTCGTCACCCCACAGCACCGCTTCGAGTTCATCGCGCCGAACCACTGCCGGGCTTCGCTGCATCAGGATTTCGAGCAACTTGAGCCCGGTCGGTCCGAGATGGATGGGTCGGTCGGCTCGATGCACTTCCAGCGTGTCGAGGTCATAGTGCAGGTCGGCCACGGCGAGTTCGCGTTTGACGGAGCCCCGCGCGCGCCGCAGTACGGCTTCGATACGGGCAGCGAGTTCCGACAGTGCGAAGGGTTTGGTCAGATAGTCGTCGGCACCGGTCCGGAATCCCTGCAGTCGGTCGTCGAGGGCGTCGCGTGCAGTGAGCATGATGACGGGGGTTGCGCTGCGCTCGCCTTCGCGCAGGCGGGCGCACAGGGCGTACCCGTCCATGCCGGGCAGCATGATGTCGAGGACGATCAGGTCGTAGGCGTTCGTTGCGGCCAGATGCAGGCCGGTGAGCCCGTCCTGGGCGCAATCGACCGAATAGCCCTTGAGCGCAAGATAATCGGCGAGGTTGGCGAGGATGTCGCGGTTGTCTTCGATCAGTAACAGGCGCATTCGCGGATCCGTCCGTGAACTGCCCGAAGTCCGGCCGTTTCTCAGGCGATCCAGTGCCCGGACTTGCCGCCCATCTTCTCGCGCAGGCCGATGCCGTGCATCTGCATGCCGCGGTCCACGGCCTTGCACATGTCGTAGATCGTGAGCAGGGCGACATTGACCGCGGTCAGGGCCTCCATTTCGACCCCGGTACGCCCGACCGTCTCCGCGGTGACCGAGCAGGCGATCGTGCTGGTGTCCTCGTCGAGATCGAAATCGACGGCCACGCGGGTCAGCGGGATGGGATGGCACAACGGGATGAGGTCGCTCGTGCGCTTGGCCCCCTGGATGCCGGCGATTCGGGCGATACCGAGGACGTCGCCCTTGCTGGCCGAGCCCGTGCGGATCATCGCGAACGTTTCCGGCAGCATGGTGATGCTGCCGCGTGCGACGGCCACGCGACGGGTTTCGGACTTGTCGCCCACATCGACCATGTGGGCCTGTCCCTGCGAATCGAAGTGGGTCAAGGAAGCAGTCATGCGCGCGGGGCGCGCCCGTGGGCGACAGACCGATACACACGGACGCGGAACGGAATCGATGGAACGGATATCATAGCATCCGATGATCAAGCGAATCTTTCTCGTTTTCCTATGCGCCGCGCTCACGGTCACGGCGTCCGCGGCCAATCTTCCCGATCTCGGAGATGTCGCGTCGTCCGACCTGTCGCCTCTGGCAGAACAGCGCCTGGGGCAGTCCATCATGCAGGAGATCCGCTGGCGCGACCCGTCCTATCTCGACGACGCGGAGGTCGAGGGCTACCTGAACCGGATCGGGGGGCGGCTCGTGGCTGCGAGCGACCAGCCCGACCGGAGTTTCGAATTCTTCGTCATCGATGATCCGACCTTGAACGCGTTCGCGTTGCCGGGCGGATACATCGGCGTGCATACCGGGCTGATCCTGACCGCTTCATCGGAATCCGAACTGGCCGCGGTACTGGGTCACGAGATCGCTCACGTCACGCAGCGCCACATCGCCCAGCTCTTTGGGCGGCAGGGCCAGGCCAGTATGGTGATGCTCGCTTCGCTGCTCGTGGCCATCCTTGCCGCACGCAGCAACTCCCAGGTGAGCGAGGCCGCACTCGCGGCCGGGCAGGCGGGCGTCATCCAGTCGCAACTTGGCTATACGCGCGCATTCGAGCGGGAGGCCGACCGTATCGGCCTGCAGATCATGGAACGCGCCGGGTTCGACGTGCGAGGCAAGCCGAGCTTCTTCGAGCGTCTGCAGCGTTCGACCCGCCTGTACGAGAACAATGCTCCGGGATACCTGCGTACGCACCCGCTGACCGAGGAGCGGATCGCCGACATGAGCAACCGCGTCGACCAGATGCGCTACCGTCAGGTCCCCGATTCGCCGGATTTCGCCTTCGTCCGCGCGAAACTGCGCGCGTCGGCTGGTCCCGCCGTCGACCGCGTTCGCGAGTTTGAAGCCCTTGTGGCACAGGGCGCCACGGATGTGCCCACCCGATACGCCCTCGGTCGCGCCTTGCTGCGTGCGGGCAGAATCGATGCCGCGTCGAAAGTGGTCGAAGCATTGGATCCGTTGGCCGAGCCATCCCCGTTCGTCGCGGCGTTGGCTACGGAGGTCCGGCTTGCTGCGCGCGATCCGCTGGGTGCAATCGAAATCGCCGAATCGGGATTGAAGGCAGTGCCCGACTATCGGGCACTGCACTACCTGAGGATCGAGGCGCATCTACAGGCGGGCAAGGTCGCCGAGGCGGCTGCCTTGGCACGGGCCGGTGTCCTGCGTGACCGTCAGGACGTGCACATGTGGGTGCTGTCGTCCCGTTCGGAGGCCGAGCTCGGGCGCATGAGTGCCTACCACCGGGCTCAGGCGGAAGTGTATGCGATGCGCGGCAGTATCCCGGCCGCGATCGAGCAGCTGGATCTTGCCCGTCGTGCGGGCGATGGCGACTTCTTCGAGCTTTCGGCCATCGATGCCCGGATGCGCGAACTGAAGGAGGAGGAGCGGCTGCGCCGCGAGGAAGCGCGACGTTAGAGTCGTTCGCGGCAGTGTAGACTATGCCGATGCTACCAAAAGGGGAGTGAAGCATGAATTTCGACAAGGAAGTCGATGCACGCGGGTTGAGTTGCCCGCTTCCGATCCTGCGCGCGAAGAAGGCGCTGGCCGAGATGGAGCCCGGACAGACGCTTCACGTGATCGCGACCGATCCCGGCTCGGTGAAGGATTTCCAAGCGTTCGCGAAGCAGACCGGGCACGAGTTGCTGAGCCAGCACGAAACGGCCGACAAGGCTTTCGAGTTCTTTCTCAAGCGCAAGTAGGCGGCCGAACGGTCCGCGCACGGGCCATGCCTTGCGCGGATCCGGGCTTGCCGCCGGACGGTCCTGCCCATCCGTCGGCTCAGCGGGCCATCAGTTTCTCCAGTTGCGGTCGGAGTTTGTCCAGCGATTCGGTGAATCCGGCCAGTCGCTCGCGTTCCTGTTGCACCACGTTTGCCGGAGCCCGTTCGACGAAGCTGGCGTTGCCCAGTTTTCCGTTGGCCTTGGCGATCTCCGACTCGAGTCGGTCGACCTCGCGTGCAAGCCGCTCGCGCTCGGCCGCGAGGTCGATCTCCACCCGTAGCATCAGTTTGGAGCGCCCGGCAACGGCAACCGGTGCCAGTTCGTCTTCGCCGATCTCCTCGACGATCTCCACGTCCGACAGGCGGGCGAGCGCGGTGAGATAGGGTGTCAGGCCGCCCAGGTCGGAGCGCTCGCCGGCAATCACGAGCGGAATCCGCTGGGCCGGCGAGATCGCCATCTCGCCACGAAGGTTTCGGCAGACCTGAACCAGGCTCTTCAACTCGGCCATCCGCGACTCCGAAGCGGGGTCGATCCGGCCCGGATCCGCCTCCGGGTAGCGCGACAGCATGATGCTCGTCGTGTCCTTGCGCCCGGCCAGCGGTGCGACGGTCTGCCAGAGTTCTTCGGTGATGAAGGGGATGAGCGGGTGCGCGAGGCGCAGGACCGTCTCGAGCACGCGCAGCAGCGTGCGCCGGGTGGCACGCTGTTGCGCCTCGGTGCCGTTCTGGATCTGCACCTTGGCCAGTTCCAGGTACCAGTCGCAGTATTCGTCCCAGACGAATTCATAGATGGACTTGGAAACCAGGTCGAAGCGGTATTCGGCGAAGTGCGCTGCGACGTCCGCTTCGGTGCGCTGCAGGCGCGAAACGATCCAGCGGTCGATGAACGAGAAATCGAGGTGTCCGGGCTCGCAGCACTCACTGCCCGGTTGGCCCTGGAGGCCGCAATCCTGGCCTTCGGTGTTCATGAGCACGAACCGGGTGGCGTTCCACAGCTTGTTGCAGAAGTTGCGATAGCCTTCGCAGCGCGACAGATCGAACTTGATGTCGCGCCCCGGGGTGGCCAGCGACGCGAAGGTAAATCGCAGCGCATCCGTGCCGAACGCCGGGATGCCTTGCGGAAACTCCTTGCGGGTTTTCTTCTCGATGTTCCGTGCGTCCTTCGGGTTCATGAGCCCGAACGTCCGCTTCTTCACGAGGTCGTCGACCGAAATACCGTCGATCAGGTCGATCGGATCGAGCACGTTGCCCTTGGACTTCGACATCTTCTGGCCCTCCGCGTCGCGGATGAGGCCGTGCACGTAGACGTGCCGGAAGGGGATCCGACCGGTGATGTGCTTGGTCATCATCACCATTCGCGCCACCCAGAAGAAGATGATGTCGAACCCGGTCACCAGCACGGACGAGGGCAGGTACAGGTCCAGGGCATCGTTCGACTTCGCAGGCCATTCCGGAGTCCAGTCCAGGGTCGAGAACGGCCACAGTGCGGACGAATACCAGGTGTCGAGCACGTCCTCGTCGCGACGCAGGCGGCCGGTATAGCCATCGGCCCGGGCCAGGGTCTTGGCTTCTTCCTCGTCGTGCGCGACCCAGACGCGCGAGTCGCCGTCTTCGTCGGCATACCAGGCCGGGATCTGGTGCCCCCACCAGAGCTGGCGCGAGATGCACCAGTCCTGGATGTTGTTGAGCCACTGGTTATAGGTGTTGACCCAGTTCTCCGGGTAGAAGCGGATCTCGCCCGAGGCGACGCATTCGAGCGCCTTTTCGGTGATGCTCTTGCCGTCGGATCCGGGACGGGTCATGGCGACGAACCACTGGTCGGTGAGCATCGGCTCGATCACCGTTCCCGTGCGGTCGCCGCGCGGCACCATCATCTTGTGCGGCTTGATGCCTTCGAGCAGGCCAAGCGCCTCCAGGTCCTGGACGATGATCTCGCGGGCTTCGAACCGGTCCAGTCCTCGGTAGCGCTCGGGCATGTCGTCTCCGACATGGGCATCGAGGCGCAGCATGCTGATCATCGGCAGCTTGTGGCGCAGTCCGACCGCGTAGTCGTTGAAATCGTGTGCGGGTGTGACCTTGACGCAACCGGTCCCGAACTCGCGGTCCACGTACTCGTCGGCGATGATCGGAATGTCCCGGTCACAAAGGGGCAGGCGCACCGACTTGCCGATGAGGTGGGCGTAGCGCTCGTCTTCCGGATGGACCATGACCGCGACGTCGCCGAGCATGGTTTCCGGACGCGTCGTGGCCACGGTGAGGCCGCGAAGTCCGTCGATCGGTCCGTCGCTGAACGGATAGAGCATGTGCCACAGAAAGCCATCCTCCTCTTCCGAGACGACTTCGAGGTCCGAGACGGCGGTGCCCAGTTTCGGATCCCAGTTGACCAGCCGCTTGCCGCGATAGATGAGGC
Organism: Rhodocyclaceae bacterium; assembly: GCA_050486545.1. Classification (GTDB taxonomy): domain Bacteria; phylum Pseudomonadota; class Gammaproteobacteria; order Burkholderiales; family Rhodocyclaceae; genus DAOMNN01. The sequence goes on along the minus strand of JBJHDM010000003.1, from coordinate 12,338 downwards.
CTTCGTTGTAGAGGCGCACGAAGGTTTCGGTGACGATCTTCGACAGACCCTCGTCCATCGTGAAGCGCTCGCGCGTCCAGTCGGGCGAAGTGCCCATGCGGCGCATCTGGCGCGTGATCGTCCCCCCCGAGAACTCCTTCCATTCCCAGACCTTCTCGAGAAACCTCTCCCGTCCGAGCTGATGACGCGTCACGCCCTGGGCATCGAGCTGGCGCTCGACGACGATCTGCGTGGCGATGCCGGCATGATCGGTACCGGGCTGCCAGAGCGTATTGACGCCCTTCATCCGGTGGTAACGCGTCAGGCCGTCCATGATGGTCTGATTGAAGCCGTGCCCCATGTGCAGCGTGCCGGTCACGTTCGGCGGCGGCAGCAGGATGCAGAAGGCGTCGGGCCTGGACCTGTCTACACCGGCAGCGAAGTATCCGCGCGATTCCCATTCGGGGTACCAGCGCGCCTCGATGGCGGCAGGTTCGAAGCTCTTGGCAAGTTCCATGATCGTTCGGGTCGGTTCAGGCAAAACAATAATTATAGCGGATGCGGCGCGCGGCCTTGCCTCGATCCTTCCGCCTGGATGGGCCGACAGTGCTAGCATTGCGCCCAGGATTTTTCAGGCGAGTGGATCGGCGATGAGCGAACGCGACTTCGGCTACTGGTGGACCGTGGCCGGTGAATGGGTCGAACCCCCCAATGAACGGCGCAATGGCTGGAGCGGGATGTTGCGATCAACGCTGGACGATCGGCTCTATTACGTCAAGCGCCAGCGCAACCACCTGTGCCGGACGCTTTCCCACCCCTTCGGATGGCCGACCGCAAGCCGGGAATGGCACTACCTGGGTGCCTTGCGCGAGATCGGGATCCGGGTGCCTGAGCCGGTGTTCCACGGTGTGCGCAAGACGCCGCAAGGCACTGAGGCGGTGCTCGTGACAAAGAATCTGGAAGGGTTTGTCGCCTTGTCCGAGCAGGCCGGCGAGACTCCCGAACGAAAGCTCGCGCTGGCGCAGACACTGGGCCGCTGTCTCGGGATCCTGCATCGTGCGCGCCTGCAGCACAGCAGCCTCTACGACAAGCACGTGATGGTTCGCTGGGAGGGCAATCGTCCCGAAGTGGCGCTGATCGACCTCGAAAAGATGCGCCGACGCCTGACGGCGCGGATGGCTGCAGGTCATGACCTGGAGCAGTTGCAGCGGCGCCAGAAGGTCTTCGACAATGCGCAGTGGGCGGCCCTTGCCGGTGCCCACGAAACCGCCCTGAAAGGCTGAAGGAAGCGACGTCAGTCGGCGGGATCCTTGCGATCGAGCCGATTCGCGATCCGTTCGGACAGTGCCGGAACGAGCGTCGCGCGCATGTGCGCAAGGGCCTCCCTGCGTAGGTTCTCGGAAAAGCGGTCGAGTTCTCCGGCAACGAGTTGGGGCAACTCGTTGGCGAACCACGACTCGATCTCGCGGGCGATTTCGGTGTCCAGGTCGACGAGCAGTTCGGCCAGTTTCACGCCGTTCGCCACTTGTGGCTCCCCGCCGGAGACGACCGGTTCGGCAACAGGCTGGGAGTCGAACGCCAGGTCCTCGACAATGTCGGTGAGCAAGGGAAGATCGTCGGGTGCGGTACCCGCGGCCGCAGGAGGCGACGGCACCTGATGCCGCCTCAGCAGGGCGTCGGCCTTGCGCAGCAGCAGGTCCGCTTCGCGGAGTTCTTCTTCCGGGTCGATCCTGCGCGGGGCTCGCCAGTCCTTCATATCGCCTCCCGACGTTCGGCGTCGAACGCTTCCAGGGACAGGCCGGCCGCCTTGTATTGCATCCAGCGCGCGCGTGCCGGATTCCGTTCGTCATCCCCCTGGCCGACGACCTCGACCAGCATGCGAAAGCGGTCAAAGGCGTGTGGAACGTCGGGGGCCAGATTGAACAGCAGGTCTTCGTGGGGCCAGTGCTCTCCATCGCCGGCATGGCCCAGAACGACCGCGGTCTCCGCCGCCAGCGGCGAATCGCTCGGAACGTGCGGGATGAAGGCAAGCTGGTCGAAACTCCACAGCATCTGGTCGAGCCGTCGAGCCGATCCGGGGTCGGGCAGGCGCACCGCAATCCGGCGCCCGCCCGCGTAGGCCTTTGCGACCAGTTCGCAGGCGAGCGCCACGGCGTCCCGCGCGTTATGGTAGAAGCGGACGCGCGTCACGCATCACCTCGCTGCGACTCCGCTTCGGTGGAGCAGAAACTCGCTCAGCAAGGGCACCGGGCGCCCGGTGGCACCCTTCGCATCTCCCGAGAGCCATGCGGTGCCAGCAATGTCCAGATGGGCCCAGGTGTAGGACTTGGTGAAGCGAGACAGGAAGCATGCCGCCGTAATCGCACCGGCATAGCGTCCGCCGATATTGCCCATGTCGGCAAAGTTGCTCTTCAGCAACTCCTGGTACTCGTCCCAGAGCGGCAGTTGCCAGGCCCGATCGCCCGAGCGATTGCCGCACTCGAGCAATTCGCGCGCGAGGTCTTCGTCGTTGCTCATCAGGCCGCTCGGGACCTTGCCCAGTGCGATGATGCAGGCACCGGTGAGGGTCGCGATATCGATGACGCAGGCGGGTTTGAAGCGCTCGGCATAGGTGAGCGCATCGCACAGGATCAACCGCCCCTCGGCGTCGGTGTTCAGGACTTCGATGGTCTGTCCGCTCATCGAGGTGACGACGTCGCCGGGTTTGGTGGCTGCGCCGCCCGGCATGTTCTCGGTGGCTGGCACGATGCCGACGACGTTGATCGGCAGGGCCATTCGCGCGACCGCGTGGAAGGTTCCGATCACGCTGGCGGCGCCGCACATGTCGAACTTCATTTCGTCCATTTCCGCGGCCGGTTTGAGCGAAATCCCTCCGGTGTCGAAGGTGACGCCCTTGCCGACCAGCACGATGGGCTTGTCCTTCGCCTTGCCGCCACGGTACTGCATCACGATGAGCTTGGGCGGCTGGTGCGAGCCGCGCGCAACCGATAGCAGGGCGCCCATACCCAGTTTTTCCATGTCCTTGCGCTCGAGTACCTCGACCTTGAACTTGAATTTCTTGCCTAGATCCTGCGCGGTATCGGCAAGGTGGGCGGGCGTGCACAGGTTGGCGGGGAGGTTGCCCAGTTCGCGTGTGAGTCCCATGCCTTCGGCGATCGCCTGCCCATGGCGGACGGCCGACTCCATCGCGTCATTGATCTTGTGGCGCGTGAGCAGCGTCACTCGGTTTGCGCCGCGTGGGCGCTCGTCCTTCTTGGGTCGCTTCGTGGTGTCGTAGCGGTACGCCGCGTCGGCCACGATGCGGGCCGTCTGTTGCAGGGCCCACTCCAGCTTGCGCCCGGGCACGGCGACGTCGGCCAGGCAGATCGCGGCGTCTCCCGCCGGTGCGGTGGCAAGTGCCTTGCCCACGGCGTGTATGGCATCGCGCCACATCTTTTCGGAGAAGTCCTCCTGGCGGCCCAGGCTCGCGACGATCACGCGATCGGCGGTGCTTCCGGGCAGGTCCGGGATCGTGAGCAGGGCGCCGGCGCGGTCATCGAGATCGCCTCGGCTGACGATGGCGGACAGTTTGCCCCTGGAAGCCTTGTCCAGCACCTTGGCTGCTTGACTCAGCGCGCCGTCCGCAAAGGCGCCGACGATGACGGTCCCCGCGCCGGGCTTCTCCGGGGTGCCGGTCTTTATGGTAAATTCCACTCGCTTCTCCTGATATTCCATGTTGCGTGGGGCCGGTTCGATTATGGCCTTATCGCGACAAGCCCGTCAAAACGGACTTTCGATCCTCCTGGTGCTTCTCGCGCAATGATCTTCCGACGCGCTGTCAAGCGCGAATTCGCCCATGCTGCGGTCGGCGTGTTCGTGGCTTTGTTCGCAATCCTGATCACGACGGTGCTGATCCGGATGCTCGGCCAGGCCGCGGGGGGGCGCGTGCCGGCCGATGCCGTGCTGGCGCTGATCGGTTTCGGCGCGCTGGCGCAGGTGCCGGTCGTCCTCTCCCTGACGCTGTTCATTGCCGTGCTGTTATCGCTCAGTCGCTCCTATCGCGACTCGGAGATGGTCGTATGGTTCGCGTCGGGCGTTCCGCTGACCGCATTCATTCGGCCGGTCCTGCAGTTCGCGTTGCCCATGGTGGCGATCATCGCCGGGATGACCCTGGTGGTGACCCCGTGGGCGAACATGAAGAGCGAACAGTTTCGGGCCGAACTCGATGCCCGCGACGACACGGCACGGATCGCGCCTGGCGTGTTTCGAGAATCGTCGGGGGAGCAGCGCGTGCTGTTCGTGGAATCCGGCGCCTCCGAGGACGGCAAGGTCCAGAACGTCTTTGTGAGTTCGGAGGAGAACGGCCGGTTGACCGTCATCGCAGCCGAAGAGGGCTACACCCACGTCGATGAGCGGGGGGACCGCTTCGTCGTTCTCGAGCGCGGACACCGCTACCAGGGCGAGGCCGGCACAGCGGGCTACAAGGTCATGGCCTTCGACCGCTCTTTCGTGCTCATCGAGGAGCGTCGGCCCGAGGGGCAGACGGTGCGGGCGCGGACGACCTCGACGATGGAACTGCTGCGAGATCGTACGAACCGGCATCTCGGGGAACTGGCCGGGCGGATCGGGACGCCGGTCGCGGCGCTGTTGCTGGCGCTGCTCGCGATTCCGCTGTCGTTCGTGAATCCAAGGGCGGGACGTGGCAACAACCTCATCTTCGCGGTGCTCGCCTATCTCGTCTACAGCAACGCGATCAGCATCGGCCAGGCCTGGGTCACGCAGGGCAGATTGTCCTTCGCACTGGCGATGATCCTGCCGCATCTGGCGGTCCTCGCCGTGCTGGCGGTCATGTTCTACAGGCGCCTGGCGGTGTCTCCGTTCTGGCGGGGGCGTGCGTGACGTCGGTACTGACACGTTATCTTGCCCGCGAGATCATCGGCGCAACCGGGGTCGTTCTACTGGCGTTTCTCGGCCTGTTCGCGTTCTTCGATTTCATCAACGAGCTGGAGTCGATCGGGCGCGACGGATACGAGGCCCAGCACGCGCTCCTCTACGTGGCGATGATCCTGCCGGGACGGGTCTACGAGCTGCTTCCGGTCGTCGTGTTGATCGGGACGCTGTATGCCCTCACGACACTCTCGAAGAACTCCGAGATCACGGTCATGCGCGCTTCCGGCATGGCAACCGCCGCGATGTTGCGTACCTTGGGCGGAATCGGGTTGCTGTTCGTGGGCCTGACCTTCGTGTTCGGGGAATATCTCGCACCGCCGGCCGAGCGTACAGCCCAGCAGTGGCGGTTGACGGTCACCGGTTCTCCCGTCTCGCACCAGTTGCGCTCGGGGCTGTGGGTCAAGGACCGGAGCAGCTTCATCAACGTGCGCACCGTTCACCCCGATCGCAGCATGGAGCGCGTGCGCGTGTTCGAGTTCGATACCCGGCAGGCCTTGATTTCGATCAGCGAGGCGTCCCGAGGCGAATACGATACCGCGGAAAGGGTGTGGAGATTGAGCGGGGTGGTCCAGACGCGTTTTCACGGGGAGCGGACAGAGGTCCTGGAACTTCCCGAGATCACCTGGCGTTCCGATCTTTCTCCCGAGGTCCTGAGCGTCCTGATGGTGGCTCCGGAGCGGATGTCGGTCGGTACGCTGTATGCCTATATCAGCCATCTCAAGGAAAACCGGCAGAATGCCAACCGGTTCGAGATCGCGTTATGGAAGAAGCTTCTCTATCCGTTCGCCGTGCTCGTGATGATGGCGCTCGCGCTGCCGTTCGCGCTGACGCACGACCGCATGGGCGGGGTGAGCGTGAAGGTATTCCTTGGGGTCATGCTGGGGGTCGGCTTCCACTTTCTCAACGGGTTGTTCTCGAACCTCGGCGTGATTCATTCCTGGCAGCCGGCCCTGGTTGCGCTCACGCCCAGCCTGGTATTTCTCGGGGCGGCAGCCGTGATGCTCTCCAGGGTGGAGCGGCGCTGATCCGGGTTCGGTCACCGTAAACGGCAACGGGCTCCACGAAGGAGCCCGTTTTCGATGGAACGACGGTTCCGGATCGATCAGTCCTGCTTGCTCTTCGCCCCGCCCTTGAAGTTGAGCTTTTCCTTGATGCGCGCGGACTTGCCGGAGCGCTGACGCAAGTAGTAGAGCTTGGCACGCCGGACATCCCCGCGGCGCTTGACCTCGATGCCGCCGATCAGCGGCGAATAGGTCTGGAAGGTTCGCTCGACGCCTTCTCCCGAGGAGATCTTGCGCACGATGAACGAGGAGTTCAGGCCGCGATTGCGCTTGGCGATGACCACGCCTTCGTAGGCCTGGAGACGCTCACGGTTGCCTTCCTTCACCTTGACCTGAACGACCACGGTGTCGCCCGGAGCGAATTCGGGAATGGTCCGTCCTTCGGTGAGACGGGCGATCTCTTCCTGTTCCAACTGCTGAATGAGGTTCATCTACGACTCCTTCGTTTCAATGGCGCTTGGCCTTGCACGCAGAGCAGCCGAGGCTGATGCGTGCGGTTTGTAATCGGGGGGGGATTTCCCCACCCCATCCTGCGCGGACCCCCTGACGCGCGATGCGCTCAGGACGCTCCGGATTCCTTCCGGTACTCCTCGAGCAAGGTCGCTTCTTCCTTGCTCAGGCGACGACCCTCCAGCAGGTCCCGTCGCCGATCCCATGTGCGCCCGAGCGACTGCTTCAGTCGCCAGCGACGGATCGCCTCATGATTGCCCGACAACAGCACCGCCGGCACTTCGGCCCCACGGTACGTTTCGGGGCGCGTGTAATGAGGGCAGTCCAACAGACCCTCCACGAACGAATCCTCCTGCGCCGAACCGGCATCGTTCAACGCACCCGGCAAATGCCGGATCATCGCATCAAGCAGGACCATCGCGGGAAGTTCTCCGCCCGACAGGACGTAGTCTCCCAACGAGAGCTCCTCATCGACGCAGGCATCGATCAGCCGCTGATCGATGCCCTCGTATCGTCCACACAGCAGAACCAGCGACCGATGTTCCGCAAGTTCGACCACCTTGGCGTGATCCAGTCTGTTTCCCTGCGGCGACAGGCAGATCACTTTTCCGGGGCTCCCCGTTCGCTGAGTCTGAGCCGCCCGGGCCTGCTCGATTGCAGCCTCGAGCGGGCCGGCGATCATGACCATTCCGGGGCCGCCGCCGTAGGGCCGGTCGTCCACGGTGCGGTGTACATCCGTTGCGAAGTCCCGCGGGTTATGGAACGCCAGTTCGTACAAACCTCGCTCCTGCGCCCGCCGGGTGATGCCGCTTGCGGTGATCGCCGCGAACATCTCCGGAAACAGCGTGACCACGTCGTAGCGTCTTGCCGTACCCGTCGGTGCCACCTGTTTCACCAGTCCTTCTGCCAGTCAACCCGGATCCGTTGCCGGTCGAGGTCGACCTCTACTGCGTAGGCGGCGACGAACGGGATCAACCGCTCCGCTTCGCCGTCCAGTACCCGGAGCACGTCATGTGCGCCGGTCGAGATCAGCCCCTCGACAGTCCCGAGCGCTTCGCCCTCGAGGCTCTCGACCTGCATGCCGACCAGGTCGTGCCAGTAGTATTCGTTCTCGGCGGGATCCGGCAGCGCCTCGCGAGCCGCGCCTACGTACCAACCCTTGAGCTGTTCTGCCGCATTGCGGTCCGCAACGCCCTCGAACGATGCGATCAGGCCGTCACCGTGAGCGCGGCACTCGCTCAATGCGAGCGGCTTCCACGTATCGTCCGGGGAATCGGGGTTCGCCGCGACCCACCAGTGGGCCATTGCTCCCCATTCGAGCGGGTCGTCCCCGTATGGAACCACCCGGACCCAGCCCTTGACGCCGAACGGGGCGACGATCCGCCCCAGTACGATCATGGCTCGGCCCGTCTCGAACCGTTCAGGCCGCGGCTTTCGCCGCCTGCTTGACCAACCGTGCAACCGTCGGGGAGACCTGTGCGCCGTGCTGCGTCCAGTAGGCGAGACGCTCGCTGTTGATCACGAGACCTTTTTCCGATTCGGCGGCGACCGGGTTGAAATACCCGACACGCTCGATGAAGCGACCGTCGCGGCGGTCACGCTTGTCGGCGGCAACGATGTTGTAGAAGGGGCGCTTCTTGGCGCCACCACGGGCAAGGCGAATGACGACCATCTGATTTCCTTGTGGTGTTCTGTAGCGGGATGCGAAAAGCAGGAAATTTTAATCGAATCCGCATTCATGAGCAAGAAGCCTGTGGATTTACAGGGCGGGAGGTCGACGAAGGGGCTTCAAGTGGCGGATCGTCCGCGTTCGATGGAGCGGAACGGCCGCAAAACGGTCTGAACTTGAATAGAATGTATCGCCTGGACCGAATAAAAAGCGGAATTCTCGAAATGACCGTCCCGACCCGCGATCCGGAGTGGATCGCCCCGATGCTCGAGTGGTTGTCCGGAGAGCCGGCAGACGACTGCCTGGACGACCTGGGACTCCTGGACGGGCACGTTTCCGCACTGTCCGTGCCATCGGTCGGAATCGACGAAGTCTATCGCTGTGCCGGCCCTGCTGCGCTGCGCTGCCTGGATGTGAGCGACCGTTTCAAGCCGCGCTTGCTGAGCGCAGCGTTGCCTTTGCCGCGCGAACTGCATGACGCGGTCTGTGTCCTCGTCAATACGCTGGTTGCCGTATCGGCGTGTTTCCTGCGCCTCGCCGAACACCCGGCTGCGGATGGCGCACGGTCCGAGGCCGAGACCCGCACCGAGCTGGCGGCGACGGGACTGCGCCTCGTCGACGAGGCGTTCCTGCTCGCCTGCATGGGGGGGATCGAACCGCCAAACCCGATCTGGCAGTCGGCGCATGCCTTGATTCGCGGCTCGTTCGTCGGAACGAGCTCCCGTGGGCCGGATGCGGCGCCTGCGGCCGTTGCGCTGGAGTTCAAGCGAATGTGCGCGTTGTCGGCCATGCAGCCCGAGAGCCTGACCGCCCGCGAATTGCTCTGGATTCACGACTACCTCGAGGTCGCGGCATCGGCGGTCGAACTGTCCAGGCATCCGATGCAGCCCGAAAATGCGGTCTTCTGGGTCGAGTCCGAACAGCAGGGCGGCCCGGTGGCGTTGATCCGGCGGGTGCCGCCGGTCAGCGACGGACTGATCTATTTTCGCGCGCTCATGTTGGCGCGACGGGTGGCCGAGCAGATCGACTGGCTGGAACGTCGCATTGCCGATGCCGAGGTGGTCGGGTTGGAGCGGGATGGTGAACTGCTCGAGCCGGAGGCATCGGGGCTTCCGGTCGGGCTCACCCCGAACGAAGCGCTGTCGCTGCTGCGGCGCATGCACCAACGATGGGCAACGCCGCCCAGCCGCGAGCATCCACGTCGAAAGCAGCTCTATACCGTCCAGGTCTGCCAAGGACTTCGAGCGATCTGGCGCCTGCATCGGACAGGCAGGGCACCGACCGCGATGACCGAATGGATGGTCTATAACGAGAGCCCGGGCGGGTACGCGATCATCAGCGTATCGGGCGTCGAAGGAGAACTGAGCGCGGGAATGGCGCTGGCCTTGAGGCGTGATGCCGGCTACCCTTGGTCGATCTGTATCGTGCGCTGGATTCGGGGCGATCATGCCGACGAGGTCGAACTCGGCCTGCAGGTCATCGCGGAATCCTGTGTGCCGATCTCGATTGCATTTCGGGGTGGGGGATTGCGCGCGACCTCGCCCGCCCTGGTGCTTCCGGCGTCCACGCCGCAGCGTCGGAATCCTGCCATCCTCGCTCCGGCGGGCACCTACAGCTCCCGCCGGTTCGTGATGGTGCGCGAAGGCGAGCACGTCTACGTCGCCCAGGGACGGGTGCTGAGTCTGGACATGCAGACGGCGAACGTCGAACTGTTCCAGTACGAGGTCGACCCCTATCCGATCTGAGTCGGCTTGCCGGTCTCCCCGGCCAGTTCGGAGAGGGTGAGGTCGGCGGCGCACAGGGCCGAATGAACGCGTCCGGCGACGGCCGCAGCGGATTGTTCGGCGCAGGCATTCGCCCAGCCGTCCGGGGACAGTGCAAAGCGTTCGATGACGGCTCTCAGCGACAACCGATCCGGGTGGGTGCTGAGCACCCAGCGCTCGTCCTCGGTGCGGGCTATCCAGCCGGCATCCCGCATCTCGCCCAACAGCGCTTCGGTCTGGTCGTGCGTAATGCCGGCCTGCTCGTTCAACGTCTCGAACGGACAGGTCAGACCTTCCCGCTGTCCCTGGGCGAGAGCGACCAGCATGTTGATGGCCGCGCAGGCCCGATCGCCGGGAAACCCAGGGGAGAACTGGCGCCGCTCGAAGAAGGCGGGAAAGGTGGCGGCGAGAATTGCGCCGAGCAGTACGACCGCCCAGGAGAGGTAGAGCCAGAGCAGGAAGATCGGCAGGGCTGCAAAGGTGCCATAAACGAGGGTGTAGGTCGGTGATAGGACGATGAACATCCCCAGCAGGCGCTGCATCAGCACGAATGCGACGGCGGCCGAAAATCCTCCGATCAGGGCGTGAAGCGCCCGCACGGGATGGTTCGGAACGGCGAAGTAGAGAAAACTGAACAGGGCGCCCAGGAGGGTGACGGGGACCACCGTGGCCGTGAACATTCCGACGTGGCGACCCCCACCGACCCAGGCTACGGAGGTCGCCACGAGCTGGCCGGTCGCGAAGATGCTGCCCGCAAGAGCCATCGGACCGAGCGTGAGGGCGACCCAGTAGACGGCGAGCCGGGTGACGACGGGGCGCGAATGCCGTACCCCCCAGATGTCGTTGAAGACGCCCTCGATCGTGTGCAGGAGCAGCAAGACGGTGACGATCAGCATGGCCGTGCCGATCAACGTCAGCTGTGCCGCCTTCTCCGAGAACTGCAGCGCATAGGCCGTGACGATCTGTCCGGCGCGTTCGGGCAGGACGTTGATCTGGAGAAAGGCATTGAGTGCCGTGCCGAGTTCCTCGAAGGCCGGGAAATGGCTGAAGAATGCGATCGTCACGGTCACGAGCGGGACGATCGCGAGCAGCGTGGTGTAGGTCAGGCTGCCAGCGACCTCGAAGCACCGAACGGCCATGAAGCGTTCGGCAAGCAGTCTCGCAAAGTCGCGCAGGGCCAGGAGCATCGGATATCGCAGGGCGGGGGCGGGTGGCTGACCGTTATAATTGTGAGCCTCGTTGGAAGCGGAATGCAATGAAAGAAGTCCTCGTCCTGTACTACAGTCATCGCGGATCGGTGCGGGCGCTCGCCGAACAGGTCGTGCGGGGCATCCACCAGGTGCCCGGCATGGCGGCGCGGGTTCGTACGGTGCCGCGCGTATCCACGGTCTGCGAGGCTGTCGCGGAGGAGATCCCGGCCGACGGTCCGCCGTATGCCGAGACCGTCGACCTCGATGAATGCGTCGGGCTCGTGCTGGGCAGTCCGACACGGTTCGGGAACATGGCCGCGCCAATGAAGTATTTTCTCGACGGCTTGGCCGGAAGCTGGGTGAACGGCGCGCTCGAAGGCAAGCCGGCAGGGGTGTTTACCTCTTCGTCCAGCCTGCACGGTGGCCAGGAGAGCACATTGCTGTCGATGATGATTCCGCTGCTCCATCACGGCGCGTTGATCGTAGGGGTCCCCTACAGCGAACCCGATCTGAACCGCACCCGCAGTGGGGGCACGCCCTATGGCGCCAGCCACGTCGCGGGGAGCGAAGGCGACCCGCGGCTGACCGCGGAAGAGGAGCGGATCGCAACGGCGCTGGGGAGGCGGGTGGCGCAGGTGGCGCGCGACCTGTCGGACCGGCCATGACGGTCCGGGCCCTGAACCTGGCATCCAGCGTGCTGCTGGTCGCACTGATCGTGCTTTGCATCCTGTGGGAAGGCTGGCTCGCTCCGCTGCGTCCGGAGGGGTCGTGGATGGTGCTCAAGGCGCTGCCGTTGATGGCGGCGCTGTTCGGCGTGTTCAAGGGGCGTCGATACACGTACCAGTGGCTGTCGATGCTGGTGCTGTTCTATTTCATGGAAGGCGTGATGCGTGCCTTCGATCCAGGCCTCACGGGCGTTCTAGCGCTGGCCGAGGCGATCCTCTCCGCGCTGCTCTTCGTCGTCGTATTGCTGTTCGCGCGCGCGACCGCTCCCTCCCGCCAGCGATCGGATTCGCGGTGAGCCTTGGGTCCGGGGCTTGCCACCGGACACGGCAATCGCATACGCAAAACGCGTAGGGCGGCTTCGCGATGCAAGCCGCCATTCGGCGCTTGGAAACCGGTGTACGTCGGAATCCGATGGCCTTCACCGGTTCGTTGTCCGACCGCCGTGCGCCCGTTGTGCACATTGGTGGATTGCGCCTTTGGCGCGAATCCACCCTTGTATTATTCACTCACTCCCGCTGAAGTCGCTCTTCGGTGGGAGTGAGTCGCCGGACGCCGTATCCACCCTTGGTCC
>JBJHDM010000002.1:0-120469 GCA_050486545.1 Rhodocyclaceae bacterium | reverse complement strand
ACCGGGGAGGCGTGCCTGTGCGGCCTCAAGTTCCTCGTGTCGATCCGCGAGGGTCCGCTCCAGCGTCCGGACGGCGCTCTGGTGCACATCCAGCGCTTCTTCGCTCGGGCCTTCGATCGAGTCCTGTGCGCTCTCCAGTCGCAATCTGCGCTGGGCAAGGGTCTCGAGTGCCCTCAGGGCGCTCGCGCGGTTGGCCTCCTCGACCCGACGCTGCTGCTCGCTCTGGGCGAGTTCGCGCCGAGCCGTCTGAACCGTCACCTCGGCCTCGTGGCGGGACGCCTCGATTCCCGGTAACCGCCCGGCGGCTTCGCCGTGACGGGTTTCGGCCAGCCCCACGCGGCTTTGCGCATTCTCGTGCAGTTCGGTCCACCGATCGATCTCGCTCCGCAAGGTGTCCTGCCGGGACTCCCATTTCGAGCGCTCGACCGCGAGTTCCTCGAGTCGCACCTGCAGCCGTCCGCGGGCTTCCTCGAGATGCCGGAGTTCGCTCTCGATACGACTGACTTCCGCCGAAGCCGCAAACAGGGCGCTCTGGGCGCCATGCGAGACTTCGGACGCCTCGAGATGGGCGGTACGCGCCGCTTCCACGGAGCGTTCCAGCTCGTGCAGACGGTCGCTGTCGGCTTCCATCCGTGCCCCCTGGGCGGCAAGCTCCTGCCTGAGGCGGTCGCGTTCGTGCTCGGCCTCGCGGCGCTTGAGCAGCCACAGCAACTGCTGCCGTTCGGTGTGGATGCGGGTCAGTTCCCGGTAGCGGGTGGCGACCTTCGCCTGGTCGTCCAGGTGTTCGATCCGCTGCGCGAGCTCCGTGCGGATGTCTTCGAGCCGGGCAAGGTTGTCCCGCGCATCGCGAAGCCTTCCTTCGGTTTCCTTGCGCCGTTCGCGATATCGGGTCACGCCGGCGGCCTCCTCCAGGAAACCGCGGATGTCTTCCGGACGGGCTTCGATGATGCGCGAGATCATGCCCTGCTCGATGATCGCGTACGCCCTCGGTCCCAGGCCGGTGCCCAGGAAAAGATCGATCACGTCCTTGCGCCGGACATGCACGTTGTTGATGAAATAGCTCGATTCGCCGCTGCGGTCGAGTACGCGCTTGACCGCGATCTCGGCATAACGCGACCACTGGCCCGAGGCTCGGCCCTCGGCGTTGTCGAAGACCAGTTCGACACTGGCGCGCGACACCGCCTTGCGCGTACCCGAACCGTTGAAGATCACATCCTGCATCGACTCGCCGCGCAGCGCACTGGCACGCGATTCGCCCAGCACCCAGCGGACGGCGTCGATGATGTTCGACTTGCCGCACCCGTTCGGACCGACCACGCCGACCAGATTGCCGGGGGTGAGGACCGTGGTCGGATCGACGAAGGTCTTGAAGCCGGCGAGTTTGAGCTTGGACAGACGCACGTGGGGTCTGGAGGGAAGGTTGAACGGGCGCGCCATGATACCATTTGCCGCTCCCGCCATCGGGCCCAGAAACCTTTTGTTATGCACTTCCGATTCCGCGTGAACCCGCACCTGGACCGACTTCACCCCTATCCGTTCGAAAAGCTCCGGACCCTGTTCGAGGGCCTTCCCGCGCATCCGTCGCTTTCGCCGATTCGCCTTTCCATCGGCGAGCCGCAACATGCCACGCCGCCCTTCATCCTGCAGGCCATGGTCGACCGCGTCGGCGGACTGGCGAACTATCCGACCACGCAGGGCGGACAGCCGCTGCGCGAGGCGATCGCCCGATGGCTGGAGCGCCGCTACGGGCTGGCTTCGATCGATGCGGGCAGCCAGGTCCTGCCGGTCAACGGTTCGCGCGAGGCCTTGTTCGCATTCGCGCAGTGCGTCCTCGATGCCAGCCGGCCGAACGCCCGGGTGCTCTGTCCGAATCCGTTCTACCAGATCTACGAGGGGGCGGCGCTGCTCGCCGGTGCCGAACCGGTGTTTCTCGACAACGTTCCAGAGAACGGTTTCGCGTCCGACTTCGACCGCCTGCCCGAGTCGATCTGGCAGGACGTCCAGCTGGTGTTCGTCTGCTCGCCCGGAAATCCGACCGGTCGGGTGCTGGGCCTTGCCGAATGGGGGCGCCTGTTCGAGCTGTCCGACCGGTTCGGCTTCGTCATTGCCGCGGACGAGTGCTATTCGGAGATCTATTTCGACGAAGACCACCCACCGATCGGTGCGTTGCAGGCGGCCCGAGAGCTCGGCCGGGATGGTTATCGGAACATCGTCACCTTTTCGAGCCTTTCCAAGCGCTCCAACGTGCCGGGGATGCGCTCGGGTTTCGTGGCCGGGGATGCACGCATCCTGAAGGACTTTCTCCGCTATCGCACCTATCACGGCTGCGCGATGAGCCCGGTCGTCCAGGCCGCCTCGGTCGCCGCCTGGAACGATGAAGCGCACGTTGCCGAAAATCGCCGCCTGTACCGGGACAAATTTGCCAGGATCACCCCGATGCTGGCCCGCCATTTGGAGGTGGCGATGCCGAATGCGGGCTTCTATCTCTGGGCCCGGACCCCGATCGCCGACACCGACTTCGCCCGCGGACTGCAGGCGGAATATAATGTGACGGTCCTGCCGGGCAGCTATCTCGCCCGTGAAGCGAACGGCCGCAATCCCGGTGCCGGATTCGTCCGCATTGCACTGGTCGCCGAGCCGGACGAATGCCTGGAGGCCGCCGAGCGCATTGCTGCCTATTGCCGCAGCCTCTGAATCCCCTCCTTCCGACCCCTTCAAAGTGGAACCTCCAACGATGCAAGACCTGCAGAAAGTCATCGACGACGCCTTCGAGAACCGTGCCAACCTCTCCCCCGCCTCGGCGCCCTCAGCGGTGCGCGACGCGGTGGCGACAGTCATCGACGGACTCGATTCCGGAACCCTGCGCGTTGCCGAAAAGCGCGATGGCCAATGGGTCGTGAACCAATGGATCAAGAAGGCCGTACTGATCTCCTTCCGTCTCGCCGACAACCAGCTCATGCCCGGCGCGTCCACCCATTACTACGACAAGGTGCCGACCAAGTTCGGCGACTACAGCGCCGAGCGTTTTGCCGAGGGCGGTTTCCGTGTCGTGCCTCCGGCCGTCGCCCGCAAGGGCTCGTACATCGCCCGCAACGTCGTGCTGATGCCGTCCTACGTCAATATCGGCGCCTACGTCGATGAGGGTACGATGGTCGATACCTGGGCCACGGTCGGATCGTGCGCCCAGATCGGCAAGAACGTCCATCTGTCGGGGGGAGTCGGAATCGGTGGTGTGCTCGAGCCCGTCCAGGCCGGTCCGGTCATCATCGAGGACAACGTCTTCGTCGGCGCGCGCTCGGAAGTGGTCGAAGGCGTGGTCATCGAAGAGAACGCAGTGCTGTCGATGGGCGTGTATATCGGAATGAGCACACGGATCTACGACCGCGAAACCGGCGAGATCCATTACGGTCGCGTGCCGGCCGGCTCGGTGGTCGTGCCCGGAAGCCTGCCCTCGGCGGACGGCAAGTACAGTCTCTACTGCGCCGTGATCGTCAAGCGCGTCGATACCCAGACCCGGGCGAAAACCGGCATCAACGAGTTGCTGCGGGGTGCCTGACCGCTGCGTACTCGTTTATCATCCTGACACGATGGCGGGCGCGACGTACGCCCGCCGCCTTATGAACGCTTCAGGAGACCCGCAGAGATGATTTTCGACAAGCTGTTCCACCTGATGGCCGAAAAGCAGGCCTCGGACATCTTCATCACTGCAGGCGCCCCGATCCATATCAAGATCCAGGGCCACACGATGCCGATCAACCAGCAGATCATGGACCACGCCATGATCAAGCGGATGATCTACGAAATGATCGGGCCCGAGCAGGCCGAAGCGTTCGAACGTGACAAGGAACTGAACATCTCCCGCGGCGTCAAGGACGTCGGCAACTTCCGGATCAACGCGTTCTGGCAGCGCAACAGCATCAGCATCGTGATGCGCTTCATCCAGGGCGACATCCCGACCCTGGATACGCTCGGCCTGCCCGAGGTGCTGTCCGACATCGTCATGGAGAAGCGCGGACTGGTCCTTGTGGTCGGCTCGACCGGATCGGGCAAGTCCACGACGCTCGCCTCGATGATCGACCACCGCAACCGCAACCGCACCGGGCATATCCTGACCGTCGAGGATCCGATCGAGTACCTGTTCCGGCACCGGAAATCGGTCGTCAACCAGCGCGAAGTGGGCATCGACACGAAGAGCTGGCAGGAGGCCTTGCGCAATGCCATGCGCCAGGCGCCCGACTGCATCCTGATCGGCGAGATTCGCGACCGCGAGACCATGCAGGCGGCCCTCGCCTATGCACAGACCGGCCACCTGTGCCTGGCGACCCTGCACGCGAACAATGCCTATCACGCGCTGAACCGGATCGTGAACTTCTTTCCGCTGGAGAACCGCTCCCTGCTCTACCTCGACCTGGCCGTTGCCCTCCGGGCCATCCTGTCGCAGCGCCTGGTGAGAAAACCCGAAGGAAAACGGATCCCCTCGGTGGAGATCCTGCTCAACACCCGCCACATCGCCGAACTGATCGAACGTGGAGAGCTGACCGAGATCAAGGAGGCGATGGAACAGAGCCTTTCCCCGGGCTCCCAGACCTTCGAGCAGGACCTGTTTCGCCTTTATCACGAGAAGATCATCACGCTCGACGAGGCCTTGGCCAACGCCGATTCGCCGACGAACCTGTCCTGGCTCATCAACAACGCGCAGTTCCGTAACGCGGACGACGGCGAGCAGCCGGCCCGGAAACCTGCCGTGATCGACTTCGAACGAACCGAACCGGACGGAGCCTCCTTCCGGGAATTTTCACTGAACGTGGACGATACGCCGTCCACCTGAACCACCGCCCTGCGGAAGCGCGCGCGGATGCCTGGCGGCGTTCGCACGTGTTCCGCTGCGCCATGACAACCTGCCTCCCATGAGCCCTTCCCTGCAGAACCCGACCCTGGATCTCGCCCTCGAACTGATTGCCCGGGAGTCGGTCACGCCGAACGACGCCGGCTGCCTCGACCTGATCGCCGAGCGATTGCGCCCCCTGGGATTCGCCTTCGAGCGAATCGACTCCGACGGGGTGAACAACCTTTGGGCACGGCGTGGATCGCGCGCCCCAGTGCTGTGCTTCGCCGGCCATACCGATGTCGTGCCCCCCGGCCCCCTTGACGGCTGGCAGTCGCCACCGTTCGAACCGACGCTGCGCGACGGACGCCTGTATGGACGCGGTGCCGCGGACATGAAGACCTCCCTCGCGGCCTTCGTGACCGCGATCGAGCGTTTCGTCGCGACACAGCCGGATCATCACGGGTCGATCGCACTGCTCCTGACCTCCGACGAGGAAGGCATTGCAACCCATGGGACGGTCAAGGTCGTCGAAGCCCTGGCGGCACGGGGCGAGCGCCTGGACTACTGCATCGTCGGCGAGCCGACCTCGGTTCGAACGCTCGGAGACATGATCAAGAACGGCCGGCGCGGCTCGCTTTCCGGAACGCTCCGGGTGCATGGACGACAGGGCCACGTCGCCTATCCACAGCTCGCCCGGAACCCGGTACATGAATTGGCCCCCGCGCTTGCCGAACTCGCGGCGACGCAGTGGGACGAAGGCAACGAGTACTTCCCGCCCACGACCTGGCAAGTCTCGAACATCCATGCCGGAACCGGCGCCAACAATGTCATTCCGGGCGAATGCGAAGTGTGGTTCAACTTCCGCTTCGCGTCGGTCAGCAGCGAGGCTTCGCTGCGCGAGCGGGTTCACGCCGTCCTGGACCGTCACGGTCTGGACTACACTTTAGATTGGCACCTTTCGGGCAGGCCTTACCTGACTGGGCGGGGACGTCTGGTCGAAGCCGTCTCCGCATCGATCCGCCATTGCGTCGGCGTGGAGACCGAGCTGTCCACGACAGGCGGCACGTCGGATGGACGCTTCATTGCCGACATCTGCAATGAAGTGGTGGAGTTCGGCCCGGTCAACGCCACCATCCATCAACTCAACGAGTGCGTCGAGCTCACCGCGATCGAGTCGCTTTCCGCCATTTACGAACAGACCCTGCATGCCCTGCTGGCATCACAACGAGGATGAAATGAACGACATTTCCGAAGCGCCGGAACATGAGTATGAATCGGGACCGCTGGTCGAACTGGTGACGCTGCGGGACTGGTTGCGCTATGCGGTAAGCCGATTCAATCGCGAGGGACTGTTCTTCGGTCATGGCTGCACCGATGCTTACGATGAAGCGGCCTGGCTGCTGCTGCATGCGCTGTCGTTGCCGCTCGATCGCCTCGAACCCTTTCTCGACGCGTGCATCATCTCGGATGAGCGTGAAGCGCTGCTTGCCGTCATCGAACGCCGGATCACCGATCGGGTTCCGGCGGCCTACATCACGAACGAAGCCTGGCTCGGGGACTTCAGGTTCTACGTCGATGAACGGGTCATCGTGCCGCGGTCCTATTTTGCCGAACTGCTCGGGGAAGGTTTCTCGCCGTGGATCGACGACGAGCGCACGGTAAGCGACGTGCTCGATCTATGCACCGGATCGGGATGCCTTGCGATCCTGATGGCGCATGTCTTCCCGAATGCGCGAGTCGTCGCCGCGGACCTGTCGGACGATGCCCTGGAGGTCGCTCGCCGGAACATTTCCGAATACGGCCTGGAGCATCGGATCGAGGCGATTCGCAGCGACGTCTTCAACGGACTCGAGGGCCGCCGTTTCGATCTGATCGTGTGCAATCCCCCTTATGTGACCGCCGAATCCATGGAGTCCCTGCCGCCGGAGTATCGACATGAGCCAACGATGGCGCTCGCCGCTGGCCGTGATGGACTGGATGTGGTGCGACGCGTCATTGCGCGGGCCAAAGCCCATCTTGAGCCCGGCGGGGTCCTGGCCGTCGAAGTCGGCCACAACAGGGCCATCATGGAACAGGCGTTTCCGGAACTTCCGCTGATCTGGCTGTCCGCCACCGGGGGAGACGACAAGGTCTTCCTGCTGCATGCCGAGGACTTGCCGGGCACGGAGAATTGATCGAGGGAGGGTCAGGCCATGAACGGCGACAACCCCATTCTGCTTGTTGAAGACAATCCCGACGATGAATCGCTGACCCTGCGCGCGTTCAGCAAGAACGGGGTGGAGAACCCCGTTGTCGTCGCGCGCGACGGAGTCGAGGCGCTCGACTATCTGTCGGGTAGCGGAATCCACGCCGGACGCGATCGCAGCGTGATGCCGGCCGTTGTCCTGCTCGACCTCAAGTTGCCGCGGATCGACGGGCTCGAGGTCCTGCGCCGGATTCGAGCCGACCAGGACACCGCCCTGCTGCCGGTCGTCGTCCTGACCACCTCGAGCGAACCGCGCGACATCACGCAGGCCTACCACCTGGGTGCGAACAGCTATATCCGCAAGCCGGTGGACTACCAGGACTTCGTCAAGGCCGTCGACGCGATCGCGACCTACTGGTTGTCGCTCAATGAACCGGCCACGGGACGCTGATCCGATCCGTTGCCGAGCATGGCTTCGATCGGTATCGTGAGGTCTTCGGGGCGCGTCATCGAGCCGAAGCGCTCGATCATCCGCCCGTCACGACTGACGAGAAACTTCGTGAAATTCCACTTGATGGCCTGGGTACCGAACATGCCCGGAGCCGCCTGCACGAGGTGACGGAAGAGTGGGTGGGCGGCGGCACCATTGACGTCGATCCTTTCGCTGACCGGAAACGTGACGCCGTAGTGCGCGGAACAGAACTGTGCGATCTCGTCCGCTGTCCCCGGCTCCTGATGTCCAAACTGGTTGCACGGGAACGCGATCACCGTGAATCCCCGCGAACGATAGGTGTCGTGCAACTTCTGCAAGCCGGCGTACTGCGGCGTGAAGCCGCAGCGGCTCGCGGTATTCACCAGCAGCAGCACCTGCCCCCGGTACGCGTCCATGCAAAGTCGTGTGCCGTCGAGCGACTGGAGGTCGAAATCGTAAACGGTGGTCATCGCCCAGGCTGGTCCGAACTCAAGCTACTTCGTCGATCCAGGCCTGCTGGATCGCTTCGAGAATTCGTTCGCCGCAATGCTTCGGATCGTCGTCGAATTCGGGCAGTGCGATCACCCAGTTCATCAGGTCGACGAAATTGATCCGTGTCGGATCGGTATCGGGATGCGCGTCGGCGAGTTGAATCGCGATCTCCTGAATCTCGGTCCATTTCATCCGTGCTTGCCCTCCCGTGCCATATTGATCGTGTAGCGGGGAATCTCGATGACGAGGGGCGTCCCGGCGACCTTGGTCTGACACGAGAGCCGCGAATTGGGCTCCAGTCCCCAAGCCTTGTCCAGGAGATCCTCCTCCTCTTCTTCGGCCTCTTCCAGCGAATCGAATCCTTCCCGTACGATCACATGACAGGTGGTGCATGCGCAGGACTTCTCGCAGGCATGCTCGATCTCGATCCCGTTGGCCAGCAGGCTGTCACAGATCGTGGTGCCGACCGGCGCATCGAAGACGGCACCCTCGGGGCAAAGTTCGACATGGGGCAGGATCACGATCTGGGTCATGCTTCGATCTCATTGACGTTGCGTCCGGCCAAGGCCGAACGAATGCTCTTGTCCATACGGCGCGCTGCGAACTCGTCGGTTGCACGCGAAAGCGCTTCGATGCCGGCCTTGATCGCACGGTGATCCGCTTCCTTGCGTCGTTGCCGCAAGGCGTTCAGGGCGATGTCGATCTGTTCGCGCTCGAGGGCATCGAGCAGCTCGCCGTCTCGCTCGAGCGCATGTTCGGTCGCTTCGATGACCCGGTCGGCTTCTACCCGCTGCTCCTGCAGGGCACGGGCGCTCATGTCCTCGCCGGCGTGGACGATCCCCTGGGTGAGCATGTCGGCGATCTCATCGTCGCTGAGGCCGTAGGAAGGCTTGACCAGCACGCTCGCTTCGACACCCGATGACATCTCGCGCGCCGAGACCGACAGCAAACCGTCGGCATCGACCTGGAAGGTGACGCGGATGCGCGCAGCACCGGCCGCCATCGGCGGAATGCCTCGCAGTTCGAAGCGTGCCAGAGAACGGCAGTCCTTGACCAGTTCGCGCTCGCCCTGGACGACGTGGAACGCCATCGCCGTTTGCCCGTCCTTGAACGTCGTGAACTCCTGGGCACGGGCGATGGGCAGGGTCGCATTGCGCGGCACGACCTTTTCGACCAGGCCGCCCATCGTTTCCAGTCCCAGTGAAAGCGGGATGACGTCGAGCAGCAACCAGTCGTCCTCTTCCTTGCGATTGCCGGCGAGGATGTTCGCCTGGATGGCCGCGCCGAGGGCGACGACCTTGTCGGGATCGAGATTCGTCAGGGGCTCCTGGCCGAAAAACTCCGCCACGGCACGCTGGATCTGGAGCATCCGGGTCGCGCCTCCGACCATCACTACGCCCTTGACCTGCTCCGGGGAAAGCCCTGCGTCCCGAAGAACCTTGCGCATCGGCGCCATGGTCTTGCGGACCAGGTGTTCGGTGATCTGCGCAAACTCCTCCCGCGTGATCGTCAGGTCGATCTCCTCACCGGATCCAAGCTGCGCACCGATGTGCGCCTCCTCGCATACCGTCAGCAACTCCTTCGCTTCGCGGGCCTTCATGAGCAGGCGTCGCGCATCCGCACTCGAAGGTGGCGAGATCGCCGCGCTGTCGAGGATCCAGCAGAACAGGCGATGATCGAAATCGTCCCCGCCGAGTGCGCTGTCGCCATTGGTTGCAAGCACCTCGAACACGCCACGGGACAGCTTCAGGATCGACAGGTCGAAGGTGCCGCCGCCCAGATCGTAGACCGCATAGACCCCCTCGGATGCGTTGTCCAGCCCGTAGGCGACCGCGGCGGCCGTTGGTTCGTTGAGCAGGCGCAGGACGTTCAGCCCGGCCAGTTGAGCGGCATCCTTCGTGGCCTGGCGTTGTGCATCGTCGAAGTAGGCTGGCACCGTGATGACCACCCCGGTGAGTTCCCCGCCGAGACTGGCTTTCGCTCGCGCACCGAGGGCCTTCAGGATCTCGGCCGAAATCTCCACCGGGGTCTTCAGGCCCTGCACGGTACGCAAACGCACCATCCCCTCCGCGTCGAGGAAATCGTACGGCATGGCTTCGACGTGCAGCACGTCTCGCAGCCCACGGCCCATGAAGCGTTTGACCGACATGATCGTGTTCTTGGGATCGGTCGCATGCGCGCGGGCTGCCGCCTGACCGACTTCGATACGCCCGTCGGCGCAGTAATGCACGACCGATGGCAGCATCGTGCGCCCGCTCTCGTCGGGAAGACAGACGGCGATTCCATTGCGGACGGTGGCAACAAGGGAGTTCGTGGTGCCGAGATCGATGCCCGCTGCAAGCCGCTGCTTGTGCGGCTCGGCGGACATTCCCGGTTCTGCGATCTGTAGTAGGGCCATCAGCTCTCAAGCGCCTCGAGGGCGTCGTCAATTTCGTGCTGGAGTTTTTCGATGAACATCAGTCTTCGCGTGGTTTCCGCGGCGACGGTGAGGTCCCCGCGTTCGTCGAACTCGGCTTCGAGGGCGGCGAACAGTTCACGGGCATGCTGTCGTAGACGCAAGTGGAGTTGCTCCAGCTCTCCCAGGTCGCCGCCGGCGCGCGCCTCCTCGACCGCTTCGCGCCACTCCATCTGTTCCATCAGGAACTCGGGAGACATCGCGGTATTGGTGTGGATGCCGGCGTCGACCCCGGAAAGGCCGAGCAGGTAGTGGGCTCGCGCGAGCGGCTTGCGCAGGGTGGTGAACGCCTCGTTCACATGCGTGGCCCATTGCAGCGCACGACGCCGGTCCGCATCGGGAAGATGGGCATGGCGGTCGGGATGCACCTTGCCGTGCAAGTCGTGATAAGCCGCCTCCAGCGCGGCCTCATCGAGTCTGTAACGGCGCGGCAAACCGAAAAGGCCGAAAAAATCCTGCTGAAGGTCGATGCTCATCGCGTCCCGATCATCCCAAAGCGTGCGAACCGATTGCGCCGTCGTTCACGTGTTCTCAGACGTTGAAGCTTTCGCCGCAGCCGCACTGGTCCTTGACGTTCGGGTTGTTGAAGCGGAACCCTTCGTTCAGCCCTTCGCGCACGAAATCGAGTTCCGTCCCTTCCAGATAGGGAAGGCTCTTGGGATCGACCACAACCTTGAGGCCATGGCTTTCGAAAACCAGGTCCTCCTCGTTCGCTGCATCGACGAATTCGAGCTTGTAGGCCATGCCGGAACAGCCGCTGGTGCGTACGCCCAGACGGACTCCGACACCCTTGCCCCGCTTCTCCAGGAAATTCGCAACGTGCCTGGCCGCGCTCTCGCTCAGTGTGACACCCATCGTACGGACCTCCGTGATCAAAGCTGATGCTTCTTCTTGTAATCGGCGACGGCGGCCTTGATCGCGTCCTCGGCCAGGATCGAGCAGTGGATCTTGACCGGCGGCAGCGCCAGTTCCTCGGCGATCTGGGTGTTCTTGATCTCCAGCGCCTGATCGACGGTCTTGCCCTTGACCCACTCGGTCACGAGGGAGCTCGACGCGATCGCCGAACCGCAGCCGTAGGTCTTGAACTTCGCATCCTCGATCACGCCATCCTGCCCGACCTTGATCTGCAGCTTCATTACGTCGCCACAGGCCGGCGCGCCGACCATGCCGGTGCCCACGCCGTCGTCCTCTTTCCCGAACGAGCCGACGTTGCGCGGATTTTCGTAGTGGTCCAGGACCTTTTCGCTGTATGCCATGGTGTTTCTCCTTCAAATGCTTCGGTCAGTGGGCGGCCCACTGCACGGTATCGAGATCGACGCCTTCCTGCACCATCTCCCACAGCGGCGACAGCTCGCGCAGCTTGCCGATCTTCTGGTGCAACAGGTCGATCGTGTAATCGATTTCCTCTTCGGTCGTGAAGCGGCCGATCGTAAACCGGATCGAGCTATGTGCCAGTTCGTCGTTGCGACCCAGTGCGCGAAGCACGTAGGAAGGCTCGAGGCTTGCCGAAGTGCAGGCCGAGCCGGACGAAACGGCTACATCCTTGATGGCCATGATCAGCGATTCGCCCTCGACGTACGCAAAGGAAATGTTCAGGTTGTGCGGAACACGGTGTTCCAGGTCGCCGTTCACATAGACGGCGTCCATGTCCCGGCAGCCGTTGAGGAGCTTGTCGCGCAGCGCACGGATGCGTTCGTTCTCGGTCGCCATCTCCTCGCGTGCGATCCGGAACGCTTCACCCATGCCGACGATCTGGTGGGTCGGCAAGGTGCCCGACCGCAGGCCGCGTTCGTGTCCACCGCCGTGCATCTGGGCCTCCAGGCGCACGCGCGGCTTGCGTCGCACGTAGAGTGCGCCGATGCCCTTCGGGCCATACGCCTTGTGGGCGGAGAACGACATGAGGTCGACCTTCAGGGAAGACAGGTCGATGGGGACCTTCCCTGCGGCCTGGGCCGCGTCGACGTGCAGGACGATGCCCTTCTCGCGACAGATCTCGCCAATCTCGGCGATCGGCTGGATGACGCCGATCTCGTTGTTGACCAGCATCACCGAGACCACGATCGTGTCCGGGCGCAAGGCCTGACGGAATGCATCGAGATCGACGAGACCGTCTTCGCGGACATCGAGATAGGTGGCTTCGAACCCCTGACGCTCGAGTTCCCGGACGGTATCCAGTACGGCCTTGTGCTCGGTCTTGACCGTGATGAGGTGCTTGCCCTTGCCCTTGTAGAACTGGGCCGCGCCCTTGATCGCGAGATTGTTCGATTCGGTCGCGCCCGACGTCCAGATGATCTCCTTCGGATCGGCGCCGACCAGGGCGGCGACCTCGGCACGCGCATCCTCGACCGCTTTCTCGGCTTCCCAGCCGTACGCGTGGGAGCGGCTGGCCGGATTGCCGAAATGCTCGGTCAGCCAGGGGATCATCTTCTCCGCCACGCGCGGGTCGACCGGCGTCGTGGCCGAGTAGTCGAGGTAGATGGGGAACTTCAGCATTGCATGTCTCCGTTGAGCTTTGATTCTTGCCGTCAGACGGCCATTGCGGTCAGGTTCTTCAAGGTCTTCGTCACCTTCTCGAATGCGGCGAGGAAGGAGCTTATATCATTTGTCGTAGTCGTCCGTCCCAGGCTGACGCGAACGGCGTTGCGTGCGAGATCTGGGGCGACGCCCATCGACAGCAGCGTATGCGACGGTTCGGGATTCGCACTCGAACAGGCCGAACCGCTCGCGCAGGCGAATCCGGCACGGTCGAGCTTGGCGACCAACGTCTCTCCGTCCAGCCCGGGAAGTGCGAAAAAAGTCGTGTTCGGCAGGCGTGGGGCCCCGTCCGAGAAGATCCGTGCGCCGCAGTCCACCAGCACGGTCTCGATCTCGGCCTGCAGGCGGCGCAGCCGCTCCGCTTCGTCTTCATGAGCCGCCACGGCCAGTTCGCAGGCCACGCCGAATCCAACGATTGCGGCGACGTTCTCGGTTCCGGAGCGCAAACCCCGCTCCTGTCCCCCGCCGGCAATCAGGGGGGCAAGTTCGAGCCGCTTGTCGAGAACGAGCGCCCCCGCACCGAGCGGTCCGCCGACCTTGTGCGCAGAGAGCGTCATCGCATGTACGCCGAGTCGGCGGAAATCCACTGCCATCTTGCCCAGGGCCTGGACCGCATCGGTATGCAAGAACGCGCCGGCCTGCCTGGCATCGGCGGCCATGGCCGCAACATCCTGCAGTACGCCGGTCTCGTTGTTCGCAAGCATCACCGAGACCAGCGTGGGGCGACGCTCGAGCGTCGCGCACCAGTCGATCTCGTCGACCCGCCCGGCGGCATCCACTGCGATCTCGTGCAGGGTCCAGCCGCCGCGCACCAGTTGTCGTGCCGGCTCGCGCACGCAGGGGTGTTCGATCGCGCTGATGGCCACCAGAGCAGGCTTCAACCAGGCGGCCGCGCCCTTGATGAACAGATTGTTCGCTTCCGAGCCGCCGCTCGTGAAGACGACCTCGGTGGGATGCGCGCCGACCGCTGCCGCGACCCGCGCACGCGCTTCGTCGATTGCCGCACGCGCCTGCCTTCCGTACTCGTGACGGCTGGATGCATTGCCGAATCTCGTGTCGAGCCAGGGCAGCATCGCTTCGCGTACCGACGGATGAAGCGGTGTCGTCGCATTCCAGTCGAGATAGACAGGGGCGAACATCGCAATGGCTCCGAGGTCAGGCCACGGCCGTTTCGCGCAGCGAGATCGTGGCCCGACGGCGAACGTCCTTGAGCACGCTCATGTCCGATTCGGGTTTCACGCGCTGGTTGACCAGTGCCCCCAGCGTCACCGAATCCAGATACTCGTACATGCGCTTGTTCAGGTTGGCCCACAGGTCGTGGGTCATGCAGCGATGCTCGTCATGGCAATTCTGCTTGCCGCCGCATTGGGTCGCGTCGAGCGGCTCGTCGACGGCGATGATGATGTCGGCAACGGTGATCCGGTCCATGTCCCGAGCCAGCCGATACCCGCCGCCCGGCCCGCGCACGCTGCTCACCAGCTTGTACCGTCGCAACTTCCCGAACAATTGCTCGAGATACGACAGCGAAATCTTCTGCCGGTCGGCGATGCCGGCAAGCGTCACCGGCCCGTCGGCATCGCGTGCCGCCAGATCGATCATTGCCGTTACCGCGAATCGTCCCTTGGTGGTCAGTCTCATGATGCTTTCCTCACGCAGCGGAAATGTGCTTCGAGAATACCCGAACTTTTCACTCGACTATACGGTTCCCGACAAATCCGGTCAACTACTCCGATGGGGAGAGTCCCCGACTGGAGGAGGGATATTTCCTGCCGACCAGCCGCCCCCTGTCGAAGGGCCTGGAAATTCCTCCGGAACCGGCGCACGCGTCGCGTTCAGTCGACCATCTTCGACAGCCTTTGAGGATCGAACTCGTCGGTCTTTTCGATCGCTTCGTCCAGATGCATGCCGGCCTTCTCCAGTCGTTCGATCAGAACCTCGATGCGACGGTCGGTCTCGACGGCGTGATCGAGCAATCCATGCAGCGCCTTCGACAGGGGATCGTCCATCTGCCGCGTCACCCCGTAGGCGGAAAAGCCCATTTCCTCGGCCTTCTTCTGACGGGCCTGGTCCTGTGCCCCGTTCCGGTCGGATTCGAGAATACGAGCCGGATTGCCGACGGCGGTGGCTCCGTCCGGCACCGGCTTGACGACGACCGCATTGGAGCCGATGCGGGCGCCGTCCCCGACCTTGAAACCACCGAGCACCTTGGCGCCCGCACCGACGACCACGCCCTTGCCGAGGGTCGGGTGCCGCTTCTCCCCGCGATACAGCGAGGTGCCCCCCAGCGTCACGCCCTGGTAGATCGTGCAATCGTCGCCGATCTCGGCCGTCTCTCCGACGACGACGCCCATCCCGTGGTCGATGAATACCCGGCGTCCGATGGTCGCCCCGGGGTGAATCTCGATCCCGGTGAAGAAGCGCCCTAGGTGGCTGATGAAGCGCGCGATCCAGTAAAGTCCGCGCTTCCATGCGCAATGAGCCAGACGATGAAAGACCAGCGCGTGTACTCCCGGATAACAGGTCAGCACTTCCCATGTCGATCGCGCGGCGGGGTCGCGCTCCTGCACGCTGGCAAGATCTTCACGCAGACGGCTGAACATCGGGGCGTTCTCCAGATGAATATTGCGGTGGACTATACCTGACTATTTTAATCAGGTTTGCGCTCGAGTGCACCAAGAATGCCACGGAGAATGTTGATCTCCTCGCGCTCGAGCCGCACGCGTCCGAACAGTCGGCGCACGCGCGGGAGCAGTCGTTTCGGATTATTCGGGTCGTAGAAGCCGCTGGCCGTCATCGCATCGAGCAGATGACGGTGAAAACCCTCGATTTCCTCGAAGGTCGCCAACTCTCCAGCCGGCGCCTCCGCCGACACGGGATTCAGCAAGGCCATTCGAGCTTCGTAGCACAGAATCTGCACTGCCGCGCCGAGGTTGAGGGACGGAAAGGCAGGATCGGCCGGGATCGTGACCGGACAGGTGCACAGCGAAACTTCCTCGTTGGTCAGTCCACTGGTTTCCGTTCCGAACACCAGGGCCACCTCCCCTTGCGCCGCAGCGGCGAGGAGTTCGGGCATCGCTTCGCGCACGGTCCGGGGCGGCACCGACCATTCGCGGCGCCGTCCGGTGACCGCCGCCGAAAACACCGTGCCTTCGAGGGCCTCCTCGAGGGAAGCAACCACGCACGCCTTTTCCAGGATGTCGTCGGCCCCGGATGCCCGCGCCTGCGCAACCGGATCGGGAAACGACGAGGGGGTGACCAGAACGAGGCGGCCCAGCCCCATGGTCTTCATCGCACGTGCGGCGGCGCCGATGTTCCCCGGATGGGAAGTTCGGCTCAGGACGATACGGAGGCGCCCGAAGGCGGACGATGCACTCATGAGAATTCTCCAGCCGACAAGCAGACCGGCCGACGACCGCTGGGGCATGCAAGAAGGGGGACGCGCAGACAGGTTCTCGGGCGGGTATTCGGAGACCCGGAAATCGATGCATCGATCGCGTCATGGCAATCGTGTACGCAAAACGCGTAGGGCGGCTTCGCGAAGCAAGCCGCCAATCGGCGCTCGGAAACCGGCGTACGTCGGATTTCTACGGCCTTCACCGGTTCGTTGCCCGATCGCCGTGCGCTCGATGCGCACATTGGTGGATTGCGCCTTCGGCGCGAATCCACCCTACGCACTGAGCCGCCGCCTGTGCTATTGCAGCGATCGCCATGATGGCTGTGTGTGCGATTGCCGTGTCGGTTGCGTGACCGGCCAGGTTCGCCCAACGGATCTGGGTTAAAATCATGCGTTTTTCGCGTTCACTTCAGCGCAGCGCCCCGACGAGCGGCGCTCCGACATCGAGACCAGATCCATGCACCCCACACTGAACATTGCGGTGAAGGCCGCCCGGCGAGCCGCAAGCATCATCAACCGCGCCTCGCTGCAACTCGAACTCGTCGCGGTCCAGTCCAAGTCGCCGAACGACTTCGTGACCGAGATCGACCGCGCCGCCGAAGCCGCGATCATCGACGTGCTCCGCGAGACCTACCCGCAGCACGGCATTCTAGCAGAGGAGTCGGGCGAGACCGGCCAGGGCGAATACCAGTGGATCATCGACCCGCTGGACGGCACGACCAACTTCATCCACGGGTTTCCCCAGTACGCGATCTCGATCGCACTCGCCCGCAACGGCGTGCTCGAGCAGGCCGTCGTGTTCGATCCGACGCGCAACGAGCTGTTCACGGCGACCAAGGGAGCCGGTGCCTTTCTGAACGACCGGCGGATCCGGGTGAGCAAGCGGACCCGTCTGAACGAGTCGCTCGTCGGCACGGGCTTCCCGTTTCGCGAGTTCGACCATGTCGAGCCGTATCTGGCCATTTTCCGCGAGCTGACGCAGAAGACCGCCGGCATCCGGCGTCCCGGCGCGGCAGCACTCGACCTGGCCTACGTGGCAAGCGGACGCCTGGACGGATTCTGGGAGTTCGGCCTCAAGCCCTGGGACATGGCCGCGGGGACCCTGCTCATCCAGGAAGCCGGGGGCCTGGTCTCCGACCTCGCAGGGGAATCGGATTTTCTCGCCTCGGGCAACGTGGTGGCCGGCGCACCGAAGGTCTTCGCCCAGTTGCTGCCGGTGGTCCAGTCGCACCTTCCGGCGGACCTGCGGGTCTGAAACCCCCGCCCCGTCCCGAGCGCGATCGACGATGAGCATCGAGCCGCACGCAGCCGCCGGTCATACCCCGATGATGCAGCAGTATCTCGGGATCAAGGCGAAGTACCCGGACACGCTTCTGTTCTACCGGATGGGGGATTTCTACGAGCTGTTCTTCGAGGATGCGGAGAAGGCAGCGCGCCTGCTCGACATCACGCTGACGACGCGCGGGCAATCGGCCGGCCAACCGATCAAGATGGCCGGCGTGCCGTTTCATGCGGTCGAACAGTATCTCGCCCGCCTCGTGCGCCTCGGTGAATCCGTGGTCATCGCCGAGCAGGTCGGTGAGCCCGGGGCGACGAAGGGTCCGATGGAACGGGCGGTCAGCCGGATCGTCACCCCGGGCACGCTCACCGATGCGGCACTGCTGGACGATCGCAGGGATTCGCTGTTGCTCGCGGCCACGCTGAGGCGAGGCGTGCTGGGCCTGGCCTGGCTGAACCTCGCCAACGGCGATCTGCGCGTGCTGGAATGCCCGTCCGATCGGCTACAGAACGAGTTCGAGCGCTTGCGGCCGGCCGAGGTCCTGATCCCGGACGGCCTGACCCTGCCACTGCTCGAAACCCTGTCGCCGGTACTGCGTCGGCTGCCGGAATGGCAGTTCGACCGGGAGGCCGCCCACCGCACGCTGTGCGGTCATTTCGGCACCCGCGACCTGGCCGGTTTCGCTGCGGAAGGGCTCGGCGTGGCGGTCGCGGCGGCCGGCGCGCTGCTCGAGTACGCCCACGGCACGCAACGCCACGCACTCGAACATGTGACCGGGCTGACGGTCGAGCACGAGTCGGAATTTCTCCGTCTGGATGCCGCGACCCGTCGCAACCTCGAGTTGACGGAAACCCTGCGCGGAGAATCCTCGCCGACGCTGCTGTCCCTGCTCGACCACAGCGTGACCAGCATGGGGGCAAGGTGGCTGCGGCACGCGCTTCATCACCCGCTGCGCGAGCGCGCCGCGGCCGCCCGCCGACACGAGGTGCTGGCCGAGATGATCGGCGAGGGCGACGCGCGCCTGCTCGGGGAACTGCGCGCGGCCCTCAAGGGGATCGCCGATATCGACCGGATCACCGCGCGGATCGCGCTCAGAAGCGCTCGTCCGCGCGATCTGGCCGCGCTGCGGGACAGTCTGGCCTGCCTGCCCGTCCTGTGTGCCCTGGCCGACGACGCCCGGGCTGGCCTGCTCGCGGAACTGGTATCCGCGCTGGCCTGCCCCGACGATACCAAGGCGCTGCTCGACCGTTCGATCGCACCTGAACCGTCTGCCGCCGTGCGCGACGGCGGGGTCATCGCAAGCGGCTACGATCCGGACCTGGACGAGTTGCGCGGCATCCAGGACAACTGCGGCGAATTCCTGATGGCGCTCGAGGCACGCGAACGCGAACGTACCGGGATTCCGGGGCTCAAGGTCGAGTTCAATCGTGTTCACGGGTTCTACATCGAGGTCGGACGCAGCAGCGCCGATCACGTACCGGACGACTATCGGCGCCGTCAGACCCTGAAGAATGCGGAGCGCTTCATCACGCCCGAACTGAAGGCGTTCGAGGACAAGGCCCTGTCGGCACAGGAGCGCGCCCTGGCGCGCGAGAAGATCCTCTATGAGCAGGTTCTGGCGACGCTGGCAGCCTATATCCCGGTCCTGCAGCGTATCGCCCGTGCCCTGGCCACGCTGGACGGCCTGGCGGCAATGGCCGAGGCTGCGCATCGTCACGGCTACGTCTGCCCCCGTTTCGTCGACCAGCCGGGACTGGAGATCGAGGATGGCCGGCATCCCGTCGTCGAACGCCAGGTCGAGACCTTCATATCGAACGACTGCAGACTGGCTTCGACCCGCCGCATGCTGCTGATCACCGGTCCTAACATGGGCGGCAAGTCGACCTTCATGCGGCAGGTCGCCCTGATCGCACTGCTCGCCCATGCCGGCAGCTTCGTTCCCGCGCGATCCGCGCGAATCGGACCACTCGACGCGATCTTCACCCGCATCGGAGCTTCGGACGACCTAGCCTCCGGCCGTTCCACCTTCATGGTCGAAATGACCGAAGCCTCCGCCATCCTCCATGGTGCGACCGAGCGCAGTCTCGTGCTCATGGACGAAATCGGCCGCGGCACCTCGACCTTCGACGGCCTCGCCCTCGCCTTTGCGATCGCACGCCATCTGATCGAGAAGAATCGCTGCCTGACCTTGTTCGCGACGCATTATTTCGAGCTGACGCGCCTGAACGTCGACTATCCGGAATGTGCCAACGTGCACCTGGACGCCGTGGAGCACGGGCACCGCATCGTCTTCCTTCATGCCGTCGAAGAAGGTCCGGCGAGCCAGAGCTACGGGATCGAGGTCGCGGCGCTTGCAGGCGTGCCGGCAACCGTCATCCGCGATGCCAGGCGGCGTCTGCGGGCGCTCGAGAACCGCGAGATCGGGGCAGGACCTCAGCCGGACCTGTTCGCGGAAGTTCCCGCGAACGAACCCGAACCCCTGTCCCACCCTGCCCTGACCGCCCTGAGCGAACTCGATCCGGACCGCCTTTCACCACGCGAAGCACTCGAACACCTCTACGCACTGAAGCGTCTTGCCGACTGAGCATGGCCACCCCAATCGACATCAGCGAAGAAGGTGGGGTGCGCTACCTCCATTTCGGCTCGGAATGGATCCAGGGGGCGATGCGCCTGCGCAATCCGAATGCGCTGGAGCTGACCTACACCCGCGAGATGATGGCGGGGCTGCTGCTCCACGCCGGTGACTGGCCCCGGAACGTGCTGCTGATCGGCCTCGGCGCGGCATCGCTCACCCGCTTCATCTACCACCACTGTCCGCAATCACGCCTTCACGTCGTCGAGATCGAACCCCGTGTCGTGGCGGCCGCCTGCCAGTTCTTCCGGCTGCCTGAGGAAGGTCCGCGCCTGACGATCCAGATCGCCGACGGGGCCCGTTACGTGCTCGAATCCGACCGCCGCTTCGATTACGTGCTGGTCGACGGTTTCGACCGCAACGCACGCGCCGGCGCACTGGATACGCTGCCGTTCTATCAGGCCCTCCGGTCGCGCCTGTCCGAACAGGGGCTGATGGCGGTCAACCTGTTCGGGCGCTCCCGCGGGTTCAAGGCCAGTGCCGAACGTATCCTCACGGCGTTCGAGGACCGTGCCGTGATCTTTCCGTCCTGCGACAGCGGGAACGTCATCGCGATCGCCGCGGAAGGCGAGACCGTCTCGATCCCGCTGTCCGGGATGCGGGAACGGGCGCGCGAATTGAAGACCCGCACGGGCCTCGATCTGCTGCCGACCGTGGCACGGCTCGAGCAGGCCGGCAGCCTGCCCGGAGGGAGACTGATCCTGTGAGTACGAACGAGACCGTCGATTGCGTCGTCGTCGGAGCGGGCGCGGTGGGCTTGGCCTGCGCACGCGCGCTGGCCGAAGCCGGGCGGGAGGTGCTCGTCCTCGAGGCGGAGCGAAGTTTCGGGACGGGCGCTTCAAGCCGCAACAGCGAAGTGATCCACGCCGGACTGTACTACCCGCCCGGCTCACTCAAGGCCAGGCTGTGCGTACAAGGACGCCAACTGCTGTACGCCTACTGCGAGGCCCGGCATGTCGCCCACCGGCGCTGCGGCAAGCTCGTGGTCGCAAGCTCGCCACGCCAGGTCACGGACCTTCACACGATCTTCGCAACCGCCCGCAGCAATGGCGTGGAGGACCTGCGCATGCTCGGTGCCGGCGAGGTCGCCATGATGGAACCCGCCCTGCTTTGCAACGCGGCGTTGCATTCGCCGTCGACCGGAATCGTCGACAGTCACGGACTGATGCTTGCGTTGCTCGGCGATGCCGAGGCCGCCGGCGCCATGCTGGTCCTCGATACGCCGGTCATCGGGGGGGAGCGGACGCAGGACGGCATCCTGCTCGAAACGGGTGGAGACGAGCCGATGCGGATCCGGGCGAATGCCGTGATCAATGCAGCCGGTCTCGCGGCCCCGACCGTGGCCGCGTCCTTGCGGGGGCTTGCTCCCGCTCATGTCCCGCGCCCCTTCTACGCGAAAGGCAACTACTTCTCGCTTCGTGGAAAGGCGCCCTTCTCGCACCTGATCTACCCGGTTCCCGAACCGGGAGGGCTGGGCGTCCATCTGACGCTCGATCTGCAGGGACGGGCTCGCTTCGGGCCCGATGTGGAATGGGTCGATCCATCGACATCCGGCAGGGTCCCGGGGCAACCGGAGGCAGCGGCCTATCGCGTGTCCGCCGAACGGAGCGAAGCCTTCTACGGCGCCATCCGCCGGTACTGGCCGGCGCTGGCCGACGGCACGCTCGATCCCGACTATGCCGGAATCCGCCCCAAGATCAGCGGCCCCGGCGATCCAGCGGCCGACTTTCGTATCGACGGACCCGCGTTCCACGGCATCCCCGGTCTGGTCAACCTGTTCGGCATCGAGTCGCCGGGCCTGACGGCCTGTCTTGCAATCGCGCAAACCGTTGTACGAAGCCTGGACGCCACATCCTGACCCACGCGTTCAGGCTTCCTCCGGCACCGCCTCGATCGTCTTCCAGAGACATCCTTCCTTGCACGCGCCAGCGATGTCCGCGAGCACGCGTTCGTGCTCCGCACGTTCCTCTTCGCTTGCATGGAGGATCTTCAAGGGGGGTCGTTCGGTGAAACCTTCCTCTCCGGCTCCGATCATGGGTGGCGGTTCGTCCAGGGCCATGATCAGGCTTTCCTGGCCGCGGGTCATGGCGAGGTAAACCTCCGCCAGGATCTCCGCATCGAGCAAGGCGCCGTGCAGCGTTCGGTGGGCGTTGGCGATCTGGTGGCGTTCGCACAGCGCGTCGAGCGAGGCCTTCTTGCCGGGATTCTGCTCCTTGGCCATCTTCAACGTATCGATGACACCCGCACAGGTTCGCTCCAGCGGGTCACGCCCGAGCAACGACAGCTCGTGATCGAGAAACCCGACGTCGAAGCTTGCATTGTGGATGACGAGTTCGGCATCGCGGACGAAGGCCTCGAAATCGCCCACCACGTCCCGAAAGCGCGGCTTGTCGGCAAGAAACTCCTCGGTGATCCCGTGAATCGCCACCGCCTCGGCATCGATCCCGCGCTCCGGGTTGAGGTAAACATGGAAATGGCGACCGGTCAGGCTCCGGTTCAGCAATTCCACGCACCCGATTTCGATCACTCGATCTCCATTACGCCAATCCAGGCCCGTGGTTTCCGTATCCAGCACGATCTGTCGCAAAGCCTGCTCCTTGTTTCGTTCAACCGACGACGTTCAACCCGGATTTTCTCACGGCTTCGACGCCGCGTCGGGCCAGGGCATCGGCGCGCTCGTTCTCGGGGTGCCCGGCATGCCCCTTGACCCAGTGCCACTGCAGGGTATGGCGGCCTGCGACTTCATCGAGGGCCTTCCACAGGTCGGCGTTCTTCACCGGTGCCTTCGAGGCCGTTTTCCAGCCGCGTGCCTTCCATCCATGGATCCACTCGGAGATCCCTTTCTGGACATACTGGCTGTCGGTATGGATATGCGCAGAAACCGGACGCTTGAGCGCCTCGAGGGCGCGGATGACCGCGATCAGCTCCATGCGGTTGTTGGTCGTGGCCGGTTCACCGCCCCAGAGTTCCTTCTCGTGCTTCCCCATCCGCAGAATCGCACCCCAGCCGCCCGGGCCCGGATTGCCGCTGCAGGCGCCGTCCGTGTAGATCTCGACGTGTTCCATCACTCGACCTTTCGTGTTCCGTTCGCAACCCCGCGTCCACCACGCACAACCGGCGTCAGTGCCTTCTTGTCCGCCGAGCTGCCGCGCCATTTCGGAGTGATCAACCTCATTCCCTGGACACGCTTGATACCCTGAAGCAGGTAGCCACCTCCGCAAACGGGCCACCAGCGTCCACCCACGCGGTCCATGAAGCGCCAGCGGTCAAGCCAGCGTTCGCGGCTCACCGGCGGGGCATAGCAGCCGAACCCGACCGGCTGCGTCTCGAAACCGAGCAGCGTCATCCAGTCCCGGATCCGCATTACGGAATAGTAGTGCCCTTGCCAGGGCGGATTGCCGCGGCTGCGTGCGACCGCCCTGCGCAGGCCGAACAGGCTGAACGGATTGAACCCCGCGATGATCACGTTGCCTTCGGGCACCAGGATACGCTCGACTTCGCGAAGGACCTGGTGCGGGTGGCGCGAGAACTCGAGAACATGCGGCAACAGCACCAGATCGATGCTCGCGCTGGCGAACGGCAATGCATGGGGCTGCGTCAACAGTTGTCCACCGTCGTGTTCCGCACAGGCGAAGCGATGGGATATCCTGCTGGCTCGCAGAAACGCGAATTCCGTCAGCCCGATCTGCACGGCGTTGTAGCCGAACAGATCCGCGACCCGGGCATCGAACTTTGCCTGTTCCCATTCGAGCAGGTATCGTCCCGCTGAAGTCTCAAACCAATCGGACAGAGTCGTAATGGACATGAACACCCGAACACCTCCGGCCCCGGGATTGGAAATCGTTCCCTTGCCGGCCTTTCAGGACAACTATATCTGGTTATTGCACAACGGCAAGATCGCAGTCGTCGTCGATCCCGGTGACGAGGACGTCGTCGAAGCGTCGCTGCGCGATCGTGCGCTGGAACTGGCTGCCATTCTCGTCACCCACCATCACCCCGACCACACCGGAGGAATCGAGGCGCTGCTCGCGCACCGCAAGATTCCCGTCTACGGCCCATCCGGAGCGGACATCGCAGGCCTGACCGATGCCGTGCAAGACGGAGACCGGCTGGAGTTCCCCGGACTGGGCCTGTATCTCGATGTGCTCGGGGTGCCCGGCCATACCGCGACGCACGTAGCCTATCTCGCACCGGGCCTCCTGTTTCCCGGTGACACCCTCTTCAGCGCCGGCTGCGGTCGCCTGCTCGGCGGTACGGCAGAGCAACTGCATGCCTCGCTCGAGCGGCTCGCCGCCCTTGCCGACGAAACCGCAGTCTTCAGCGCGCACGAATATACGCTCGCCAACCTTGCCTTCGCATGCGCAGCCGATCCGGAGAACCCCGCCCGCGACGCGTGGCTCGACGAATGTCGGCGCTTGCGTGCGTCCGGCGCGCCGACCCTGCCGAGCACCATCGGCCGCGAGAAAGGGATCAACCCGTTCCTGCGGACCCGTTCGGAGAGCGTGCTGCGGGCGGTGGCGACGCATCGGGGCGAGCGGCCATCGAACGCGCTCGAATGCTTTACCGCGCTTCGGGGATGGAAGGACGTGTTCTGATCCCGGGATCAGTTGCCGGAACCAACCGGCTCGGGCACGTCGGCACGCACGCTGCGGTTGCGCCCTGCCCGCTTGGCACGGTAGAGCGCCTGATCGGCGAGCTTCAGCAGGGCGACGAAGCCCGATTCATCGTCGCGCCCCGGGACCAGTGAGGCCACCCCGATGCTGATCGTGACATGCTTGCCGACCGACGAGAAACCATGCGCAATGGCCTCGGCCTCGACCGCCTGGCGCATCGTCTCGGCCACGCCAAGCGCCCCCTCGAGATCCGTCTCGGGCAGCACTACCACGAATTCCTCCCCGCCGTAGCGCGCAGCGAGGTCGGTTGGGCGGCGGAGTCGACCGGCGATTACGAGCGCAACCGTCTTGAGGCATTCGTCTCCGACCTGATGACCGTAGCCATCGTTGAACTCCTTGAAATGGTCGACATCGGCGATCAGCAGGGAGATCGGGCTACCCTTGCGCGCCGCCCGCCGCCACTCCCGCTGCAGCGTCTCGTCAAAACAGCGGCGATTGGCGATACCGGTCAGCCCGTCGACGGCCGAAAGCCGCGTCAACTCACGGTTGGCCTCATCGAGCTTGCGCGTCAGCAACAGGAGCGAATAACGCATCTGGGCGATGCGTTGCATCGCCCGGACCTTGGCCTTCAGCACGATCTCGGAGACGGGCTTGACGAGGTAGTCGTCGCCCCCGACGCTGATTCCCTGGGCAAGGTCATCGTCGCTCGCCCGCGCCGAAAGGAAGATGATCGGCGTCCATTCGCCCTCCCGCTCGAGCGCACGGATCTGCCTTGCGACCTCGAACCCGTCCAGACCGGGCATGATGATGTCGAGCAGGATGACGTCCGGGCGTTCCTTCCGGAATGCCTCGATGCCCGACTGCCCGTCCCGCGCATGCACCGGGTCGAGCCCCATCTTTTCCAGCAACTGGCAGATCAGGGTCGCGCTCGTGACGGTATCTTCGATAACCAGAGCCTTCATGGGATTGCAATTCGCCTTTTGGCCTAATTCGCCGCAATCCTATCAACTTCTTGCGCGGCTCGGCGAGAATCGAGGGTCAAACGTGACGGTTTTGGCCGAGGCAGACCGGTTTGACGAGGTTTCCCGCCTGCCCTAGACTCCAAGACCCTCATTTTTTCGAATGCCGACCCGATGGCGGCTCTTGCCCTACGAATTTTCGCCGTGATGGTGTTGCTTGCGAGCACCCCGATCGACCGGGCCTTCGCCGCGGTTTCCGTCGATCGACCCGGCGTTCACATGGATCCGGTCGAAGATCCGGAGCATTCCGGGGAGCAATCCTCGGCCCCGGACGTGCAGGAACTTCCGCTGCACGGACCGCGCGTACTCAAGCTCGACCTCACACGCAATCCGAACGACATCTGGGACCGGATTCGTCGCGGCTTTGCGATGCCCGACCTCGATTCCGAACTGGTGAGCGAGCGGCAACTGTTCTACCTTCACCGCCCCAACTTTCTCAAGCAAGTATTCGAACGCGGTGGGCGGTACCTGTATCACATCGTCGACGAGCTGGAAAAGCGGGGACTTCCGACCGAACTGGCCCTGCTGCCGATGGTCGAGAGCAACTACAATCCGCTGGCCTATTCACGGGCTCATGCGTCGGGGCTGTGGCAGTTCATTCCCTCGACCGGGCGCAACTTCAACCTGACCCAGGACCAGTGGGTGGACGAGCGGCGCGACGTGATCGCCTCGACCAATGCGGCCCTGGACTACCTCGAATACCTGTATGACATGCACGGTGACTGGCACCTTGCACTGGCTTCGTACAATTGGGGCGAAGGGGCCGTGGGGCGTGCGATCCGTCGCAACCTCGATGAGGGAAAACCGGCCGAATATACGCATCTGCGCATGCCGGAGGAGACGCGAAATTACGTTCCCAAGTTGCAGGCGCTCAAGAACATCGTTGCTCGCCCCGAACTGTTCGACCTTGAACTCCCGTTCATTCCGAACCTGCGCTATTTCGTCGCCGTCGAAGCGCCCAGGGGCCTGTCCCTGGCGACGGCTGCAAAAATGGCCGAGATGCCCCTGGAGGATTTCGTCGAACTCAATCCGGGCTTCAAGTTCCCGATCGTGGCACGAACCGGGTTGCAGCTGGCGATCCCGGTCGATCGTATCGGCACCTTCACCGAACGCCTCGACGAAATCGGCGAGAGCGACTGGGGTTGGAAAACCTACCGGATACGTCGTGGCGATACGCTCTCGAGCATCGCCAGGAAGTTCGGCGTGCCGCTGGCGTTGTTACGCCAGGAAAACGGACTGACGGGCAACAGCCTGATCCGTGAGGGAGACACCTTGCTGGTGCCCGAGGGCCTTCACGCGCCCGAAGCCCGCGACACGACGCTGCGAGCCCGCTAGCGGGCGCCGGCAGTGTTCAGTGGTGGTGTCCGCCCGGGCCGTGCACGTGGCCGTGCGAGATTTCCTCGTCGCTGGCCATGCGCACTTCGGCAACGCTGCCGTCGAAAATCAGCGCAACGCCGGCCAGCGGGTGATTGCCGTCGACGATGACCTTGCCTTCGGCGATGTCGGTGATCCGATAGACCATGTCTTCCTCGCCGTCGTCGGTCACGCGCTCGAACGACATGCCGACTTCGATGTTCTCGGGAAACTGGCTCGCTTCCTCGACCAGAACGAGTTCCTCGTCGTAGTCCCCGAAAGCCTCTTCGGGCTGCAGCTTGACCTCGAAACGCTCACCGACCTTCTTGCCGTGCAGCGCTTCCTCGAGGGCGGGAAAGATGCCGTCGTAGCCACCATGGAGGTAGACGAGCGGATGCTCGCCGTCGTCGATCATGTTGCCATCCGGATCGCGCACGGTGTAATGGAGCGTGACGACGGTATTCTTAACGATTTCCACTTGCATGTTCCGTTTCCAGGTTCCTGACCAGTTTGAGGACCTCGGCCGCATGGCCTCGGGGCGATACATCGCGCAGTATATGGCGAATCACGCCCTGCTTGTCGATGACGAAGGTCGTTCGTGCCACGCCCATCCGCTCGACACCGTCGACGACTCGAGCGCGCCATACGTCGTAGAGCCGACAGACCTCGGTGTCTTCGTCGGAGAGCAGACGCACCGACAGCCCATGGAGATCGCGAAACTCGGCATGCGTCAGGCAGTCGTCCGGACTGACACCGACGATGATGCTGTCGGTCCGCACGAACTCGTCCTCGTGATCGCTGAACTCGGCTGCCTGCATTGTGCAGCCAGGCGTGTTGTCGCGGGGGTAGAAATACAGGATGACATGGTTGCGACCGAGTTCCGCTCCCAGCTCGAACAACTCCATGTCCGCGTCCGGCAGTGCGAAATCCGGTGCATTGTCTCCAACCTGAATCATGTCCCCTCCCTTGCGTGGGGACGATTCTAGCCGAGTGCCGGGTTCAACACTACCGGCGTCGGCACGGGCATCAGCCGCCATGGTTCTCTCCTCTCGGATGGGGCGCGAGCCGTTTCGTTCTTCTCCTGTATCTGAAGGAATAGACCAGCAAGGCTTCGGCCTCAAGGCGCCTGCACGCCCGGGAATGCACACCCCGGAGGAGGACGACCTCGATCAACATCGCTCATGCCCCGGACCGTTGCAACGGCGTCAGCGGCGTACAGCCCTCACGTTCACCAAGAAATGCCGGTCTCGGCCATTCTGCGGCATATGGTGCGCGCAAGGGATTACGCACGCTGTTGTACACAAAGAACACGTTGCTGCGTGGATAGGGCGACATGTTGGCGTTGGAGCCGTGGAGCAGGTTGCAGTCGAACACCAGCAGCGAACCGGCGCGTCCTTTGGGCGCCCGGATGCCGCCGCGCTCGACCAGCCAGGCCAGGACCTCCCGGCCAGGGACCCCCACACGCTGCTTGCGCAGGGATTGCCTGTAGTGGTTCGTCGGTGTGGCACCCTGACAGGGAACGAAATAGTGATGCGACCCCGGGATCACCATCAGCGGGCCGTTGAATTCGTTGTTGTCGGTCAGGATGATCGAGAAACTGACCGCTCGCATGCGCGGCATCCCGTCTTCGGCGTGCCAGGTCTCGAAGTCCGAATGCCAGTCGAAGCCCTTCCCTTCGAAACCCGGCTTGTAGTTGATGCGGGACTGATGCACGTAGACCTCGCTTCCGAGAAGTTGCCTGGCCATCCCCAGTAGTTCGGGATGGCGACACAGTTCGGCGAATGGCCGGGAGTGCTTGTGTACGGAGAAGATCGAGCGCACATCGAGACTTTCCGGTTCCAGGATGACCTCTTCGGAACGAAGAACGTCTTCGTCGCGAGACAGCCGATGCAGTTCCTTGCGGAAAGCCTGGAGGTCCTCTTCGAGGAAATAACCATCGAAGAACAGGAAACCGTCACTTTCGAAGTTCGCCAGATCCCGGGCATTCAGAGGCCCGTCCTCGGCGGTGCCATAAACGACCGGATCAAGACGTCGAATCGGTTCCGCCTGCGTGTTCAGGCGGGAGGGATAGAGATCGTGTTGCATGGCAATCGTGTGTTCCTTCTCGAATTGCAGGAAAAGGGTCGCACGGGGCTTGTCAGGCAGCCACTCCGCACGGACGATCGGGGCACCGGAATGCCGGGTGAGCGTCTGCATGCGCTTCGGCGAAGAGGGTCGGAGCGTACGCTACGCCAAAGTCGGTACGGCTTGATGTGATGTGATGCATGCGACGGGCGGTTCGTACCCGATCCAAGCCAGACCCACTGTGAACATAGCAGCCATACATGCTTGCGTCACCCAGCGGGCGTACGGCCGTCCCACTCGATCGTAAGTCGTCTGTCGTCGAGCCCGTTCAGGCTAGACCGCTTCCGGGCAAGCCGTTATGATGTGAATGAATATACAGTCAATGAGCTGGATGTGGAATTGCCCTCTCGAACGAACGGTTCCACAGCACTCCCCGGTCAGTATCCGGCTCCAAGGAGTCCGCCATGCACGCTCTAGAATCGAATCTCACCTCCCGTCAGCGGGAGATTCTCGACTTCATCCGCGATACGCTCGAATCCGAAGGGCGGCCGCCGACCCGTGCCGAAGTCTGTACCGCCTTCGGTTTTCGCTCGCCGAACGCGGCCGAGTGCCATTTGCGCGCGCTTGCTGCCAAGGGCGCGATCCGCATCGAGGAGGGACGTGCCCGGGGAATTCGCCTGGCCGAAGGAGCGGGACTGCCACTTGTCGGGCGCGTTGCCGCGGGCAGTCCGATCCTCGCGGTCGAACACGTCGAATCCCGCCACCCGGTCGATCCCGCCCTGTTTTCTCCCCGAGCCCACTACCTGCTGCGGGTTCGTGGCGCGAGCATGCGCGACGCAGGCATCCTCGACGGCGATCTGCTCGCGGTTCACCGCAGTCCCGAAGCCCGGAACGGACAGATCGTCGTTGCGCGCGTGCGTGATGAAGTCACGGTAAAGACCTTCTCCCACAAGGGGTCGATCGTTCGCCTGCTCCCGGCCAACCCGGAATTCGAAGCGATCGTGGTCGATACGCGCCATGAACCGCTGGTCGTCGAAGGCATTGTCGTGGGACTGATCCGAAACACCCTTCCGGCTTGAGCCTTTGCACGCATGAATGCAATTTCGGCCCGTGCGGCTGCATCCCTGGCCAGTTTGCCTTCGAACCTGATCTGGAGGGGTGGCACGTTCGTCCGGTCGGGACGCAAAGGTCACACGACCGGTTTCCCCGCCCTCGATGCAGCGCTTCCGGACGGAGGCTGGCCACAGGGCGCCATCATCGAACTGCTTCACGAGCAGCCGGGAATCGGCGAAATCCACCTGCTGTTGCCGCTGTTGCGAACCCCCCCCGGAGACCGGTGGGTCGCATGGGTGGCGCCGCCCTGCATGCCTTATGCTCCGGCTCTGGCGGGTCTCGCTGCCGGTCTTTCACGGCAGCTCCTGATCGATCCCCCCGAACCCCCGGCGATCCTCTGGTCTGCACGGCAAGCCCTGGCTTCGGGTGCCTGCCATGCAGTGCTGATGTGGTCCCCGCACATCGATCTTTCCGCCCTGCGCCGATTGCAGCTCGCTGCGGAAAAATCCACCACCCCCCTGTTTCTGTTCCGCTCCCCGAGTGCTGCCCATCAACCGTCCCCGGCCCCATTGCGCTTGCACCTCGGCGCGAGACGCGACGGTCTCGACATCCGGATCCTGAAGCGCCGCGGTCCGGCGCTTGCCAATCCGATCCGTATTCGGCTGGACCGACCTTTCGACGCATTCCCTTCCCATGCTCTGGATAGCCCTGCTCCTCCCTGCATTGCCGCTGCAAGTCCTTACGCGCGGAACGGTTGAACCCGGCATGCTTGCCGTCGTTGAACAGCGACCGCCCCAGCGGGTCACGGCTGTCTCGCCGGATGCACTTTCCCGGGGCATCTGCCCTGGGGTTCGCCTTGCAGGAGCACGGGCCATCGCCCCGGACCTGGAGATCCGGTATCGCGATCCGGCACTCGAACACGACACCTTGCAGGAGTTCGCAACCTGGGCCGGGCGCTTCTCGCCCGCCGTCTGCATCGATCCCCCCGATGGCATCCTGCTGGAAGTCGAAGGCTGTCTGCGCCTGTTCGGAGGGCTGTCCCGGCTCGCAACGCAATTGGCCATGCAGGCCGCAGATCTCGGACTGAACGTTCGCCTGGCTGCGGCGCCTACCCCGCTGGCGGCACGCTGGCTGGCCGAAACCAGCCCCGGAACACTGGTGAACCCGGCTCCCGGCTGGAGCCGCTGTCTCGAGCCCCTGCCCTTGCATCTGCTGGCCAGAGACCCGGCCGTTTCGAACGCCGCCTTCGAACTGTTGCAAGGTATCGGAGTGCGCAGCATCGGGGAGGCTGCCCGGCTGCCCCGGGACGGGCTTGCCCGGCGCCGCAGCGCCGAAATCCATGACACACTGGACCGCGCCTGGGGGAAATCACCCGACCCTCGCCCCTGGCACACCCCTCCGGATCGCTTCGATGCACGTCTCGTCCTGCCCGCGGCCGTCGACACGATCGAGCCCTTGCTCTTTGCCACACGCCGCCTCGTCACCAGCCTGACGGCATGGCTGGACGGATTGCATGCCGTCGTCGACCGTTGTCGACTGCATCTGGAACACGAGGCTCATCCTGCAACCGTGCTGGACGTCGTCACCGGGGAGCCGGGTCGCAGCGAAGAGCGCTTCATCCTGCTCATGCGCGAGCATCTGGCAGCGTTGAGGCGGGTCCGGCCAGTCCAGGTTCTGCGGCTGACCGCCGAGGATCCCATCTTGCGGGCGTCCGGCACTGCGGACCTGTTCGGAGACCCTGCGCAAACAAGGGAGAACGCGATCCTGTTGCTCGCCCGCTTGCGTGCACGGCTCGGCAGCACTTCGGTACGCGGCATTTGCCCATGGCCGGAACACCGTCCCGAACAGGCCTGGCGCGAAGCCGACCCCGGTATCCTCACTTCGTCTCCCCGGGCCAGAATGCCGAATCGCCCCATCTGGTTGCTGTCGGAACCCCGGCCGCTGCCATCCGTCGAGCATTTGACGCTGCTAGCGGGCCCGGAACGCATCGAGTCGGGCTGGTGGGATTCGGGCGACATCCGGCGTGATTATTTTGTCGCCCGTACGCACGATGCCGCCCTGTGGTGGATTTTCCGTCGCCTCGACCAACCCGGAGAC
Source organism: Rhodocyclaceae bacterium (assembly GCA_050486545.1). Classification (GTDB taxonomy): domain Bacteria; phylum Pseudomonadota; class Gammaproteobacteria; order Burkholderiales; family Rhodocyclaceae; genus DAOMNN01. Next base: position 87,998 of record JBJHDM010000002.1, on the reverse strand, counting down.
TGGTATGTTCACGGATATTTCGGCTAGCCCGACCCGCAACCCCTTTCCACGACTTCGCCCCATGCCCATCCTTCCTCAGCGCCGCGAAGGCGAGATCGACGGCGATTTCGCCCGCCGCCGCGCCCGTTTCGTTCTCCACGCATTCCTGTTGCTCCTGCCGATCACGATCTGGGCGTTCGCTCGGCTCGAGCGCATCTGGATGGCGATCCTGCCGCTCGAGGGCACCCTTTTCCTGCTCGCGGCAACCGTGCTCGGGGCAGTACTGGCCATTACCCCCGTCGCCACCCTCGCGACGCTGCTGCTCGCTGTCTGGTACGGGGTCGAGAGCGTCTACCTCCCACGTACACGGCCGACTCCGCAGCTCGACCGCCTGATCGTCGTCGTCGGCCTGCTCGTCTGGTTCTCCCCCACGATCGCCCTGGCAGGTGGCGCCTTGCGCGCCATCCTGTCCGGTTCGATCGCTTTTTCCCGCCCCCAACGGGAATATCTCCTCGCCACCGATCCGATCGCCTTCTGGCAGAGCGTCGGTTTCCTGCTGGTCGTCGCCGCTGCCCTGGCCTACCCTGCATGGCAGTACTGGAGCAGCCGGCTCGCACGGCGGCGGGACTTTCCGACATGAAGCCTGGTTCGAACCGGACGGCAATCCGGCTAAATGGGGAACGCCAACCGGGTACGACGGGTCAAGGATTCATGTGACACGAGGATCCACTCCATGACCGAACCGATACGCATCTACCACAACCCACGCTGCTCGAAGAGCCGGACCGCGTGCTCGATCCTGCGTGAAAAAGGGGTTCGGGCAGAGGTGATCGAGTATCTGCAGACCCCCCCGACGCGACAGGAACTGGTCGCCCTGCTCGGCAAGTTGGGGATGAGACCGGCCGAACTGGTTCGTACCGGCGAGGCCATCTTCAAGGCGGAATATCGGGGCCGCCAGTTGAGCGACGAAGAGTGGCTCGATGCCCTCGTTGCCCATCCTGTCCTGATCGAACGACCCATCGTCGTGGCCGGGAACCGCGCAGTCGTGGCACGTCCGCCCGAACGGGTCCTCGAATTGTTGTAGCTCGAATCGATCGCTTGCCGTTGCCGGACCGGCCGTCCGGTCGATGTTCCTGACGAGAACGCCCCGATGAAGACCGTTATCCGTGCCCTGCTCCCCGTGCTGCTGTTCGCGTTGCTCGCTGGCTGCAGCAAGGTGACCGTCGAGAACTACAACAAGCTCAAGACCGGCATGTCGTATGGCGAGGTCGAGGCCATTCTCGGCAAACCGGAACGATGCAGTGATGTCTTGACCGTCCGAAGCTGCAGGTGGGGGGATGACAGGCGCTTCATCCAGGTCAACTTCGTCGCCGATACGGTCGTGTTGTTCAATTCCGATAATATCCGCTGAATCGGCTTTTGCTGGAAGGGCGCCGCCGGCATGGAAAGGAACGGCAGCGCTACTCCCCTTCCCAGTAACCAGGGGCGTTGTAGATGTCCCTCAGCCAGTCGATGAAGTAGCGGACCTTGGCCGGGAGATAGCGTTGTTGCGGGTAGACGGCCTGGATGTCGTAGGTCGGCACGGCGAATTCATCCAGTACGGTGACGAGTTCGCCCCTTTTGAGTTCGGACTGGATCTCCCAGGTCGAGCGCCAGCCGATCCCGAGCCCCTGCTTGACCCAGCCGAACAGCAGCTCGCCGTCATTGCAGTCCAGATCGCCCGAAACCTTGATCGCAATCGGATTGCCGTTGCGCATGAAGGTCCAGCCACGCAACTGCCCCCCCTGCAGGTTGAACGCGAGGCAGTTGTGGAAGGCCAGATCCTCGAGTGTACGGGGTCTGCCATGACGACGGAAATACTCGGGGGTGCCACACACGACTCTGCGGTTCGGATGCAGTTTTACCGCGACGTAGTTGGGATCGGTGACTTCGCCGATCCGGATCGCCATGTCGTACCCCTCGCGCACGAGATCCACGAGGCTGTCGGTGAAATTGAAGGAAAGCTTGAGGTCGGGATAGCGCCTGCGAAAGCTCAGGGCGTGCGGAGCGACGTGCCGGCGACCGAAGGCCGCCGGAGCCGACACCACCAGGTGTCCACGGACCTTGTTGCTGTCCGCCGTGATGCTCGCCTCGACACGGTCGAACTCCCGCAGCAGTGCGCGTGCCTGATCCAGGAACTGTTCGCCCAGTTCGGAGAGGGAAAGGCCGCGTGTCGAGCGATGCATCAACTTGACGCCGAGCCGGTTTTCCAATGCATCGAGACGCCGCCCCATGACCACCGGCGTCACCCCCTCGATCAGTGACGCCGCAGCGAAACTGCCCTTTTCCGCGACCAGGACGAAGCTCCGGATCTCGACGTAGCGGTCCATTCGATACCCCAGATATCGATTGAACTGCATTGTGCGGCAATTCCCTTCGCGCGAACAGCGCCTTATGCTTCACGCAGTGGTTTCACGAGACGGATCGCCGATGCCGAAATTCGCTGCCAACCTGACCCTTCTCTTCAATGAAATGGACTTCCTCGATCGCTTCGAGGCGGCTGCCGATGCCGGTTTCGAGGGGGTCGAATACCTGTTCCCGTACGACTGGCCGGCAGATCAACTTGCCGAACGGCTCCGGAAGGCGGGCCTTGTCCAGGTTCTCCATAACCTGCCGGCGGGCGACTGGTCTGCAGGAGAACGGGGGATTGCATGCCATCCAGACCGGACCGGCGAGTTCCAGGACGGGGTGGGCCGGGCGATCGAGTACGCGACGGTGCTCGGATGCCGACAGCTCAATTGCCTTGCCGGCATCCCGCCGTCAGGTGCCGATCCGGACGCCCTGAAGGAGACCTTCATCGCCAACCTGCGCTTTGCCGCCGACCAACTCGGACATGCCGGCATCCGCTTGCTGATCGAACCGATCAACACTTTCGACATGCCCGGGTTCTACCTGAACCGAACGGCGCAGGCCGTCACCCTGATCGAAGAAGTCGGTTCCGACAACCTGTACCTCCAGTACGACATCTATCACGCGCAACGAATGGAAGGCGAACTGGCCGCCACGATCGCCGCACACCTGCCGCGCATTGCGCACATGCAGCTTGCGGACAACCCCGGCCGCCATGAACCGGGGACGGGCGAGATCAATTATCCGTTCCTGTTCGACTTCATCGATCGCAATGGCTATACGGGCTGGATCGGTTGCGAGTACAAACCGCTCGGCGCCACCCGGGACGGCCTCGGGTGGCGCCCCGGCAGCCCTGGTCGTTGACCCGGCCGGCCTCGTTTTCCGCGACGGCATTTCGCCGCTCGTTCCGTCAACCTGATCGATAAGGAGAAGAACCTATGGCCAACATCGGATTCATCGGACTGGGCATCATGGGTATTCCGATGGTGAAGCATCTCCTCGAGGGCGGACACCCGCTCTACGTACAGACGCGCAGCAAGGTGCCCGCGCAGGTCGTCGAAGCTGGCGCGATTGCCTGTGCCAATGGACAGGAAGTCGCACGACAAGCCGACATCGTGATCGTCATGGTGCCCGATACGCCGGATGTCGAAGCCGTGCTTTTCGACGACAACGGGGTCGCCGCAGGGCTGTCGCCCGGCAAGATCGTCGTCGACATGAGCTCGATCAGCCCGGTGGCCACGAAGGAGTTTGCGCGGAGGATCAACGACCTGGGGTGCGAGTACCTCGATGCCCCGGTTTCCGGTGGAGAGGTCGGCGCGAAGAACGGCACGCTGACGATCATGGTCGGGGGGCGTCCGGAAACCTTCGAACAGGTGCTGCCGATTTTCCGTTTGATGGGCAAGAACATCACGCGTGTCGGGAACAACGGGGACGGCCAGACCTGCAAGGTCGCAAACCAGATCATCGTGGCCTTGACGATCGAGGCCGTCGGAGAGGCCCTGCTCTTCGCGTCCAAGGCGGGCGCCGATCCGGCACGCGTGCGCGAAGCGCTGATGGGCGGGTTCGCATCGTCGCGAATTCTCGAGGTGCACGGCGAGCGCATGGTGCAGCGCCAGTTCGAGCCCGGCTTCCGGATCGGCCTGCACCAGAAGGATCTCAACCTGGCGCTCTCGGCCGCACGCCAGCTCGGCCTGTCACTTCCGAACACCGCTACGGCCCAGGAGCTGTTCAATGCCTGCGTCGCACATGGCGGAGAGACCTGGGACCATTCTGCGATGGTCCGGGCGCTCGAAGGCATGGCGAATTTCGAGATCGGTCAATAACCCCCGCACAACACCCCTACAACACCCCTTCTTACGGACCCACTTGCCCATGAACCTCGAAACGCGCGGCTTGCTGCATGAAATGTTCGAGGCGGCGGTGAAAGCCGCACAGCCGGAGCACTGCGTTCCCCGGTACCTGCCCGATACGCCGCGCGGCCGCACGATCGTCGTCGGCGCCGGCAAGGCCTCCGCGGCAATGGCCCAGGCGTTGGAGAAGCATTGGCAGGGGGAACTGTCGGGACTCGTCGTAACCCGATACGGTTACTCGGTGCCTTGCGATCGGGTCGAGATCGTCGAGGCGGCCCACCCCGTCCCCGATGCCGCAGGACTGGCTGCAGCCCGCAGGATTTTCGAGCGGGTTTCGGGACTCGGTCCGGACGATCTGGTGATCTGCCTGATTTCCGGTGGCGGCTCGGCCTTGCTCAGCCTGCCCGGCGAGGGCATTACGCTCGAAGACAAGCAGGCGATCAATCGGGCGCTACTCAGGTCCGGCGCAACGATCGGCGAGATGAACTGCGTGCGCAGGCACCTTTCCGCAATCAAGGGGGGGCGACTGGCCGCACGGTGCTTTCCGGCACGGGTCGTGAACCTGCTCATCTCGGACGTGCCCGGTGACAAGCCGATCGACATCGCCTCCGGACCAACCGTCGGAGACCCGACCACCTGCGACGACGCGCTCGATATCCTGCGCCGATACGACATCGCGCTTGCGCCAGCCGTGCGGGCCCTGCTCGAATCGGCGGCTGCCGAATCAGTCAAGCCCGACGATCCGCGCATGCAGCACATCGTTACCCGGCTCGTGGCCACGCCGCAGAAGGCGCTCGAAGCGGCGGCATCCGTTGCCCGTGAGCGTGGTGTGACACCACTGATCCTCGGAGACAGCATCGAAGGCGAGGCACGCGACGTTGGCAAGGTCATGGCCGGAATTGCACGGCAGGTGGCCCTCCACGGCCAACCGGCAAGGCGACCCTGCGTACTCCTTTCGGGAGGCGAAACCACCGTGACCGTGCGGGGTGAAGGTCGGGGCGGACGCAACGTCGAGTTTCTGCTCGCGCTGACGATCGCCCTGGGTGGTCAGCCCGGCACCTACGCGATTGCATGCGATACCGACGGGGTGGACGGGCAGGAGGAAATCGCCGGAGCGGTGATGACCCCGGACTCGCTCGAGCGGGCCAGGGCCCTCGGGATCCATCCCCGCGATGCGCTCGAAAACAACGATGGCCATGGATTCTTCGGCGCGCTTGGCGATGCCGTCGTGACGGGCCCCACCCTGACGAACGTGAACGACTTTCGGGCAATCCTGCTCGAATGAACGAACACCGGAAGAACTCTTCCCCAACCGAGTAAAAGGAGCCGGGCATGAAAAGTTGCCAGATGCTGACGCTGGATGACGCGAGAATGATCGCAGCGGCGGCCGAGAACGAGGCCCGTCGCAGAGGCTGGCCGGTCACGATCGCGATTTGCGACGCAGGAGGGCATCCCCTTCTGCTCCAGCGCATGGATGGCGCACCGCTGATGAGCACCGAAGTGGCCCCGGCCAAGGCAAGGACCTGCGTCATGACGCGCAAGCCGAGCAAGGCACTCGAGGATATGGTCAATAACGGTCGTTACGCTGCGCTCAAGCTGCCCGTCGCCACCATCGGAGGCGGTGAAATGATCGTGGTGGGTGGTGAACTGGTCGGCGGTGTCGGCGTATCCGGCGTCAAACCCGATGAGGACGCGGTCGTAGCCCGGGCGGGCGTTGCCGCGATCGGAGCCTCGATCAGCCTGTAACCGGCTTCGACGGACGGGACTCTTCGGGCAGTCCGATGCGTCCCACTCCGGGCAATTTCAACGCCGGCGGATCGAGATCGATCCCTGCACTCAATCCGAGAAGATTCAGTTCGAATCCCTCCACGGGCGAAAGGATCATCCCGAACACCCCGTTGAACGACAGCTGCAGCCCCGCTCCGCTCGGTGCCCGGCCCACGATTGCGCCACCTGGAAGATAGTCTTTCCCAATTGCGGTGGGTGGCAGGTCGATTCGAAGCTCGGGCACGGCACGGCCGAGGTATGCGATGAAGGTATTGCTGTTGGGCCCCGGCCAGATCCGGTATTCGTCGTTGTACGGGTATCGGTTCGCCGCTTCATGCAGGCGTTCGATCAGCACATCCACCTCGCCCGCCCCACGCAATTCACGGATCAGGACCGGAGCACGACCATACCAGTATCCGTCCGGAATCCCGGTCTGTACGCGTACCGCGCGGCCACCGCGTGCAACGTTGAACCCCATCACTTCGAAACGCGTATAGGCGTCCGCCCCCTGCGGCTTCGCAGCGATCCAGGTGTGCACCCCGAAGGCTCCTCGCCATCGGAACGCCCGGGCGGCATAGACGTGGATGACCGCCTCGGGCGTGACCGCCGGATCAGGCGCGATGCCGGTGCTGTCGCGACGAGCGGTTCGCCAATCGGTTTCCCCTGGGCCTTCCGCATAGTGCGCCGTGACCGCGATCCCGAGCGGAAGAAAGAAGATCAGCAGTACGGCAACCAACAGCCGGACGCCCCAACGGAGCGGGTATGCGTGACGCAACATCATCAGGGGTGGATCGTCCTTCGTTTGAGGAGGCTTCAGGCAGCCCGGTTCACGCCTATGCTCGGCTTCGGTCTGGACCGGGTTCCCAGGGTTCGGAACCCGGAATACCGGGAAAGTTCTTCCGGAAATCAAGATGGGATTGCGAGCCCGCTGGCCCATCCGCCGCGCTTCTTCGCGGTACAATTTGACTTTCATGTTGCACTGCGGAGCCATAACAATGACCGTCGCCCAGACAGAGAACCTCAACATCCTCGCCGTCGACCACATGCCGTCGCCGGTCGAGGTCAAGGCGCAGGTCCCGTTGACCGAATGCGCCGCTGCAAGCGTCCTCAATGGCCGCAAGGCCTTGTCCCACATTCTCGACCGCAAGGACAACCGCCTGTTCGTCGTCCTGGGGCCCTGCTCGATCCACGACCCGGAGGCCGGACTCGACTATGCGCGACGCCTCAAGGCCCTGTCCGAAGAGGTTTCCGAGACGCTGCTGCTGGTCATGCGGGTCTACTTCGAGAAGCCGCGCACCTCCACCGGCTGGAAGGGGTTCATCAACGATCCTTATATGGACGACTCGTTCCGAATCGACGAGGGCATGGTCAAGGCGCGCCGCTTCCTCATGGATGTGAACGAAATCGGACTGCCGGCGGCCACCGAAGCACTGGATCCGATCGGTCCGCAGTACTACGGCGACCTAATCGCCTGGACGGCGATCGGCGCCCGCACTTCGGAATCCCAAACACACCGGGAGATGTCGTCCGGACTGTCATCGCCGGTCGGGTTCAAGAACGCTACCGACGGCGATCTGGATGTCGCGATCAACGCGATCCTGTCGGCATCTCATCCGCACAGCTTCCTCGGAATCAGCCCGCAGGGACAAACGGCGATCCTGCGCACCCGCGGCAACCGCTACGGACATGTCGTCCTGCGCGGCGGTGCCGGTCGGCCGAACTACGACACCGTCTCCGTTTCGCTGGCCGAAAAGGCGCTGGCCAAGGCCGGCATTGCCCAGAACATCGTGATCGATTGCTCTCACGCCAACTCGTGGAAGAAGCCCGAGTTGCAGCCACTGGTCATGAAGGACGTGATGCACCAGATCCGCGAGGGCAACCGGTCGATCGTGGGCGTCATGATCGAAAGTTTTCTCGAAGCCGGCAACCAGCCGATCCCGAAGGAGCTCTCGCAACTGCGTTACGGCTGCTCGGTCACCGATGCCTGCGTGGACTGGGCGACAACCGAGGAGATGATCCGGAACGCCGACAGGGTTCTCCGCGAGGCGGGACTTCCGCGGAGCCGTGGAGAATGAACCTTGTCGTCCAGGGTGCGACGCTAGACGATTCCGTCCTCGATGCGCTCGTCGACGCGTGCCGCCCGCGCTCGGTCGAGCGCACTGCAGATCAGGTCTTGCGCCTGGTCGGAGCCGCGGACACCCCGGAGGTCGAAGCGCTATGCAAGGCAGCAGCCCTGGATTGGGCTTGGGTACCGGAAGAACGACGCCTGGCCGATTTCGGCCTGTTCGTCACCGACATGGATTCGACACTGATCGATATCGAATGCATCGACGAGATCGCCGACATGCAGGGCTTGAAGGCGGAAGTGGCGGCGATCACCGAAGCAGCCATGCGTGGAGACATCGATTTCGGCGAATCGCTGATCCGCCGGGTCAGCGTACTCGCGGGGCTGCCGGTGGCCGCGCTGGGCGAGGTCTTCGACAAGAGGATGCACCTCAATCCGGGGGCTGAGCGGCTGTTGCAGACGCTCAAGGCCACCGGCATTCATACCGTGCTCGTCTCGGGCGGATTCACCTACTTCACCGAACGGCTCAAGTCACGGCTCGGTTTCGACGAAGCCTATGCGAACGAACTCGAAATCCGGGATGGACGCCTGACCGGGCGGGTGATCGGTCCGATCGTCGATGGCGCCGCAAAAGCGGCCCACCTGCGACGAATTCGTGACCAGCTCGGCCTGACGCCGGAACAGGTGATCGCCGCCGGCGACGGCGCCAACGACGTCCCGATGCTGCGGTCCGCCGGTTTTGCGGTCGCTTTCCGTGGCAAGCCGGTCCTGCACGAAGTCGCGGATCTCAGGCTCGACCACGTCGGACTGGATGGGATCCTGAACCTCTTCAGGTAATCGCACCCCGCGCTTCATCCAGATCCGTCCCGCGATCCCGCCAGTTTTCTCCTTGCCTGCCTGCGCGGAAATCGCGTCGCGCAGCCAGATTCGACATGCGCTCTTTTCCGGTCGGATCCACAGGGACACAGCCCCGATGTTGATCCTGCTCAAACGGAGCACGCACGACCATGGCATTCGGCAATCCCTGATCTAACATGAAATCGGCACTGACATGCCGCGAGTCCCCGCAGGCCGGCGGTGAAGGGGATGCCGCCTGCGGACTTCCGGTCTACATCCCCGTCGAGGAGTACAGCATGGCTATCGTGAAGTGGGATCCATGGCGCGAAATGGAAGATCTGTTCGACCGTTACTCACGTGCAAGCGGACTGCCGCGAGCCGGTTCACAGGAACCGCTCGCCACACAGGACTGGTCGCCAAGGGTCGACATTGCCGAGACCGACGACGCATTCGTCATCAAGGCTGAGATTCCCGAAGTCAAGAAGGAAGATGTCCACGTCACCGTGGAGAACGGGGTCATGACGCTGCGGGGCGAACGCAGGCAGGAGAAGGAAGAGAAGGGCAAGAAATTCCACCGCATCGAGCGCATGTACGGCAGTTTCAGCCGCAGTTTCACGCTACCGGAGAATGTCGATAGCGCCAGGATCAAGGCAAGTTTCAAGGATGGCGTACTGAACCTGCAATTGCCCAAGACGACCAAGTCAAAGCCGAAGTCGATCTCGGTCTCGATCGATTGACGGCGAAACGGCACTCCCGGAACGGCAGTCGGCTGCAGCACGCCTGCCGCGCACTGCAGCCGACCGCGCCGACGTTACGAAACTCGCGCTGCTTGCCGGTCTGCGCCAGGGGGTGAGCACGATGGCGCTTTTTTCGGACCGATGCGATGCTGCCCACCGTCTGGCCGCGGCACTGACGCATTACCGCGGGGAGAACCCGCTCGTGCTGGCGATCCCGCGCGGCGCAGTCGAGATGGGACGTATCCTCGCGGATGAACTGCAGGGCGAACTCGACGTCGTGCTCGTACGCAAGCTTGGCGCACCGGGTAACCCGGAATTTGCGGTCGGAGCCATCGACGAGACTGGCTGGACCTACATCGCCGATCATGCCGCGATCTCCGGTGCCAACGCCGACTACCTGGAACGCGAGAAACGCCAGCAGCTCACGGTCCTGCATGCGCGGCGCGCCCTGTACACGCCGACACGTCGCCCACTCGACCCACGTAACCGGGTAGTCATCGTTGTCGACGATGGACTCGCCACCGGAGCGACGATGATCGCGGCCCTGCACGCAATTCGCGCACAGAGCCCGGCGCGGCTCGTCTGCGCCGTTCCCGTCGCAGCACCCGACAGCCTGCGCCGCGTGCGAAGCCATGCCGACGAGGTCGTCTATCTCGACGCGCCCTACTACTTTCAGGCCGTGGGGCAGTTCTATCGCTCATTCCCGCAGGTTTCCGACGAATCCGTCATCGCCTTGCTGGAAGGGGGCAGCCCCGATCCTGTCACCAGGGCCGACTGATGCCGGGCAAGGACCTTTCTCGCTCCGCGCAGAACGACGTACCGAACTCGTCTGACCTGTCGAGGTCCGGTTCACCAAGAGGGAGCACGGCGGACGCCTTGCGAGAGTCCCGAGACGGTGGGACTTCCCGAGCCTTCGATACCGTTCATTCACCACGGAACCCGGACATGCCCGAGCTTGCCCCACTTACCCCGGATCGACTTCTCACCCGCTGCGACCCGGCACACTTCGACTTTGCGACCACCACCGAGATCACCATTGATGAGACCGAGGCGATCTTCGGGCAGAAGCGTGCCGTCGATTCGGTGCGCTTCGGGATCGGCATCGACGCGCCGGGCTATAACCTGTTCATTCTCGGCGAGCCGGGGAGCAATCGTCACGGTCTAGTGCGGCGCCTGCTCGAGGCGCACGCGACCACCCGCCCCGCCGCGGCCGACTGGTGCTACGTAAACAACTTCGCCGAACCGAACAAGCCGTCCGCCATCCGGTTGCCGCCCAGCCTGGGCACGCAGTTGCGTGCGGACATGCAGCGTTTTGCGGCCGAACTCGGCCAGGCGATCTCGGCCGCCTTCGAAGGCGACGAACATCGAGGACGCATCGAGGAGATCCAGGAGGAATACAAGGATCGCGAGGAGCGCGCACTGCAGGAGCTGGGAGCGGCCGCGGCCGAGCGCGACGTCGCGTTCATGCGCACGCCGCGCGGCTTCGTGTTCCTGCCGATGAAGAAGGGCGAGACACTGGACCAGAACCAGTATGCTCAGCTTTCCGACGAGGAGCGCACCCGCATCGACGCAGCCATCGATGAGCTCCGCGAACGGCTGCGGAGAATCCTCCATGAGCAGCCGCGCTGGCGCCGCGAGATGACGAGCCGGTTGCGCGATGTCAGCCGGGAGACGATGCGCCTGGCCGTTGGCCATCTCATCGAGGAACTCAAGGAGCGCTACGCGAGCCTGCCTGAAGCGCAGCGTTTTCTCGATGCCGCTCTCAAGGATGTCGTCGAGATGGGCGAGGCCCTGCGAGAGCAGTCGTCGTCGGGCGAATCGGGCCCGTGGTCGGAGGATTCGGGCATCGCCCTGCGCTACCAGGTGAATCTGCTCGTCGAGCATGCGATCGACGAATCGGCTCCCCTGGTCTTCGAGGACAACCCCACCTATCCCAATCTCGTAGGACGCGTTGACCACATCACGCACATGGGCACGCTGGTCACGAACTTCACGCTCATCCGCCCCGGTGCGCTGCACCGGGCCAATGGCGGGTACCTGCTGGTCGACGCGGACAAGATGCTGGTCCAGCCCTATGCCTGGGAAGGTCTCAAGCGTGCGCTCAAGTCGGGTCACATCCGCATGGAGTCGCTCGCCCAGGCTTATGGATGGTCGAGCGCCCTGCCGCTCGAGCCCGAGCCCATTCCACTTTCGGTCAAGGTCGTGCTGTTCGGCCAGCGCCTGCACTACTACCTGCTCAAGGCCTGGGATCCGGAATTCGAAGAGCTGTTCAAGGTCGCAGCCGACTTCGAGAGCGAGATCGAGCGCAATGTCGAAAACACACTCGGATTTGCGCGCATGGTTGCGGATCTCGTGCGCCAGCAAGGGCTCAAGCCGTTCGGACGCGATGCCGTCGCCCGTCTCGTCGAACACAGTGCACGTCTGGCCGCGGACGCCGGGCGCCTGTCGATGCGAACGCGCGAGATCGCCGATCTGCTGCGCGAGGCGGATCACTGTGCGGCAGCCGAGGACGCGGCGACGGTGGGCCGCTCCCATGTCGATCAAGCGCTCGCCGCGCGGATCCGCCGGGCCGACCGCCTGCGCGACGCGATACACGATGCCGTGCTGCGCGAAACCGTCCTGATCTCGACCGATGGCTCGGAATGCGGACAGATCAACGGCCTTGCGGTCGTCGACCTGGGTGATTTCATGTTTGCAAGACCGGTGCGTATCTCGGCGACCGCCCGTCTCGGCAACGGCGACGTCATCGACATCGAGCGCAAGGCCGAACTGGGGGGAGCGATCCATTCCAAGGGGGTCATGATCCTGTCGTCCTATCTCGCTGCCCGCTACGCGCAGGAGATGCCGCAGTCGCTGTCCGCCAGCCTCGTATTCGAGCAGTCCTATGGTCCGGTCGAAGGCGACAGCGCCTCGCTCGCCGAGCTGTGCGCGCTGATCTCTGCCCTGTCCGGAGTGCCCATTCGCCAGTCGCTTGCGGTGACCGGCTCGATCAACCAGCACGGCGGCGTGCAGGCGATCGGAGCGCCCAACGAGAAGATCGAGGGCTTCTTCGACCTGTGCAACGCACGCGGACTGACCGGTGAACAAGGCGTGATCATCCCGGCAAGCAACGTCAAGCATCTGATGCTGCGCGAGGAAGTCGTCGACGCTGTTGCCGAAGGTCGCTTTCACGTATATGCGGTGGAACACGTCGACCAGGCCGTCGAACTGCTCACCGGTGTTCCGGCCGGCGTGCCCGGAACCGACGGCCGTTTGCCACCGGACAGCGTGAACGGCCGTGTCGAGGCCCGTCTCGCCCGCTTCTCGACGATTCGCCGGGAATTCGTCGCTGGCAACCGAGCGCCCCGGAACGACGAGGGCGAAGCAGGTCGAAACTGAGCGTCCTGTTCCGCCACGGTGGGGCCGGCGGGTACCTGTTCATAGGAGGGACTGGCGACCGATTGCCACGTGACGAATCTCGCACCTCGGAAAAGTCCTCACAGGATTTGCTACGATTGTTCTTTTATCGATCATGCGGAGAGCGCCATGACAGAACCAACCCGATCGCCGCGCGCGGCCGACTTCATGACCGGACAGGTATGCACGGTCACCCCCGAAATGTCTCTCTCCGACGTCATCGCCTTGCTGCTCAAACATGGCACGTCGAACGCGCCGGTCGTCGATCGTCGGGACGGACAGCCCCGACTGGCCGGTTTCATCTCCGAACGTGACTGCCTCGCGGCACTGTCCGACGAATTGTTCTTCGGCAGCCCGAGTCCGTCGCAGACCGCGGCGACCGTCATGCGCCGGCACCCGGTCTGCGTCGCGCCCGATACGGACCTTTTCGCGCTGGCCTCGATCTTCGCCGTTCATGGTTATCGCCATCTTCCGGTCGTCGAGGGCAATGAACTCGTGGGTGTCGTCAGCCGCCGCGACGTGCTGCGTGCGATGGACACCTATTACCGCGAGGTGCTGGCCGCAACCGAGATGAAGCGCCATCCGCCCGACCTGCACCAGATCGTCAACCAGCGTTTCATTCTTTCGCGCTGAAGAGGGCAAGTCCGCTCCGGAACCTGGCCGATCGCGTACCCCCTCCGGTCGGCCGCGGGCTACATCAGGCCCAGCCCGCGCAAGAGCGTGATGCCCAGGCTGGTGGTGAGGAGCGAACCGAGCGTGGTGAGAGCGATGATGTTCGCCGCCAGTGTCGCATTGCCTCCCATTGCCCGCACCATCACGTAGCTGGCCGCCGCGGTCGGCGCCGACGACATCAGCAACAGCACGCCCATTTCGATGCCCCGGAAACCGAGCAGGTATCCGCCGGCGGTGAACAAGAGCGGGATCGCAACGAGCTTGAAGGACGAGGCGAAAACGGTATTGCGCATCTCCATGCGCAGGCTGCGGAAGTTCAGCGCCGCCCCCGTGCACAGCAACGCCAGCGGTAGCGTGAGGTCCGCGAAATACTGTGTCGACTGCAGCAGCACGGTGGGCAAGCGGATCTCGAACCACGACACCGGAATGGCCAGCACGATGCCGATGATCAGCGGATTGGTGAGGATTCCCTTGACCATCCGGCCCACCCCCTGATGCTTGTGAAGCGAGCGGCTGAGCGTGATCAGGGACAGCACGTTGAACAGGATCGTGACAAGCCCGAGGTAGAGCGACGACGCGACCAGCCCGGCCTCGCCGTAGGCATTGACGCAGTAGGCGAGCCCGATGATGCCCATGTTGGAGCGGAACGCACCCTGAACGACCACGCCCCGATCGTGCTCCGGCTTGACCCAGCGCCGGGCCAGCCATTCGAGGGCGAGATAGACGATCAGCGTCGCGATCATGCCGAAGCCGATCAGCGCGAGGTTCGCGGTTTCCTCGATACGGGTCTTGCTGATGCTCAGGAACAGCAACGCCGGCAGTGCGATGTTGAAGACCAGCCGGGAACCTGCCTCGATGAATCCGTCCGTGAGCATCCCGATGCGTGTCAGCCACACACCGAGTGCCAGGATCACGAAGATCGGTCCCGTGACCGAAAAGGAAAAGGCGAGGACCCCGAGAAAATCGGACATCGTATCGATTCGTGCACTGCAACAAAGCGCGCCACTCTACGCTTGCCGGACCGTCCCTGCAAGGAGATGGCCGACCTATCAAACCCCGCGCTTCATCAGGAAGATCAAGCCACCCTGCAGCGAAGACGGAGCTCTCTCAAGTTTCCGCTTCCAGATGGGACAGCACCGCATTCAGCATGGCCGCACCCAGCCGCTTGCTGCGCACACCGTTCCAGCCGGTCTTTCCGTCGGGAAGATCGGCGTTGTCCTTGAACGGCATCTCCAGCGTCAGCGAAAGACAGCCGAAACGATGGGCGACCCATTTGCTGGCGAGCTTGAGCGTGTGCTCTCCGAACTGTCCGGGCGCGTAGCCGTAGCGGGTCTGGAAGTCGGGGCTGGCGGCACGCAGGGCCAGGTCGAAGCCGGCGTGCTGTTCGCGGATCCCGGGCGGAAGATCGGGCACGTCCTCGCTGCCGGCAAGGAATACGTACGGCAGGGTTTCGTCGCCGTGAATGTCGAGGAACAGGTCGCAACCTGTCGCAAGCATGGCCTCGCGGACATGATGCACCTCGGGACTGGACGCGGGATCTGGGGCATGCCATTCACGGTTGAGGTTCCGGCCGGCCGCGTTGGTGCGCAGGTTGCCGAGCACCGCACCATCGGGGTTCATGTTGGGTACGACGTGGACGATCGCGTGCTCCCGAATGCGGCGGGCAACCGGATCGGCAGCGTCGAGCAGGCGTTCGAGCAAACCCTCGACGAACCACTCGGCCATCGTCTCCCCGGGATGCTGACGGGCGAGAATCCATACCTTCCTGCGGCCCGGGGCGCTGCGCCCGACGACGACGCGGTCGAGATCGCGCCCCTCCACCGTACACCCGAGCCCGTCGACCTCTGCAAACGGCGACATCTCGGCCCAGCCCAGCAGGTCGAGGTGACGCTCGTGCGAATACGGCTCGAAATAGGCGTAGTAGACGCTGTTGCGTTCGGGCGCATGTTCGACGACAAGCTCGCCGTCCTCGTAACGAGTGGATGGAATGCGGAACCAGTTGCGGCGGTCGTACGAAGCCACGCAGCGATAGCCGTTCCAGCCGTCGGCGTAGAGCGCGTCGCCCGCGTTTTCGAACACCATTCGACAGGGTCGGCCCGCCGCACCCTGCAGGCGGAAATGGAACCACTGGCGCACTTCCGCCGCATTGTCGGGCCGCAGGCGCAGACGAATGTCCTGCGCGTCATCGAGGTGCACGACCTCGATACTGCCCGAATCGAAACCATGGCTGATTCTCAATCTGCCCTCCCTTCCCACCCGGGGACTCGGCGGTACGATCAATCGCGCCGACGGCGGAACACCGGCCTCAACTCGTCCGAGGCCTCCGGCACGAACGCATAGCCTTCCGAATCGAACCCGGTGAGCGCATCGACGCTTCGGATGCGGTTCTGGATTGCGTAGCGCACCATCGCGCCGCGTGCCCGCTTGGCAAAGAAGCTGATGATGCGATAGCGCCCGTCCTTCCAGTCCTCGAAGACCGGTGAGACGACTGGGCCGGAGAGTCTGTCCGCCCTGACCGACTTGAAGTATTCCTCGGATGCCAGATTGACGAGTACCGGCTCTTCACCGTTCGCACGCTCTCCGGCCAGCAGACGATCGAGGCCGAGCGCAAGCTTATCACCCCAGTATGCGTAGAGATTGCGTCCTGCCGGATTCTCCAGCCGACTTCCCATCTCCAACCGGTAGGGCTGCATCAGGTCTAGGGGCCGCAACAGGCCGTACAGACCGGACAGGATGCGCAGATGGCGCTGCGCCCAATCCAGCTCTTCTTCGGAAAGGGATTTCGCGTCCAGGCCGTCATAGACGTCACCGTCGAAGGCGAGCACGGCCTGTTTCGAATTGCCCGGCGTGAACGGTCGCGACCACGCCTCGTAGCGAGCGACGTTGAGCGCCGCGAGCTTGTCCGAGAGTCCCATCAGGTCGGAGATCTCGGCTGGCGTGCGGGTGCGCAGGATTCGAATCAGTTCCTCGGCTTGGTCGAGGTACTCGGGCAGGGAATGGGTGGCAGTGGTCGGCGGGGCTTCGTAGTCGAGCGCCTTGGCCGGGGAAATTACGAAGATCATCGTAGGGGTCGGGTCGGCTTCTGAATATGCAATGGTAGCAAACGCGTCAAGAGGCGATGCGAGCACCGAGATACGCGACAAAGTCGTCGAGCGTCGCCAGCTTGCGATAATCGCTCTCCGGCACATCGACGCCCAGGCGCTTGTCGACCGTGACGAGGATGTTCTGGAAGTCGAAGGAATCGATCTCGAGCTGGTCGCGCCACGGCTTGTCCGGGCGCAATGTCGCCACATCCGCCTCCGGGGCGACGGACAGGATGCAGTCGAGGACGGTTTTCCGAAGGCTTTCCTGGCTCAGTTTTTCCATAGGGTTTCCGGCTCCTTGAGATAGTCGGCGACGCGAGCGAGGAAGCGCGCCCCGATCGCACCGTCTGTCGCACGATGGTCGGCAGCCAGCGTCGCGTCGAGACAACGGGCTGCACCAAGCATGCCGTTCTCGGCCCATGGTCGTTCGACCACGCGCCCGAAACCGACAAGCGCGACCTGCGGGGGATAGATGACGCCGTACACCGTTTCGACACCGAGATCCCCGAGGTTCGTCACCGTGATCGAGGTTTCGGTCAGCTCCGAGCTGCGAAGCTGGTTTGCACGCGCCCGCATGAGCAGATCACGAAGCGCCACTGTCATCTCGTCGATGCCGAGCGTGTCGGCGTCGCGCAGCGCCGGGGCCACCAGGCCACCGCCACGCAGCGCGATCGCGACACCGAGATGCACCGCCTCGGCCGCATGGAACGCCCCGTCCCGATACCAGCCGTTCAGCGCCGGCACATCTCGCAACGCCAGTGCGACGGCACGCAGTTGCAGGACCGGGAAAATCGCTCGATCGGCCACCGGTAGCCGCTCGTTTCGATCCTGGAGCCAGCCCAGCGCCGCTTCGACGTTGACAGACGTTCCAAGGTAGTAATGGGGAATCTCTCGATTGGAACGGCTCATCGCCGCGGCGATCGCCTCGCGCATCGCCTGTCTTGCCCCATCGGGCGCTGTTGCGGCAACGGATGGTGCAGCCTTGTCGGGCGCCGCCTTCACTGTCGCGCTTGCTCGATCGACATCGGCGAGGCAGACCACACCGCCGGGGCCGGTCGGTGCAAGTACGGCCGGATCGATCCCGAGTTCCTGCACCCTGCGGCGGGCCGCCGGCGACATGCGCAGGCGACCACCGGTCTCCGTCCGTTCGGCGGCGCCGACCGTCACGGCCGGTGACGGCTTCGCAGGTTCGTGCTTCGCGTCGCGAGCAGCTTGCTTGCGCACGCCCTCCTCCGGCTTCCTCCCGGGCTTCGTGCGCGAAGGCTCGGGCGCGATTCCTGCCCCGGGTTTCGCGACGGCCGCCTCACCCTCGCCCCGGATCGCGGCCAGGATGGCGCCCACCGGGAGGGTCTGACCGGGCTTGGCCAGGAGCGTGTCGACGACGCCGCTCTCCCAGATCTCGACCTCGACCGCGCCTTTCTGGGTTTCGACCACGCACACGACCTGTCCGCGACGCACGCGGTCCCCCGGCTGGACGAGCCACTCGACGAGCGTGCCGTTCTCCATGTCGGCTCCGAGCGACGGCATGCGGAATTCGCTCATGCTCCGCGCTCCCCTGCTTCATCGAACATTTCCAGCGCGGCTGCGACGATGTCGTCGACCTGCGGGATCGCGGCGTCCTCAAGATGCTTCGGGTACGGCACCGGAACCTCCTCTCCGCATACCCGGGCCGGCGGCGCATCCAGTTCGTAGAAGGCCTGTTCGACGATCCGGGTAATGATCTCGGCCGAGAGACTGCCGCTGCGCCAGCCTTCGTCGACCACGATGACACGTCGTGTCTTGCTCACGCTGGCGATGAGGGCCTCGTCGTCGAGCGGACGCAGGCTGCGAAGGTCGATCACTTCCGCATCGATGCCCTCTTCCGCAAGCCGCTGCGCCGCTTCGAGCGTCCTGCCAAGCATGCCGCCGTAGGTGACCAGGCTGACATCGGTGCCGCTGCGGCGCACCGCCGCGCGATCGAGGTCCACCGCCTTCGGTTCGCCGCGAACCTCTCCTTCGACCCCGAGCAGGAGCGCATGCTCGAAGATCAGCACCGGATCGGGATCCTCGATCGCGGCGAGGACCATGCCGCGCGCGTCCTCGTGCGTGGCCGGCGCGACGATGCGCAGCCCCGGGATATGCGCATACCAGCCCTCCAGGCTGTTGGAGTGCTGGGCCGCGAGCTGACGACCCCCGCCGGTCGTCATGCGGATCACGACCGGCACGCCGATCTGACCGCCCGACATGTGGCGCAGCGTCGCGGCATTGTTCAGGATCTGGTCGAGTGCGAGCAGACTGAAGTTCACCGTCATGACCTCGACGATCGGACGCATGCCGTTGATCGCCGCACCGATTCCCGCCCCGACGAAGCCGGATTCGGATAAGGGCGTGTCGCGGATGCGCGCCTCGCCGAACTCTTCGAGCAGGCCCTTGCTCACCGCATAGGTGCCACCGTAGCGTCCGACATCCTCGCCCATCAGGAATACGCGCTCGTCACGCAGGAGCGCCTCGCGCAAGCCCTCGCGCAAGGCATCGCGATAGGCGATCGTGCGGGCCTTTCGACTCATGCCGACCTCCCTCGTCGCGGCACCGCACCGACCGGCGGGCTGCGTCCATAGACGTCGCGCGCCAGATCCTCCACCGGCTCCCAGGTGCCGGCCTCGGCGAACGCCACCGCCTCGTCGATCTCGTCAGCGACCTCGCGTTCGATTACTGCGCGCACGGACGCGTCCAGTATCCCCGCTTCGCACGCGCGGCGTTCGAAGCCGTCGATCGGACACCGGCGTTTCCAGCGCTCGACCTCCTCCTTGCTGCGATACAGTTCCGGATCGAACATCGAGTGCGCACGGAAGCGGTAGGTGCAGAGCTCCAGAAACATCGGCCCCTCTCCGCTGCGCACGAAGGCCACGGCCTCTTCGGCCGCCCTGGCGACCGCGACGACGTCCATGCCATCGACCGACTCGCTACGCATCCGGTAGCTGCGTGCCTTCGCAGCGAGATCGTTCTGCGATTCCGAGCGCTTCAGCGCGGTCCCCATCGCATAGAAGTTGTTCTCGCACAGGAACAGCACGGGCAGTTTCCACAGCACCGCGAGGTTGGCCGATTCATGGAACTCCCCTTCGGCCATCGCTCCCTCGCCGAAGAAGCACGCGGTCACGTCGTCGCGGCCCCGCAAGCGGTCGGCCAGCGCAAAGCCGACCGCGAGCGGCAGTGCACCGCCGACGATCGCGTTGCCGCCGAAGAAACCTCGCGAGGCATCGAACAGATGCATCGAACCGCCGCGCCCTCGGCTGCACCCCTCCTGCTTGCCGTACATCTCCGCCATGATCGCCCCGGCCGGAACGCCTCGTGCAAGTGCATGACCATGCTCGCGGTACGTGGCCATTACATGGTCGGTTTCGCGCAGCGCCGGCATCACGCCGCTCGCGATCGCCTCCTCGCCGATGTAGAGATGCAGAAACCCCCGGATCTTGCCTGCGCCGTAGAGCTCGGCGCATTTCTCCTCGAAGCGGCGGATCCGCAGCATCTGCCACAGGAGCGCCCGTGCACGATCCGGACTGCGGAAATCCTCCGGCAAGGCCTCGCTTGCAGCTCCAATCGGTACGGTCATGACTGCTCCAGCGTGGAGGTGTCGCCCTCGGGCAAACCCAGTTCACGCGCCTTGAGCAAGCGGCGCATGATCTTTCCGCTGCGCGTCTTCGGCAGCGAGGGCTGGATGTCGATCTCCTTCGGGGCGACCGCGGGTCCGAGGCGCTTGCGCGCGAAACCCAGCAACTCGCGCGCGAGCGCCTCGCTCGCGTCGAATCCTGGCTTGAGCGCGACGAACGCCTTCACCACTTCGCCGACGACTTCGTCCGGCTTGCCGATGACGCCGGCCTCGGCGACTGCCGGATGCTCCATCAGGGCCGACTCGACCTCGAACGGACCGATGAGATGGCCCGCCGACTTGATTACGTCGTCGGCGCGCCCTACGAACCAGTAATACCCGTCGGCGTCGCGGCGTGCGAGATCACCGGTGAGATACCAGTCGCCGGAAAAGCATTTCCGGTAGCGGTCCTCGTCGTGCAGGTAGGTGCGAAACATCGACGGCCAGCCGGTCCGCAACGCCAGTTCGCCTTCCTCGTCGGGCGCCGTCACGGGCTCGACAGCGCCTTCCGGCAGATGCCGCACGACCGCGGCCTCGATGCCCGGAAGCGGCTTGCCCATCGAGCCGGGCCGGATGTCCATCGACGCGTAGTTGGCGATCATGATGCCGCCGGTCTCGGTCTGCCACCAGTTGTCGTGGATCGGCAGCCCGAAGGCCTCGATTCCCCAGTGCACCGCCTGCGGATTGAGCGGTTCGCCCACACTGGCGATGAAGCGCAAGGACGGGAAACGATGGGCACGGGCGCCGTCCGTGCCGCCCTTCATCATCATGCGGATCGCGGTCGGGGCCGTGTACCAGACCGTGACCCGTTCGGATTCGAGGATCTCGTACCAGCGCTCGGCATCGAAATCGGCCTCGTCGACCACCATCGTCACCGCGTTGGTGAGCGGCGCGATGATGCCGTAGGACGTCCCCGTCACCCACCCGGGGTCGGCGGTACACCAGAACACGTCGCCCTCGCGCAGGTCGAGCGCGAATCGCCCCGTTGCGTGGTGTGCGACGACCGCCTCGTGCACATGCAGCGCACCCTTGGGCTTGCCGGTGGTGCCGCTCGTGAAGTGCAGCAAGGCGGCGGCCTCGGTCGCAGTGGGCCCGATCTCGTAGTCCGATGACACGGCCTCCATGAGCGGTGCGAGCTCGAGGGTCCCTTCCGGGAGTTCTCCTTCATCGTCACGGATCAGCAGAACGTGGACCAGAGTCGCCAGCGCGTCACGAACCGGGGCTACCTTGCGGCGATACAGCGTGGTCGTGGTCACGAGCACGCGCCCCTCTCCCTTCTCGATCCGGGTTGCGATCGGCTCGGGTCCGAACGCGGAGAACAGCGGAGTGACGACGCACCGATGCTTGAGCGCGCCGAGCACGGCCACATAGAGTTCTGGAATCCTCCCGGCCAACAGGAACACGCCGTCGCCACGGTCCACCCCCAGACCCGACAGCACGTTCGCAAACCGCGCGGTCAGTTCGGACAGTTCCGCATAGCGAATATCGCGGCGGGCGCCCTCCTTTCCGAGCCAGCGGATCGCGACACGCTGGCCTTGCGCGCCCCCTGCATGACGATCGACCGCCTCGTGGGCAATGTTCAGTCCCTGCCCGCCCGGCAGTCCGTCCAGCCAGGACCGCGCTTGTGTCCAGTGAAATTGCGAGCAGGTCTTCGCATAATCGGTGAGAACGGCCGTAGCAGCCGCGTCCGGGTTCTTAGGGATCATCTCCATAGCGGACTTCCCTTCCTGGCTTCGTCAGACGAAGTATGGCCCTGCCGCTTCACCCTTGAAAAGTCCGGATCCCCGCAGTGGGGAAGCGAAAGTCAGGACTCGTGCCGGCTCCAGCGAACGTCGGTCATGCAATGCTGCCGGAACTGTTCGTACAGCGAAACGGCCGCCGCAGCGGCGACGTTCAGGGATTCGACGCCCCCCGTCATCGGAATCAGTACGACTCCCGTCGACAGCTCGATCATCTCGTCGGTGAGTCCTTCGCCTTCACCGCCGAACAACCATGCGACCGGCCCCCGCAGGTCGTAGTCATAGAGCGGCCTGGCCCAGCCACAAAGCGCGGTGGCGAGAATCTGGCCGGGATAGCCCTTCAGGCGGCCCTCCACATCCACGTGCTCGTGCAGCCGGAGCGCGAACTGCCCGCCCATTCCGGCACGCAGGGCGCGTGGCGACCATGGGTGGGCACAGCCAGGCGTAAGCAACACGTCCTGCATGCCGACCGCCGCGGCCGTCCGGATGATCGTGCCGACATTTCCCGGATCCTGGATGTGATCGAGCACCACCAGGGAGTCGGTGAACAATCGATCGACGGGCGGATCGGGAAGGTCGATGACCGCGAGCAGGCCGGAGGGAGATTCCACCGGACTGATCTGCGCGAACAACCCATTCGGAACGTGGGTCAGGTCGAGTTCCGTCCGATCGGACAGGAACGAACGGATTTCGTCACGCTGCAGTCCCTGATCGCTCACAATGACCTCGCGCAGTACGAAGTCGTTCTCGAGCGCCGTTTCGACAAGGTGCAATCCGTCGAGCAGTGTCTGGTTGAGCTTGCGCCGGTCCCGTGACGAACCTGCCAGCGCCTGCAGGCGCTTGACGAGTGGATTGCTACGTGAGGTGACGGACTTCATCGTATTCCCGCTTCGTCGTTTTCGAGCAGAATGCGCACCGGCGCAAAGCTCCTGCGGTAACAAGGGATCACCCCGTGTTCACGCATTGCGATCAGATGATCGGCTGTCGGGTACCCCTTGTGCTTCGCGAACCCATATGCGGGATACTCGTGATCGAGTTCGATCATCCAGGCATCCCGGACTGTCTTGGCGAGAATCGATGCCGCAGCGATGGCCGGGACCGTGGCATCCCCTTTCACGACGGCTTCGACCGGGACACGGAGCGGTGGACAACGGTTGCCGTCAACCCTGACCAGTTCCGGCTGCAGTGTCAATGCTTCGACCGCGCGGGTCATGGCCAGCATCGTGGCATGGAGAATGTTGAGACGATCGATCTCCTCGGGTGAAGCCTCCGCCACCGCCCATGCCAGGGCGTGCTGGCGGATGGCCAGGGCAAGCCGCTCACGGGTGCGGGCCGTGAGCTTCTTGGAGTCGTTCAGTCCCGGGATTGGGCTCTTCGGATCGAGGATGACGGCGGCTGCTACCACGGGTCCGCAAAGCGGACCTCTCCCGGCTTCATCCACCCCGCAGACCATCGGTCCAAGTTCGTCGGTCGATGTCATCAGGCCTCCCCGCCCCCTACCGCATCAGATACGGCAGGATGGCATCGGCAGCCTTCTCGGCGGTGTTCTGGCGCAATGCAAGATGCAGATCCGTAAAGCGATCGACGAGTGTCGATCTCGCGTGCGCATCGACCAGCCAGCGGTCCAGTGCATCGGCCAGGGCGTGCGGCGTCGCCTCATCCTGGAGCAACTCGGGAACGACGCTGTCGTTGCACAGGATATTCGGCAGACCGACCCAGGGAAGATAGGCCAACCGCTTCATCAACCGATATTGCCATTGGCCGGTCCGGTAGCTGATCACCATCGGGCGTTTCAGCAAGGCGGCCTCCAGGCTCGCCGTACCGCTGGCCACGAGCACGACATCGGCTGCCGTCATCGCATCGACAGCATGGCCGAAGAGGATCCGGAGGGGTAGCTCGATCGCCCCCGCGTCATGGAGCGCCTGCTCGAACAAGCTTCGGGTCTCACGTGTCGCCAACGGCACGAGGACCTGGATACGCGGATGTCGTTGTGCAAGCAGGCGCGCGGTTTCGATGAAACCGGGGGCCAGGTTGCGTACCTCGGATTCCCGACTCCCCGGCAGCATGGCGATCACTGTTGCGTCGTCGCGCAGATGCAGCCGTTCGCGCGCAGCCGAGCGATCGGGGTGTAGCGGAAAGACATCCGCAAGGGGATGACCTACGTAGCTGACCCGTATTCCCGCCTGTTCGTAAAGTTCGGACTCGAATGGAAACAGGCATAGCATGTGCGAGACCGATCGCCCGATACGCTTGATGCGCCCTCCTCGCCAAGCCCAGATCGACGGACTGACGAAATGGATTGTCGGCGTCCCGCCGGACTTCAACCTGCCTTCCAGCCAGAGGTTGAAATCCGGGGCATCGACTCCGATGAACACGTCGGGACGATGGCGTTCGAGCCTTGCCAGCAGGGATCGGCGGATTCCGGAAAGCTCGCGATAGCGCTTGAGGGCATCGACGTAACCGTGCACGGCGAGCCGCTCGCTATGCCACCACGCCTCGAAACCCGTCGCCTCCATCTTGGGGCCGCCGATGCCGAAGAACTCGGCATCGGGCAGCTTGTGGCGAAGTGCCCGGATAAGGTGGCTGGCAAGGAGGTCGCCCGACGTCTCCCCCGCCACCATGGCGATACGTGTTGCCAAGACGGCACCCCCTCAGCGGACGAGGCCTCGACTGGAAACCGAAATGAATTCCTTGAATGCGACGACCTCGGGATGTGCGATCGCAAGTTCATTGATACGATTGCGTGCCTCGTCGAGCGACAGTCCCGATCGATACAGCGTCCGGTAGGCCTTCTTGATGGCCGCGATTCCATCGACGGAATAGCCGCGCCGACGCAACCCTTCGCTGTTGATCCCATGTGGTTTGGCAGGATTGCCGGCAACCGTGACGAAGGGCGGAAGGTCCTGCAGCAGGACGGTACCGACCCCGCAAAAACTGTGCGCACCGACCCGCACGAACTGATGGACGCCGGTAAATCCCCCGAGAATGGCCCAATCGCCGACCTCGACATGGCCGGCAAGCGTTGCATTGTTGGCAAAAATCGTCTGGTCGCCCACCTGGCAGTCGTGGGCAATATGGACGTAAGCCATGAACCAGTTGTCGTTGCCGATCCGCGTGACCCCGATGTCCTGGCTGGTTCCTACGTTGAACGAGCAGTACTCGCGAATCGTGTTGCGATCACCGATTTCGAGCCGGGTCGGTTCGTTGTCGTACTTTTTGTCCTGCGGCGCGGCGCCGATCGAACAGAACGGATAGATCCGGTTGTCGCAGCCGATCCGTGTATGGCCTTCGATGACGACATGCGGGCCGACGAACGTGCGATCTCCGATCTCGACATGTTCGCCGATGATCGAATAGGGTCCAACTTCAACGTCGGCTCCAAGCCGGGCGCCTGGATGAACGATGGCGGTCGGGTGGATCATCATTTGTCTTTGAGCGCACACATCAGTTCAGCTTCCGCAGCGACCTGATCGCCGACGCGGGCCACCCCGCGATACTTGTAGATGTTGCGTTTCCCTTGCAGGATCTCGACGTCGAACATCAACTGGTCGCCAGGAAGCACCTGGCGCTTGAAGCGTGCCTTGTCGATGCCGGCGAACAGGACCACGGAACTCTCGTCAGGCTTGACACCCATCGTCTTGAATGACAGCAGCGCTGCCGCCTGTGCCATCGCCTCGACGATCAATACCCCCGGCATGACCGGATGACCGGGGAAATGTCCCGGAAAGAAGGGCTCGTTCATCGTGACGTTCTTCAGGGCCAGGATGCGCTTGCCTTCCTCGATCTCGAGCACCCGATCGACCAGCAGAAAGGGGTATCGGTGCGGAAGGTAGTGCAGGATTTCGTTGATGTCCATGATTCTCAGCCCTGTTCTCGGCCTTCGAGAAGTTCCTCGAGTCGCCGTATTCTATCGTTGAGGGTATCCAGGTGTCGCAGGTGGGCAAAGTTCTTCGCCCACTCCGCATGCCCCTGCAGTGGAAGGTTGGCGGTATAGACCCCCGCCTTGCGAACGGACTTGGTCACCAGTGTTCCCGCCGAGATCACCACGTCGTCGGCGATCTGGAGGTGCCCGATGATCCCGGCCTGGCCGCCGATCATGCAACGCGCACCGATCGTCGTGCTGCCTGCGATGCCGACACAACCCGCGATTGCGGTCCGGTCACCGATGCGCACGTTGTGCGCGATCTGAATCTGGTTGTCGAGCTTCACTCCATTCCCGATCACCGTATCTTCGAGTGCCCCGCGGTCGATCGTGGTATTGGCACCCACTTCGACATCGTCCCCGAGCACTACACGTCCGATCTGCGGAATCTTGACCCAGGAGCCATCCCGCTCGCGCGCGAATCCGAACCCGTCGGAACCGATCACGGCCCCCGAATGGAGGATGCCGTTCTGTCCGACGACGCAGTCATGGTAGATCGTCACGTTCGCATGGAGCCGCGTTCCCCCACCGATCCGGCACCCGCGCCCGACATGGCAGCCAGGTCCGACCACGACATGATCGCCAAGGATCACGTCCGGCCCGATCGAAGCACCGGGACCGACCACGGTGGTCTCCGGAATGGCCGATTCGATGCGCGCGCTGAGGTCGACGCCGACGGCAGGCATCTCGGGCGGATGGAACCATTGTGCCACCCGTGCGAAGTACAGGTAGGGATCGTCGACAACGATGCGGGGAAGGTCGGTCCGATCGCGCATCGCCGTAGAAACGATCACGGCTCCCGCCCTGGAGCCCCCCAGTTGCGCCGTGTAGCGGGGATTCGACAGGAAGGCAAGATCTTCCGGTCCGGCACGTTCCAGCGTCGCTACGCGACGTACCGCGATGGAGCCGTCGCCCACCAGTTCGCCCCCGAGACGGGCGACGAGTTCATCCAGCCGAACCATGCGCCACCGGTCAGCGGCTCTCGCCCAACAGCTTGATGACCTTGTCGGTAATGTCGATACCGGGACTGGCGTACACCGCTTCCTGAAGGATCACGTCGTATTTTTCCGCTTCGGCAATCTGCTTGATGGCACTGTTTGCGCGGTCCAGCACCATCGCCAGTTCCTCGTTGCGGCGCTGGTTCAGATCCTCGCGAAACTCGCGTTGCTTGCGCTGGAAATCGCGATTCAGATCGTTGAACTCACGCTCCTTGTTGCGGCGCTCGGTCTCGGCCATGGTCAGCGCGTTGCGCTCGAGATCCTCCTGCATCGCCTGCAGTTCCCGCGCGATGCGCTGCAGTTCCTGGTCGCGCCGCTCGAATTCCTTCTCCAGGCGCTGCTGGGCGCGTACCGCAGGCGCCGCCTCACGCATCAGTCGATCCGAATCGACGAATCCGACCTTGGCCTGCGCAAACGCCGACTGGCTGGCCATCCCGAGCACTACGGCGACCAGAACGGAATACAGACTTGCTCTCACTTAAACCTCCGAAATTACCTGGCACGGCGCCAATCAGAATACGGTACCCAACTGGAACTGGAACCGCTGAACATCGTCGTCGGAATCTTTCTTCAACGGGTAGCCGAGACTGAACTTAAGCGGTCCGATGGGCGAACTCCAGGCGAAACCAATGCCGGTACTGTAACGCACATCGCTGAAATTGACCTTCGCGCCTTCACCCCAGACGTAGCCGGCATCCACGAACCACGACACCCTGAACGAGCGATCCAGCCCCGTGCCGGGAAGCGGGAAATAATACTCCGCGTTCGCGACGATCTGACGGGTGCCGCCGATCGACTCGCCGTCTTCCTTCGGGCCGATTGTACCCTGCTCGAAGCCGCGAACGGACCCGATACCGCCGACGTAGAAGTTCTTGTAGAACGGCATCGGCTTGCCGCCGTGGCCCTTGGCCCAACCGAGGTCGGCATTGAGCATCAGGGCCTGGTCGCGTCCGATCGGGAACCAGTGCTGGTACTGGTAGCTCAGCTTCGAGTACTTGAGCTTGCCCGGAGGAATCGCGACCTCGGCGAACGCCCGCTGGTAGACCCCCGCCCGCGGGTAGATGAAGCTGTCGCGACTGTCGCGCGCCCAGCCGGCGGTTGCGACGAGGCTGTTCACCGTCACCTTTCCGATGCCGTTGGCAGGATCGCTGCCGCTGCAGCTATAGTCGATGCAGAAGTCCTTGTACTGTTTCGGGCTGTCCGCAAATGTCGTGATCTGCGTGCGGTCGATGGCGAGACCGAAATTGATCCGGTCTTCCTCGGCGATCGGATAGCCGATCCTCAGGCCCCCTCCGGTCGACACCTGCTTGTAGCGCGAAATCGACGAGACCCGCGAGGGATCATAGGTCCGGTGATAGACGTCGTAGCCGAAGCTGACGCCATCGACCGTGTAGTACGGGTCGGTGAACGACAGTCCGAGCGTCCGCCCGGACTTGCTGGTATTCAGGTCGAGCGAAAGCGCCTTGCCGCTTCCGAACAGGTTCTCCTGCGAGACCGAGCCGCTGAGCACGACCTTCTCGGAACTCGAGAAGCCCGCACCCAGCATCAGGTTTCCGGTGCGACGCTCCTTGACCGTGAGATTCACGTCGACCTGGTCGGTGGTGCCGGGTACGGCCGGGGTCTGTACACTCACTTCGTCGAAGTAGCCGAGCCGGTCCACACGCGAACGCGAGCGATTGATCTTCTCCGCGTCGTACCACGCCCCTTCCATCTGGCGCATTTCGCGGCGAACGACTTCGTCGCGGGTCTTCACGTTGCCGCCGACGTTGATCCGCCGGACATACACCCGGCGCCCGGGGTCGACGAAGATCGTGAACGCGACTTCGTTCTTTTCCTTGTCCACTTCGGGCGCAGCATTGACGTTTGCGAACGCATAGCCTTCGTTACCCAGCCGGTCGGTAACGGCCGTCGTCGTCTGCGTAAGCTTCTCGCGCGAGAAGATGTCGCCCGGCTTGATCGTCACCAGCGATTGGTAGATCTCCTCGTCCAGCACCAGATCCCCGGCGAAGCGCACCGCCGACACGGTGTATTGCTCGCCTTCCGTAATGTTGATCGTGATAAAGATATCCTGCTTGTCGGGCGTGATCGAGACCTGGGTGGAATCGATGTTGAAATCGAGATAGCCACGATCAAGGTACCAGGAGCGAAGGTTCTCCAGGTCAGCCGCCAGCTTCTGACGCGAATATTGGTCGTTCTTCGTGTACCACGTCAGCCATCCCGGGGTCCGAAGCTGGAACAGGTTCAACAGCGTCTTGTCCCGAAACTCCTCGTTGCCGACGATGTTGATCTCGCGGATTTTGGCGACCCGGCCTTCATGCACGGTGAAGTTGATCCCTACCCGGTTGCGCTCGAGCGGCGTCACCGTGGTGACGATCTCGGCGCCGTACTTCCCCCGGCTCAGGTACTGGCGTTTGAGTTCCTGCTCCGCGCGCTCGAGGAGGGAGCGGTCGAAGATCCGCGCCTCCGCCAGGCCGACTTCCCTGAGTCCGGCCTTGAGCGCATCCGCACTGAACTCCTTGATGCCGACAAAGGTGATGTCCGCGATCGCAGGGCGTTCGTCGACGAGCACGACGATCACGTCATCCTCGACTTCGATCCGCACATCGGTGAAGAAGCCCGTCGCGAACAACCCCCGAACCGCGTCGGCGGCCTGTTGCTCGGTGAAGGTGTCGCCCACCCGCACGGGCAGGTAATTGAAGATGGTTCCGGCCTCGGTGCGCTGAATCCCCTCGACCCGGATGTCCCGTACAACGAACGATTCGAACGCCAGCGCCGGTGCAGCAACAAAAAGGGCTGTCACCAGCCCGGTCAGGATTTTCCGTTTCATCCAGGTATCAACCAGAAAATAGCCGCGTGATATCGTTGTAGAAAGCGAATGCCATCAGCATCACCAGGGCGACCAGACCGACTTGCTGGCCGATCTCCATGACGCGCTCCGACACCGGACCGCCCTTTATGATCTCGATCGTATAATACAGTAAATGCCCGCCATCCAGCACCGGGATGGGGAGCAGATTGAGTACGCCGAGGCTGATGCTGATCAGGGCGACGAACCCCAGGTAGTGGGTCCATCCGAGCTTTGCGGTCTGCCCGGCATAGTCGGCGATCGTCACCGGCCCGGAGAGGTTCTTCCACGACACGTCGCCGGTGATCATCCGCCCGATCATCTTGAGGGTGAGGACGCTCGTATCCCAGGTCTTGACCATCGCCTTGGCAAGACCTTCCATCGGACCATAGCGCACGAGGGTAAACATCGATACGTGCCCCCCCATCGGTTCGGCCACCGAGATTCCGATCCGGCCGAATCGCTCCCCACCCTCGCTGATCACGTCCGGGACGACCGTCATCTCAAGGATTCGTCCATCCCGTTCGATCGTTGCGGGAAGCGCCGCTCCGGGACTGGTCCGGACCCGTTCGACCAGTTCGGTCCAGGTCGACACCGGCTCGCCCGCCAGGGTCACGAACCGGTCTCCGGTCACAAGACCCGCGCGCTCGGCTGCGCTGCCGCCCATGATCTGACCGACCACGGGCTCGATGACCGGCCGCCAGGGGCGCAGCCCGACCAGTTCGATCAGGTCCACATCGCCGCCATCGACTCGGATGCCGGAAAAGTTCATCTGCCGGAAGGTCTCGATGTTGGACTCCGTTCGCACCTGGAGGACGGTCTCGCGTCCGTCGATGACCTTGCGCAGCAGGATCCATCGCAGATCGGACCAGCTACGCACGGCTTCACCGTCGATATGCGTAACGAGATCACCGTCCCGCACTCCGGCCTGAACCGCAACGGTATCCGCCGCACCGGTCAACGCAATCCGGGGCTGCAACTCCTGGGTCCCGGTTGCGAACAGCATCCAATACACGACGATCGCAAGCAGAAAGTTCGCCAGTGGACCGGCCGCGACAATCGCGAAACGTCGCCAGACGGACTGGCGATTGAAGGAACGTGCCAGCTCCGACTCCGGAACGGCCCCTTCGCGTTCATCGAGCATCTTGACGTAGCCACCGAGCGGGAAGGCCGCGATGACCCATTCGGTCCGGTCCTGGCCTTGCTTCCACTTGATCAGTGGATAGCCGAAACCGATCGAGAAACGCACCACTTTCACGCCGCACCAGCGGGCAACCCGGTAGTGACCGTACTCATGCACGAAGATGAGCAGGCCAAGCGCGAGAATGAAGGGAATCAGGTAGTCGAACAGGTTCATCGGGGCCTTCTGGTCTGGATTTCCCGGCGGGCGATCTCGCGGGTGCGCAGATCGGCTTCCAGGACCGCTTCGATCGTTTCGACCGACAAGCCGTTGACCTGTTCCAGTGAAGCACGCACGACGTCGACGATCTGCCTGAAACCGAGCCCTCCATCCAGAAATGCCGCGACAGCCTCCTCGTTGGCGGCATTAAGCACGGCCGCTGCCGCACCTCCGCTACGCAGCGCATCGTACGCCAGCCCGAGACACGGAAATCGCTCCAGGTCCGGTTCTTCGAACGTCAATCGAGCGATCTCGAACAGATCGAGCGAACCCACCCCCGCCTCGATCCGTTCGGGGTACGCCAGTGCATGCGCGATCGGCGTACGCATGTCGGGGTTTCCGAGCTGAGCGACCACCGAGCCGTCAACATACTCGACCATCGAGTGAATCACGCTTTGCGGGTGTACGACCACGTCGATGCGGTCGTGCGGCGCGCCGAACAACCAGTGCGCCTCGATGACCTCCAGCCCCTTGTTCATCATCGTCGCGGAATCGACCGAGATCTTGCGTCCCATCACCCAGTTCGGATGCGCGCAGGCCTGGTCCGGCGTAATGGCTTCCAGATCGGCGATCGGCGTCTGGCGAAAAGGCCCACCGGAAGCGGTGAGCAGAATCCGGCGAACACCGGCTGCATCGGGGTTTTGCCGATAATCCGCCGGAAGCGCCTGGAAGACCGCGTTGTGCTCGCTGTCGATCGGCAGCAAGGTCGCCCCCCCCTCGCGAACGGCATCCATGAACAAGTTCCCCGCAAGGACCAAGGCTTCCTTGTTCGCAAGCAGCACCCGTTTTCCTGCCCGGGCCGCCGCGAGCGCCGGCATGAGCCCGGCCGCACCGACGATGGCCGCCATGACGACGGTCACATCCGGATGAGCAGCCAGCTCGACAAGCGCCGTGGAGCCGCTCAGGACCCGCGTCCGCAGCCCGGCCGCGGCCAGTCGTTGCTCGAGGTCGCGAGCGTTCGCCTCGTCTCCGACGACTGCGAAACGAGGTTCGAATCGCAGACAGAGTTCATGCAGGGACTCGACTCGGTTCTGCGCGGTCAGTGCGAACACGGAGAACCGATCCGGATGCCTGGCAATCACGTCGAGCGTGCTCATGCCGATCGATCCGGTTGCGCCGAAGACGACGACTTGTTCGCGCACCCTGCTCATGAATATCGTGCGACCCAGAAGACCATCAGACCAACCAGCGGCAAGGTCGAAGTCAGGCTGTCGATCCGATCGAGAATGCCGCCATGACCCGGAAGAATGCTACCGCTGTCCTTGATGCCTGCCTGCCGCTTCAGCATCGACTCGAACAGATCCCCTTCGATGCTGACCGCAGTGAGCACGACCAGGAAGACCGTGACGAGCAGCGCGGAATAGGTGGCAAGCGCTTCAGGGCGGAAAACAAACCACATCGCAAGGCCGAACGCGAGCACGCCGATCACGGCACCCCCTGCCCCCTCCCAGGTCTTCCCCGGGCTGATCGTCGGTGCAAGCTTGTGGCGTCCAAAGGAACGTCCGGAAAAATACGCTGCAATATCGGCCACCCAGACCAAGGACATCGCGGCCAGCGGCAGGAACGGGTCGAACTGCCGAAGATGGGCCAGTGCAAGCGCCGGGGGAACAATCACGACAAGCCCCACCACCACACCCACACCGCGATCGATGGACCACCGGCGCCGTAGCCAGTTCGGAACGAACACGATCCAGAACAATGCGCTCATCCCGTACGCCGCGAGAATCACGCCATGCGTTGCCGGCTCGTCGGACGCAAGACCTCCGGCGAAGCTCAACGCCAGGAACACCATCACTGCCAGAAGCGTGAATGCAGGTCGCCGCCAGGCGTCGAACCGGTTCATCCCGGCCCATTCCCACGCTGCCCCCGCAGCAACCAGCGTCACGAGCACCACCCAGCCCACCTGGGGCAGCAGAAACAGGCCGGCCAGGAGCGCTGCAACGAGAACGATCGCAGTCAGGACCCGCTGTTTAAGCATGGTGCCCCGAAGGAGGAATGCGGCGATTCCCGGTTACGTCCGGTTCCGATGGAACCGCTTTCGCATTCCGGACCTGTTCGCTCGTGCGGCCGAAGCGCCGCTCGCGCGAACGATAGGATGCGATGGCCTCGTCCAGTGCCTTCTCGTCGAAATCCGGCCACAACGTATCGGTGAAATAGAGTTCGGTATAGGCGAGTTGCCACAGCAGGAAATTGCTGATCCGCTTCTCGCCTCCGGTGCGGATGAACAGGTCCGGCTCCGGACCGTAGTTCATGGCGAGTTCGGCGGAAAGCTCCTCCTCGGTGAAGTCGTCGCGACGCTCCGGGAAGCGGGCGAGCATCCGGTGCATTGCCTGAATGATGTCCCACCTGCCACCGTAGTTGGCCGCGATCGTCAGGGTCAGGCCGGCGTTGTCGCGGGTGAGTTGTTCCCCACGACGAATCATCGACACCATGGACGCCTCGAATCGCGAAAGGTCACCGATGACCCGGAAGCGAATGCCGTTCTCGTGCAAGCGGTCTACCTCTTTATCGAGTGACCGAGAGAACAACTGCATCAGGAAGGACACCTCTTCGGGCGGGCGTCTCCAGTTTTCGGAACTGAACGCAAAGAGGGTCAGGTGCGTGACACCCCGCTCCATGCAGGCCCGAATGATCGTCCGCACCGACTCGACGCCGCGCCGGTGCCCCGCGACCCGAGGCATCAGCCGCTTGCGCGCCCATCGCCCATTGCCGTCCATGATGATCGCGACGTGCCTGGGGACGGACGAGACCTCCGGAACTTCACGGGTGGAGCTGATGAAGGGCGCATCCGCCATGGTTTGCCTCCGTCGGGGTGAAGGTGCTGGAACCGACCCCGCGGATCAGATCTGCATCAGCTCATGCTCTTTTTCTGCGAGCAGCTTATCCACCTCGGCGACATACTTGTCGGTCAGCTTCTGGATCGCGTCCTGGCCACGCCGCTCGTCGTCCTCGGAGATCGCCTTGTCCTTGACCCCATCCTTGAGATGCTGGTTCGCATCCCTGCGCAGGTTCCGGATCGCGATCTTCGCATTCTCGCCCTCATGGCGGACGACCTTGATCAGCTCCTTGCGGCGCTCCTCGGTCAAGGGCGGCATCGGGACCCGGATCAGTTCCCCCTGGTTGGAGGGATTCAGCCCCAGATCGCTGTCACGAATTGCCTTTTCGACCTTCTGCACCATGGGTTTTTCCCAAGGCTGGACGCCGATCGTACGGGCATCGACGAGCGTGACGTTGGCCACCTGGTTGATCGGGACCATGCTGCCGTAGTACTCGACCATGACGTGATCGAGCAGGCCGGTGTGTGCCCGTCCGGTGCGAACCTTGGCCAGATCGGCCTTAAGCACTTCGACCGACTTCTGCATCTTCTGCTCGGTCGTACTGTTCAGTTCTGAAATCATCGTGGAATCCTCAGGAATGAACCAGTGTTCCTTCGTCTTCGCCCATGACGACGCGCTTGAGGGCGCCCGGCTTGAAGATCGAGAACACGTTGATCGGCAGTTTCTGGTCGCGGCACAAGGCAAACGCCGTCGAATCGAGGACGGCCAGATTGCGCCCGATCGCCTCGTCGAAGCTGATGCGATGATAGCGCTGCGCCGCCGGATCCTTTTTTGGATCCGCGGTATATACCCCGTCCACCTTGGTCGCCTTGAGGACGATCTGCGCCCCCATCTCGGAGCCCCGCAACGCCGCGGCCGTATCCGTCGTGAAGAATGGGTTGCCGGTACCGGCGGCGAAGATGACGACCCGCCCCTCCTCGAGGTGGCGGATCGCACGGCCCCGGATGTACGGCTCGACCACCTGATCGATCCGCAATGCGGACTGGACCCGGGCCTCGAGACCGGCACGCCTCATCGCATCGGACAGGGCCATCGCGTTCATCACGGTCGCGAGCATGCCCATGTAGTCCGCAGTTGCCCGGTCCATGCCGCTCGACGCGCCCTTCATCCCACGGAAGATGTTGCCGCCGCCGATGACCACCCCCACCTGCACGCCCAGTCTCGCGACTTCCGCGATCTCCTGCACGATGCGACTGACGACATCGTCGTTGATCCCGTAGGCATCCTCGCCCATCAGGGCTTCCCCCGAGAGCTTGAGCATGATGCGCGTGTAGGCGGCGGCAGTCATCGCGCGCCCCTCACTTCTGTGCGGCGGCAGCCTGCGCGGCCACTTCCGCGGCAAAGTCGGAAACCTTCTTCTCGATCCCCTCGCCAACCACGTACAGCACGAACGAATCGACCGCAGCGCTGCGCGACTTGAGCAGGGCCTCGACAGTCTGCTTGTCGTCCTTGACGAAAGGCTGGCCGAGCAGCGTCACTTCCTTCAGGAACTTCTGCACCGTCCCCTCGACCATCTTCTCGACGATGTTGGCCGGCTTGCCCGACTCCGCGGCCTTTTCGGTGGCGATCCGCCGCTCGGTCTCGATGAGTTCGGCCGGGACCTCGCTCGCAGTCAAAGCCTTCGGCTTGGAGGCGGCAATGTGCATCGCCAGATCCTTGCCCAAGGCCTCGTCTCCGCCGACCAGATCCACCATCACGCCGATCCTGGCGCCGGCGTGAACGTAGCTGGCCACGACACCCTTGGCCTCGATCCGGGCGAAACGGCGAATCGTCATGTTCTCGCCGATCTTGCCGACCAGTTCAGTGCGGTAGGCGTCGACCGTCTTGCCGCCGAGGTCGAGGCCCGAAAGGGCTTCCACGTCGGCAGGGTTCTGCGTCGCCACGAGTTCGGCCAGGGAAGCCGCAAGTGCCAGAAAATCGTCGTTCTTCGCGACGAAATCGGTCTCGCAATTCAACTCGACCATCGCAGCCAGCTTGCCGTCGCCGGAAACATAGGTCCCGACCACCCCTTCGGCGGTCACACGGGAGGCTGCCTTGCTCGCCTTGCTGCCGAGCTTGACGCGGAGAATCTCCTCGGCCTTGGCCAGGTCGCCATCCGCTTCGGTCAGCGCCTTCTTGCATTCCATCATCGGCGCGTCGGTCTTCTCGCGCAGTTCCTTGACCATGCTTGCGGTAATTGCCGCCATGCTTACTCCTGAATCTGATGTCTGGGTTCTGAATCGATCGTGCGGTCGAATGGCGCTCAGGCCTGCTCGTCCGACGACTCTTCCTCGACTTCGACGAATTCGTCGCCGCCCGCGGCAACGATGTCCTGAAGCGCCATGCTGCGACCTTCCAGCACCGCATCGGCAACGCCACGCGCATACAGGCGGATCGCCCGCGAGGAATCGTCGTTGCCGGGAATGACGTAATCGATGCCGTCCGGCGCGTGGTTGGTGTCAACCACCGCAACCACCGGAATTCCGAGCTTCTGCGCTTCGGTGACCGCGATCTTGTGATAGCCGACGTCGATCACGAACATCGCATCGGGCAGCCCGCCCATGTCCTTGATGCCGCCGATACTCTTCTGCAGCTTCTCCATCTCGCGGGTCGCCATCAGCGCTTCCTTCTTGGAAAGGCGATCGAGCGACCCGTCCTCGACCATCGCTTCCATTTCCTTCAGGCGCTTGATCGATTGCTTGACCGTCTTGAAGTTCGTCAGCATGCCGCCGAGCCAACGCTCGTCCACATAGGGCATGCCCGCCCGCCGTGCCTCTTCCGCGACGATCTCGCGCGCCTGGCGCTTCGTCCCGACGAACAGAACGGTTCCGCGGTTCGCGGACAGCTTGCGGAGGTAATCCATCGCCTCGAGATACTTGACCATGGTCTTCTCGAGGTTGACGATATGGATCTTATTGCGCTGGCCGAAGATGTACGGCGCCATGCGCGGGTTCCAGAACCGGGTCTGGTGACCGAAGTGGACGCCCGCTTCGAGCATCTGACGCATTGTGACTGACATGTGGTACTCCGAATAAAAGGGTTCTACCTCCGCCCGACATGGCTGCTTCCGCAACCCCAACCGTCCCGAGGCACATGGCCTTGCGTGACGGACCCTATCGGCATGCTGTCGAGCGTGTGGATTTTGCCGGCCCCCATGGGCAGACAAGCTTGGAATTATAGCCTCTCTATGCGGCCAAGCTCAAGACGACCCATCGGCCCGTTCTTGTCCGGGTATCACTTCGCGATCTTCCGCAAGCGTACATTGCCCAAGTCCGGCGCATGAGATAGCCTTCGCCCTTTCCCGCAGTCCCGGAACCTGAACGGCACGACGCCCCTCAATCATCACATCGGCGAATTCCCGAACAGCAGTGTCCGGAAGAACGACAATGAGCATCCAGATCAAGACCCCCGACGAAATCGAAAAAATGCGAACGGCCGGCCGCCTGGCGGCCGAGGTCCTCGACCATATCGGCCCGTTCGTCAAGGCCGGCGTCACCACCGGCGAACTGGACCGCATCTGCCACGACTACATGGTCAATGTCCAGCACACCACACCTGCCCCGTTGCACTACGCACCGCCCGGCTACACGCCGTTTCCGAAGTCGATCTGCACTTCGATCAATCACCAGGTGTGCCATGGCATCCCGGGTGACAAGGCACTCAAGAAAGGCGACATCGTCAATATCGACATCACGGTGATCAAGGACGGCTATCACGGCGACACCAGCCGCATGTTCGTCGTCGGTGGCGAAGCCGCGGCCAGCATACTCGCCAAGCGCCTGTGCCGGGTCACCTTCGAATGCCTGTGGCTCGGCATCGCGGCCGTTCGCCCTGGCGCACGACTCGGAGACATCGGGCATGCGATCCAGACGCATGCCGAGGGCAACGGGTTTTCGGTGGTTCGCGAGTTCTGCGGCCATGGAATCGGCAGCAGTTTCCACGAGGAACCCCAGGTCCTCCACTACGGGCGTCCCGGGACGGGAATCGAGCTTATGCCCGGCATGACCTTCACGATCGAACCGATGATCAATGCCGGCAAGCGAAACATCTCCGAGATGCCCGACGGCTGGACGATCGTCACCAAGGATCGCAGTCTTTCGGCCCAGTGGGAGCACACGATCCTGGTGACCGACACCGGCGCGGAAGTGCTCACCGTCTCGGAGCACTGCCCTCACCCCCCGGATCTGGTGGCCGCGAGGCCCTCCTGACCCCCGCAGGCTGCGATGGCGACCTTCGACGGCGACCTGCAATCGGCGATCGGGACGGCGCGCAGAACGCTGTCCCGAGGCAACGAAGCGCTTCGCACCGCCTACGAGGCACGCCCTTCGACCCTGAAGCTGCTCAAGGGACGTGCAGGGCTCGTCGATCAGGTCATCCGGACCCTTTGGCAGGCTTGCGGAATGCCGCCCGATGCCGCGCTCGTCGCCGTCGGCGGCTACGGGCGCGGCGAGCTGTTTCCGTATTCCGATGTCGACCTGACCATTCTCCTGCGGGAACCTGCCGACGACGCGATGCAGGCGCGACTGTCCGGCCTCGTCGGGGCCCTCTGGGACGTCGGCCTGGAGATCGGCCAGACGGTACGGACGCTCGACGAATGCGTCGAAGCGGCGGGACGCGACATCACGATCCAGACCAATCTTCTGGAAGGGCGGCTGCTGATCGGATGTCACCGCCTGTTCGAAGCGTTCGAGACGCGCTACCGCGAGAATCTCGACGTACGGGCCTTCTTCAAGGCGAAGAACCTCGAACAGGAACAGCGCTATGCGCGCTACCACGACACCCCCTATGCCCTCGAGCCCAATTGCAAGGAAAGTCCCGGCGGGCTGCGCGACCTCCAGATGCTCGGATGGATCGCACGCGCTGCGGGCCTGGGGCGCAACTGGCGGGATCTCACGCACCGACGCCTGATTACCGGAACCGAGGCGCGCGAACTGCGTAGTATCGAGCGCTTCCTGCAGCACGTCCGCATCCGTCTCCACTATCTTGCCGGACGGGGCGAGGATCGGCTGCTCTTCGACTACCAGGAGAAGCTCGCCCGGGCGATGGGCTTTGCCCCGACCCGTGCCAAGCGCGCATCGGAAGTCCTCATGCAGCGCTACTACCTGACTGCGAAGAAGCTCATGCAGATCAACACGATCCTGCTGCAGAACTACGGAACGGTCATCTTTCCCGATCGCGGTGGGGCCACCATCGTCATCAACGAACGATTCCGGGCGGTGCGCGAACTGCTCGACGTTCGGCACGACCGTGTTTTTGAGGAGCACCCCTCGGCGCTGCTCGAGTGCTTTTTGATCCTGCAGCAACGATCCGAACTGAAGGGAATGACCGCGCGCACGCTGCGCACCCTGTGGCTGAACCGGACCCGCATCAACGCCGCGTTCCGCAGCGATCCGGCCAACCGGGCGCTTTTCCTCGAACTGTTCAAGCAGAAGCGCGGGATCGTGCACGAGCTGCGCCGCATGAACCAGTACGGCATCCTGAGCAACTATCTGCCGGCCTGGCGTCGAATCGTCTGCCAGATGCAGCACGACCTGTTCCACGTCTATACCGTGGACCAGCACATCCTGATGGTCCTGCGCAACATCCGTCGATTCACGATGGGCGAGCATGCGCACGAATACCCCTTGCTGACCCGGCTCATCATGGGCTTCGAACGGCACTGGCTGCTTTACCTCGCCGCACTGTTCCACGACATTGCGAAGGGACGCGGCGGCGATCATTCCCGCCTGGGCATGATCGACGCGGAAGCGTTCTGCGTGCAGCATGCCCTGGACGAGGAAGACGTGAAACTGGTGGTCTGGCTGGTCGAACATCACCTCACGATGTCGCACGTCGCCCAGAAACAGGACACCTTCGATCCCGAGGTCATCCGCAGGTTCGCCGAAATCGTGCAGACCGAACGGCGCCTGACGGCCCTCTACATCCTCACCCATGCCGACATCCGTGGAACCAGTCCCAAGGTATGGAACGGCTGGCGCGGCAAGCTCCTCGAGGACCTGTTCTTCGCCACGCAGCGACTGCTGCGCGGTGCGACGCCACAGCAAGCGCTGGGTCTGGACGACCGCATCGAGGATGCCCGCCGGATGCTGCGCTTTCATGGATTGCGCCCCGGTGTCGAAGAGACCTTGTGGTCGAAGCTCGATCCCGTGTATTTCATGCGCAACTCTGCCGAAGAGATCGCCTGGCATACCCGCGTGCTGTATTACCGCCCGGAATCGGATGAACCGGTGGTCAAGGCACGCGTTACCGACGAAGATCAGGGCCTGCAGGTGATGGTCTTCACCCGCGACGAAAAGGACCTGTTCGTACGCCTCACCGGCTTCTTCGGGCGATTCGGCCTCTCGATCCTCGACGCGAAGGTCCATACGACCCGCCATGGGTATGCACTGGACAGCTTCATGCTTCACGATCCGGGCAACCAGGCGCCCTATCGCGACATCGTGACCCTGATCGAACACGAATTGACCGAGCGGCTTCGAAAAGCCGGCCCACCGGACAGCCCCTCGGGGGGGCGCCTGTCTCGGCAGGTCAGGCACTTTCCGGTCACGCCGACCGTCAGCATCCGTCCCGACGAAGCCGGCAGGCACTACATCCTCTCGTTGACCGCCGCCGATCGCCCCGGCCTGCTGTTTTCGGTCGCGGAAGTGCTTGCCCGCTACGGCATCGCGGTACACACGGCCAAGATCGCGACCCTCGGGGAGCGCGTGGAGGACACCTTCCTGCTCAGCGGACCCGGCCTGTCACAGGATGCGCACGTGATCCGGATCGAACGGGAACTGCTCGATCGACTGCAGGTGTAAGGTCCTTTCTACGCGGTACGGATTTCGGTGCGGTTCCGCCACGCCGACCACGAATACAGCGCGAGGCCGATCCAGATCAGCACGAAGGCGGCAAGTTGCACCGAAGAAAGCGGCTCGCGGAAGATCAGCAGTGCGGTGGCAAACTGCATCGTCGGATTCACGTACATGAGGAAGCCCAGCGTCGCCAGCCGCAAGCGGCGCGCGGCACCGGCGAACGCCATCAGCGGCAGTGCCGTGACGATACCGCTGGCCATCAGCAACAGGTTCGTGCGTGTATCGCCGGGAAAATTCGATCCTTCGCCCAGCAAGAGCCATCCAAGTGCAAGCAAGGCGAACGGGAGCAGCAACAGGGTCTCGACAAACAATCCTGACAACCCATCGAGCGTGACCTGCTTGCGCAGCAGCCCGTACGTCCCGAAAGTGAGCGCAAGCATCAGCGTGATCCAGGGCAACTCACCCAGCACGACAAGTTGCACGACGATAGCCACGCCCGCCAATGCCACCGCCCACCCCTGCAGCACCGCCATGCGTTCCTTGAGCACCAGCATCCCCAGTGCCACATTGACCAGCGGCGTCAGGAAGTATCCGAGACTGGCCTGGAAGACCTGGCGGGACTCCACCGCGTAGATGAAGATACCCCAGTTGGTCGCGATCAACACCGCACAGGCAAGCACCCGCCCCAAGTCCCGGGGATGCGCCAGTGCCGTGCGCACCGGCGCCCAGCGACCGACGAAGCTGATCAGCCCTGCCAGGAAGACGCAAGACCAGATCACCCGGTGGATCAGCACCTCCCAGGCCGGAACGCCCTCGAACAACGAGAAGAACAACGGGAAGCAACCCCAGATGACGTAGGCCGCCAGACCGTAGGCCACGCCCCGCACGGCGTCGGGAGAAGTCGTGCTCGAAGGGGTCATCGGGGGCTCTGGAGTCGAAGAGGTCGTACGCGGAGTTCTCCCGCGAAAGCGATTCCCAAGGGTCGATCTTCGCCGACCTCCCTGCTCGCTCGCGCCGACCCAATGTCAGCGCGTTCGGTGATCGAAACATGGTGCCCGGAAAGGGACTCGAACCCCCACGCCTTGCGGCGCCAGAACCTAAATCTGGTGCGTCTACCAATTCCGCCATCCGGGCACGGCAGCCTCGCCGGGACGCGTTTCAGGGTCCCTGCGGATGGGAAATTCCTACCTCGGAATCGGCCCTCCGGCTGCAGTGGGCGCGATTATACACCGGCCAACATCCCACCCTTGTCGCGCCAGGAACACATCCTCACGACGATCGCACCCATAGACGGCATGGCGATCTTTGCAATAGCAGAGGTGGCGACTCAGGGCGAAGGGTGGATTCGCGCCAAAGGCGCAATCCACCAATGTGCGCGACGAAGCGCAAGGCGGCCGGGCAACGGGCCGGTGAAGGCCGTCGAGTTCCAACGTACGCCGGGCTCCAGACACCCATGGCGGCTTGCTTCGCGAAGCCGCCCTACGCGTTCTGCGTACACGATTGCCGTGATCACATCCTCAGACGCTCTGCGTAGCCGGTCATTTCGAGGTAACCCTGCCCGATCTCGGTTTCCCCTTCGAACAGGCGGACCGCCCCCTCCCAATACACGGCCCCGGTCGAGCGACGGCTGTCGAGTTCCTGATCGTCCATCATCGGGTGCAGGGAGAACTGGCGTTCGCCGACCTCGACCTGCCACGCCACCGGGTAGTCGGCACCGGTGCGGGGGGACTTCCAGCGCCGCAGCGGCGTGAAACGGACCGCGTCGGGTTCGAAGCTGCGGACTTCGCCAGCGGGCGTGCGGACCGTGGCCGCCGCCCACAGGGATGCATCCGACCGGTCCCGCATGCGGAAGGCCATCAGGGAACCGCCGTCGTGCAGGTTGATGCCGATCCAGTCCCAGCCTTGCGCATCCTCGGGCAGGATCTCGCTCGACCATTCGTGGTCCAGCCAGGCGTGACCGGTCACCGCATGCGTCGCGTCGCGCACCCGCAACGCTCCACGCACGCCCAGTTGCGGCCGGCTGTAGTAGTAGCTCGAATTCAACGGATCCGGAGCCTTCTGGCTGAAGCCGTCACGGCCGTTCAGCACGGGCGGCCCGTCGGGAACGAATTCGAGTTCGAAACCGAAGTCCTCGGCCTCGATACGGGTCCGGTAACGATCGCCCTCGTAGGTCAGCATCCAGTCGCGGATCCATGCATGGGTCGGTCCGATCCGGGCCCCGACCAGGGGTTCGACTGCGCGCTCGACCCGCTCGGCATGCAGCAGCCGCCCCTCGGCCGGATCCGCGACGGCCGCGTGGGCGAACACCAGCTGACGCGGCGCGTGCAGGCTCGGATTGTCCTCGCCGATCCGCGTGCGGACCCGGAAGAAGGTGACCTGGAAACCCCGCTCACGCGCCTGCGCGTCCCGCAACCATCCGGTGACGTACCACCACTCCGTCCGGTACTCCGGATGGGCCCCCAGATCGTCCGGGAATACGATGGACTGCCCCGGGCGCACCGGCGGGTAGTCCGGGACTGCCAGGATGGGCCCGGCCACCATTCCGAACAGGATCGCGAGGGCCGCACGCAGGTAGGCCGTCACCAGTCTTCCCTCACCGACCGTACGGCATCGTCGTGCATCGCATGACGCCCGGACATCCATGCGGCGATCCCAGCCAGTGCAATGAGTGCGGTCGCGAAGACGAACAGCAAGCCGAGCGGAAAATGCATGTCCATGCTCCAATGAAAACTCTGACGATTGACGACGTGGACCAGCACGAAAGCAATCGCAGCCCCGGCCGCCGATCCCACCGCGACCCCGACCGCCGCCGTCAGGGACGCTTCGGTCGCGAGCAAACGACCGATCTCCCGGCGCAACAGCCCAAGGTGGCGCAGTACCCCGAACTCGCGGCGCCGGCTGGCCGCCAACGCGGCGAAGGTCGTGCTGACGCCGAACAAGCCGATCAGCAGGGCCACGGCCTGCATCAGATAGGTCACCAGGAAGGTGCGGTCGAAGATCGCCAGACTGATCTCCCGAATCTCCTCGGGTCGGGAAATCTCGATGGACCGCACGCCGAGCATCTCACGAATCCGTGTCATGACCGATTCTGCGTCGATGCCCGGAGACAGGCGGATGGCGACCTCGTTCGTGCGCAGTTCGCCGGTCAGCGTTCGGTAATCGTCGAGTTCGATCACCAGCGCGCCATGTTGACGGGCATAGTCGCGCCAGACGCCCATGACGACGAAAGGATGCTCCCGCCCCCCGAGGGGCAGCATCCGTTCGTCGCCGACGCGCAGGTTCAGCAAGTCAGC
The DNA here is from genome assembly GCA_050486545.1 of Rhodocyclaceae bacterium. Lineage (GTDB taxonomy): Bacteria > Pseudomonadota > Gammaproteobacteria > Burkholderiales > Rhodocyclaceae > DAOMNN01. Next base: position 43,793 of record JBJHDM010000002.1, on the reverse strand, counting down.
CATCGCCTCCGAAATCCATACGGGATAAGCCCCCTCCGCGACACGGGTCCCGGGCACGGCCACTGAAACGAGGGGCAAGGCAGTGCCCGCGCGCACCGGGCGGGCAATCAGCGTCATCGGAAAACGCTGTGAAAGCCGCATGGTGTCGTAACGAACGGCGTGCGCGGAGGCCACGCCATCGAGCGCGGCCAGTCGCTCGACCTCGTCGGGTGCCAGGAAACCCGTGGCTGCGGACGAAGAGGCGCGCACGTACAGGTCGGCCGGAAGGACCTGCGAGAGCCAGTCGTCCACCGATGTCCTGAACGAACTCACCATGATCGCCATCGAAACCGCGAGTGCGACGCTGGCGACCACGCCCGCACCGGCGACCACGATCTGCCCCGGTGCGAATGCGAGTCGGGCATGCGCAAGGCGCAGCAGAACCGCTCGTGCACCACCCAGTGCCCGCAACGCTCCCCGCGCCACGATCGGCAGGAGCGACACCGCACCGCCAAGAATCAGGGCCACCGAAACGTAGCCGAACACCGGCACTCCCGCCACCGGCGGGAGCAGGCCTGCCAGGACCGCAGCGACAAGCAGAAGTGCCGCCACGAGCCCTCGGCCCCGTACCGCGAGGACCGCGCGTTCATCCTCGGCGCGCAACGCACGCGCAGGCACCGAGCGTTCGGCCTCCCGTGCGGGCAGCCACGCCCCGGCAACGCCCGCCCCCACGCCGAGCAACAGGTAGGCGAGGCTCAGCAGCGGATGAAAACGAAGTTCAGGAGAAACACCACGAAAGAAACCGGCCCCCAGATCCCCACCGACGAGGCCGAACGCCAGTCCGGTCAGCGCATAGGCCAGCGCGACCCCGAAGGCGCCGCCGATCAGGCCCAGCACCGCCCCCTCGGCGAGCAGACCGCGCAACAGATCGGTACGACCCAGTCCCAATGCGCGCATGAACGCAAACTCCTGGCGACGGCGAACCACCGATAGCCATTGGGTCGAGAAGACCAGGAACCCGCCGGTAACCAGCGCAATCGCGGCCAGCATCGTCAGATTGACGCGATAGGCACGCGACAGGCCGGCCGCCTGGGACTCGGCCGCTTCGGAGGCCAGGATCTCGACTCCCGGAGGCAGCGCCGCGGCCAGGCGTTGCCGGACCGCGCCCCGGTCCGCCCCGGGAACCAGCCGAAGATCGACCCGGCTCAGTCGACCCAGCCTCTCGAATCGTTGCTGTGCAGCGGCAAGGTCCATTACCCCGAGCACCTGGCCGCCGCCGACCCCTGGAACTGTTCCGACGACCTGCAGTTCGACCTCGTGGGTACCGGCCTGGACACCGAGCGTGTCGCCGGGATGCAGATCGAATTCGTTTCGAGCCGCGCTACTCAGAAACAATGCATCGGCTTGCAGGGCGGCAAATCGTGCCGGACGCTCCGTCGTATCGGCAACCGGAAGCAATGCCGGCGCGACTAGCGCCACGCGAAACACGTCGATTGCAAACACGCGCAGGTTCCGGTCCCGGCCGGGCAGGCGCAATTCCAGCTCCAGGACCGGGCTGGCCTGGGCCACCTCGGGGCGGCGGGCCAGATCGAAATAGACCGCATCTTCGAAACCTGCGCGCGGCCCGACCACCTGGAGGTCGGCTTCGCCACCCAGCAGGCGGACCCCGCGACCGAACTCCTCGAGCGCCGCGGCATGAATGAGCTGAACGGCCAGTCCCAGGGCGACCCCGAGCGCAATCGCGATCAGGGACAGGCCGGTGGCCAGCCTGCGCCGCAGCAGGCTGGCGAGAAAGACGTTCTTCAGCGCGGCCGTCATGTCGCGCAATTCTCCGCATGCAGGCCGTTTCGCGTGAGGCGCAGCACACGATCGGTCCGTGCGGCTGCCAGGCGGGAATGGGTGACGACGATCGCCATCGCGTTCGCTTCCCGGACCTGCTCGATCAGCAGGTCGAGCACGCCGGAGGCCCGCTCGGGGTCCAGATTGCCCGTCGGCTCGTCGCACAGTACCAGCGAAGGTCGATGAACGAGCGCGCGGGCAATCGCCACGCGCTGCAATTCGCCGCCGGACAGATGCGCCGGCCAGTCCTCCGCACGGCCTGCCAGGCCAACGCGGCCGAGCATCCCGCGTGCACGTTCCCGCGCCTCGTCCTCTCCGAGACCGAGCAGCCACAACGGCAGGGCGACGTTCTGCAGCAGATTCAGATGCGGCAGGATGTGAAAGGCCTGGAATACGAACCCGATGCGACGCCGGCGCATGCGCGACAACGCATCCTCGTGCAATCCGCCGAGATCGAGGTCGTCGAGGACGATCCGTCCATCGTCGAAGGGTTCGAGGCCGGCGATGCAGTTGAGCAGCGTCGACTTTCCCACTCCCGACTCGCCCATGATCGCGATGCACTCTCCGGGCGCCAGGTCGAGGCAGACACCGTGAAACACCGGCTGCACCCCCTCCGTGCCGAAGCGCTTGCTGAGCTTGTCGATTTGCAGCATGCCTGCACTGACCCCGAAGCGACGGCAAAGTGCGATCTTAGCAGCCGGACGGATCGCGTATACTTGCGCGCCAGCACGTCGAGGCGTGGCGCGCTCCGCTCGTTCCCGGATACGTACGGAACACCGGACGGCCGGCTCGGCTCGCCGCTGCGCGTGCGATCGCGACCCGATCCAGCGCCCCCGAAGCACGACACGAGATCCGATGCCGGTCGACCACTACGAGAACTTCCCTGTTGCATCGTTCCTGCTTCCAGCACGCCTGCGCGAGCCGGTCGAAGCCATCTATGCCTTTGCCCGCAGCGCCGACGATATCGCCGACGAAGGCGATGCCTCTCCCACGGAACGACTGGCGCGGCTCGACGCCTATCGCGGCGAACTCGACGCGATCGAACGCAATGCGGCACCACACCGCTCATCGCTCGCCCCGCTGTTCGAGCGCCTGGGGCGGAACATCCGGGCCTACGACCTGCCCATCGAGCCCTTTCGCGACCTGCTCGATGCGTTCTCGCAGGACGTCGTCCAATCCCGTTATGCCGATTTTCCCGAACTTCTCGACTATTGCCGCCGTTCGGCCAATCCGGTCGGCCGTTTGCTGCTTCGGCTCTATCGCACCGACTCACCGGAGAACCTGCGGATGTCGGACGACATCTGCACCAGCCTGCAACTGATCAACTTCTGGCAGGATGTCGGCAACGACTGCGAGCGGGGGCGGCTCTACCTTCCGCTCGAGGACCTCGCGCGTTTCGGGATCCCCGAGCAGCAGGTCGCCTCCGCACCTGGCAGCGCTGCCTGGCGTACCCTGATGGCATTCCAGGTCGATCGCGCGCGCGCGATGATGCTGCGCGGCGCGCCACTGGCCATGCGCCTCGACGGACGCATCGGGTGGGAGCTTCGCCTCGTCGTGCTCGGCGGTTTGCGCATCCTCGAACGGATCGAGCAGGTACACTACGACGTCTTCAGCCATCGACCGACCCTGCACGGCGCCGACTGGATCGTCCTCGCCTGGCGTGCCCTGCGCTACCCACCGACATGACCCCACACGACTACTGCCAGGACCGGGCCGCCCAGAGCGGATCGAGCTTCTACTACAGCTTCCTGTTCCTCCCGCCGGAACGTCGCCAGGCGATCACGGCCCTCTACGCCTTTTGTCGCGAAGTCGATGACGTGGTCGACGAATGCACCGACCCCGACCTTGCCCGTACCAAGCTTGCCTGGTGGCGCACCGAAGTCGATCGCGTGTTCGACGGGCACCCCGCCCACCCGGTCGGGCAGGCGCTTCAGGAGGTGAGCACGCGCTTCAACCTCCCGCGCGAACAACTGCTCGAGATCATCGACGGCATGGCGATGGACCTGGAACAGGCACGTTACGCCGACTTCCGCGGCCTGCAACTCTATTGCTATCGTGTCGCCAGCGTCGTCGGCCTGCTCTCGGCCGAGATCTTCGGATATCGTGACCGTCATACGCTCCGCTACGCACATGATCTGGGTATGGCCTTCCAGCTCACGAACATCATCCGCGACGTCGGTGACGACGCCCGCCGCGGGCGCATCTACCTGCCGGTCGAGGAACTCCAGCAGTTCCAGGTCCCGGCCGACGACATCCTCGAAGCACGCCACACGGAGAATTTCCGTCGGCTGATGGCCTTCCAGGCCGAGCGCGCCTACCGCTTCTACGACCAGGCAATGGCGCAGTTGCCCGCATGCGATCGCAAGAGCCAGCGCCCGGGTCTCATCATGGCGGCCATCTACCGCACCTTGCTCGACGAGATCGCCCGCGACGGTTTCCTTGTCCTCGATCGTCGTACCACCTTGACGCCGCTGCGCAAGATCTGGATCGCCGGCATGACCTGGCTGCGGAACTGATCATGGCACCTGTACGCTTTCCCAAGCGAGCGCGACTCCCGTGAGTCTTTCGGTCGCCATCGTCGGTGCCGGCTACGCCGGACTTGCCTGCGCGGTCGAACTGGCCCGTCATGGTCATTTCGTGACCGTATTCGAACGATCGAACGTGCTCGGCGGTCGGGCGCGCGTGGTCGCCCGGGATGGCTGGCGCGTGGACAATGGACAGCACATCCTGATCGGCGCCTATACCGAACTGGCCCGCCTGCTGCGCCTGACCGGCGTGTCGCCAAAAACGCTGGAACGCCTGCCCCTGACCGTGCATGTCCCCGGCAGCGTACACCTGCGCGCGGCCCACCTTCCGGCCCCACTTCATCTGCTGGTCGGACTGATCGCTGCGAAAGGGCTGGACCGGCACGACAAGTGGGCCATGGTCGGACTCATGCGCCACCTGCGCAAACAGGGATTCCGCCTCGACCCGCGGATGACCGTGCGCGAACTGCTCGAAACCACCACACAGACCGGACGCATCACGGAATCGGTCTGGGCTCCGTTATGCGTGGCCGCACTCAATACCCCGATTGCGGACGCGTCGGCGCAGGTGTTCGCAAACGTCCTGCGCGATTCGCTTGCGGCCGACGCGGGTGCGAGCGAACTCCTGATCCCGCGCGTCGACTTGTCCGAGCTTTTCCCCGTTCAGGCCGCGCGCTACCTCGCCGTACGTCGCGGCAAGGTCCGCACGGGAACCCCCATCACGGCGATCGAGCCGACGGAGAATGGGTTGCGCCTCCAGGGCGACCCCGCCGATACGCGGGTCTTCGAGCACGTCGTCGTCGCCACCGCGCCCTACCATGCGGCCGACCTCGTGCGCAGCACGGACCGCTGCGATCGGCTCGCGCAGCAGATCGAGCAATTCGACTACGAACCCATCACCACCGTGTATCTTGCGTTGGGCCCCGGCCAGTCGTTTCCCCACGCGATGATCGGTCTCACCGACGGGCCCGCGCAGTGGGCCTTCGATCGTGGGCGGCTCGGCAGCGAACCAGGGCTCATCGCGTGCGTGATCAGCGCGCACGGCCCCCATGAGCAGCTCGGTCGAGAGGATCTCGAGATCGCAGTGCTCCAGCAGCTCGAGCGCCAGTTGGGCCGTCGCCTGCCGAGTCCGGAGTGGGCGCTGACGATCACCGAGAAGCGCGCCACGTTCGCCTGCAGGCCGGGGCTCAACCGTCCGGGCATCCGCACACCGGTGCCCGGTCTTTGGCTTGCGGGCGACTACACCGACTCGCCCTACCCGGCCACGCTGGAGTCGGCTGTGCGCTCGGGGATTGCCGCAGCCGGCGAGATTGCCCGACGCGGCAACGCATCGGCATCGTCGGCCTGAGGAAGCCGTTCGTCCCGCACGGTCGCATGCCCCGGTCCAAGCAGGGCAACGCGCACACGGCGCTCTGGGCTTCTATACTTGAAGAAGTTCACTATCCACTCCGGAACCGTTCGCAATGGCCACCGAATCGATTCGCGCTGCTGCGGTCGCCGGCCTGTTCTATCCGGCGGACCCCCGTGTCCTCCAGACACAGGTCGGGGATCTGCTCGCTTCGGCCACACCGATGGAGCACGATCTCCCGCCTCCGAAGGCCTTGATGGTCCCGCATGCCGGCTACCTCTATTCGGGGCCGGTCGCGGCAATCGCCTATTCGAGCTTGCGCCCGCGGCGTCAGGCGATCCGGCGCGTGGTGCTGCTCGGCCCCGCGCACCGGGTGCCGGTCCGAAGCTTTGCGCTGCCGGCAGCCCTGGCGTTCGAAACCCCGCTCGGGCTGGTCCCCGTGAGCCGCACCGACTGGTTGACACTGCAACAGCGAAACGACGTCGTACTCGACGACCGCCCGCATGCACTCGAACACAGTCTCGAAGTGCAGCTCCCCTTCCTGCAATGCGTGCTCGAGCGCTTCGATCTCATCCCGATCCTGGTGGGCGATGCCTCGCCCGAGGCCGTTGCCGATCTCCTGCAGGATCTGTGGGGCGGCGACGAAACGCTGATCGTGATCAGCTCCGACCTGTCGCACTATCACCCCTACGATCAGGCACGCTCGATCGACCGTGACACGGTCGGTCGCATCGTGCATCTGGCGGGCGGACTGGACGGCCATCAGGCCTGCGGCGCCTCCCCCCTCAACGGCCTCCTGCTGCTGGCCGAACGTTACGGTCTGCAAGCCCATCTGCTCGACTATCGGAACTCGGGCGACACCGCCGGAGATCGCTCGCACGTCGTCGGCTACGCCAGCATTTCGTTCTCGCCGCAGAGCCGGGATGACCCCCTTGTCCGACACTGAGTTCGGTCAGCGCCTTCTCCTTCTGGCGCGGAAGGCGATTGCCCACGAACTCGGACTGACCGACGAGGCAGTGCAGGACGACCCCGCGCTTGCCGGCCGTGCAGCCACTTTCGTCACGCTGAAACTCGATGGCGATCTGCGCGGCTGCATCGGCAGCGTCCGGGCGCAACGCGCACTGTCCGCCGACGTCCGCGAGAACGCGATCGCGGCGGCCACCCGTGATCCGCGCTTTGCACCCGTCACGGCCGAGGAGTTCGAACGCCTGCGCATCGAAGTGTCGCTGCTGTCGGAGCCGGAGTTCATAGAGTTCGCGGACGAGGACGAACTGATTGCGAAGCTGCGCCCAGGCGTCGATGGCGTGCTGTTGTTCTCCGGCTGCCGAAGCGCCACCTTCCTGCCCCAGGTCTGGGAACAGCTTCCCGATCCGCGATCGTTCCTCGCCGCCCTGAAGCAGAAGGCCGGCCTGGATCCCGCGCGGGCCGCACCGAACCTGATGGTCGCCATTTACACCGTGAAGAAATGGGCCGAGTCCGACGCGTACGTCGAGCAAGGCGGGCACGCAAGGAGCACGACATGAATCATCCCGCCGGCTACTGGCACCGGACCGAAGACGGTCGCCTGCAATGCGACCTGTGCCCCCGTTACTGCAAGCTTCACGAGGGCCAGCGCGGGGCGTGTTTCGTGCGCATGCGCGATGGCGACGCCATGGTGCTCACCACGTACGGGCGCAGCTCGGGTTTCTGCATCGACCCGATCGAGAAGAAGCCCCTGAATCACTTCTACCCTGGATCGAGCGTCTTCTCGTTCGGCACGGCGGGCTGCAACCTCGCCTGCAAGTTCTGCCAGAACTGGGACATTTCGAAGTCCCGCGACATGGACCGCCTGATGGATGCGGCCTCCCCCGAAGAGATCGCACGCACCGCCGCCAAGTGGGGATGCCGCAGCATCGCCTTTACCTATAACGATCCGGTCATCTTCGCTGAATACGCGATCGACGTAGCCCAGGCAGCCCATGCCCACGGGTTGAAGACGGTGGCCGTGACGGCAGGCTATATCACCGAACTGGCGCGGCAGGATTTCTTCTCGTGCATGGATGCCGCGAACGTCGACCTCAAGGGCTTCACCGACACCTTCTACCAGCACTTGTGCGGCGCGCATCTGCAGCCGGTTCTCGACACCCTGAAGTGGTTGGTGCACGAGACGGACGTATGGATCGAGATCACGACCCTGCTCATTCCGGGGCGAAACGATACCGACGACGAACTGCGTGCGATGTCGGAATGGATCGCCGGCGAGCTCGGGCGGGACATCCCGCTGCATTTCACCGCCTTCCATCCCGACTTCAAGTTGACCGAACTCGGCCCTACGCCTTCGTCCACGCTGACGCGGGCACGGCGGATCGCCATCGATTGCGGTCTGCACCACGTCTATACCGGGAACGTGCACGACCCGCAGGGTGGAACCACGCACTGCACGCACTGCGGCAAGGCCGTGATCGTCCGGGACTGGTACGAGATCCTCGAGTACCACCTCGACGACCACGGTGCCTGCCTGGCATGCCGCACGACCATGGCCGGGCGCTTCGGCCCGTGGTCGAAACCCTTCGGCTCCCGCCGCATACCGGTCGCGATCCACCGCGACCACTGAGACTCCAGCAGGATTTTCTGTCAGCGCGCTGCCGCCGAGTCTCTCGTCCTCTGCCGCTCACCGTCCGTCGGGTCCGAGCGAGCCAAGGCTTGTGGGCATGCGCCCCCATGGTCATAATCGGCCGATGAACGAGATCGACGATCTGGCCCCGGGCGCCCCCGATCCGGACGCTTGCGGAGACGAGGCCCCACTCGCGGGCCTCGAAGCACTGATCGGCGCGCTGCGAAAGCACGGCGGCATCGACTTTTCCGGGTACAAGGAGACGACGCTCTCGCGCCGCGTACTTCGGCGAATCGAACTGGCCGGCTGCCATGCACTGCAGCCCTACGTCGAGCGGATCGAAGCGGACCCGGGCGAACGCGAAGCACTGCTTCAGGATCTGCTCATCAGCACGACGGGTTTCTTTCGCGACGCGGCCGTTTTCTCCTTGCTTGCCGAAGAAGTTCTTCCGGATCTCCTGCGCGGGCGCGACCCGGCCGACGAGCTCCGGCTCTGGTCCGCCGGCTGCTCGACCGGCGAAGAGGCCTATTCGCTGGCCGCCCTCGCGCTCGACGTCGCCAGCCGGCTCGGTTTCCCCGGGAACGTCAAGGTCTTCGCGACCGACGTCAATGCCGCCGGTTTGACGCGCGCATCCGAAGGAATCTTTCCCGACGACGTCGCCGAGCACCTCCCCGAAGCGCTGCGCAGGCGCTTTTTTCAGCGCGCGGACGACGGCTGGCGACCCGATGCCAGCCTGCGGCGCCACATCGTGTTCGCACGCCACAACCTGCTGACCGACCCGCCTTTTACCCGCATAGACCTGGCTTCGTGCCGCAACCTGCTGATCTACCTCAAGCCCGAGGCCCAGCGCAAAGCACTGGCCCAATTGCACTTTGCACTCTGCCCTCAGGGCCTGTTGCTGCTCGGCAGCAGCGAAACGGTCGGCGAACTCGAGGACGGCGCCTTCAGCGTCGTCGATCGCACGTGCAAGCTCTATCGCAGTCGCGGCGATTCCTTGCCACGCGTTCCTGGCCCCGCCCCGTTCCTGGCGCAACCTCTCACGCGGTTCGGCGAGGCCGTCGACCCGCGACCGACGAATCCCGAGGATCTGGCCGCCGAGTTGATCGCCACACGCGAGCGACTGCAGGAAACGGTGTTCGAACTGCGCAGCAGCCACGAACGGATCGACCTCGCCAACGAAGAGCTGACTGCTTCCAACGAAGAACTGCAGAGCACCAACGAGGAGTTGAAATCGGTCAACGAGGACCTCTACACCCTCAATGCGGAACTCGAGCGCAAGAACGACGCGTTGGCACAACTGAACCGGGACTACGACCACCTGCTCACCAGTGCCGAGATCGGCACCGTGTTCCTGGATGCGAACCTGTGCGTGAGGCGTTTCAGCGCGAAGGTGGACGATTTTCTCACGCTCCGCCCCCAGGATCTCGGACGACCCATCTCCGAGATCACCTACCGTCTCGGCGACGCACGTCGTTTTCTCGACGACTTGCAGCGCGTGGCGACCACGGGTGAGCGGACCGAGCGCGAAGCCAGAACCGAAACCGGCCTCTGGTACCTGGAGCGGATGCTCCCCTTCCGCGGCGAACACGGCATTCGCGACGGCGTCGTCCTGACCTACACCGACATCAGCGGCGTCAAGACCGCCCAGGCCGAGATCGCGACGCTTGCGCGCGAGCGCACGCGACTGCAGAGCATCCTCGATGCGCTGCCAGACGGCGTCTACATCGTCAATGCCGAACACGACATCGAGTACCTGAATCCGGCCCTCGAGCGCGAGTTCGGGCCGACTCGCAACCGCAAGTGCCACGAGTACTTTCACGGACTCGACCAGCCCTGCGACTGGTGCAAGAACCCGGCCGTCTTCGCCGGCGAGTCGGTCCAGTGGGAGTGGACCTCGCCGGCCGGCCGGACGTTCGACCTCTTCGACATGCCGTTCCGGAACCCGGACGGCACCGTCAGCAAGTTCGAGATCTTCCATGACATCACGCCCATCCGCGAGAGCCAGCGTCAGCTTTCCGAGGCGGCGGCGCTGGCCAACGTCGGCTACTGGGAATGGCAGCTGCCCGACGGGGCGCTCAACTGGGGCGTCGAGACGAGCCGTATTCTGGGCTACGACCACGACGCGGTCACGCCCGGCTACGGCGTATTTCTCGAACGCATCGCTCCCGAAGACCGCCGACGCGTGGCGCGCGAACTGATGCGGGCCATCCAGGCCGGAGAGGGGTTTCAGACCGAGTTCACCTTCACCCGTACCGACGAATCGGTTCGTGTCGCACGTGCGGTGGGGAACATCCGGCGCAATGCCGACGGACGACCGCTGATGATGTCAGGCGCGATTCAGGACATCACCGATCTGCGCTTGATCGAACAGGAACTCCTCGCGAGCGAGGAGCGCTTCCTGGTGGCCTTCATGGCGGCCCCTTTCGCCGCCTCGATCACGCGGATCGAGGACGGCACCTTCATCGAGGCGAACGACCGTTATGCAACGGACTTCGGCTGGCCGCGCGAGGAAATGATCGGCAGGACCTCGCTGGAACTCGGCTTGTGGCCGGACACCGAAAGCCGCAAGCGCTGGCTGTCCCTGCTGCAGCGCGACGGTTCGGTGCTCGACTACGAGACCGTCGGATGCGATCGCGCCGGCAACCTGCGCCAGATCGCGCTGTCCTCGCGTCATGTCATGATTGGCGGAAAGCAGCACGTTCTCACCTTCGTCAACGACATCACCGAACGCAAGGAGGCCGAAGCCCGCATCGAGTATCTGGCGCATCATGACGCGCTGACCGGCCTGCCCAACCGCGTCCTGTTCCGCGACCGCTTCGCCCTCGCCACCGCCTGGGCGGATCGATCGCATGCGAAGGTCGCATTGCTCTTTCTCGATCTCGACCACTTCAAGACGATCAACGACACGCTGGGTCATCCGGTCGGCGACAGCCTGCTCCAGCTCGTCGCAAAACGGCTTCGCGAGTGCGTTCGCGAGACGGACACGATCAGTCGGCTCGGGGGGGACGAGTTTCTCATCGCGCTCACCGACGTGCACGACACGCAGGCCGTCAACCGCAGTGCCAACAGCATCCTTGAGGCGCTGTCACGACCCTTCGAGCTCGAAGGGCAGGAACTGACGAACACCTTGTCCATCGGGATCGCGGTATGGCCCGACGACGGTGAGGATTTCGACACCCTCCTCAAGAAGGCCGATACGGCCATGTACCAGGCGAAGAACGCGGGACGCAATACGGCGCGTTTCTACACCGAGCAGATGAACGTCGACGCGACCGAGCGCTTGCAGATTCGTACCGCCCTCCATCGTGCGCTGGACAACGAAGAATTCCTGCTCCACTACCAGCCCCAGATCGAACTGGCAAGCAACCGGGTCGTTGGCGTGGAAGCCCTTCTGCGCTGGAATCGCGAGGGGCAGGAACTGGTCTCGCCCCAGCGCTTCATTCCCGCTGCAGAAGAGAGCGGGCTCATCGTCCCGATCGGCGACCGCGTCCTGCAGCAGGCCTGCCGGCAGGCGCAGCAGTGGGCGCAGGACGGCCTGCCCGAACTCAGCGTGGCGGTAAACCTCTCGGCGGTGCAGTTCCGGCGGGGAGACCTGGAGCGCAGTGTCGCTCAGGCCCTCTCCGATTCGGGACTCGATCCGACACGGCTCGAACTCGAGCTAACCGAATCGCTCCTTCTCGAGGACAGCGAAGGCATCCTCGATACCTTGCGGCGGCTGAAATCGCTTGGCGTTCGGCTCTCGATCGACGATTTCGGCACAGGCTATTCGAGTCTCGCCTATCTCAAGCGATTCGCCGTCGACAAGCTCAAGATCGACCAATCCTTCGTCCGGGACATCGCCTCCGACCCGGACGACGCAGCGATCGTCCGCGCTATCGTCAGCATGGCCCGCACGCTCAAGCTCAAGGTGCTAGCGGAAGGCGTCGAAAGCGAAGACATCGCGCGTTACCTGCGCATCTTCAACTGCGACGAAGTGCAGGGATATCACTTCGCCCGGCCCATGGAGGCCGATGCGTTTGCAGACTGGTTCCAGAGCAGAGAGCACCGCTGAGCCCAATCCCGCCGCAAAGCCCTGGACTTTTTCCTGTTTTCCGATCTGCATCAATGAAAGCAGTCCCGGAACGCGGTCAGAATCCGCTGGACCCAACCGACCTGGCTCCAGAAGGACTTGACCGTGCTATTGCCAGACCACTTCACAACGGCGGATGAACTGGATACGGCCCTGCTCAGGGGCCTGCTTGGCGCACCCACCGGCCTCGCGATCATTGCGATCGACCGGACTCGCACGATTCGCCAATGCAACGAAACCGCGCGCCACTTGTTCGACCTGTCGAGTCGCGAGATCGGCGGCCCTTCCATCCTCGAACTCCATGAGGCGTTTGGCGTCGCCCCCGAGCGGATTCTGCGTGCGATCGCCAGCGCGGAACGTGACGGCACCTTTCGGTTCGCGATGCGGGTGCAGACGTGCAAGGGACGCATCCACCTGGATTCGCAGCTTGTGCCGCTGCACGATGCCACTGGTGCGGTAAACGGTCATGTGCTGCTCGCGCACGACCGAACCGAGGTGGTGCAGGCCGAGGAGGGTCAGCGCACCCTGCTGCAGGCCGTCGAACAGAGCCCGGCATCGATCGTCATTACCGACACGCGCGGCATCATCGAGTACGCGAACCGGCGCTTCACCCAAGTCACCGGATACACGACCGACGAGGTCGTGGGTCATCGCATGCAGTTCACCCGCTCGGGCCTGACGCCCGTCGAGACCTATCGCGATCTCTGGCGCACCATCCACAGCGGACGGGAGTGGTCGGGGGAACTGCTCAACCGGCGCAAGAACGGGGATCTGTACTGGGATTATGTACGGATCATGCCGGTGGTCGACGACGAGGGCACGATCACCCATTTCGTCGGACTGCAGGAAGACATCTCCGAGCGCAAGAACGACGAGGAGAAATTGCGTTTGTGGGCAACGGTGTTCGAGAACAGCGGCGAAGCGGTCATGATCACCGATCACGAGAACCGCATCCTTCATGTGAACCGGGCCTTCACGCAGATCAGCGGGTACGCGCCCGAGGAAGTGCTCGGCCACAATCCGAGCCTGCTCGGCTCCGGACGTCACGACGCGACGTTTTTTCGCCAGATGTGGGCCGAACTCCACGAGCATCAACGCTGGCAGGGCGAGATCTGGGATCGTCGCAAGAACGGCGAGATCTACCCGAAGTGGCTCGGCATCTCGGCCGTGCACGATGCGGGCAACCGTCTCACCCACTATGTCGCGATCTTCTCCGACATCAGCGAACGCAAGGCCGCCCAGGATCGTATCGAGCACCTCGCGCACCACGATCCGCTGACCGGCCTGCCCAACCGCCTGTTGCTCGCGGACCGCTTCGGCCAGGCACTTGCCCACGCCGAGCGGACCGATACGCGCATGGCGATGCTCATCCTCGATCTGGACCGCCTGAAGACCGTCAACGATTCGCTCGGTCACACGATCGGAGACCTTCTGCTCCAGACTCTGGTTGGCCGCCTGCTCGACTGCGTCCGCGACACCGATACCGTGAGCCGGCAAGGGGGTGACGAGTTCGTGATGATCCTCACCAGAATCGGCAACCCGGACGCGGTCGCGCGGGTCGCACAGAAGATTCTCGAACGGGTCGCCGAACCCATTCACATCGACGGCCACGCCCTGCGGGCCTCGTTCTCGATCGGCATCAGCCTGTACCCGGACGACGGCAAGGATTTCGAAACCCTGCTGCGCAAGGCGGACACCGCGATGTACCACGCCAAGGACGTCGGGCGGAACACTTATCGATTCTTCACCGAGCAGATGAACGTCAACGCACTCGAGCGCCTGCTCATCCAGAACAGGATGCGCCAGGCACTCGAACAGAACCAGTTCACCCTGCATTACCAGCCGCAGATCGACCTGGCCGACGGCCGTGTCGTCGGCGTCGAAGCCCTCGCGCGCTGGCATCATCCGGAGTCGGGCATGGTTCCGCCCGACCGCTTCATTCCGGTGGCGGAGGAATCCGGCTTGATCGTCGCACTCGGAGAGTGGGTCCTGCGCGAGGCATGCCAACAGGCCGCAAGATGGCGACGCGCGGGCTTGCCCCCGCTCAAGGTCGCCGTGAATATCTCGGCCATCCAGTTCCAGCGCGGGAACCTGATCGAGACCGTGATGGCAGCACTCACGGCCAGCGGCCTTGAGCCCGATGCGCTGGAACTGGAGCTGACCGAATCGATTCTGATCCAGAACGTCGAGCGGCACCTGGAGACGGTACGCGAACTCAAGGCGTACGGCATCTCGATCGCCATCGACGATTTCGGCACGGGCTACTCGAGCCTGTCCTACCTGCGGCGTTTCGCTGTCGACAAGATCAAGATCGACCGTTCCTTCATTCGCGACCTTTCGGTCGATCCGGAAAGCGCTGCGATTGTCCGGGCGGTGATCCAGATGGCACGCAGCCTTCAGTTGGGCACCCTGGCCGAGGGGGTGGAAACGCAGGATCAACTGGACTTCCTGCGCGAGGCCGGATGCAGCGGAGCACAAGGCTATCTTCACTGCCGCCCGCTGCCGGCGGATGCCCTCGCCGCGTTCCTGACACAAGACGCGCGCTTCGCCCGGCACTCCGGCACCTGACCAGAGGAAGGCTTGCGACGCGGTATCATTGCGGCAGGGAATCGACCTATCGGGGGGAGCGTGAAAGCGTGTCACACGATCGTCGCGATCGCGTTCGTTGCGCTCGCAAGCGGGTGCACCAGCGTCATCATCCCCCCGGTTGACCCCGAGGATCCGGTGAGTGTGTTCGTGCTCGACCACGGCCGGCATTCCAGTCTTGTGCTTCCGGACGAGGACGGCGGGTCCATCCGGTACTCCTACGGTGACTGGGACTACTATGCCCTGAATCGGACCGGGCTCGGAAGCGGTCTTCGCGCCTTGCTGTGGCCCACCCCCGCAGCCCTGGGACGACAGCGGCTCACCGAAGCGGCCGATGCCGACAACATGCACCGGCTGCTGCGCGTGACGGTCGTCCAGAGCCACGAACTCAAGGTCGCTACGGCAGCCGTGCGCAAACTGCGCGACGAACTCGGAAGTCGCTTCGAGGCCGCCGCGGACAGCCTGCATTACAGTGCGGCCTACGACGTGTATTTCGTGCATCACGCCGAACCCTACACCTTCGGCTACAACTCCAACCGTATGGTCGCACGCTGGCTGGAACAGCTCGGCTGCACCGTCATCGGTCGTCCGGTCCTTTCCAACTGGAGGATCGATCGGGAAGCCTCACCCGGATAGCGCCGACCTTTCCCCTATAATCCCCTCCCTTCCGCTTCCGTCGCAGCCCCCGATGCCGCACTCGACCGATTCCCTGCTTTCGCGCCTTGCCACGCTTCCGACACCATCACCCGGTGCGCGACGGGTGCTCCCGCAACTGGCTGGATCGAGTGACGCGATCGCGCTGGCCGTGCTTGCCGGGCGTGGTGCCCCGCTCCTGGTCGTCTGCGCCAATCCGCTCGATGCGCAACGCCTGCACGACGAACTGGCATGGGTCGAGCCGCGTCTTCGCTCCTTTGTCCTGCCCGACTGGGAGACCTTGCCGTACGACAGCTTCTCGCCGCATCAGGATCTCGTCTCGGAACGGCTGTCGACGCTCTACGGCCTTGCCCGCGGGGCGGTGGACGTCGTGCTCGTTCCGGCCACGACCGCCTTGTACCGAATGGCTCCCCCTGCCTACCTGGCCTCGCACACCTTCTTCCTGAAACAGGGCGAACGGCTCGACCTGGAAGCCCTGCGCAGGCAGATGGCCCTGGCCGGGTACGCGCATGTCACCCAGGTCGTCAGTCCGGGCGAGTTTTCGGTTCGGGGCGGCCTGATCGACCTCTACCCGATGGGCGCTGCGCTCCCCTTCCGTCTCGATCTCTTCGACGACGAGATCGAGAGCATCAAGACCTTCGACCCGGACACCCAGCGCACGGTCTTTCCCGTTCCCGAGATCCGGCTGTTGCCGGCGCGCGAGTTTCCGCTCGACGAAGCGGGTCGGACCCGCTTCCGGAGCCGTTTTCGCGAGTGTTTCGAAGGCGACCCTTCACGTGTGCCGGTGTACAAGGACGTCTCGAACGGCATCGCCCCGCCGGGCATCGAGTACTTCCTGCCCTTGTTCTTCGAGCAGACGGCGACGCTCTTCGACTACCTGCCCGACCAGGCCGTGGTCGTCCTGCATCACGACGTACCCGCTGCGATCGAGGAGTTCTGGCGGGATACCCGCTCGCGCCACGACCTGCTCAAGGGCGACCGCAGCCGGCCGGTCCTGCCGCCCCAGGACTTGTTTCTAGATCAGGAAGCCTTTTTTTCCGGACTCCAGACCCTCCCCCGGATCGTCTTGCAGGCACCTGCCGTCCAGACGCCGTCCGACGAAGAAGCCCTTTCCCGACCGCTGCCGGAGCTCGCGGTCGAACGCAAGGCCGGCGACCCGCTTTACCGCTTGCGGACACTGATCGAGAGTGACTGGAGCACCTCGGGTGGGCGCATCCTCGTGCTCGCCGAATCAGCCGGTCGACGCGAAACGATGGCCGAGTACCTGGCCGAGTACGGACTCCATCCGAAGCCGCTCGCCGACCTGGGCGAGTTCCTGTCCTCCGATGCGCCGTTCGCGCTGGCGACAGGACCGCTGATGAACGGTTTCGTGCTTCCGGACGCCAGGATCGCCATCGTCACGGAGGCCGAACTCTACGCCGCCACCGCGCGCACCCGCAGCCGCCGCGATGCGCGCAAGGCCGCAACCATGGAAGGCTGGCTGCGCGACCTTTCCGAACTCAGGACCGGTGATCCCGTGGTTCATGTATCGCACGGTATCGGCCGCTACATGGGCCTGGTGCACATGGACCTCGGCGAGGGCGATACCGAATTCCTGCATCTTGAATACGCCAACGGCGACAAGCTGTACGTGCCGGTTTCGCAGCTCCACGTCCTCACCCGCTACGCCGGCGCCGACCCCGAAGCGGTCGGGCTTCACCGGCTCGGGTCCGGTCACTGGGAGAAGGCCAAGAAGAAGGCCGCGATGCAGGTGCGCGACACCGCGGCCGAGCTGCTTGCGCTGTATGCCCTGCGGGCGGCCCGTCCGGGTCACCGCTTCGACTTCAAGCAGCACGACCTGGACGCCTTCGCAGAGGGCTTCGGGTTCGAAACCACTCCCGATCAGCAGGCTGCGATCGACGCGGTCGTCGAAGACATGCGTTCGGGACGGCCGATGGACCGGCTGGTGTGCGGGGACGTTGGCTTCGGCAAGACCGAAGTTGCCCTGCGAGCTGCCTTCGTCGCCGTCGCGGACGGCAAGCAGGTCGCGGTCCTCACTCCGACGACCTTGTTGGCCGAGCAGCACTGGCAGACCTTTTCCGACCGGTTCGCGGACTGGCCCGTCAAGGTCGCCGAACTGTCGCGCTTCCGTTCGGCGAAGGAACAGAACGAAGCGCTGGAACAGCTTGCACAGGGCAAGGTGGACATCGTCATCGGCACCCACCGCCTGCTGCAGAAGGACGTACGCTTCAAGAAGCTCGGGCTCGTCATCATCGACGAGGAACATCGTTTCGGGGTGCGCCAGAAGGAAGCGCTCAAGACCCTGCGTAGCGAGATCGACATCCTCACCCTGACTGCGACGCCGATTCCGCGCACGCTCGGGCTCGCACTGGAAGGGCTGCGCGAGTTTTCCGTCATCGCCACGCCCCCCTCACGACGCCTGTCGATCAAGACCTTCGTGCAGCGCTTCAGCAAGGGGATCGTGCGTGAAGCGGTGCTGCGGGAATTCAAGCGCGGTGGGCAGGTTTACTTCCTGCACAACGAAGTCGAAACCATCGAGAACACCCGCAATGCACTCGCCGAACTTCTCCCCGAGGCGCGGATCGGCGTCGGCCACGGCCAGCTTCCGGAGCGCGAGCTCGAGCGTGTGATGCGCGACTTCACCCAGCAGCGCACGAACCTGCTGCTGTGCACGACGATCATCGAAACCGGGATCGACATCCCGACCGCGAACACGATCCTGATCAACCGGGCCGACCGCTTCGGCCTGGCGCAGTTGCACCAGTTGCGCGGACGGGTCGGCCGCAGCCATCACCAGGCCTATGCCTATCTGCTCACCGACGCAGATGCAAAACCTACCGCACAGGCGCAAAAACGCCTCGAAGCGATCACGCTGATGGAAGACCTCGGCGCCGGGTTCTACCTCGCGATGCACGACCTCGAGATCCGCGGTGCCGGTGAAGTGCTCGGCGAGAACCAGTCGGGGGAGATCCAGCAGATCGGCTTTTCCCTCTACACCGAGATGCTCAAGCGGGCGGTGCGTGACCTCCAGGCCGGCCGGGAACCCGATCTTTCCCAGCCGCTCGAAATCGTCTCGGAGATCAACCTGCACACGCCCGCCCTGCTGCCCAATGACTACTGCCCCGACGTTCAGGAACGGCTCACCCTCTACAAACGCCTCGCCAATTGCGAGAACGAAGACGATCTCAAGGCGATGCAGGAAGAACTCGTCGATCGGTTCGGAGAGTTGCCCGTACAGGCCCGTGCGCTGATCGAGACGCATCGACTGCGAATACTGGTCGGCCCCTTCGGGGTCGCCAAGCTGGACGCGTCCGAAGCCCAGATCAGCATCCAGTTCGGACCGACGGCGACCGTCGACCCGGCGAAAGTGATTTCCTTGATCCAGAGCGACCGAAACGTGAAGATGTCCGGACCGGACCGGCTCATCCGCAAGATCGACCTACCCGAACTCAGGCAGCGCGTGCAGGCCGCCCGGGAATTGCTGAAGGCGGTCACGGTCTGACCCGCTGACCCGGACCCCGGCGTTACCTGCGCTGCCGCACCGGACCGATCGAACTCATGGAGAAACGCAATGCGAATGCTGCAAACGGCTTTCCTCGTACTGACCACCCTTGGCACCGGCATGGCGTCGGCACAGGACTATTTGCGCGACCGGGCCGAGGTCGAAACGATGCTGAGCGGGGCGACGCTCACCGGGGTCTATCTGCGCAGCCAGTCGCACTACGTCCTGAATTTCTCTCCTGACGGCACGCTGGTCGACGCGGGCGGCGCCGAAGCACGCTGGTGGGTCAACGACTCCGGACAGTACTGCCGCGAATGGTCGAGCGGTCGGCTTGCCGGCAACCATGCCTGCATGGATCTGGTCCGTGAAGGCGACGGAATCGGGATCTATTCCGACGGCAACCGGGTCGCGGAGGGCAGGCTCGCCCGCTAAGTATGAGAACAGGCTTTAGGAATGCTGGGTATCGTCGGTGACGAGGCCCAGGCCATGATCGGTCAAACCGATCGAACCGCCCCCGTGCTCGCCGACCACGCGATAACGTTGCGTTCCCATCGACACGACGACGCCCTCGTACATCGCCTTCTCGGCGACGACGCGCGCCTCGCTGGCCAGTTCGAGCTTGCGCGCGACCGCGTCCTCCTCCTCGCGCAGGGACCCGATCTCGGCCGATAACGCGGCAGCCGTGGCCCGTGCCCGCTCGACCATCTCGGGCTTGACCTTCCCCGGCTGGGCCGCAGCGAAGGCGAGCAGCTTGCTCAGTTCCAGCAAGCGTCCCTCGCGGACGTCACGCGCCTTTGCGAGATCCTGGGCATGCTTGTGCAAGGCCGGGTCGACGCCGATCTCGATCTGGGTCTGCACCCGGTTCGGCGAGCCGAGCACCTTGCCCTTGACCGACAGCGTCGCCTGGACGCGCCCGCCAACGATGTGGCCACGCTTACGGTCTCCGACGCACACATGGTTCGTCGCAACCAGGTCGCACTGCATTGCCATGTCGTCAATGAAGATGCTGTCGCCCGCCTCGACTTTGGCCTGCTGAGCATAGCCGGCGGTGAAGGATCCGCCGCACCGGACGTGGTAATCGGCCCCGTCCTTGCGGCCTACGCCCCCGACCACCCCGCCCTTGATCGATACGCTGCCTCCCGCTTCGACCATGCTGGGTTCCACCATCCCGGTCACCTCGATGTCCCCGGTCGCACGTACCGTCATGCCGGCCGAAATGTCGCCCCGCACCTTCACGCTGCCGTCGAAGCGAACGTTGCCGGAGGCCATGCTCACGCCCTCGACCGTATACACCGGCTCGACGATCATGCCGGCCTTGACCTGCACGGGCTGCCCGGAGATGGCGGCCAGCAGCAAATCCGGGTTGTCTGGCGCCAGGGAAACGCCCGCCAGGCCGGATGCGTACATGACATCCTTCCCGGCCGGCGCAGGGACGGACGCACCGAACACATCGATGCCAGCCGTACCTTCCGTGCTGTGATGGCGCAGCATCAACCGGTCCCCGGGATGGACGACGAGGATCTCGCCGAGGTCGCGATAATCGGTATGGCCGCTCTCGTCGACACGCGGCACACGATCGCGCACGTCCGGCACCAGGCACTCGAAACGTCCGTCCGCACCCGGATCCATCGGTGTCCCACGTGCGATCACGACGGCATCGGCCGCGCCGTGGGCAACTGCCCGATCGATCGCTTCCGCGAGGATGCCGTGAACGACCTTGCGCTCCTCCAGGGCAGCCAGCACGTCGTCGCGCGTGACACGCTTTCCGCCTTGAGCAGGATCGATCGACAAGGAGACCGACATCGAATCGATCGCGACCGCGATCGACAGGCTCGCATCGACGCACTCGCCAATACGCAGGTCCTCGATCCGCTGACCGGAATTGTAGTGGGCGAGCAGGACGGTCTTCGCGGCTGGAACGATACGCAACGCACCGTAGCCGGATTCGGCCAGTCGCGCGTCCAGCCACGCTTCGTCGATAAGCGCAGCATTCGGATCGGGATTCACCCGGGCGAACAATACCCCGGCGTCACGGTCGAGTCGAAAGCTCAGACCGATGCCTGTTTCCCCTTCTGCCTCCATGATGCCTCCTGGCCGCTGTAACGGCTTCTGCGAGTCATTCGACAGACTGCCCACTTCGGGCGGGATCGTCAATGCCCGTTCGACCCGTCAACCAACGGCCAAGACGCTCGGCAGCTCCGTTGATGATCAGATACAGGCAGGGAATCACGAACAGGGTCAACAACATCGAACCGAGGAGCCCCCCGACCACGGTCAGCGCCAACGGGCGCATGATCTCGGCACCTTCGCCCAGGCCGATCGCCAGCGGTGTCATGCCGAGGGCCGTCGTCGACGTCGTCATCAAGATGGGGCGAAGGCGCACGCTGCCGGCTTCGATCACCGCATCCACCACCGACAGGCCATTGCGGCGGCGGCCGATCTCGATGTACTCCACGAGCAGGATCGCGTTATTGACGACGATCCCGATCAGCAGGATGCCCCCGATCAGGACCGGTGCGGAGACCGGCGTTCCGGTCAGGGTCAGCATCACGCTGACACCGACCAGCGACAACGGCGCGGCGGCCAGGATCACCAGCGGGTTGCTCAGTCGCTCGTACTGCACGGCCAGCACGACGAACACCAGGAAGATCGCGAGGAGCACGACCATGCCCAGCTCGCGGTTCGTATCCTGGATCGTCTCCCATTGCCCGCCGAACAGCAGCCCATACTGTTCGGGCATCTCCAGCCCTTCGAGCCGGCGCTCGATCTCGTGCATGACCGTCCCGACGTCGGAAATCGCGGTATTGATGTCGGCAACGACCCGCACGATGCGGCTCTGGTTCTCGCGCTCGATATCGGTCGGTCCGGTTCCGAGCTCGAAGCGGACGACATCGCGCAACAGAACCGCGGAGCCGTTGCCTCCGGGCGAGATCAGCATGTTGCCCAGGGTTTCCGTGTCGCTCACGGACTGGCGCGGCAGCCGCACGCGAATATCGTACTCCTGGCCTCCGGTCATGTACCGGCTCGGGACCGCACCGTCGACGGCGTTGCGGATCGCATTGCCGACTTCCGAGACCCGCAGGCCGAGATCGGCCGCACGCTCGCGGTCGACGTACACCCGCATCAGCGGATTGCGATCGTCGCTGCCGGCTTCCAGGCCTTCGAGCCCGGGAATGCCCGCGATCCGGCCATGGACCTCCTGGGCCAGCAGGCGCAAGGTCTCGAGGTCGTTTCCGACCACCCCGATTGCGACGTCGTTTCCGGTCGAAGTGAAGCGCAGGCCGCGGATGATCGGCGGGCGACCCCAGATCCGTGCCCCCGGAATGTCCATCTCGCGGATCTCCCGCTGGGCCTGCGCCAGCCACGCCCCTGCAGGGATGTCCGGCCGATCGGGCACTGGTACGAGCTGCACGAAGAACAGCGACGAACCCGGACGTTCGTTGATGACCCCTCCCCACAACGCACCACCGGCCAGCGTGAACACGCTCTCCACGTACTCCATGCCGCGCAGATGCGCCTCGACCCTGCGCGAGACGGCTTGCGTCTCGTCCGGTGGCGTGCCCGGAGGCAGGTTCACCCGGATGACCACATTGCCGTCATCGAGGGGGGGCAGGAATTCGTTGCCGAGCTGGCCGAACAGCCAGACCGCGCCGGCAAGCGCCATCGCCGCCAGGCCGAGCACCCCCCAGCGAAGCCGGAGCACCCACGGCAACAGACGCCGGTATCCAAGGCGCAACAGCTCGATCAGCGCCGAGAATCCCCGGAACAGCAGCGTCCGCGACAACCCGCTTTCGAAGCGGATCCGACCGAGCAGTGCAGCCAGCATCGGAACCAGGGTCAAGGCCGCGGCGAGCGTCGCGATGATCGCGAACGAGATCGTGAGGATCATTTCGCGAAACACGAGCGCCGCGACCCCGGTGACCAGCAGGAACGGGACGACGGCCGCGAGGTTCGTCAGGGTTCCCGCGGTGATCGCGGAGACCACTTCGGCCGCACCATCGTGTGCGGCATCCTCCGGACTCTTGCGGAGCTTTTCCCGATGCCTGTAGATGTTCTCGAGCACGACGATGGCGTTGTCGAGCAACAAGCCGACCCCAAGCGCCAGGCCTCCCAGGCTGATGATGTTCAGCGTCAGTCCGCCTGCGCCCATCATGCTGAAGGTGGCCATCAGCGCGATCGGGATCGACAGGCCGATGATGAATCCCTTGCGCAGGCTCCCGAGGAACATCAGCACCATCGCCATCGCCAGCACCCCGCCGAGCATCGCAGCCGTGCCGACACTGGAAACCGCCCCACGAATGAAGAAGGTCGGGTCACGGAAGGACTGGTACTGGATGTCCGGGGGGATGAAACCGGAACGCTCCAGTCGTGCCAGCGTCGCCAGGACCTCGTCCGAAACCGCCACGGTATTCGTTCCGGTGAGTTTGTAGACAGAGACCTGGGTCGAAGGCACCCCGTTCAGGCGTGCGAACACCCGTTGCTCCCGATGGCCATCGCGCACTTCGGCAATCTCCCCGAGCCGGATACTGCGTTGACCGCGCGGGAGACCGCCCGAAGCATTGGCATTCGTCGGAGGCAGGCGCAACAGCACGTTCTCGATGTCGCCCGGCGCACTGAACAGTCCCTCGGTCTTGGCCACGACATCGAAGGCGTCCGAAGTGAGTCGTCCGGCCGCGATATCGACGTTCTCGGCTGCGAGCGCCGCACTCACATCGGCCATCGACAACCCGTACGAGCGCAAGCGATCCTGGTCGACGATGACCTCCATCTCGCGCGTCATGCCTCCGGCCGCCTCGACCGAAGACACCCCCGGGATGCCGATCAGCTGCGGCATCAGCTGGTTCTCGACCCAGTCGCGAACGGCGACTTCGCTGCGCACATTCGAACTGAAACCGCCTTCCCAGATCGCGTTCTGTCCGGCGTCGAACTTGCGGACGCGCGGCGGCTGGATATCCGAGGGCAGGCGCGTGCGCGCCTGCTCGATGTTGCGTGCCGTATCCTGCAGCGCGAGATCCAGATTGGTACCGAATTCGAAGGTGAGGCTGACGTCCGAACGCCCCTCCCGTACCCGGCTGGTGATCAGGACCAGCTTTTCGGTCGCCGCCAGGCTGCGCTCGAGCACCCGAGTGACCTGCTCCTCCATGACTTCGGGAGCCACACCGGGATAGTTCACGGTGATCTGGATCTGGGGATACTCGATCTCGGGCAGCAGGTCGATCGGAAGACGCTGCAGGAAGAACAGTCCGATCACGAACACCACCGACGCGATCGACAGGGTCCCGACCGGGCGCCGGATCGCGAGACCGGCGAGTCCGCCTCCCTTCCCTTGCGTGGTGTCTTGCATGCTCATGTCGCTCAGTTGCGCAGGCTGACGATACGCACCTGCTGTCCCTCGCGCATCTCGAGCGGATTGCTGGCGAGAACGATCTCGCCGGGGTGAAGGCCGGCCACAACCTGCGTCCATTGACCGCGGGTAACTCCGGTTTCGACCGGGCGCCTGCGCAATTGTTCGTCGGCAATCACATAGACGTAAGGTTGGCCTTCGTGAATCCCGATCGCAGAAAGGGGGACGACCAGCGCATCGGGACGCGGATCGATCGCCATGTTGACACGCGCCAGAAAACCGGGACGTACGCCCAGCGCACCGGCTTCGGCGGGCAAGGCCACCTCGACCGTGATCAGCCGATTTCCAGGCTGGGCAACCGGCGCGATACGCCGGATCGTGCCTTCGAGCGCGGACTGCGGAAACGCATCCAGCCGCAGCGGCACGGGCTGTCCGGTGGCCAGGTGGACGACATCCAGTTCGGACACGCCCAGCCGGATCACGAGTTCGTCGAGGGCGGCCAGTTCGAACAGGGTGCTCTGGGCCTGCACGGCCTCCCCGGGTTCGATGTAGCGCTCCGACACCACCGCCTGGAGCGGTGAATGCACGCTACCGAACTCCACCCGCGTCTGCCACAGGGCCAGTTCGCTTTCGGCCACCTGCAGCGCGACGCGCGCATTCTCGTATTGCGCCGCGCTCACGACCCCACGCTCGCGCAATTCCTGGGCCCGCCGATGCTCGAGCCGTGCCGACTCCAGTTCGGCCCGCGCACGCGCCAGTTCCGCGCGGGCTTCGGAAATATCCAGGCGCACCAGCAACTGGCCCTTTTCGACCTCGTCGCCCGCCTCGACGAGCACCTGTTCCACGGCCCCCGACGTACGCGCAGCCAGGCGCACCGTCACACGTGGCTCGACGGTTCCGGAAAGGCTCAACTGGCGCGACAGGTCGCGGGGCTGGATCTCGACCGCCGCCACCGGAGTGACCGGGGCACCGGCGTTGCGCGGCGCAGGAGCACCGTCACCGCTGCCGCAACCCGCCAGGAACAGGAGACCGACCAGTACACTGAGACGGCATAGAAAGCCCGGCGGGTAATCGATGAAAAATCGCATGGCGTATTCCGGTACCTCGTCACCCCTGTATGAGAACCGAACGGACGGCCCTTGCATTCCGGACCGGACGCGTCCTCAAGCTGAACCTTCCCGCACGGGCAAGCATGTATCGGCCGCAAAGGACCGACAGGCATGCCGTACATCCTGCCCACAAGGATACAACAGCGACCGCGGGCGGCGATGCAATCAGCCCGGACTGCGCTGCGAAAGCGCGATCCCGCCCAGGATCAGGACCAGGGCGACCACTGCATTCCAGTCGGGCCGCTCGCCCAGGAATGCGATGCCCATCGCAACCGCCCACAACGGGATCAGGTAGTTGATGAGCGACAGGAAGGTCGGTCCGGCCACCGTGACCAGTTGGTAATACACGACGGTGGCTGCGCCCGTGCAGATCAGGCCCAGCAGCAGGACCGCCCACAGGGCCTCGACAGGCAGTGTCCCCGATAACGGAAGATGCATCCCGCCGAGCGGGGCGGTCAGCAGCGCGGAGAGCCCCAGGACCACCCCGGCGGTCACCCAGGCATCCGACTCGGGGCGGCGTCGTGC
Organism: Rhodocyclaceae bacterium; assembly: GCA_050486545.1. GTDB lineage: Bacteria > Pseudomonadota > Gammaproteobacteria > Burkholderiales > Rhodocyclaceae > DAOMNN01. The sequence goes on along the minus strand of JBJHDM010000002.1, from coordinate 17,720 downwards.
GATGATCGTGTTCACCGCATAGCAGACCGCCCCGCCCAACACCGCAAGCTGTGCCAGCAAGGCCTCTCCGCTGCCCTCTATTCGTGTCAAGGCCTCCGGCCCGATCAGGATCACGATTCCGGCAAATCCGAGGGTGAAGCCCGCACCCCGGGATACGGTCATGCCTTCGCCCGGGATGAAGAAATGTGCGAGCAGGAGCGTCGTAAGCGGCATGACCGCCATCAGGATCCCTGCCAGACCGCTGTCGATGCTCTGCTGTCCCCATGCGATCAGCAGGAATGGAATCACGTTGCCCACCAGCGACATCACGGCAAAATAACCCCAGATCGCACGACCCGGCGGGAAACGCCGACGCATGGCGACGACGATCACGCCAAGCAGCACGGCTGCGATGAACAGGCGCCCCGCAACGACGACCGACGGTGCGAGGCTGGTCACGGCGATGCGCGTGAGCGTGAAGGAACTGCCCCACATCGCGACGAGCGCGATCAGCAGCACCCAATGGGCAACCGGATGGCGCATCAAGGAAGGTCCGTTTGGTTCGTTCGCCCGGTCAGCGAAGGCCTTGCGCGGACTACTGCCGCGCCACCGGCCACAGTCGCAGATCGCCGCTTTCTTCCAGCGACAGGATCGGATGCAGCGCCCCCAGGTCGAGCCGCGCGCGCAGGACGAACTTGAAGTGATCGCGCTGCGGATCGTTGATCAGGTCGTTGAACAGGCGCAGACCGCTGAAGAGATCGAGCCCGGCCTGCACCTCGATCTCCGACTCACCATACGCCGGGACGCTGGCCAGATTGCCCGCCACGCCCGAGAGGAAACGATGCCCTTCCAGTTCGACGTCATAGCTGAGCCCCCGCAGGTTCAGTGCGGTACGGTTCGGATTGACGATGCGCAAGCCGATCAGGAAGCGCGGCGTCACCCCGTCCGAGGGAACCATGCGGAACGAGCTCAGCATCATCCTGGGCGGTTCGAACTCTTCCGGCCGGATGCCGGCACACCCGGCGGCAACGATCGCGGCCAGGGCAAGAAGGCTCCTGCGTCTCATCGGATTCATGCACTTCTCTCCGCATCGGTCCGGCACAAAGCCCCTGCGCCGGTATCCAGTCATGAATAGAAGGGGTCCTTGTACTTTGATCCAGGCGGCGCTCGCCCGCAAGGCATTCGCAATGGCCCCGTCGGCATCTTATCCGGGAAGGGAACTAATCTGCTACGCTGTGCCACGTATACCCCTTGAGAGCACACGCGCCGACGCCGGATACACGGGCGTCACCGACCGATCGGCCAGGAGGAATACGGGATGCCCGTTGCATCCGTACGCAGCAGAGTACGTCTCGTCGTGCTTGGCGCGGCCGCACTGCTTCTCGCGGCCTTGACGGCCTGCGGCGAAAAGATCGAAGCCGTTGCTGGCCCGGCTGCGGCTCCCGCACCGGAACCGGTCAAGCTCGACGTCCCCTACGTCCCGACGCCCCACGAACTCGTCGATCTGATGCTCGACATGGCGGACGTCGGCCCGGGCGACCACCTGATCGATCTCGGCTCCGGCGACGGACGCATCGTCATCGCCGCAGTGCGCGACCGTGGAGTGCCCAGCGCCGTAGGGGTGGAGATCGATCCCGCACGGATCGAAGAGGCCAATGCCAACGCCCGGGCTGCCGGGGTCGAGGATCGGGTCGTATTCGAACGCGGCGACCTGTTCGAGAAGGATTTTTCCGACGCGACGGTCCTCACGATGTACCTGTTGCGCACGATCAACCTGCGACTGCGGCCGATCATCCTGGAAAACCTGGCGCCGGGGACCCGCGTCGTCTCGCATGTCTTCGACATGGCCGACTGGACGCCCGATCGCACGGAGTGGATCGGCAGCGTTCCCGTCTACCTGTGGATCGTCCCGGCACGCGTCGCCGGGGACTGGGTGCTCGAGACCGGCGACGACGCTCCCTCCTTCGCCCTGTCGATCATGCAGAACTTCCAGCGCATCCAGGGTACGGCAACCCGTGACGGCACGCGGCACCTGCTTGCTTCGGCGACCTTGCACGGCAACGAGATTCGTTTCGAGTTCGGCGGCGAACAGTTCGTGGGAATGGTCGACGGCGACACGATCCGCGGGCGAACGGTATCGGGCATGGAGAGGAGCTGGCATGCACGCCGGATCTGAGCGGATCGCCCAGGCAGGGGAGCGGCAGCCCTTGCCGGGACTTTCCGTCCTGGATGGGGTCGCCGTACTCGTTGGCGTCGTCATCGGCATCGGCATCTTCGGGTTTCCGCCGCTGGTGGCCCAGCATTCTGACAACACGCTGATCTACATCGGGCTGTGGGTGGCAGGCGGGCTGGTCATGCTCGTCGGCGCCCTGTGCTATGGCGAGCTCGGCTCGACCTACCCGCACTCGGGGGGCGAGTACCATTTCCTCCGGCGCGCATGGGGCCCCGATGTCGGCCTGATGTTCGCGTGGGCGCGAGGCACCGTCATCCAGACCGGCTCGATCGCGGCAGTTGCCTTCATCTACGGCGAATACGCCCGACAACTCGTCCCGCTCGGGCCGTATGGCGCGGCGTGGCATGGCGCATCGGCCGTGGTCCTGCTGACGCTCCTGAACATCCTCGGAACACGCGAATCCAAGCGCCTCCAGATCGTCTTCACCTCCCTGACCGTACTCGCCCTGGCGGGCGTCATCGGTGCAGGCCTGTTCATCGCCTCCCCTGCACTGGCCGTGGCCCCGGCCGATCAAGCAGGCGCAGCGATGTCCGGTGGCAATCTCGCTGCGGCACTGGGCATGGGCATGGTGTTCGTGCTCCTCACCTACGGAGGCTGGAATGAAGCGGCCTACCTCTCCGGCGAGTTGCGCAATCCGCAGCGCAACATGAGCCGCGTGCTGCTGATCGGTGCGGCGGTAGTCTGCATCGTCTATCTCCTCGCAAACCTCGCCTATCTGCAGATCTTCGGCCTCGAGGGACTTCGGCAGACGCACGCGGTCGGTGCCGAACTGATGCGCATCGTGGCCGGCCCGATGGCCGCCGTCCTGCTCAGCATGATGGTCTGCATGGCGGCGTTGAGTACGATCAACGCAACCATCCTGACCGGTGCACGGGTCTATTACGCGCTCGGTCGCGACTTGCCCCAGTTGAGCGCGCTCGGACAATGGGACGACCGTGGCGAGACTCCCTCGCGGGCATTGTTGCTGCAGGGTGCGATCACGCTCGCTCTCGTGCTGTTCGGCGCACTCACCGAGAACGGAATCGCGACGATGGTCGCCTACACCGCGCCCGTATTCTGGCTGTTCATGTTGTTGTCCGTCGCTTCCCTGTTCGTGCTGCGGCGACGCGATCCCGACCGGGAACGCCCCTTCCGGGTCCCCTTCTACCCGCTCACGCCCATCCTGTTCGCCGTGGCCTGCGTCGGTCTGCTGTGGTCCAGCGCCCGCTATGCAGGTTCTGGCGCCGTGCTGGGCCTCGTGGTACTTGCCGCCGGCGTCCCGCTGCTGTTGCTGCGCCGACGCGCGCGCGTCCTCGACTGACCCTCGGCCTGCGGCTTGCCGCCCCCGTTCAGTTCACCAGATCCGACCCGGGCGGCATGTGGCTGCCATCGATCAGTCCATGCTGGACCAGATAGGTGCTGACCACATCGGACACCCCGTTGATGACGAACTGGATCGACAGTACGGCGAGGATCAGTCCGAAGATCTTCGTGAGGATCTGCTTCCCGGTTTCACCCAGCCATTCGACAATGTAGCGGGAGTGGATCATCGCGAAATAGCAGATCACCATGGTCGTCGCGACGGCCAGGTATACCGCCCCCACGTGCCATCCGGTCGGCGCCTCGCTGGTCAGGATCATGACCGTCGCGATCGATCCCGGTCCGCTCATGAACGGAATCGCCAGCGGGATCACCGAAATGTCGTCCCCGAATTGCCCCTTGCCGCTCTTGGCCTCCTCCGCTTTCTCCTCGTCCGAGACCTGCTGCGCCCGGATCATGTTCATCGCGATCCCGAACAGGATCAGCCCCCCGGCGATACGGAATGCCGCCAGGGTAATCCCGAAAAGCTGGAAGATGATGCCGCCCAGTGTCGCGAAAACGAAGAACAGCGAGGTGGCGATCTTCGTTGACCGCAACGCGATCTCGCGACGTCGCTCCTTCGTGGCACGGGGCAGCAGCGCCATGAAGATGAAGGCCGTGGTGAGCGGGTTGACGATCACGAAGATCGCCATGAAGGTGACGAGAAGGTATTCGAACACGTCGAGTCCGTACCGGTACTGGAAAACAAGGGAAGCGGGGCGATGCCTGCCCTTCAGGGTATCACAGGGCCATATCCGGCGGCCCGGCCGGCAAGGTGGCCCGCAAGGGGTGAACTACAATGAATCGTCGGGGCGGGTTCTGCGCCCCGCAAGGGAGGATCGAATCCGAGTCACCGGGTCGTCCACCTGGCCCACCTCCTGGAGAACCGCCATGAGCATCGCACCGAAAGTACAGGAGCTTCTCGAACGCAAGGGACTGCGTTACGACGTCCTCCATCACCCCCATTCGTCCAACAGCATGGAGACGGCCCAGATGGCCCATGTCCCGGGCCGCAACCTCGCCAAGTCCGTGATCCTCGAGGACGAATACGGTTTCCTGATGGCTGTGCTGCCGTCCACGCATCACGTCCAGTTGGGCATCCTGGGCAAGGCCCTCAAGCGCAAGCTCCGGCTCGCCACCGAGGACGAACTGTCAGGGTTGTTCGAGGATTGCGAACTCGGCGCCATCCCGCCTCTCGGAGCGACTTACGGAATGCGGACCGTCATGGACGACAGCCTCATCGACCATCCCGAGGTCTATTTCGAGGCCGGTGACCACGAGAGCCTGATCCAGACGAGCCGCGAGGATTTCCTGGAGATGATGGAGGGCGCGAGCCACATGCGGTTCAGCGGACACGACTGGCACCATCACTGAGCGGGGGCAGGCCGACGCGTTCAGCTTCCCGATTGGCGCCTGTCACGGAATCCGTCACGAGCACCGCCACGTTCGCCACGCTCGCGAGACGAATCGTCCCTGCCGCGGTCCCACCCGGATGCCTCCCGGACGGGCGGCGTTTCGCGCACCTGCGTCCGCCGAGGCGGTTCGCGCACGACGACCGCGCCCCCATCGCGTGATCCCGCCCGCACGCCCGCCCGGGTGGCGCGGCTGGGCGTTTCCGTCGTCCCTCGCACCGACTCCGCCGTCCGTGGCCGGATCGCCTGCCGACGTGCCTCTCCTTCGCTCCCGGATACCCGCGGGACAAAGTCTTGTCGCCGTTCCACGGATCGCATGCGGAGCGACGGATCTCCCGTCCGCGTTCGAATCTCTTCGCTCGAACCGCTCGGCGCTCGCACCGGGACTGCATCCTGTTCCGCCCTGCGGACCGGCGTACGTACGCTCACGTCCCGACCGGCCGGAGATTCCGATCGCTGTACGGTCACCGGCCGCCTCGCTTCGGCATCGCGCCGATCACCCCGCGCGGCGGGGAGCGAACGTCGATCCCGGTGTTCGAGCGCGGTTGACGGTCGACTGCGCCCGGCGTCGATCCGGATCGGTTCGGACAGGTCCTGCGCCGAACTCCCCGCATCCCGTCGCGGCGTCCGGGTCTGCTCCGGTCGCGGTGCCTGACTTCGGGTGCCGCGACGTTCGCGATCCTGTTCGACACGGCGACTCCATTGCCGCCGCTCACTGGCCGTCGTCGTATCCGCAACCGCCGACATGAAACGCGGCGCTTCGCCGCTGACGTGCGCATCACGGGTCCAGCGCTCCGCATCCCGGAGCATCGCACGGTGAACCGGCCGCCGATGCTGGAGGGTATCGGACGGTACGGCGGTCAACGCATGGCGATGGTTGCGATAGTTCCGCCATTCCCTGCGCGGCTGCTCGATCACGCGCGTAATGTGGTGAACATGATGCACATGCACGATGTTGATCTGCCGGACATACACCGGGCTCGCACGGTAATACGGCACATAGACCTCCCTCGGTCCAAGCGGAAACCACCCGTACGCCGGGACCGAACCGAAGGAAAAGCCGATGCTCCATCCCGACGAACCGATCCACGCGACCAGTGCCGGTGCATAGACCGGCCTCGCAACGTAATTGCCGGGGATCCATGCCCAACGGCCACGGACCATCGCCCATCGCCCGTAGTGGAACGGCGCAAAGCCCCAGGGCGCCTCGTCCACCCAGGTCCAGCCCCACGGCCTTACCCAGATCCACTGTCCATAGCGATAGGGAACCCACCCCGCGGGCACGCTGCGCGGGGTCCACACAGGCCCGTAGTCCGCGTAATGACTCCAGTCGCCATGCCGTGCAAGGTCCTCGGCACCCGTCATCTCCGGCGAAACGAAGCGTGGCGCACCGATGGCGTCGTCCCGGGCATCCCGGGCGAGATACCAGTCCGAAAACGAATCGGATCGTGCCCCGGTCTGCCGATACGCCGTACGGACGCCCGGCAGCACTTCGATCCGCTGCCCTTCCCGCACAGCCATCCGGCTGTCCTCCGCGAAGAACTCCGCTGCGCCCCGGTGCACCGTCACGGCGGTCCTGCCGTCCAGCCGATCCACCCGGTACTGCCCGGGTTCGGTTGCCAGCACGCGCCCGTCCGGTGTCTCGATCGTCATCCAGTCGGCCGGGTCGTGGCTGCGGATGCGGATCGCCAGGCTGCCGTACTCGAGTCGCATCCGGATCTGTTCGTCATCGAGCCGGCTCAGTTCGATCTCGGTGCCGGCATCCATGCGGACCGCCCCGGAACCGATCCGGAACTCGGCACGGCCGTCCGGCCCCGTGTAGAGCGCATCGCCCCCGGTCAGCGGCCAGTTCACGCCCACCTCGTTCCATTCGTTGGCGTAGCGATCGAACAGGAGAACCATGCCTTCGGCCAGGGCCAGCCTAGCCACCCTGCCGGGTGGATCCGCGATCGAGGCCGCAACGACCCCGGGCAGCAGGGCCAAAAGTATGAGCAGGAAGATCGTGCGCAGGAATTTCATGTCGTACCCCCGGGGGGCCGAAGCGCCTTCGACCGCCCATGAACCCGCGCAAGCCTCTGCAAGGCGGGTATCGAACGGGGTCAATGCAATCGGCCCTGTTCGGATGAACGGCCGGGTGTCCGGTTGCGCGTACGGACGGAACAATTCCTTTCACTTTCTGCTCGCTTGAAGCCGAAGCGGATCGCCTGCGCTAAGATGCCGGTCCCGAAACTTGCCTGTGGAACCCGCGTACCGACCATGCCCCGTATTCGAATCGACCTCCCCGATCACTTCCGGTTCTCCACCGAAGTGCAGATCTACCTGAGTCACATCAACGAAGCGGCTCATCTGGACAACGCCCAGTTGCTCACCCTCGTCTCCGAGGCGAGGCAACGCTTCTTCCAGTCTCTGGGCTACTCGCAAACGCAAGTCGAGGGGGTCGGGATCGTCGTCGCGGATGCCGCCGTGCAGTATCTGTCGGAGGCCTTCCACGGCGAGACACTGGTCATCGAGATGGGTGCAGCCGATTTCGGCAGCAAGGGATGCGATCTCGTGTGGCGCATCCGCGAACGGGAAAGCGGCCGGGACGTCGCCTACGGGAAGACGGGGATCGTGTTCTTCGACTACGCCGCACGCAAGCCCGCGCAGGTCCCTGGCGCATTCCGCGAAAAAACCGCTGCCTAGGGCCTGTTCTCTTACGCGCTGGCGAATCGCCATGGCGCAAGTGAACAGGCCCTACCGTTCCGCGGGTTCCAGGCGCAGGATGCGGCCGTTGGTCTCGTCGAGCAGATACAGCATGCCGTCCGGCCCCTGGCGCACGTCGCGAATCCGGCTCTGCAGTTGAGTCAGGAAGCGCTCCTCGTGCACCACGCGCTCGCCGTCGAGCTCCAGGCGCGAAAGCGATTGTCCGCGTAGCGCCCCAATGAACAGGTTGCCCTGCCAGCCGGGGATCGCGTCACCGGTGTAGAAGGCCATGCCGGACGGTGCGATCGAGGTCGGCACCCAGTAGTGGACCGGCCCCTCCATGTCGTCGCGCTCGGTACCTTCGCCGATCCTCCGCCCAGTCACGTATTCTCGCCCGTAGGTGACCACCGGCCATCCGTAATTGGCGCCGGGCTTGCCCACGTTCACCTCGTCGCCCCCCTGTGGCCCATGTTCATGCGTCCATAACACACCGGTCTCGGGGTGCAGGGCGGCACCCTGCGGGTTGCGATGCCCATATGACCAGATTTCCGGAAGCGCGCCTGCTTGGTCCGCGAAGGGATTGTCGGCCGGAACGCTGCCATCCGGCCGGATCCGCACGATCTTGCCGTAATGGTTGTCCAGCATCTGCGCCTGATCGCGATACGCGTTCCGGTCACCGAGGGTCACATACAGGGTGCCGTCCCGGTCGAAGACCAGTCGCGAACCCCAGTGGTGGCGCCCCGGTGGATCTTCATTCTGCGTAAAGATCACTTGAACGTCGTCGAGACGCAGTTGCTCGGTGTCCAGCACGGCGCTGGCCACCGCGGTGCGCGCACCCCGCCCGGTCGGCTGGGCATAGGAGAAGAAGATGCGCCGGTCGTCCACGAAATCCGGCCCCAGTACGACGTCGAGCAGTCCTCCCTGGCCTTGTGCGTGCACCGCCGGTACACCTTGCAGGGGCTCGGAGCGTTGGCCGTCGGCACCGACGATGCGCATCCAGCCGGGGCGTTCCGTCACGAGCATGCGTCCGTCGGGCAGAAACGCCAATCCCCACGGCGTCTGCAGCCCTTCGGCCACGGTGACGACCCGAACCGGCCCGGTTTCGGTCGGAAGCACCACGGAGCCTGCGGTCACTGACGCCGCAAACAGGATCGAGGCACCGGCCAGCATGCCCCGGAGAAGCGAATGGATAGCGGAATGATTCATGCGAACGGTCCTCCCTGGTCTTCGAGCCCCCTTTGACGACCCTATAGGCGGCAACGGGCGCAGTCATGCACTGAGGGACAGCATCCCGGTCCACCAGTTCGCCCACTGCAGGTGCTGTCTGGACAGTTGGGGCAAAATATCCCTCTCCAACATCCCGGTTCCCTTCGATGCACAATTCGCCCCTCTACGGTCCCGCACCCATGACAATCCCGGCCCGCGATCCGGGTCTGCAGTCCGAACCGCCACGGGACAGAGGATATCGATGAGGCCGGCTTGGGTACGGCTCGCACTGCGCGCCGCCTTCTTGCTCGCACTGGTCATCGTATTCATCGTGGCCCTGCTGCCCTCCCCGGAGGTCGTGCAGGCTTTTCCGCAGCAGGACAAGCTGGGTCATTTCGTCGTTTTCATGGCATTGGGGATCGCAGGCCTCCTTGCCTGGCCCAACCGGCCGCTGGCGATCTGCGTCGTTCTGCTTGCCTACGGCATGGCGATGGAAGTGGCGCAGTCGATGACCGAAACCCGTCATGGGGATCCCTGGGACTGGGTCGCCGACGCGGTCGGCGTGGCTGCGGCCTTGATGCTGCACGGATTCTGGCGCCGTCGGCGCGACAAAGTCCCTTCTTGAGACGTCCCTATTTCAGTTAGACTCTCCTGCGTCGTCGCATGAACCACACCGTGCCTGGCCGTCTGCATCGTGAAGCGCAGAGGGGGTGGCTTCCTGCCGGCAACGAACGATCGATCCCATACCATTCGACGAACCGCCGAGAAGGACTTGAGCCGATGGAACGAAAGGAGTTCACCAAGCCCATTCACGTGACGACCTGGATGGGCGTTTTTCTCGCCCTGGTCGCCGCCCTCGCCGCCCTCCTCGTCCCGCAACTCAAGCACGCCTTCCTCGCCAACGTCGCCTTCAACAGCGTGATCCTGTTCGTGCTTGCGATCGGGATCGCGGTCAATCTCCGCCAGGTCTGGCGGCTCCAGCGCGAAGTCGTCTGGATCGAAAGCTTCCACCAGGGCGACATGGGACCCTCCTCGCACGTACGGCCCGTCCTGCTCGCGCCGATGGCCCGCATGCTCACGGCTGGCCGCGAGCGTGGCCGGCTCAACCTGTCGCCGGCCTCGATGCGTTCGATCCTCGACAGCGTACAGATCCGGCTCGAGGAGCAGCGCGACCTCAGCCGATACCTGATCGGCCTGCTGATCTTTCTCGGCCTGCTCGGTACTTTCTGGGGGCTGCTCGTGACGATTCGTTCGGTGGGCGAGATCATCGGCGGAATGAGCGGCGGCACGGACGCGATCGCGATGTTCGAAGCCCTGAAGGTCAAGCTCGACGAACCCTTGAGCGGCATGTCGACCGCGTTCTCGACCTCCCTGTTTGGCCTGGCCGGGTCGCTCGTGGTCGGTTTCCTCGATTTGCAGTCCGGCCATGCGCAGAACCGCTTCTACAACGAACTCGAAGTCTGGCTCTCGAACATCACCCGCATCCCGTCCGGCGTCGGTGCGGACGGCGAAGGCAGCGTTCCCGCCTACGTGCAGGCCCTCCTGGAACAGACGGCCGAGAGCCTCGACCGGATGCAACGCTCGGTCGCCGATTCCGAGCGCGAACGCCGAGCCACCGTGGACCAGTTGAGCGAACTCGGTCACCAGTTGAACCGCCTGTCGGAAATGATCAGCCGCGAATCGAGAGGCCTGTCCAGCGTCACCGAAACGCAGGAAGACCTCCGTGCCCTGGTCCGGCAACTGGCGCAACGCCCCAGCGAGAACGCCCAGTTCTCCGATGATCTGCGCGCAGAACTGCGCCTGATGTCGCGCACCATCGCCGCGGCACTGAGCGGCCAGAAGGCGGACTGAGCGCCATGGCTGCTCTGACCCGCCGCCGCCGGGCCCTCGATTTCTGGCCCGGCTTCGTGGACGCGCTGGCCGCGTTGCTGATGGTGATGGTCTTCGTCATCCTCATCTTCGTCATCGGCCAGTTCGTGCTATCCGATGCCGTCAGCGGCCGCGACCGCGCCCTGGAACGTCTGAACGCCGAACTCGCCGCATTGGCGCAGACGCTCGGCCTGGAAAGCGCCGCGCGCCTGCAGGCCGAAGCCCAGATCGGGGAACTGAGTGCGACGCTGGCCGGCGAGCGCAAGGCTCGTGCCGACGCACAGGCCCGTCTCGAGTCGACCGAGGGCGAGCTTGCCGGCGTCAGGGGCACGCTGGCGGACACCCGCAGCGAGCTGTCGGAAACCGAGGCCATGCTGGCCGAACAGCGCGACGAAGCCGCGCGCCTGGTTGCCAACATCGAACTGCTGCAGCGCCTGAAGGCGGAACTCGAAGCCGAGATCGCACGGATGGCAAGCGATCTCGATACCTCCGACCGTGCCCTCAAGGATCAGGTCGAGGTCTCCGAACAGGCGCTGGCACAGATCGAATTGCTGAACCGGCAGATCGCTGCGGTCCGCACCCAGCTCGAGGAACTGAACAAGGCGCTGGCCGCCGCCGAGGAGACAATCGCCGCACGGGACCTCAAGATCGACGAACTCGGGCGCGAACTGAACCTGGCGCTCGCCGCCCGCGTTCAGGAACTCACCCGTTTCCGTTCGGAGTTCTTCGGGCGGCTGCGCGCCGTGCTCGGCGATCGCGACGACATCCAGATCGTCGGCGACCGCTTCGTCTTCGCCAGCGAAGTGTTGTTTCCTTCCGCCTCCGACGAAGTCAGCGAGGAGGGCCTGAGGCAGTTGCTGCGCCTGGCCGAAACACTGAAGACGATCGCGGCCGAGATCCCGGAAGATCTGCCATGGGTCCTTCAGGTGGACGGGCACACCGACCGTCGCCCGATCGCAACCGCCCGCTTCCCTTCGAACTGGGAACTCAGTACGGCACGCGCGCTGGCAATCGTGAAATTCCTGCGCGATCAGGGCGTGCCCGCACAGAGGCTGGCCGCGACCGGCTACGGCGAATACCACCCGATCGATCCGGGCGAGACCGCCGAAGCCTATGCGCGCAACCGGCGCATCGAGCTGAAGGTGACCAGTCGCTGATCCAGTTCAATAATGGGGCGGGATCTCGTCACGCGGATCCCGTCCACCACCGCCGGCCGGCAGGTGCCGGATCCGTTCGCTCAACTGGGCGATCTGGGCCTGCAACTGCTCGATCTGCCGCTGTTGCCGATAGACCGTCTCGTTCAGTGCCTCCAGCAAATCCTCGGAAAAGCCGATCTTGGTCTCGATCCGCTCGAGGCGTTCCTCGTCCTGCATGGGTTGCCCTCAATCCTGTGTCGCCGATGCCGCCTCGGCCAGCATCGCACCGCGCGACTCGGGGGTTTCGAGACTGATCCGCCCGAGCGCACCACTGCGAAAATCGCCGAGCAGGATCAGCGAAGCCTTTTCCAGATCGAGCCCCCCGCCCTTGATGAGGCAGCCACGACGGCGTGCGATCGCCTCCACCACACCGAAACCGTCCAGCCCACCGACCTCGAAGCGATAGCGCGCGGCAAGCTCAGCGGGGTAGCGCCGCAACAGCAGGTCGGCGAGAAAGGTCGCGACCTCCTCGTCGATGACCGCGTTACGCCCGATCGCATGGCAGGCCGCCAGCATGAAACCGTCCGAGTCGTGCTCGATCTTCGGCCACATCATCCCCGGCGTATCGGTGATCGTCATCAGCGAACCCAGATCGAAGGTCTGCTGCGACTTCGTCACCGCCGGTTCGTCCCCGACCTTGGCCACGCGACGTTTGAGCAACGCATTCATCAGCGTGGACTTGCCCACGTTCGGGATGCCCATGATCATCAATCGCAAGCGCTTCGTCGGGTCGTTGCGGTGCGGAGCGAGCGACTGGCACAGGCCGGGCACCCGTGCCACTTCGCCCGGGTTCTTGCAGGAAATCGCAACCGCCCGGACCCCTTCCTGCCGGTTGTAGTGATCGATCCAGGCCTGCGTGGCCTTCGGATCGGCGAGGTCCGACTTGTTGAGCAATTTCAGGCAGGGCCGCTGCCGGAACAGCCGCAGCTCGCGAATCATCGGATTGCAGCTCGCCTCGGGAATGCGCGCGTCGAGCACCTCGATGACGAGGTCGGTTCGTGCCATGGTCTCCGACGCCTTCTTGCGCGCCGAAGTCATGTGACCGGGAAACCACTGGATGGGCATGAGTACGATCATCGCGGACAGAGGGCCACATTATCCCCGATCCGACCCGGTCGGGGCGAGCTCGCCATGCGCTCGCCGCGCGCTTGGGGCACAATGCGAGCTTTTGCGGATGAGCTCGATGACTCGGGATGAAGTGCTCGCAGCGATGCGGATCTGGATCGAAAAGGCCGTCATCGGCCTCAACCTGTGCCCGTTCGCCCGCGCGGTCTACGTCCGCGACCAGGTCCGGTTCGTCGTCAGTACGGCCCGCCATGTCGACGCGTTTCTCGAGCAGCTCGACGACGAGCTCGACCTGCTGGTTTCGAGCGATCCGCAACAGATCGACACCACGCTGATCATCCATCCGACGATGTATCCGGATTTCGCGGATTTCAACGATTTCGTCGGAATCGCCGAAGAAGTGGTCGCCGAGCACGATCTCGAAGGCATCGTCCAGATCGCGAGCTTCCACCCGCGCTTCCAGTTCGAAGGCACCGAGCCCGACGACATCACCAACTACACGAACCGCGCGCCATTCCCGACGCTCCACCTGATCCGGGAGGATAGTATCGCGAACGCAATCGCCGGCTACCCGGACGCGGACGGCATCTTCGAGCGCAACCTCGAGACGATGCGGCGGCTCGGGCACGAAGGCTGGAAGGCGCTGGGCATCCCCTCGGGCCTCGACGAGCCCCGATGAACGCACGACGCAGCAAGACGGCTGATGCCGATCACGACGCACGGCATCCCGAGATCCGTCCCGGGCAGTCGATCGAACTGCTCAAGGCCCTGCATATCCTGACCCGCGACGGGAAGCTCAACCAGGATTCGCGCCGCAAGCTCAAGCAGGTCTACCACCTCTACCAGTTCATCGAGCCCCTGCTCGCCGAGGTCGTCGAGGCACGGCAGGACCTGACGCTGGTTGACCACGGTGCGGGCAAGTCCTATCTCGGGTTCATCCTCTACGATCTTTTTCTCAAACAGCTCGACTTCGGGCAGGTCTACGGCATCGAGACACGAGCCGCACTGGTCGAGAAGTCGCACGACCTGGCCGCCCGGCTGGGCTTCGGGCGCATGCGCTTCCTCGCTCTCAGCGTCGAGGAGTCGATCGCTTCTGCGGAAATTCCTCGCCCGGTCGATGTCGTCACCGCACTGCACGCCTGCAACACCGCCACCGACGACGCGATCCGCTTCGCGCTCGACCGGGAGGCGAGCTTCATCGTGCTGGCGCCCTGCTGCCAGGCCGAAGTCGCTGCCAGCCTTCGCCGTTTAAAGTCCGATGCGCTGTCCCGCACGCCACTCGCCGAGATCTGGAGACACCCGATCCACACCCGCGAATTCGGCAGCCAGCTCACCAACGTGCTGCGCTGCCTGCTGCTCGAATCCCACGGCTACCAGATCACGGTCACCGAGCTGGTCGGCTGGGAGCACTCGCTGAAGAACGAACTCATCATCGGCCGGGCCACCGGACGACCGCGGGGCAACGCCAGGGAACGCGCCGAACGAATTCTTGCCGAACTCCATCTGGAATGTCTGCGCGAGCGCTTCGTCTACTGAACCGCCATGCACCCCGCCAAACCCTACGCCGCCGCCTGCGACCGCAACCGCGACCCGATCCTCGACGTGCTGCGCACGCAATTCGCCGATCGCCGCCGCGTGCTCGAGATCGGCAGCGGAACGGGACAGCATGCGGTCCATTTCGCCCGCCATCTCCCCCATCTGGTCTGGCAGACGTCGGACCGGACCGAAATGTTGCCCGGCATCCGGCTCTGGCTCGAGGAAGCCCGGCTGCCGAATACGCCCGACCCGATCTGCCTCGACGTCAATCGGGAATGGCCCGATGGAGGCTTCGACGCGGCGTTCAGTGCCAACACCCTGCACATCATGGCCTGGGAGGAAGTCGAGCGGATGTTCTCCGGGCTTCCGGCCCTGCTCGGGAAGGACGCCGTGCTCGCGATCTATGGCCCCTTCCGCTACGCGGGCCGCCACACCAGCGACAGCAACGCGGTTTTTGAACGTTCGCTGCAGGCGAGCGCCCCGCATCGCGCGATCCGCGACTTCGAAGCCGTCGATGCGCTTGCCCGCGCGATCGGCTTCACTCTCGTCGAGGACCGGGCGATGCCGGCCAACAACCGCTGCCTGATCTGGCTCCGGGCGCGCTGAGAACGCTCAGTCGCCCCCGATCGGGGTTCCAGGATCGACGTCCTTCGCGCGGGTCACGAGCAGTTGGTCAATGCGGTAGTTGTCGATATCGACAACCTCGAACTTGTAGCCGCGATACTCGACCGAATCCGTGCGCCTGGGCACCTTGCGCAGGCTGTACATCACGAACCCGGCAATGGTTTCGTAGTTCTCGCTGCCCTCGAATACGTCGATGCCCAGCACCTGCATCACGTCCTCGACCGGTGTGACGCCGTCGATCAGCCAGGAACCTTCGTCGCGGCGGACGATGAGATCCTCCTCCACCGCACTGCCCAGATCGCCCATCACGGTGTTCATCACATCCTGCAGGGTCAACAGCCCGACGATCAGCGCATATTCGTTCACGATCAGCGCGAAATCCTCGCGCGCCGCGCGGAAGCGCTCCAGCGACTCGAACAGGGTCAGCGTATCCGGGATCACGAGCACCTCGCGCATGACCGGATCGGCCAATAGCCCCACCTTCTGTCCGGACAGGATGCGTGCAAACACGTCCTTGGCGTCGAGGTAGCCCACGACATTGTCGATCGTGCTCTCGCACACCGGGAACTTGCCGTGCGGATGCTGCACGAGCTTGGCCCGGATGCTTTCTTCGGCTTCGTCGAGCGTGAAGAACACCACGCTGTCGCGCGGCGTCATCGCCGAAGTCACGGTCCGCTCGTCGAGTTCGAACACGTTTGCGATGAGCTGGTGTTCCTGGCGCAGCAACGCCCCGGCCTGCGCACCGGCATCGGCCATCGCGACGATCTCCTCCGAGGTGATGTCCTCGGGCCGAACGTGCGGCAGCTTGAGCAAGCGGAACAGCCAGTTCGCGAAGCCGTCGAACAGCCACACCAGGGGTCGGAACAGAGAGACGCAAAAGCGCATCGGCCGCACGATGACGACGGCCACCTTCTCGGGCGAAGCCATCGCCAGGCGCTTGGGCACGAGATCCGCGAAAAGCACGAACAGCGAGGTCACGAGCACGAAGGCCAGCACCGAGCTGACCGAGGCGATCCGCTCGCTCTCGTAGAAGCGACCGATGCCTTCGGCCAGCGAAGGCGCCAGGACCGATTCCCCAACGATGCCGCCGAGGATCGCAACGGCGTTGAGGCCGATCTGCACGACGGTGAAGAAGTGGCCCGGATGCTCCTGCAGATGCAGCACCTGCTCGGCCGCCACGTTGCCTTGCTGTGCCAGCAGGCGCAGCTTGATCTTGCGCGAGGCCGCCAGGGCGATCTCGGAGATCGACAACCAGGCCGACAGCGCGATGAGCAGGAAGATGACGATGAACTGGCTCGCGAGATCCACGATGAGGCTCCACAGGAGAGGCCGACCGGCTCCCGAGCCCGTCGATCGGGGATATTCTATCCTCTCCGGTGCGGGGCCATGTGATCGTCCCCATGACGGGCACCGGACCGATCAGGAGACCGCTTCATGCCGAACGAAAGCCGGACGATCATCCTCGGCGCCGCAGGCCGGGATTTCCACAACTTCAACGTCTGCTATCGCGACGACCCCGGCGTGCGCGTCGTCGCCTTCACCGCCGCGCAGATTCCGGACATCGACGGTCGCTGCTACCCGTCCGAGCTCGCCGGGCCGCGCTACCCGGACGGCATTCCGATCCATCCAGAGGCCGAACTGCCCGAGCTGATCCGCGCACTGCACGTCGACCGGTGCATGTTCGCCTACACCGATGTGTCCTATGCGAAGGTGATGGCGACCAGCGCCTTGGTCAATGCCGCCGGAGCCGACTTCCTGCTCGCCGGTCCGGATACGACGATGCTGCAAAGCACCCGCCCGGTGGTTGCAGTCGTCGCTACCCGGACCGGAGCGGGCAAGAGCCAGACCTGCCGCCACATCGTGGCGCTGCTTGCCGCCCGCGGCCTGCGCGTCGTGGTCGTTCGCCATCCGATGCCTTATGGCGACCTCGTCGCCCAGCGCGTGCAACGCTTCGCGACGCTGGACGATCTGTCCCTCCAGCGCTGCACCATCGAGGAAATGGAGGAGTACGAGCCCCATATCGAGCATGGCACGGTGGTCTATGCCGGGGTCGATTACGAGGCGGTATTGCGTGCCGCCGAGGCCGATCCACGGGGCTGCGACGTCATCGTCTGGGACGGCGGCAACAACGACATGCCGTTCTACCGCCCCGATCTCACGATTACCGTCGCCGACCCTCATCGGGCCGGACACGAACTGTCCTATTACGCGGGCGAGGTGAACCTGCGCCGGGCCGAAGTCGTGGTCATCAACAAGATCGATACCGCCCCGCAAGGGAGTGTGCAGACCGTTCGCGACAACGTCGCCCGCGTGAATCCCGGCGCCCGCATCGTGCTGGCCGCTTCACCGCTGACCGTGGACCATCCGGAGCGGGTCACCGGCAAACGGGTGCTGGTCGTCGAGGACGGGCCGACGCTGACCCACGGGGAGATGCGGCTTGGCGCCGGAACGTTGGCAGCGCAGCGGTACCACGCCGCCGAACAGGTCGATCCCCGCCCCCATGCGGTCGGGCGTATCGCAACCACCTTCCGGGACTGGCCCGGAATCGGTCCCGTGCTCCCGGCCATGGGTTACGGCTGT
>JBJHDM010000001.1:0-122284 GCA_050486545.1 Rhodocyclaceae bacterium | reverse complement strand
AACTAGTACTATTTTAGTACGATTTAAGCAAATCCTGCATACGAAGGTGAATCGCCATGCTGCGCATCAGCAAACTCACCGACTACGGCACCCTGATCCTGACCCACATCGCGGGCCAGCCCGACCGCCTGCACAGTGCGGCGGAACTGGCCGAAGCGCTCGGGCTTGGATTGCCCACGGTCAGCAAGGTCCTGAAGACACTCGGCCGGCACGACCTGGTGACGAGCCTGCGGGGGGCACGCGGCGGCTACACGCTCGCACGCCCGGCCCGATCGATCACCGTGGCCGACATCATCGACGCATTGGAGGACCAGCCGTTCGGGCTGACCGAGTGCAGCACGACGGCCGGCCTGTGCGAACGCGAGACCGATTGCCGGATCCGCGTCAATTGGCTGCAGATCAATACCGTGGTGCGTCGCGCTCTCGAGGACGTTCGCCTTGCCGACCTGGCTGCACCTTCGGCCCTGGGAAGCGGCCTGCATCTTCTCCACGGACCCGAGCGACGCGCCAAGTCGTCGCTCTCATGAGCAGGAGGAACGATTCATGAATGCCGTCACCCGCCCCGACCCGCTCAGCAACTTTCTCGAGAAGGAATACACCGCCGGGTTCGTCACGACGCTCGAGACCGATTCGGTTCCCAAGGGATTGTCCGAAGAGGTCATCCGCATGATCTCGGCCCGCAAGGGCGAGCCGGCGTTCCTGCTCGAATGGCGTCTCGAAGCCTATCGGAAATGGCTGACGATGACGCCGCCGCAATGGGCGCAGGTGCGCTTCCCGCCGATCGACTTCCAGGACATCGTCTATTACTCGGCGCCGAAGTCGAAGAAGGACGGCCCGAAGAGCCTGGACGAGGTCGACCCGGAACTGCTGCGCACGTTCGAGAAGCTCGGCGTCCCGCTGCACGAGCGTGCCCGCCTGGCGGGCGTCGCGGTGGATGCGGTATTCGACTCGGTCTCGGTGGGGACCACGTTCCAGAAGGAACTCGGGGCGCACGGCATCCTCTTCTGTTCGTTCTCCGAAGCGGTGAGGGAACACCCCGATCTGGTCAGGAAGTACCTCGGCACCGTGGTGCCGCCGGGCGACAACTTCTACGCCGCACTGAACTCCGCGGTCTTCTCGGACGGCTCCTTCGTGTTCATCCCGAAGGGGGTGAAGTGCCCGATGGAATTGTCGACCTACTTCCGCATCAACGCCCGCGACACCGGCCAGTTCGAGCGCACGCTGATCATCGCCGAGGAAGGCGCCTCGGTGAGCTACCTCGAGGGCTGTACCGCGCCGATGCGCGACGAGAACCAGCTCCACGCCGCGGTCGTGGAACTGATCGCGCTCGATGACGCGAAGATCAAGTACTCCACGGTGCAGAACTGGTACCCGGGCGACAAGGACGGCAAGGGCGGCATCTACAACTTCGTCACCAAGCGCGGCGACTGCCGCGGCGCGCGCTCGCACATCTCGTGGACCCAGGTCGAGACCGGTTCGGCGATCACGTGGAAGTATCCGAGCGTGATCCTGCGCGGCGACGATTCGGTGGGCGACTTCCATTCGGTGGCGCTTTCCAACCATCGCCAGCAGGCCGACACCGGCACCAAGATGATCCACATGGGGCGCAACACGAAGAGCACGATCCTCTCCAAGGGCATCTCCGCGGGCCATGGCAGCAACACCTTCCGCGGCCTGGTGCGGGTGGCGCCCAAGGCGGAAGGCGCACGCAACTACACCCAGTGCGATTCGCTGCTGATCGGCGACCGCTGCGCGGCCCACACCTTCCCGACGATCGAGGCGCGCAACCCTACCGCACGCGTCGAGCACGAGGCCACGACCTCGCGCATCGGCGAGGATCAGCTCTTCTACGCGATGCAGCGCGGCATCGACGCGGAAGACGCGGTATCGATGATCGTCAACGGCTTCTGCCGCGAAGTGTTCAAGGAACTACCCATGGAATTCGCCGTCGAGGCGCAGAAACTGCTCGGCGTCAGCCTCGAAGGCAGCATCGGATAAGGAGAGACAGGCATGCTCGACATCAACAACCTGCAGGCCTCGGTGGACGGCAAGGCGATCCTCAGGGGACTGGACCTGCACGTGAAGGACGGCGAGGTCCACGCCATCATGGGGCCGAACGGCTCGGGCAAGAGCACGCTCGCCCAGGTGCTTGCCGGGCGCGAGACCTTCGCGGTCGACGACGGCCGCGTCATCTGGGACGGACAGGACCTGCTGGCGATGCCCGCCGAGGAACGGGCGCGTGCCGGCCTGTTCCTCGCCTTCCAGTACCCGGTCGAGATCCCCGGCGTGTCCAACGCCTACTTCCTGAAGGCCGCCGTCAACGCGGTGCGCCGCCACCGCGGCCTGCCGGAGTTCGACGCGATGGACTTTCTCGCCCGCGTCAAGGCCGAGATGAAGTCCGTCGGCATGAGCGAGGAGTTCCTCTACCGCTCGGTCAACGAGGGTTTCTCGGGGGGCGAGAAGAAGCGCAACGAAGTGCTGCAGATGGTGCTGCTCGAGCCCAGGCTGGCGATCCTCGACGAGACCGACTCCGGGCTGGACATCGATGCGATGAAGATCGTCGCCGACGGGGTCAACCGCTTGCGCTCGCCCGAACGCTCGCTGATCGTCATCACCCACTATCAGCGCCTGCTCGACTACATCGTGCCGGACCGGGTGCATGTGCTGTCCAAGGGCCGCATCGTGCGCTCGGGCGGACGCGAGCTCGCCCTGGAGCTGGAGGAGCATGGCTACGGCTGGATCGGCGACACCGGCGAGGTGCCGCACGCTCCGGGAGCATCATCATGAGTGCCATCGACTCCTGGGTCGCGCGGTTCGAAGCGCAGGCGCCCCGGCTGCCGGGTGCCGACCTGCCCTGGCTGACCGGACTGCGGCGGCGCGCGATCGAACGGGTCGCCGCCGAAGGCTGGCCGACGCGGCGCCACGAGAACTGGCACCATACGTCGCTGGCGTTCATGGAGCAGCAGGCCTTCCTCGCGCCGGCCGCGCCGGCCGACCCGGCAACCACCCTCGCCCGCGTAAAGAGCGGAATCCCCGGCCGGGGCCACTGGCTCGCGTTTGTCGGCGCACGCTTCAGTGCCGAACTGTCGACGATCGGTTCGCTGCCGGCCGGAGCCCGTCTCGGCAGCCTCGCCGAAGCACTGTCGGCCGGCGACGATGCGATCGAGGCCGTGTTCGGCCGTGCCGAGGACGGCGACAGCCCGGCCGCAATGAACGCGGCCTTCGCCGGGGACGGCGCCTGGATCCGGCTGGCGCGCGGCGTCGCCGTGGAAGACCCGATCCACCTCGTCTTCCTCTCCGGACCGGAGGACGCGAGCCGCCATCTGCGCAACCTCATCATTGCCGACGCCGGCTCCCGGGCAACCATCGTCGAGCACTACCCGGAAGGCGGCGACACGGCCACGCTGACGACCGCGGTCACGCGCATCCGGGCCGCGGCCGATGCGCGGATCACGCACGTCAAGCTGCAGCAGGAGGGTGAGCAGGCCATCCATCTGGCGACGATCGACGCGCAGCAGGCACGCGGCTCGATGTTTGCATCGCATTCGCTGTCCTTCGGCGCGCGGCTTGCCCGCAACGACCTGCATACCCGCTTCGAAGGCGAGGGCTGCGAGACCCTGTTCAACGGGCTGTACCATGCCGACGGCAAGCGTCACGTGGACCACCAGACACGCATCGATCATGCGCAGCCTCGCGGCACCAGCCGCGAGTTCTACCGCGGCCTGCTCGACGGCGCGGCGCGCGGGGTGTTCGCCGGACGCATCGTCGTCGCGCCCGACGCCCAGCACAGCGACGCGATGCAGCGCTGCGACAATCTGCTGCTCTCGCGCCAGGCCGAAGCCGACGCCCGGCCCGAACTGGAGATCTACGCCGACGACGTGAAGTGCGCGCACGGCGCCACCGTCGGCCAGATCGACGACGAGAGTCTGTTCTACCTGCGCACGCGCGGGCTGGACGAAACCCATGCGCGGCAACTGCTGACCTATGCGTTCGCAGCCGAGGCGCTTGCCCGCATCGACCTGCCGCCCTTGCGCGACCATGCCCGCTCCGTGCTGCTCGCACGCCTGCCCGGTGGCACGCTGCTGGAGGAACTGTCGTGAACGCGATCGCCCATGCCCCCCTCGCGCCGGAATTCCTGCAGGTCGCGGACGACTTCCCGATCCTCGCGCGGCCCGTCCATGGTCGCCGCCTGGCCTACCTCGACAATGGCGCGACGACGCAGAAGCCGGCTTCGGTGATCGACGCCGAGGCCCGCTACTACCGGGAGTCCAACGCCAACATCCACCGCGGCGTGCACTGGCTGTCGCAGCACGCGACCGAACTCTACGATGCGGCGCGCGCGCGCGTGCAGGGACTGCTCAACGCGCCCCATGCGGAGGAGATCGTATTCACGCGCGGCACCACCGAGGCGATCAACCTCGTCGCGCAGAGCTGGGGGGCAGCCAACCTGCGGGCCGGCGACGAGATCCTGCTCACGACGCTTGAGCACCATTCAAACATCGTGCCGTGGCAGCTGCTGTGTGCCCGTACCGGCGCGGTGATCAAGGTCGTTCCGGTCGACGACCGGGGCGAACTCGTGCTCGATTCGCTCGACGATCTCGTCTGCGCGCGCACCCGGCTGCTGGCGGTCACCCACGTTTCGAACGCGCTGGGGACGGTCGTGCCGCTCGCCGCGCTGATCGACCGGGCCCACGCCGCCGGTGCGCTCGTGCTGGTCGACGGCGCGCAGGCGGTGGCCCACCAGCGCGTGGACGTGCAGGCCCTCGGTTGCGACTTCTATGCGTTCTCGGGGCACAAGCTCTACGGCCCGACCGGCCTCGGCGCCCTGTACGCACGGGCCGAGCTGCTCGCGGCGATGCCGCCCTGGCAGGGCGGCGGCGACATGATCCGCACCGTCGCGTTCAGCGGCTCGACCTGGGCCGACCCACCGCAGCGCTTCGAGGCGGGCACCCCCAACATCGCCGGCGCGGTCGGGCTCGCGGCGGCGATCGACTACGTCGAGCAGGTCGGCCTCGAGCGCATCGCCGCGCACGAACAGGCCCTGCTCGCGCACGCGACCGAGGCGGTCGGATCGATCCCTGGCGTGCGCCTCGTAGGTACCGCACGGGACAAGGCCTCGATCCTTTCGTTCCTCGTCGACGGCATCCACCCGCACGACCTCGGCACGATCCTCGACAGCGAAGGGGTCGCGATCCGTGCCGGCCACCACTGCACGATGCCGCTGATGACGCGCCTGGGCATCCCCGGCACCGCGCGCGCGTCGCTCGCGATGTACAACGACGAGGCCGACATCGCCGTGCTGGTCGCGGCGATCGAAAAGGCCCAGGACCTGTTCGGAACCCGGAGCCGGCACGCATGAGCACGATGCACGATCCACTGCGCGAGCTGTACCAGGAAGTCATCTTCGACCACAACCGCCAGCCGCGCAATTTTCACGCGATGCCGGAGGCCGACCATCAGGCCGACGGACACAATCCGTTGTGCGGTGACCAGCTCACGGTGTTCCTGCGCATCGAGGACGGGCGCATCGCCGATGCGAGTTTCGTCGGCCACGGCTGCGCGATCTCGACCGCGTCGGCCTCGCTGATGACCGAGGCGGTCAAGGGCCGCTCGGTCGAGGAGGTCGAGGCGCTGTTCCGCGACTTCCACGCCCTGCTCACTGACGTGCCGCCCGAGCGCGACTTCGGCAAGCTCGCCGCGCTGGCCGGCGTGCGCGAGTTCCCCGCCCGCGTCAAGTGCGCGACGCTGGCCTGGCACACGCTGCACAACGCGGTCACCGGCGCACGCGATCCCGCACGCACCGAATGAGGAAACGACCATGGGCGATGCCTACGGCGAAACCGAATCCCGCACCCTGACCCGCGACTGCGCCGCGGTGAGCGTGCCCTGGGGCAAGCCCGAAACGCTGGAGGCGGGCAGCTATGCGTTGATCACCCAGCGGCTGGGCGGCTCGATCACGGTCATGAGCGGCGGCAACCTCTACCGCATCGACGAGCGCAACGCCGACGCGCTCGGACTCGAACCGCGCCTGCCCGACGCCGCCGAGCTGCCCGGCCAGGGCGCGGCGACCGACGCGCAGGCCGTGGAGCACGCCGCCTGGGCCCGGCTCGGCACCTGCTACGACCCGGAGATCCCAATCGACATCGTGAACCTCGGCCTGGTCTACGCCTGCACCGCCGAGCCACTCGCCGACGGCGGCTTCCGCGTTGCGGTGAAGATGACGCTGACCGCACCGGGTTGCGGCATGGGCACGCTGATCGCCGACGAGGCGCGCGAAAAGCTGCTCACGATTCCCGCCGTCCGCGACGCCAGCGTCGAACTCGTCTGGGATCCACCCTGGAGCCGCGAGATGATGAGCGAGGCGGCACGGCTGGAGATGGGAATGTTCTGACCCGCATTCTTACCGTGCATCAGCGGCCAGGAGGGCAAGCCAAGCTCCCGCATCCCTGAACGCCTGAGCCGAGCGCTCGGCACGCGCACGAATATGTGCCCCCTCGATGGCCGTCAGGAGCAGGCCGGCAAGGGACTCGGCGCGTGTTCGGTCACCGAATTCGAAATGGCGCGCAATCACGGTGGCCCATCGCGCCAGGCACGGGGCAAGCACCCGGCGCAGCGGTTCGAGCTCTTCGTCCAGGTCCAGCGTCACGGCCCCCACCGCGCAGCTGCGGCGGAAATCGGACTCCTCCGAACGGCGGGCGAAGGCCTCGAACAGCGCAATCACCTTGTCGTGAGGCTTCGTCCGCACGCTCAGCGCCTCATCGATGAAGGTTTCGAGGCGCTGCGAATAGACCTGCAACGCTTCGGTCACGATCTGCAGCTTGCCCTCCGGGAAGAAGTAGTAGACCGAACCCTTGGGCGCACCACTTTCGCGCACGATTTCATTGATGCCGGCGCCGGAAAGCCCCGCTCCACGCATCAGCACGATCGCAGCCTCCAGCATGCGTTCGCGGCTGCCCGACCTCGCATTCGCGTTCATCTTGCCTCCGTAACTAGACCGGTCTATATATTCTATAAGTCTTCCTGCCGGAATGAAAGGAGCCGCCATGAACGCACCGTCCACTGCGATGCCGACCGGCATCGGCACCGAGGAATGGAAGCAACGCGAGGATCTGGCGGCCTGCTATCGTCTCGTGGCGCTGTACGGATGGGACGACCTGATCTTCACCCATATCTCGGCGCGCGTCCCCGGACCCGAGCACCACTTCCTGATCAACCCCTACGGCATGATGTTCGACGAGATCCGGGCGTCCGATCTGGTCAAGGTGGACCTCGCAGGCCGCAAGGTCGCCGACAGCCCATTCGACATCAATCCGGCCGGCTTCATGATCCATAGCGCAATCCACGCCGCCCGCGAGGATGCGCTATGCGTGTTGCACGTCCATAGCGTCAACGGCGTGGCGGTGTCGGCGCAGGAGCACGGGCTACTCCCCTTGTCGCAGCACGCACTGTTCGTGCTCTCGTCGCTCGCCTACCACGACTATGAGGGGATCGCGCTGGAGGACGACGAAAAGCCGCGGCTGGTCCGCGACCTCTCGAATCGTCGCTTCCTGATGCTGCGCAATCATGGCCTGCTGACGGTCGGCCGCTCGGTGGCCGAGGCCTTCGTCGCGATGTACTTCTTCGAGACGGCGTGCATGATCCAGGTCCGCGCGCTCGCAGGCGGAGCGGTTCGCCCCATCGCCACGCCGATCGTCGAAAATGCCCCGAACCAGTGGGAGCGCGTCACGCGTGGTGCCGGGGGCAGCCTGGCCTGGCCGGCACTGCTGCGCAAGCTCGACCGGATTGACCTCAGCTACCGCAACTGAACGACGCGGCGGAGCCACCCGCCACCCTGCACGGTCCCGCTCACACTGCGTCAACGATATTTCCCACCGCTTCCCTGATCTCGATCTCCGAGGCGGGCCGCACGAGT
This sequence comes from Rhodocyclaceae bacterium, assembly GCA_050486545.1. Classification (GTDB taxonomy): domain Bacteria; phylum Pseudomonadota; class Gammaproteobacteria; order Burkholderiales; family Rhodocyclaceae; genus DAOMNN01. The sequence goes on along the minus strand of JBJHDM010000001.1, from coordinate 114,372 downwards.
CGCGCCCGTTCCTGACCGTCGCGCAGGAAGACCAGCGTCGGCCAGAGCTTCACGCCGAAACTGCGGCCCAGCCTGCGCATCCGGCCATCCTCGATCCGGATGTGCCGGACGGCCAGGTGGCCGTCGAGCGCCGCTTTGAGCAAGGGCTGGACAGCCCGGCAATGTCCGCACCACGGCGCCCCGAATTCGAGGACGACCGCTCCGGTCAGGGCATCGACTTCGGCACGGCTCGGTTCGGGGTCGGCAAAGCTCATGGGGTTTCCTTTGGGGAGGTGCGATGGCGAATCGGACGTAGTCTACCGAAGCGCCCCGGCGAGCGGGGTGCTCGCAAGCCCCGGCGCGCGGCCGCGCGGCTGTCCTATGCTTAGAGCAGGACCCCGTCCCTTACGTATCCGGCATCCGTCGCGACCTGGCGGCCGGGAACGTGTCCCGGGATGCTTCCGCACCCGGACGTCGGACACGGGGGGATCGGGCGCAGATCACAACGAACGGAGCCAACGCCATGATCGAACAGATGATCGTCGCGACCGAAGGCACGGAACGCGACCTGGCCGCCATCCCGGTGGCGGCAGCCATTGCCCACCAGCTCGATGTGCCGATGACGCTGCTCTCGCTGACGGAAAGCGACTCGGACATGGAATCCCGCAGACAGGCGCTCGCCGCGAAGCTCGACCAGCTGCGCCTGAGCGGCACGATCGAAGTCCATGCCAGCGCATCCATTGCCGACCGTCTCGTGGAGGAAATCCGCGGGCGCAGCCGTGCCCTGGCCTGTCTGTCGACGCACGCACGCTCGCCGATCGGCGAACTGATGCTCGGGAGCATCGCGGAACACGTCGTGCGCGAATCCCACGCCCCGCTGTTGCTGATCGGTCCCGGCATGTCCATCCACTGGGGAAGCGGGATCGAGACGATCCTGCTTTGTGTCGACACGTCGGAACTGTCCGAGGCCGCCCTGCCGTTCGCGGCCGAGCTGGCCAGGCGTACCGGCGCCGAACTGCGCCTTGTCGAGATGCTGGCCTCCGAGCGCGCCACCGTGACCGGCGCCAGCGACGTGGCAGGAGAGTCGTCCTACCTCCATCAACTCGCCGACCGGCTGGGACAGGAGTACGGCTTGCGGCCCAGCTGGGACGTTCTCCACGGCGACGACCCCGGCAGCAACATCGCCGCATACGCCCACGGCCTGCCGGGCGCGTTGATCGCAATGACGACTCACGGCCGATCCGGTGTCGCCCAGATCCTCAAGGAAAGCGTGAGCCACCGAACGCTGCGCATGGCAGGCTGCCCGGTACTTCTGATCCACCCTTCGCCGGCCTGATCCCGAAAGCGCTTGCGGGTCCTCGCGAGACCGGACCCTCGCGGCGACCGGACAGGCCGCGCGCCCTTCAGCCGATGCTGCGCAGCTCGCGCATGAGCACCGACAACATCGGCATCTCGATCGTCGCCACGGTGCGCACGTCCGCGAGGAGATGGTTGAAGCGGTCGATGTGGAACTGGTGGCGTGCGTGCCAGGCGGCCACGATCGCCTGCGCCTCGTCGGTCTCGGCTGCGGTCCTCAGCGCTTCGGCGGCGATCGTCCGGGCCTGGTCCGAAAGATCCACCCGCAGCGCGCTGCGCGCGAGCGACTGCCAGCGTGTCTCCGCCGGCAGGGTTCCGATCTGCCGGCCGACCCAGTGCAGGTCGAGTTCGCCGCCCAGCGCGAAATACACCTGCGCGACCAGCGCCTCCTTGCGGCCCGTCTCGACCGCGATCTCGACCAGATCGAGCGCCGAATACAGCTCGTCGAGCGTGGCCATGCGCTGCGCCAGCGCCTCGGGTACGCCCTTGTCGGCATAGCTCGCCACATGTCCGTCCAGCTCGTCCCGGTATGCAGGGGTGACCAGTTCGTGCAAGCCCGCTGCCAGGCGACCGACGCCGGGCGAGAAGTGCGCGAGCGTCGCCTGCAGGTCCGGCAGCCACTGGCGATGGCGCAGGAACCACATCGTGCCGCGCTGGATCAGCCGTCCCGTCTCCAGGATCATCGCCGTCTGCACCGCGTCCTCGACCTGGTTGTCCAGCGCCTCGATGCTGCGCCACGTCTCCACCAGCCCGAAAACCTCGCGCGTCGCCATGTAGGCCCGGACGATGTCCGGGGCCGATGCCCCGACCTCGCCCTGCAGGCGGTTGACGAAGGTGCTGCCTACCCGGTTGATCATGCTGTTGATGACGTGGGTGGCGACGATCTCGCGCTTGAGCGGATGCTGGCCGATCTGTGCGGCGAAGCGCTCGCGCAGGGGTTTCGGAAAATAGCGCACGAGCGCCGTCGAGATGTAGGGGTCCTCGGGGACGTCCGAGGCCAGGACCTCGTCGTAGAGCTCGATCTTGCTGTAGGCGAGCAACACGGCCAGCTCGGGCCGGGCCAGACCGACGCGGGCGAGCTTGCGCTCGGCGATCTCCTCGTCCATCGGCAGGAACTCGATCCTGCGATTGAGCCGCCCGGCGTGACTGAGCTTGCGGATATATTCCGACTGTTCGTCGAGCAGCGCCACTCCGCGTGCCTGCGTGACCGAGAGCACCTGCGTCTGGGCGTAGTTGTCCCGCAGCACGAGTTCGGCGACCTCCTCGGTCATATCGGCGAGCAGCTTGTTGCGCTGCTTCGTCGTCAGCTCGCCCTCGGCGACCACGCTGTCGAGCAGGATCTTGATGTTGACCTCGTGATCCGAGCAATCGACGCCGCCGGAATTGTCGATCGCGTCGGTGTTGACCTTGCCCCCGTTGAGCGCGAACTCAATCCGCCCCAGCTGGGTGGCGCCGAGATTGCCGCCTTCCCCGATGACGCGGCAACGCAGCTCCGCTCCGTTGACCCGCACGGCCTCGTTGGTCCGGTCGCCCACCGATGCATCGGATTCGTTGCTGCCCTTGACGTAGGTGCCGATGCCGCCGTTGTAGAGCAGATCGACCGGCGCCTTGAGGATGCCGCGGATCAATTCGGTCGGCGTCAGGCTCTCGGCCTCGATGCCGAGCACCTCCCTTGCCTGACCGGACAGGCGGATGGCCTTCGCGCTGCGCGGCCACACCCCGCCCCCCTCCGAGATCAAGGACTTGTCGTAGTCCTCCCAGCTCGAACGCGGCAGCGCGAACAGGCGGGCCCGCTCGTTCCACGAGATCTCCGGGTCGGGATCCGGATCGATGAAGACGTGGCGGTGATCGAAGGCGGCGACGAGCCGGATCTTCTTCGACAGCAGCATGCCGTTTCCGAACACGTCGCCGGACATGTCGCCGATGCCGACCACGGTGAACGGCTCGGTCTGCGTGTCGATGCCCATCTCGCGGAAATGGCGCTTGACCGACTCCCACGCGCCGCGTGCGGTGATGCCCATCTTCTTGTGATCGTAGCCGACCGAACCGCCCGAGGCGAACGCATCGCCCAGCCAGAAACCGTACTCGGCGGCGACCGCGTTGGCGATGTCGGAGAAGGTCGCGGTGCCCTTGTCGGCTGCGACGACCAGGTAGGGATCGTCCTCGTCGTGGCGGATCACGTCGGGCGGCGGCACGACCTTGCCATGCACGAGGTTGTCGGTGAGATCGAGCAGGCCCGAGAGGAACATGCGGTAGCATGCCACCCCTTCGGCGAGCAGCGCCTCGCGGTCGCCGCCCGCTGGCGGGTTCTTGACGACGAACCCGCCCTTGGAGCCGACCGGCACGATGACCGCGTTCTTGACGATCTGCGCCTTGACCAGCCCGAGGATCTCGGTGCGGAAATCCTCCATCCGGTCGGACCAGCGCAAGCCGCCGCGGGCGACCTTGCCCCCGCGCAGGTGCCCCCCCTCGACCCGCGGCGAATAGACGAAGATCTCGAACATCGGCCGCGGGTCGGGCAGGTTCGGAATGCGGTTCGGATCGAACTTGAACGAGAGATAGGGCTTGGGCCGCCCGTCCTGCCCCTTCTGGTAGTAGTTGGTGCGCAGCGTGGCCTGGATCATCGCGAGGAACTGGCGCAGGATGCGGTCCTCGTCGAGGTTGGCGACGTTGTTGAGCGCCTCGTCGATCTGCGCGAGCAGTTTCGTGCCCTGTGCATCCCGATACCGCGCACGACCGGGGTCGAAGCGCAGTTCGAACAGCGTGACGAGTTGGCGGGCCAGTTCGGGATAGGTCGCCAGGGTCTGCTCCATGTAGGCCTGGCTGAAGGTGAAGCCGGCCTGCTTCATGTGTCTCGCGTAGGCGCGCAGCAGGCTGACTTCGCGCCAGCCCAGCCCCGCGAGCAGGGTGAGCCGGTTGAAGTCGTCGTTTTCGATCTCGCCGCACCAGACCCGCAGGAAGGCCTCCTGGAAAAGCGGGCGCAGCCGGTCGATGTCGAGATCCTCGAGGCCCTCGTGACTGAGTCCGAAGTCGTGGATCCACACGCGATGGCCGTCCGGACGCGCGATCTCGGACGGGCGCTCGTCGATGACCTTCACGCCCATGCGCTCGAGCATCGGCAGGCTGTGCGACAGCGCGACTGGTGCGCCGGCCCGGTAGATCTTGAAATTGAGCCGTCCCGGCGGGGCCTCGAGCGGCACGTACAGGCTCATCGCGAGGCTGTTCGCATCGACCAGCGTCTCCATCTGCTCGATGTCGAAGACCGCGACACGGGCCGGGTACGACTCGCGGTAGCCAGCGGGGAAGGCCCGTCCGTAGCGCTGGAGCAGGGACATGCCGCGTTCCTCTCCGCAGTGCTCGATCAGCGCCTGCTGCAGGTCGTCCTCCCAGCGCCGCGAGGCGCGCACGAGGCGTTCCTCCAGTTCGCGCACGTCGAAGGGCGGGATCGTCGACTCGCGGGTACGGACGATGATCAGGATGCGGGCCAGGGCGGATTCCGAAAACTGCACGTCGAACTCGGAGGCGCTGCCATTGAACGCTTCCATCAGCACCGCCTGCATGCGCTGGCGCTGCTCGGTGTTGTAGTTCTCGCGCGGTACGTAGATGAGACAGGAGACGAAGCGCGCGAAGGGGTCGCAGCGCACGAACAGCCGGGTCCGTTGCCGCTCGCCCAGGCGCAGGATCCCCATCGCATGGGCGAACAGCTCCTCGGGTTCGATCTGGAACAACTCATCACGCGGATAGCGCTCCAGGATCGTCTGCAGCGCCTTGGCCGCATGACTGCGCGGCAGAAATCCGGCCCGGCCGATCACCTCGGAGACCTTGCGGCGCAGCAGGGGGACCGCCAGCGGGCTGGTACTGTAGGCCGTCGAAGCGAGCAGTCCGATGATGCGGCGCTCGCCCGTCACCCGCCCCTTCTTGTCGAAGGTCTTGATTCCCAGGTAATCGAGGTATCCGGGCCGATGAACGGTCGAGCGGGTGTTCGACTTGGTGATCGTGAACAGCCTCGGCAGATGGGCCTGGGCCTTGAGTTGTGGCGGGAGGGCGGCAAACGAACGCGACTGGCTCTCGTCGCCCGTCTCGCGCAGCAAGCCCAGACCCGATCCGGCAAGGATTCGCAACTCGTTCTCGCCGGCCACGGTGGTGAGTTCGTAATCGCGGCATCCCAGAATCACGAAGTTGTCGTCGCCCAGCCAGCGCAGAAAATCCTGCACCTCCGCCGTCTCTCCGGCATCCCCCGCAGTTGCCGGCGTCTTTGAAATACCCTCGATGATCTCGCCCAGGCGCACGCGCATCGCCGGCCAGTCCGTGACGGCGGCGCGTACGTCCGCGAGCACGCGCTCGAGCCCCTGCTGCAACTCCAGCAGGTCGGCTGGCTCGGTGCGCCGGTCGACCTCGATATGCATGATCGACTCGAGCCCGGACTTGTCTGCGTCGGCCTGCTCGGCGAGCCGGACGAAATGGCCCTTGGCGTCCCGCACGATGGCCATGACCGGATGGATGATGAGGTGCAGCGTCAGGCCCAGACGGTTGATCTCCATCGTCACCGAATCGACGAGGAAAGGCATGTCCTCGCTGACGATCTCGATCACCGTGTGGCCGGATTCCCAGCCATGCTCCTCGAGCCGGGGGTTGTAGACCCGCACCCGGGCGCTATCCGAGCGGCGACGGATGAAATGCCAGTGACTCAGGACGGCACCGTAGAGGTCGGCCACGGGAAGGTCGGCAAGGTCCTCCGCATCCACCTGCCCGAAGTACTTGCGCGCAAACGGCTCGGCAACGGCGGCCTGGTCCTTGGGCAACTTGGTTCGAATCATCTCGAGCACCGTATCGAGGTGCGCGACTTGTGCCTCGGCCTTTCTCTTCTTCATTCGTGGCTCCTCCGGAGAGATCGCGAACGGCGTTCATCCGGCGTCACGGGGACGGCCGGATCCAGTCGCCTGGTCCGCCGATCGACACCTTTACACCTTAAACCATGGGCAAAGACCCGTCGACTGCGAACGTCGCCCGTCTCGCTGCAGCCACGAGCGAAACGCTATGCCCATTCGGAGCGGCCAACGGCCACGGAACGTGGCAATCGCTTACGCAAAACGCGTAGGACGGCTTCGCGAAGCAAGCCGCCAATCGGCGCCCGGCGTGAGCCTGAACCCGACGGCCTTTACCGGTACCTTGCCCGGTCGCCGTGCGCTCGGCCCGCACATCGGTGGATTGCGCCTTTGGCGCGAATCCACCCTACGCCGGGGATCCGCGATGGATCATGCGACCGGCGTAGGGCGGCTTCGCGAAGCAAGCCGCCATTCGGCGGCTGGACTGCGCTACGCATCGGAACCCGACGGCCTTCACCGGTTCGTTGCCCGGCCGCCGTGCGCCCGGCCCGCACATTGGGGATTGCGCCTTTGGCGCGAACCCACCCTACAGATACTGCAGCGACCGCCATGACGTCAATGTGTCCAATTGCCGTGGCCGCGGCAGAATCGGGGGCGAGCCGGTGCTGGCTCGCTGTCGAATCAGATCAGGGAGGGCCCCGAGACGATGCGCGAGGCGTCCTTCTCGGTGATCGGCACCGAGGCGCTCGCAAGGACGTGCGCCGTGAGCCAGTCCTCTAGCCGCGAAGCCCCCTCTCCATCCAGCGAATCGAACAGGCACCCGGCCTGTCCGCCCTCGGCGGAGCTGAGATAGTTCACCACGCGGGCGCGGCCGGAGATCTCGTCGGGAACATTCGCACGCTGGAGCACGAAATGAAACGACCGGTCGCTCGACGGAGGGGACGATGCGGGGATCCCGAACCCTTCGAGCGAGAGGTCGAGCAAGGGCAGCCGCTCGCCGTCGATCAATGCCCAGAAGCAATATTCGCCCCGGCGTTTCGCGATGAAGCGCTGGCGTTTCCTGCGCTCGGTGGTTTCCAGTCCTGCAGCTTCCGACATACGCACCCCCTCCCGGTGACATCACGGCTGCGGTGGGACTCGACCCCGCAGCATCAGAGTAAGCCTGAACGGTATGCGGTTCCGATGCGCTTGGCAAGCTCTGCACCAGATCGGTGCGACCCCATTCGGGGAACCTGTCACACCCGGCGAGGTTCCGGTTCCGAAAGCGATGCCCCCACGCATCGCGGCCGGCACCGACCAGGCCGCCCGCGATGCATCCGACGGACGTTCCTATCCTTCTTCGCGCACCCGCTGGATCAGCTCGTCGACGACCTTCAGCGTGTTCTCGTGGCTACCGGTCATCGAAGCGGAGGTCAGATAGCGCCCCCCCACGGCCACGGTCGGCACGCCTTGAACGCGGTACGCCCGTGCGACCTGGTCGGCCCGCTGGACCATCGCCCCGAGCGCAAAGGAGTTGTAGGTATCCATGAAGCCCTTCGCGTCGAGGTCGAAGCGTCCGATCCAGTCGCGTACACCGGCTTCGGTGTGGATCGGGCGCTTCTCGTCCTGCACGGCTGCAAAAATGGCCTCTTCGAGCTGGTCCAGAGTCCCGGTGCGTTCGGCTGCATAGTACAGGCGTGCCAGTCCCCGCAACTGCTCGTTGCCCCAGATGGCGGGCACCGCACGGAAGGCGACGTCCTCGGGCAGGCTCTTGAGCCAGTGCTTCATCAGCGGATAGAAATTCCGGCAATGCGGGCAGCCGTAGTGGAAGAACTCGATGACCTCGATCTTGCCCGGGGTCTCCGCGGGAATCCGGTTTGGAAGCGTCTGGTACATCTCGCTGCGACGCTGGGCGAATGCGGTCGACCCCACGGCAGACAATGCGGCAGCAGCGGCCAGGTGTTTGAGCATCAGTCGGCGGTTCATTCGACTCTCCACGGCGGTGTGCATTCGATGCACGGTGTTCGTTCAGGGTGTCACACGCTCGAACGTGTGAGCGGCGTTACGGGTTGACCCGCACGACCGATGCGGTGAGCCCGGCCGAAGCCAGGCGCGAGCGGGTGTTGTTCATGTCTTCGGGCTTCGCGAACGGGCCGATGCGCACCCGATGGACGATGCGACCGTCCTCGAGCTGGGCACGCTGCGCGTTGGCATCGATTCCGTTGAGGGCGAGCAAGGCCTTCAGGTTGTCCGCCTCGGCCGGATTCTCGAACGCCCCGACCTGAAGATAGAGCCGCTCGGCGCGCGCTGCTTCGGGCTGCGGAGCGACCGCGGCCGGTTCGGCCGACGCGGTCGTGCCTTGCGGCAGGATCTTGTAGAACTCGAAATCCTGCCTGACCACCGGTCGATCACCCGGTTTGCCGGGCAGCGCCAGGGGAGGCTGGTCCGCCGCTGGCATCGACGGCGTTCCCGGAGGCGCGACAAACGGCGAGGATTGCGTGAAGTACCAGGCCGTCCCGGCCGCCAGCGCCGCGCCGAGCACCAGCCCGATGAAGATGCCGATGACGACGCCTCCGCCGCTGCGGGAAGGCTTGCTGCCGGTCTTGCGACGAGGCTTCTGCTCACGACTCACTGCCATCTCCGTTGATCACATCGATTCGGGCGCGGATACGCCCAGAAGTCCGAGCCCCGACGCCAGCACCTGCCGCACCGCGCAGGCCAGGGCAAGTCGCGCATGGCACAGCCCCTCGTCGTCGACGAGCATGCGTTCGGCGTTGTACCAGCCATGGAACTCGCCCGCGAGATCCTTGAGAAAGAAGGCGATCTGATGCGGCGCGCGGTCCTCGGCGGCATTCTGCACGACTTCGGGGAAGGAGCCGAGCAATGCGCACAACGCCAATTCACGTTCATGTACGAGAAGACCGGTGTCGACCGCTCCGAGTTCAGACGGTTCGCCCCCCCACTGCTGCAGCACCGAGCACACGCGGGCATGGGCGTACTGCACGTAGTAGACCGGGTTCTCGTTGGTCTGGCTCTTCGCCAGATCGAGGTCGAAATCCAGGTGCTGGTCACTCTTGCGCAGCACGTAGAAGAAACGGCAGGCGTCGTTGCCGACTTCCTCGCGCAACTGTCGCAACGTGACGAAGTCCCCGGCACGCGTGGACATCGACGCCTTCTGCCCGTTGCGATAGAGCACCGCGAACTGGACCAGTGCGACTTCGAGCTTTTCCGGCGGCAGCCCCAGCGCCGCCACGGCCCCCGTCACGCGGGCGATGTAGCCGTGGTGATCGGCACCCCAGATGTTGATGATGCGGTCGAACCCGCGTTCGTACTTGTTCAGGTGGTAGGCGATGTCGGACGCGAAGTAGGTGTAGATCCCGTTCTCGCGCTGCACGACGCGGTCCTTCTCGTCGCCGTAGGCGGTCGACCGGAACCACTTCGCCCCGTCCTGCACGTAGACGTGGCCGTGCTTCTCCAGATCGGCCACGGCCCGCTCGACCAGTCCGGTGTCGAACAGGCTCTTTTCCGAGAACCACTTGTCGAAGCGCACGCCGAATTCCTGCAGATCCTCCCGGCAATCGCCCAGTTGCTCGTTGAGCGCAAAGCCATGCACCCAGGCGTAGTCCTCTCCGAGCAGGTGCTTCGCGTTGGCGATCATCGCATCGAGGTGCGCTTCGCGCTGCTGCGACGCCTCGTCGTCCTTGCGCTCGTCCGGTGGCAGGCCGGGCGTCCCTGCGAGCACTTCGTCCCGCGTGGCGCGGACGAAGCGGTCCTGATGCGCGTCGCGCATCTCGCGCGCCATGTCGATGACGTAGTCGCCGCGGTAGCCGTTCGGCGGGAATGGCACCTCGACCCCGAAAAAGGCCAGGTAGCGCAGCCACACCGACAGGGCGAGGATGTCCATCTGACGCCCGGCATCGTTGATGTAGTACTCGCGCACCACGTCGAAGCCGGCGTAATCGAGCAGCGCGGACAGCGATGCGCCGTAGGCGGCTCCGCGGCCATGCCCGACGTGCAAGGGTCCGGTCGGGTTGGCGGAGACGAATTCGATCTGCACCCGGACGTTCCTGGACGCACCGCGACCGAAGGCGGCACCCTGCTCCAGGACCGTACGCACGACCGCCGTCTTCGCGGCCGGCACCAGCGTGAAGTTGATGAAACCAGCCCCGGCGATTTCCGCCTTCTCGACGAAATCGGCGTTCGGCAGTTCGGCCAGCAGCATCGACGCCAGCTCGCGGGGATTGCGGCGCAGCGGCTTGGCGAGCTGCATCGCGAGATTGGTCGCGAAGTCGCCGTGCCCGGCCTGCCTGGGGCGCTCGAGATGGATCGGCGTCTCGGCGATATCCGGGGCGACGCTGCGAAGTGCGGTCTGCAGCAAGGCTGCAAGTTGGATCTTGGGATCGGCGCTCATGGCACTCGGTGGTTCGAAAAGGGCTGAATTATAACGGATTGACGGCCGCTCGCCCGGTAAGCATTGGTTGCAGGACCAAAAGCGAACGCCCGATCGGTCGCACCTTCATCCCGCGCATTCCGGCGAACGACGCCGAACGACGCCGAACGACGGCATCCTACAGGGGCCGGTTTGCGTTAAAGTCGATCCTTTGCCAATTCCGCATCCCGCCGTGCGCCTGTTCCGCCTCACCAAGATCCTGACCGTCGGCCTGCGCTTCGGGCTCGACCAGATGGTGCTCGATGCCGACTCCAGCGGAAGACTGCTGCGGCTCTGGCACTTCTTCTTTTTCTGGCGGCGCTTCGACCAGCCCCGTGCCGTGCGGCTGCGGCGAGCGCTCGAATCGCTGGGTCCGATCTTCGTCAAGTTCGGGCAGATGCTCTCGACCCGGCGCGATCTGCTGCCGACCGACATCGCCGACGAACTCGCACTGCTCCAGGACCGCGTACCGCCGTTCCCGGAAGCCCAGGCACTGAAGGTCATCGAGAACTTCTACCAGAAGCCGGTCGACCAGGTCTTCCGCAACTTCGACCGTACACCGGTCGCCTCGGCCTCGGTCGCCCAGGTACATTTCGCCGAGCTGCCCGATGGCACCGAGGTCGCGGTCAAGATCCTGCGCCCGGGCATCGAGCGGGTCATCGCCCACGACATGGCCCTGCTCGAGACGGCGGCGATGATGCTCGACAAGCTGTGGGTCGAGGGCCGGCGGCTCAAGCCGCGGGAAGTCGTCGCCGAGTTCTCGAAGTACCTGAACGACGAACTCGATCTCATGCGCGAGGCCGCGAACTGCTCGCAACTGCGGCGCAACTTCACCGATTCGCCGCTGCTCGTCGTGCCCGAGGTCCATTGGGACTGGTGCGGCAAATGGGTGATGGTCATGGAACGCATGCACGGCATCCCGATCTCGCGGATCGATGCGCTCGCGGCGCAGGGCACCGACCTCACCGCGCTCTCCCGCGCCGGGGTCGAGATCTTCTTCACGCAAGTGTTCCGCGACGGCTTCTTCCACGCCGACATGCACCCGGGCAACATCTTCGTCCATGCCGACGGCCGCTACATCGCGCTCGACTTCGGCATCATGGGCACGCTCAACGAAGAGGACAAGAACTACCTCGCGCAGAACTTCCTCGCATTCTTCAAGCGCGATTACCGCCGCGTCGCGACCGCCCACATCGAGGCCGGCTGGGTGCCCGCAAAGACCCGCGTGGACGAGTTCGAGGCGGCGATCCGCACCGTGTGCGAGCCGATCTTCGACAAGCCGCTCAAGGACATCTCCTTCGGCAAGACGCTGCTGCGCCTGTTCCAGACCGCCCGCCGCTTCGAGATGGAGGTGCAGCCGCAACTCGTGCTGCTGCAGAAGACCCTGCTCAACATCGAGGGACTGGGTCGCCAGCTCGACCCCGAGCTCGACCTGTGGAAGACCGCCAAGCCTTTCCTCGAACGCTGGATGCAGGAGCAGATCGGCTGGCGCGCCCTGGCCGGCGGCATCCGCACCGAAGCCTCGAACTGGGCCGCCACGCTGCCGCAATTGCCACGCCTGGTACACCAGGCCCTGACCGAACCCGAACGCCGCCACCGCGTGCAACAGGACGAACTCGAACGGCTCGCCGCGGGCCAGCGGCGCAACAACCGTCTGCTCGGCTTCGTCGGCGCCCTGCTTGCCGCGCTCGTCGCCATCGAGCTGTACCGCCTGTTGGGCTGATCCGGCCAGCACCAACCAGCTCTCGCACCGTATCTAAGCGAATCGTTTTCGGGGCGGGCGAAGAAGCGTCCATCGCTTGACCTATATCAAACGCAACTCATTCTCATTTGTATATAGTTTGCGATTGAAGCTCGACCCGCAACAGAGCAAGCCAGCAATGCGCCAGCCAGCGATCAGCAAGCCAGCTCGTTCCCCCATTTCCGGAGAAACGTTATGGCATTGCGAACTTGTTCACCCGCCCTGCGCCCCCTGACCCTTGCGCTGATGCTGCTGCCCGCAGCGCTTGCGACCACCGCCCACGCCCAGGGCACCGTGCTGCCCGACGTGAGCGTCACCGCCAAGGGCTACGCGGCCGACGAGTTGGAAACGCCGGCGGCGACGCTGTCGCTCGATCGCGAGGCCCTGCTCGACCGCGGCGCCAACAACCCCGGCGAAGCGCTGCGCGGCCTGCCGGGCTTGTCCGTTTCGGGCGATAGCGCCCAGGGACAGAACCCGGTCATCCGCGGGCTGAAGAAGGAAAGCGTAGTCCTGCTCGTCGACGGCATCCGCTTCAACTCGGCGCAGCCGGCCGGGGCGATCGCCTCGTTCATGAGCGTGGGTCTGGCCGAGCGTCTCGAGGTGGTCAAGGGTCCGGCCTCGGTGCTGTACGGCAGCGGCGCGCTGGGCGGCGCGATCAACGTGCGGCTGCCGCAGGCCCGCTTCGAGCCCGGCACCGGCTTCGACCTGGCAGCATCCTGGGACAGCGCAAGCCGCGGGGTACGCGCAACCGGCGTGGGCAACTTCGCAAGCGACGACCACGCGCTGATGCTGGGCGCTTCGCTTGCGCGCATCGGCGACTATCGCAGTCCGGAAGGCAAGGTGCGGCGCACCGGCTACGATTCGGACAGCTTCATCTCGCAGTACCGCTTCCGCATCGACGCGTCGAACCAGTTGCGGGTTTCGCTGCAACAGCACACCGACGAGGACGTCTGGTATCCGGGGTCGACGCGGGGTCACCTCAACCCGCAGATTGACCGTGCAACGATCTACTCGCCCAAGCAGGAGCGCACGCTGGTCGAGGCCGGGTACACGCACACCGGATCGGGCGATGCACCCGTGAATCTGGATGTACGCGTCTACCGGCAGGAGATGAAGCGACGCATCTTCGCACGCGCCTACAACCTCGCGGGCACCGACATCGGCGACATCGCGCAGACCCGGGTCGTATTCCAGACGGACGGGATGGACGCGCGGGCCGACTGGCTGGCCCATCCGCAGCACCTGCTGTCCTTCGGGGTCAACGCATGGCGCATGAAGGCCGCGCCCGAGCGCCTGCTCCGCAGCGCACCGCCGCACCTGCCCTCTTCGCCGATGGCACGCAACGATCCGTTCAGCGACGGCCGCATCGACGCACTCGGCTTCTACGTCCAGGATGACATGAGCTTCGGCGCGCTGAACATCCTTGCGGGCATCCGTCACGACCGCGTGAGCGGGAAGGCCAACTCGGTCGCCAACCCCGTTCCGGGTCAACCCCGCGTCACCGATGGCCTTTCCCGTAGCGACCGCATGTGGTCCGCCTCGCTCGCAGCGATCTACGAGGTCTCGCCCCTCGTGCGACCCTATGCGAACCTTTCACGCGGCGTGCGCGCCGGCGAGATGCGCGAGCGCTTTGAAGCCTCGCCGCGCGGCGACGGCTTCTTCTACGCCGGCAATCCACGCATCAAGCCCGAGACCGCGACCCAGTTCGAACTCGGCATGAAGGGCGCGAGCACATCATTCGAGTACGGCGTGTCCATCTATCGCACGCGCATCGACGACTACATCACCGGACTCGACATTTCCGGCACGCCTGCTGCCGGGCCGGCTTGCGGGCCGCAGGCGGCGGCATGCAAGCAGACGATCAATCTCGGCCAGGCACGACTGACCGGCTTTGAGGCACACGCGCGCTGGCAGTTCCACCCCGAGCAGTGGGTGAACGCGGGCTACTCGCGAATTCGCGGCGAGAACCGCGACCTGCGCGAGCCGCTGTTCCAGATGCCGGCCGACGAACTCGGACTGGGCTGGGAAGGCCGCATCGCCCCGCAATGGACGGCCGATGCGACCTTGCGCCTGGTGCGCAAGCAGAGTCGCGTCGCCACCGAATTCTCGCGCGGCACCGAGAACCCGACCTCCGGCTTCGCGACCGCCGACCTCGGCGCAACCTGGCAGCAGGGCAGCCATCGCGTCCGTCTGGCCGTGCGCAATGTCGCCGACCGCAAGTACCACGAGCACCTGACCGAAGGCCTCTCCGGCGAGGAGATCAAGGCACCGGGACGGAGCTTCTTCGTCGGCTACAACACGAGCTTCTGACGCCAAGACAATGTTGAAACGTCTCCTCCTCGCCGCCGCGAGCTTCTTGTTCCTGGCCAGTTCGGCGCAGGCAGCCCCGCTGCCGCGCCTGGTGCTGGCAGGACCGCTCGCGGCGGTTTCCTTTCCGCTGATCCACATGGCCGAATCCGGCGCGCTCGCCGACGTGGCCGAGCACGTCGAGTTCAGGCCCTGGCGCGATCCCGACCAGTTGCGCGTGCTCGCACTCGAAGGCGGCGCAGACGTGCTGGCGATGCCGACCAACGTCGCCGCGAACCTGTACAACCGTGGTGCGAAGCTCGAGCTGATCAACGTCTCGACCTGGGGCATCCTGTGGCTGGTGTCGCGCAATCCGGAGCTGAAGACCCTCGCGGACCTCAAGGGCGAGGAGATCGCGATGCCGTTTCGCGCCGACATGCCCGACCTGCTGTTCGGGCTGATCGGCGAAGCGCAGGGGCTGGATCCACGCCGCGACTTTCGCCTGCGCTACGTCGCCACGCCGATGGACGCGATGCAGTTGCTCATCGCGCGACGCGTCGACCATGCCTTGCTGGCCGAACCGGCCGTCTCGATGGCCCTGCGGCGCACACAGTCGTTCCCGGTAAGCATCGTCGCACCGGAACTGCACCGGGCAATAGACCTGCAGTCCGAATGGGGGCGCATACTGCAGCGCGCACCGCGCATCCCGCAGGCCGGCATCGCGGCGATGGGCGCGGTGCGCGGCAACGCCACCGTCGTGCGCCGAATCCACGAGGCCTACTACGAATCGCTCGCCTGGTGCCAGGCCAACGCCGTCGAGTGCGGGCGCATCGTCGCGGCACGCGTGGAGATGCTGAATGCCGAGGCGGTGGCCGACGCGGTCGTGGCCAGCCCGCTGGAGGCGGTGCCGGCCGCCGACGCCCGCGCGGAACTGGAATTCCTGTTCGAGAACCTGATGGCGCGCAACCCGGCCGTGGTCGGGGGCAAATTGCCCGATGACGGCTTCTACGGGGTCTCCGCGCAGTGACCCTGGTTCGCAACTGGATCGCTTCCCTTCCCGCCTACCTGTGGAGCGGCTGGGGTGCGATCGCGAGCCTGTTGCTGTTCCTCGGCGCCTGGGAGTGGGCGAGCGTGCACTACGGCGCGCTGATCCTGCCCGATCCACGCACTGCCTTCGCGACGCTGGCGGGCCTGCTGGCCGACGGCAGCGCAGGGCCGGAACTCGCCGCAACCGCACGGCGTGCATTGACCGGCTTCGGTCTCGCCCTCGTGGCCGGCAGCCTGCTCGGACTGGCCGCCGGCGTGTCGATGACCGCCTCGATGATGTCGCGCCCGATCGTCACGGTGCTGATCGGCACACCGCCGATCGCCTGGCTGGTGCTCGCATTGCTGTGGTTCGGTGCAGGAGACGGCACCCCGGTGTTCACCGTGTTCGTGGCTTGCCTGCCGGTGGTCTTCGTCGGCGCGATGCAGGGCGCGCGCACGCTCGACGGGCAGTTGCGCGACATGGCCCACATCTTCCGCCTGCCGCCATGGATGCGGTTTACCGACGTGGTGCTGCCCCACGTCGTCTCCTACCTGTTCCCGGCCTGGATCACCGCGCTGGGCATCTCCTGGAAGGTCGTCGTCATGGCCGAGCTGCTCGCCTCCAGCGACGGCGTGGGCGCCGCGCTCGCAGTCAGCCGCTCCCACCTCGACACCGCCGCGACGCTGGCCTGGATCTCAGCAGTGGTCGGTCTGCTGCTCGCGGTCGAATACCTGCTGCTCGAACCGCTCAAGCGCGAAGTCGAGCGCTGGCGGGTCGCAACGTGAGGATCGGGTCGTGAACACGCCCCCCCGCCTGTCCGTGCGTGGCGTCGGCCACGCGTTCGCCCTGCAACCCGTGCTCGAGGACGTCGATCTCGACGTGGCCGCCGGCGAAGTCGTCGCGCTGGTCGGCCCTTCCGGCTGCGGCAAGACGACACTGCTGCACCTGTGCGCCGGGCTCACGACCTTGCGCACCGGGCGGATCGACAACGATTTCGCGCGACCGGCCTGCATGTTCCAGCAACCGCGCCTGTTGCCGTGGAAGAGCGCGCTCGACAACATCGCGCTGGGGCTCAAGGCAGCCGGCATGCCGCGCGCCGAACGCGACCGTCGCGCCCGCTCACTGGGCCTGCAACTGGGGCTCGCCCACGACGATCTCGACAAGTTCCCGCACCAGCTCTCGGGCGGCATGCAGAGTCGCGTCGCGCTCGCGCGCGCGCTGGCGATCGATCCCGACCTGCTGCTGCTCGACGAACCGTTCTCGGCACTCGACATCGGCCTCAAGACCGAACTCTACGCGTTGCTGCTGAGCCATCTGGAAACACGCACCCTGGGCGTGCTGATGATCACCCACGACCTCATGGAGGCCGTGCGCCTGTCCGACACGGTGCTGGTCATGGCGCCCACGCCGGGGCGCATCGTGCGCCGCATGCACATCGCGCATCCGGCCGCGCAGCGTGACGATGCCTTCGTCTACAGCACCACCGCACGTCTGCTGCAGGACGCCGCGGTGCGCGACAGCTTCGGGTTGGCCGCAGTTGCGGCGACGTGCAGCCGCGATGCCGGTACAGCCGTCGGCGCCGAGATCATCGCCCTCGACGACCCGGCGCGGACACCCCGGAGCAGCCACCGATGCTGAGCTTTCTGCGCAGCGGACCGATCGCCCCGCTGTTCGAATGCGGCTTCCGGCCGTTCTTCCTGCTCACCGCCGCCAGTGCGGTGGTCGCGCTCGCACTCTGGGCCGCTTTCTTCGCGGTCGGCCTGCCGCTGCCCGCAACGCCGGGCGGGCCGGTCGTATGGCATGCCCATGCGATGCTGTACGGCTTCGCGATGGCCTCCGTCGCCGGCTTCGTGCTGACCGCGATCCCCGAGTTCACGACAACCCGCGCGATCGACCGCGAGCCGGTGTTCGCGCTGCTCGTCCTGTGGCTTGCCGGACGCCTCGCCTTCGCGGCTCCGCCCATCCCCGGTGCGGCGATCGCTGCGATGCTTGCGGACACGGGCCTGCTCGTCGGCCTCATCGTGCTCGTCGCGCCGCGCCTGTGGCGCGACCCGGACCGCCGCCACCTGTCCTTCCTGTGGGCTTTGTCTGCCCTGGTCGTCACCACCGTCGGCTTCCACGTCGAGGCCCTGGCCGGCGCCGACCCGCTGCGCTGGCTGCTGCTGACGAACGGGTTGCTGATGGCACTGATCGTCGTCGCGATGAGCCGCATCTCGATGCGCATCGTCAACGCCGCCCTGGAGGAAGCGGGCGAAACCACGATCGAGTATCTCGCCCGCCCGCCGCGACGCAAGCTCTCGATCTTCTGCATCCTGCTCCACGCGGCAGCGGAATTCGTCGCCCCCGGACACCCGGTTTCCGGCTGGATCGCGCTGGCCGCGGGCGCCGCACTCCTGAACCTGCTCAACGACTGGCACGTCGGGCGGGCGCTGCTGCAGCGCTGGGCGCTGATGCTCTACCTCGTGTACTGGTTCATGGCCGCAGGCTACGCGGTCATGGGGATCGCCCTGCTCACGGACGCCCCGTGGGTCAGTGCCGGACGTCATCTCGCGATGATCGGCGCGATGGGCCTGGCGATCTTCGCCGTGCTCAACATCGCCGGACGCGTCCATGCCGGTTTCGAACCCGACCGACGGATCTGGGTGCCGGTCGCGGTCGCGCTGATCTCGGGCGCCGCACTGCTGCGCGCGATGATGGGCTTCGGCCCGGTCGGCGCCGGCCTTGCACTGGCTTCCGCAAGCGCGTGCTGGATCGCGGCTTTCGCCCTGCATCTCGCTCATCACTGGCCGGTCCTCACCCGCTTGCGCACCGATGGCCAGCAGGGCTGCGCGGGGCTCGCCGACGACTGAGATCCCGGGTCGTCGGATCCGTCGCAAATCCCAACCACGGCAGAAAATTCGTTGCTACACTTCCGCCCTTGAATCAGGTCGTTCGATCTCCAACCACTTCAACCGGAAGACCCGCCCATGCTCCTCTGGCTAGTGATTGCCTATATCGCCGTGTCCGTCGCCATCGGCCTCTACGCGGCGACCCGGGTGCATAACGCGCGCGACTACATCGTCGCCGGCCGCAACCTGCCGTTCGTGTTCGTTCTCGCAATGGTGTTCGCAACCTGGTTCGGTGCGGAAACCGTGCTCGGCATCTCGGCGACCTTCATCGACGAAGGCTTTCGCGGACTGATCTCGGACCCGCTCGGCGCCTCGATCTGCCTGGTGCTGTTCGGCCTCGTGTTCGCGCGGCCCTTG
Source organism: Rhodocyclaceae bacterium (assembly GCA_050486545.1). Lineage (GTDB taxonomy): Bacteria > Pseudomonadota > Gammaproteobacteria > Burkholderiales > Rhodocyclaceae > DAOMNN01. The sequence continues at coordinate 95,504 of JBJHDM010000001.1, read as the reverse complement.
TACCGCATGAACCTGCTCACGCTCGGCGACTTCTTCCGCGTGCGCTACAACCGCAACACCGAGGTAGCGCTGTCGCTGGCGATCATCGTCTCCTACCTCGGCTGGGTCGGCGCGCAGATGGCCGCGCTGGGGCTGGTGTTCAACGTGCTCTCCGACGGCGCAATCACGATGAACCAGGGCGTGTTCATCGGCGCTGCGGTCGTGCTCGTCTACACGCTGTTCGGCGGCATGTGGTCGGTCGCGCTGACGACCTTCGTGCAGATGATCGTCATCATCCTGGGCCTGCTCTACGTCACGTGGATGGCCGGCGACATGGCCGGCGGTTTCGATACAGTGATCTCCAAGGCGGCGGCCGAAGGCAAGCTGAACTTCCTGCCCACGCTCGACATGCTCGACATCCTCGCGTGGACCGCCGCGCTGCTGACCATGGCGCTCGGTTCGATCCCGCAGCAGGACGTGTTCCAGCGCGTGAACTCATCGAAGAACGAACGCGTCGCTGTGTGGGGCACGACGATCGGCGGCATGTCGTACTTCTTCTTTGCCGCCGTGCCACTGTTCCTCGCCTATTCGGCCACGCTGATCGACCCCGAGATGGTCGAACGCTTCATGGACGAGGATTCGCAGCTGATCCTGCCGAATCTCATCGTCGGCTACATGCCGTTCTTCGCCCAGGTCGTGTTCTTCGGCGCGCTGATCTCGGTGATCATGAGCACCGCAGCCGGCACGCTGCTCGCCCCGTCGGTCACCTTCTCCGAGAACATCCTGCGCGGCTACTGGAAGGACATGACCGACCGCCAGTTGCTGATGAGCACACGCGGGGCGGTCGTGGCGTTCACGGTCATCGTCGCGGTCTATGCGGTGTCGACCGATGCGACCATCCACCACATGGTCGAGAGTGCCTACCGGGTCACGCTGGCCGGCGCCTTCGTGCCGCTCGCCGCGGGCCTGTTCTGGAAGCGCGCGAACAACCTCGGGGCGACGCTGGCGATCGTGCTCGGCATCGGCACCTGGCTGTTCCTCGAACTGTTCGTGCCCGAAGGCGACATCGAACCGCAGCTCTACGGGCTTGCGGTGAGCGCACTGGGCATGCTGGTCGGCGGCTATCTGGGGCCGAAGAGCCATCACCGTCCGCATGCGGGCCATCACCACGCAGCCGAAGCGACGCACCACGTCGCCCGGTAAGTCCGGAGCGCTTGACCCTCGTCAACGCGGTCCGACCCGGCACCCATTATCGTTTCGGGGCTGAAAAAGCCCCGAAACGACATGACTCCCACCCAGCGAATCGAACTCGTCTGCCCGGCGGGCAGCCTTCCTGCCCTCAAGACGGCCGTCGACAATGGCGCCGACTGTGTATACGTCGGCTTCAAGGATGCGACCAACGCGCGTAATTTCACCGGGCTGAACTTCGACGCCAACGCGATGCGCGAGGGCGTACGCTATGCCCACGCGAAAGGGCGCAAGGTGCTGCTCGCGCTCAATACCTATCCGCAGGCGGGCAACTGGGCCGACTGGACCGCTGCGGTGGACCGCGCTGCCGATTTCGGCATCGACGCGGTCATCCTCGCCGACCCGGGCCTCATGGCCTACGCACGCAAGACCCATCCGGACCTGCGCCTGCATTTGTCGGTGCAGGGCTCGGCCACGAGCTACGAGGCGATCAACTTCTATCACGAGCACTTCGGCATCCAGCGCGCTGTGCTGCCGCGCGTGCTGTCGCTGCCTCAGGTCGAACAGGTGATCGCCAATACGCCGGTCGAGATCGAGGTCTTCGGCTTTGGCGGCCTGTGCGTCATGGTCGAGGGGCGCTGCGCGCTGTCGGCCTACGCGACCGGCGAGTCCCCCAACTGCAATGGCGCCTGTTCGCCCGGCAAGCACGTGCGCTGGGAGCAGACCCCGCAAGGCATGGAAACGCGCCTGAACGGCATTCTCATCGATCGCTTCGACGAGGACGAGCGCGCCGGTTATCCAACCCTGTGCAAGGGCCGCTTCGACGTGGGAGGCGAGACCTACTACGCGATCGAGGAACCGACCAGCCTGAATACGCTGGAACTGCTGCCCGATCTGGCCAGGGCCGGCGTGCGGGCGATCAAGATCGAAGGGCGGCAGCGTAGTCCCGCCTACGTCGCGCAAGTCACGCGTGTGTGGCGTGCCGCGCTCGACCGCATCCGGCAAGGCACCGAAGCGTTCCAAGTGCAGCCCGCCTGGGTCGCGGAGCTCGACAAGGTCTCCGAGGGGCGTAGCCACACGCTCGGCGCCTACTACAGGCCATGGAAATGAACGCGTTGCGCATCGCACTGGGCCCGCTGCTCTACTACTGGTCGCGGCAGGCCACCCTCGACTTTTACGCCGGCATCGCGGACAGCCCGGCCGACATCGTGTACCTGGGCGAGACCGTGTGCTCGCGGCGGCACGAACTTCGCCTCGAAGACTGGCTGGACGTCGCGGACATGCTCGAAGGCGCGGGCAAGGAAGTCGTGCTGTCCACCCAGTCGCTGATCGAATCCGAGTCGGACCTCAAGACCCTGCGCCGCATTGCCGTCCAGGAGCGCTTCCGGGTCGAGGCCAACGAGATGTCCGCCGTACATCTGCTCTCCGGCGCGCAACACCGCGGCTGGATCGCCGGGCCGGCGCTGAACATCTTCAATCCCCGCACGATGGAACTGATGATGGCGGCCGGAACGACCCGCTGGGTCGTGGCCCCGGAAATGTCGGGGACGGCAATTGCGGAGCTTCAGGCCGGACTGTCCACTCCGGTCGAGACCGAAGTGCTCGCCTGGGGCCGATTGCCGCTCGCGCACTCCGCCCGTTGCTTTACCGCCCGCCATTTCAACCTGCAGAAGGACACCTGTGAGTTCCGCTGCCTCGGCATGGCGGACGGGCTGGTCCTGCGCACCCGCGAAGGCGAGCCCTTCCTGACGCTCAACGGGGTACAGACCCAGTCGGCACGTGTGCACAACCTGCTCGCCGACCTGCCCGCCGTCGCTGCAACGGCGCAGATCGTGCGCATCAGCCCGCAAGGAGAGCACACCGGACAGGTCCTGCAGTTGTTCCGCGACACGCTTGACGGGCGCCTCGATCCGAGCGACGCTCTCGAGCAAAGTGCGCAGTGGATGGTCGACAAGGCCTGCAACGGATTCTGGCATGGCCGGCCGGGCCTCGAACAGACCACTACGCCCTGATCGCCACGATTACCCCGTACGAGCGCCCGAACCATGTCCGGATTCCAGATTCCCGCCTTCACGTTGCCCGCACCGATCGCCCGAATCGCCTCGCGACTGCCACAACAGCCCCCGACGCTCGCACTGACGCTCGCGCTGAATCTCGCGCTCGGGCGTGTTCTGCCGCGCGAGGATCTCGAACCGCTCACCGGCCGCCATCTGCGCATGAAAGTCCGGGATGCGGGCCTCACCCTGGACTTCACGCTCGGGCCGAACGGCTTCCGGATTGCCCCGAGCGGAGGCCAACCCGACCTGACCCTGACCGCGAACGTACGCGACTACCTCGCGCTGGCCCTGCGCGAGGAAGACGCCGACACCCTCTTCTTCGGCCGAAGGCTGCTCATGGAAGGTGACACCGACCTGGGCCTGCTGGTGAAGAACACACTGGATGCGGTCGACTGGGAAGCCCTGCAACAGGAATATGGCCCCGCATCGCTGCTGCGACGCCTGAACCCGCTGACCCGCCAGCGCATCACCGATCGCAGCGAGGCCATCGGCTTCTGAACCATTTCACCGACTGGAGTGTCCGCACGCGACTCGCACAGCGCAAGTGCGAACTAATGCCGCTCGGCCGGCACTGCCGAGATGGTAAGGTTCCCCCGACAAGCCTGTAGGAGGCATATGCGGACCAGGGCGCCCCGGTTCGGTCGTCGGCACCGACGGGATACGCTGCAGGCTGGCGACCCGCTTCACGGAACAAGCACCGCAACCACGAACGACCATGGCCGACAACCTCAATGAAGAGGACCTGGGGCAACGCATGGGCTGGCTCCCCGAGACGCTGACGAGGGCGTACGTGGCGCTGCTCACGATCGGCTTCGCGCTGATTCCGTCGATCGCCATCATCTACCTCGAACTCTTCCAGGATCCGGGGCTGCGTTTCGAGCATCACCCCTTCCACGAACTGGCCATCGGCGTCGCGATCCTGCTGTCGGCCTTCATCTCCTGGGTGACCTGGCGCTGCTACGAGTCCTCGGGCGAAGCCTTCCTGCGCTGGGTCACGCTGGGCCTGCTGGCCTTCACGATCCTCTATGCGCCACACGGATTCCTGACACGCCTCGCCGATCACAATCTGCCCCTGTTCCTGACCTATGGACCCGTCTCGCGGCTGGCAATGGTCGCGCTGCTGATCGTCGGTCTGCTTCAGTACGGAAAGCCGGCCGAAGATCCCGCGCACTTCCGCAACAACGGATTCTGGTGGCGCTGGATCACCGCCTTCGTCTTCGTCGACCTTGTCATCGCGGTCCTGGCGATCGCGCCTTTCGGATCGCTGGGCTGGCTGCGCCGCGGGACCGAAGGACTCGCCTTCCTGTGCGCCCTGGCGGGCATCGGATTGATGCTGCGGATCCGCCATGCCTCACCGCTGCTGACGATCTACGCACTCGCGCTGGCGATGTTCGCGCAGTCCTCGGTGTCATTCATTCTCAGCAGTGCGTGGAACCACCAGTGGTGGCTCGCCCACACGATCTTCGCAGGCGGATTCCTGCTGCTCAGCTACGGCTTGGTGCAGGCCTACCACACGACCCGCAGCTTCTCCGGCATGCACAGCCAGGAAGAGATGATGCGCAGGCTCGAAGCGGCCAACACCGCCCTGCGCCACCTGGCCGCCACCGACGCACTGACCGGAGCGAGCAACCGGCGCGACTTCATGCAGCGCATCGGAGTCGAGTGGTCGCGTGCACAGCGCGAAGGCACCCCCCTGTCCCTGCTCGCACTCGATCTCGACCACTTCAAGCGCATCAACGACGCCCACGGACACGCGGCGGGCGATCTCGTTCTCAAGGCCTTCGTCAAGGCGGCACGTGCCGTACTGCGACCGACCGATGTCATCGGACGGACCGGCGGAGAGGAGTTCATGATCCTGTTGCCGCACGATGACGCCGGTTCCGCCCTGGCGGTTGCGGACCGGGTACGGGAAGCTGTGGCGGGACTTCGCTTGCAGGCGGCCGACGGCCAGCCGCTGGGCATTACGGTGAGTGTGGGCATCGCAAGCTTCGGGGACGATGGCGACACACCCAACGCGGTGTTCCGCGCGGCCGACGATCGACTCTACCGGGCCAAGCGCAGCGGTCGCGACCGCATTGCCGGCCCGCAAGCGGAGTCCGGCCCGTTGGCCTGATCCCGGCGAGCCGCAGAGCGCTCGCCACCACATCGTGTCGGTTAGAATCGGGGTCCCGACCTCGCCTCCGATCCGCTCCATGCAGGCAGCCGGCACCGCCACATCCCTGACCAGATCCCTCGCCATCGCCTATGCGCTGCTGATCGCCTATGCCTGCCTGCATCCGTTTACCGGATGGCGCACGACCGGTTTGCCCCTGTTCGACTATCTCTTCGCTCCGTGGCCGAAGTACGTCCGCATGGAGGATCTCGTCCTGAATGTCCTGGGCTACGTTCCACTCGGGTTCGTGCTGGCTCCGTCGCTGCCACCGAGACTGGGACGATTCGGCACGATCGTCGTCACCACGTTCCTGGCAGGACTGCTGAGCCTGTCGATCGAAACCACGCAGAACTTTCTCCCGACGCGCATCTCGTCGAATGTCGACCTGGGCTGCAACACGCTCGGCGCCTTCGTCGGTGCGGTACTCGGCGTGCTGTGGGGGCGCCGACTGTTCGGGGTACAGGGCTGGCTCCATCGCTGGCGGTCGGAACGCATCATCCCCGGGCGTACGGGCGACCTCGGGCTGATCCTTCTGGGCTTGTGGCTGCTCACCCAACTGATGCCCGAGAGCATGATCTTTTCCAGCGGCGACGTGCGCCAGCTGCTGCAATTGCCCACGGCGCTGCCTTTCGACCCGGGGCAGTTCATCGCCCTCGAGGCCACGTTGGTGGCCACCAGCATGCTCGCGATCGGCTTGCTCGCCCGTTGCATGATGCGCAGCGGACACCCGCTGCCGATCGCGGTGCTCCTGCTGCTCGCGGTGGCGGCCAAGTCGCTCGCCGACTACTCGTTCTTCGACCCCGGGGCACCGATGGCCTGGCTCACGCCAGGCAGCCGCAACGGACTGGCGATCGGCGCCATCCTGCTCACCGGTGCCATGCTCCTGCCGAGAATCCATCAGCACGCACTGGCCGGCGTGGCCGTACTCATCGCAACCACGCTCACCAATCTCATGCCCGAGAACCCGTATCTCGCGGTCGGCCAACGCCTGCTCGACCACGGGAACTTCCTCAACTTCCACGGCCTCACCCAATTCGTGGCCGGTGTGTGGCCGTTTCTGGCCCTGGCCTATCTCTCGGCACTCGGACTTTGGCGCGGCGAACATCTGCACACGCGCTGAAACCCCGGTCAGGCGTTCCGGTCCCGCGGCTATAATGGCCCGATCCACAACAACGACTGCCCGCCCCACGGAGCCCACGGATGAGCTACTTCAAGCATCACGTCTTCTTCTGCTGCAACCAGCGCGAACCCGGTGACACCTGTTGTGCGAACCAGGACGCGGTGGCGATGCAGACCTACGCGAAGGACAGGATCGGAGCGCTGGGGATGAAGGGACGCGGCAAGGTCCGGATCAACAAGGCCGGCTGCCTCGACCGCTGCGACGAGGGACCGGTGCTCGTGGTGTACCCCGACAATGTCTGGTACACCTATGTCGACAAGGAAGACATCGACGAGATCATCGACGAGCACCTCGTCCACGGACGCATCGTCAAGCGCCTGCAGTTGGGCGACGCGGGATGAGCCGCCCGCTGCCCACCGAGAAGGTCGTGCTGCGCGGCGCGGAAGGCGCCGTCGAAGCGCTGATCGACGCCCCTCACGAGGTCCGGGGCATCGCGCTCGTATGCCACCCCCACCCGCTGTACGGCGGCACGAACACCAACAAGGTCGCGCACACGCTCGCGCGCATCTTCCGCGATCTGGGCTATGTCGTGATCCGGCCGAACTTCCGCGGCGTCGGGGGCAGCGACGGCGAGCACGACGAAGGGCGGGGCGAGACCGAGGACATGCTCTCGATCATCGCCTGGGCCCAATCGCGCTGGGGATTCCTGCCACTTGCATTGGGTGGATTTTCCTTCGGGGGCTACGTCCAGACCCAGGTCGCCGCACGGCTCGCAGGCGGCATGACCCCGCCGGGGCGCATCGTGCTGGTCGGCGTCGCGGCCGGAACAGCCGCCGACGGCGCGCGTCACTACGACACCGGCCCCCTGCCCAAAAACATTCCGGCGCTGGTCATCCACGGCGAAACCGACGAGACCGTCGCCCTGGCAAACGTCCTCGACTGGGCCCGACCGCAGGAACAGCCGGTGGTGGTGGTCCCCGGTGCCGATCATTTCTTCCACGGCAAACTTCACGTCATTCGCGACATCGTCACCGGCGCCTTTGCGCCCTTGTGATCGCGACAAACAGGAGGATCGTCATGAAGCTGTTCGCATCGCTCACCAGCCCCTACGCACGCAAGATCCGGATCATCCTGGCCGAAAAAGGCCTTCCTTTCGAACTCGTGGTCGACTCGCCGTGGGAGTCCGCCACCCAGGTTCCCGAGGTCAACCCGCTGGGCAAGGTTCCCGTGCTCGTGCTCGATGACGGCGAGGTGTTCTTCGACTCCCCCGTCGTCGCGGCGTATCTAGAGACCCTCGGCGTGCAGCCCGAACTGGTGCCGACCGAACCGCTTGAAGCCGTGCGCGTACGCCAGACCGAGGCGCTGGCCGACGGTATCGTCGACGCCGCGGTCACCGCACTGCTCGAATCGCGCCGCCCGGACGGCGAACGCAGCGATGCGGTCATCTCGCGCCAGATGGAGAAGATCGAGCGTGGATTGGCCGTGCTGGAAGGACGCATCGCCGGACGCACGTGGTTCCACGGCGATGCAATGGGTCTGGGCGACATCTCGGCCGCCGTGGCGCTCGGCTACCTCGATCTGCGTTTCCCGCAAGTCGACTGGCGGGGCCGCCATTCCGGGCTGAAAACCCTTTCCGAGCGCCTGTTCGCGCGCCCGAGCTTCGTCGACACCGTCCCGCCGGCAGGCTGATGGCCGGTACGGCACTCCACGGCACCGTCGTTGCGCATACCGGGCGTCCGGCCACGACCGAGGGCCGGGCGCCGCTTACGATACGCGGACTGACCAAGCGCTATGGCGACGCCCTCGTCGTTGCCGGCATCGACCTGGCGCTGCATCGCGGGGAGTGCTTCACGCTGCTCGGCCCCAACGGGGCCGGAAAGACCACCACGCTGCGCTGCGCGCTCGGCCTGACCGCGGCGACTTCCGGAACGATCACGCTAGCCGGGTTTCCGGTGCCGGAACGTGCCCGCGAAGCCCGCATGCACGTGGGCATCGTCCCGCAGGTCGACAACCTCGACCCGGATTTCACCTGCGCCGAGAACCTCCTTGTCTACGGACGCTACTTCGGCCTGCCGGACACCGAGATCCTCGCACGGATCCCGGAGCTGCTCGATTTTGCAGGCCTGGAAGGCCGGCGCGACGAACGGATCCAGACTCTGTCCGGCGGCATGAAGCGCCGTCTCACCCTTGCGCGCGCACTGGTCAACCGACCCGAGTTGCTCGTCCTGGACGAGCCCACCACCGGCCTCGATCCCCAGGCACGGCACCTCATCTGGGACCGGCTCAAGCGGCTGATCCGCGATGGCACCACGGTACTGCTGACCACGCATTTCATGGACGAAGCCGAGCGCCTCTCCGACCGGCTCGCCATTCTCGATGCCGGGCGCATCCTCACCGAGGGCACGCCGCGCCAGTTGATCGCCGCGCACGTCGAACCCCAGGTCGTCGAAGTGTACGGCGACTGGGCCGGCGAAGGCCCAGGCCGCGGGGCCGAGGCCTGGGCGGCCCGCCACGCGGCGGATCACGCACGGCGCTTCGAAGTCAGCGGGGAAACGGCGTTCTGCTACGTCGCCGACGCCAGTCCGCTGATCGCCCATCTCGAGACCCAGCCCGGCCTGCGCTATCTGCACCGCCCCGCAAACCTGGAGGACGTCTTCCTCCGGCTCACCGGCCGCGAACTGCGCGACTGAATGCGATGACGTCCACAGCCTGGCGCCCACCCCGGCTCTCGCCCAGATTCCTGCCGGTCTGGCAGCGCAACTTCCTCGTCTGGCGCAAGCTTGCGCTGCCCTCGGTGCTGGGCAACCTCGCCGACCCGATGATCTACCTGTTCGGCCTGGGCTTCGGCATCGGGATGCTGGTCCCGGAGGTCGCCGGCGTTTCCTACATCAGCTTCCTGGCTGCAGGCATGGTGTGCTACTCGACGATGAACAGCGCCTCGTTCGAGAGCCTGTACTCCGGCTTCTCGCGCATGCATGTGCAGAAGACCTGGGATGCAATCCTCAACGCACCGGTCGAACTGGACGACATCCTGCTCGGAGAACTCGTGTGGGCCGCCACCAAGGCCTTTCTCGCCGGCGCGGCGATCCTGCTCGTGGTGACCGTCTTCGGCTTCGCCGAGACCCGCTACGCCCTGTGGCTGCTGCCGCTCATCGTACTGATTGGCCTGACCTTCGCCGCCCTCGGCCTGATCGTGACCGCCCTGGCGCCGAGCTTCGACTTCTTCATGTACTACTTCACGCTGTTCATCACCCCGATGACATTGCTCTCCGGCGTCTTCTTCCCCATCGACCAGCTTCCCGCGGCGGTGCGCACGCTCACCGAACTGCTCCCCCTCGCCCACGCCGTCCAGCTCGCCCGCCCGCTGCTCCTCGGAGAAGTCCCGCAGGCCGTCGTCTACCACCTCGTGGTACTGATCGCCTATGGCGTAGCCGGGTTCTGGATCGCGCTGGCGCTCACGCGCAGGCGGCTGCTCAAGTAAGCGTGATACGGCCACACGACGACCGCATCACGATCCGCTTGATTGCCCTCATTTTTGTGACTATAGTCACCACTATGGTCATTTCACGAAACAAGCAAATGCAAACAATTCGTGCATCCGAGTTCAAGGCCCGCTGCCTCGCACTGATGGACAGCGTCGCGGCCAGCGGCGAGATTCTCGTAGTCACCAAGAACGGCAAGCCGATCGCCGAACTCCATCCCTATTCGGGGAGCCGTGCGTCATCGCCCTTCGGCTTGCACCCACAACTCCAGATTCAGGGAGACGTGATCACGCCCATCGGGGACGATGAATGGAAGGTCCTCGAGTGATCGTCCTCGACACCCATACGCTGCTTTGGATGGATCGGAACGACGAGACACTCGGCCCAACCGCACGCGCGGCCATCGAAGCAGCCTGGAAGGCAGACGCGGTCGCAGTCAGCGCAATCAGCTACTGGGAAGTGGCCATTCTCACGCAACGCGGACGCATCGCACTACCGGTCACGGTCGACGCCTGGCGCACCGATCTTCTCCAGGCTGGTGTGCGGGAACTGCCCGTCGACGGCACGCTCGCCCTGCTGTCGACAACGCTGGAGGGTCTTCACCGCGATCCGGCCGACCGATTCATTGTCGCCAGCGCCCTGCGACACGACGCCACCTTGATCACCGCGGACGCGCAGATTCTGCGGTGGCCCGGGCAGCTTGAACGTCTCGATGCGCGACACTGAACCACCCATCCCGGGAGACCAGGCCCACGCATCTCGCGGATCACACGACGTCCTCGAATGGACCGAGGGCGGCCAAACACACGTCGCCCGCTGGCGCTCCGAAGGCGGCGTGTCGCCCCCGGCGCGCATTGTCGTGGCCGACGACCACATGAAGGCCGATGCGGCCTACCGGCTGGTCTGCGAAGGCACGGCGATCCTCTGGCGGGGCGACTATCACAACGCTCGGCAACTGCTGCAGGCCCTGGAGCGGCGCATTGCACGCAGTCGCAACAGACGGGAGCCGCGGACTCCGGCGAGCCCCGCCGACGCATTCCACGCCGCTCGCATGGCCCAGTCTCAGCGCGTCCGCACCCTCGGGCGATTGCTCCTGCCATTCGAGGCCGGACACCGGATCGCGCTCGGGCGGGCGCCCGAGGTCGCCGAGGCGTGCACCGAGGCATACGGGCCGGCGACTGAGCCTTACGTGACGTCGTTGCGCGAACTGCTCGGCATCGTGGGAGCCTTCGAATGGCGGCGCAAGGGGGTCCCGGTCGCAGCGCTGGGCGCATCGATTCACCCGCACTACGGCGTGTTCTCGCCGGTGCGTGGCGAGTACGTCGAACTGGTCGCCGACGCCCCGCTTCCGGCGCTTGATCGCGCCTTCGACATCGGTACCGGGACCGGCGTGCTCGCCGCCGTGCTCGCGCGGCGCGGGGTCCGGAAAGTCGTCGCCACCGACTGCTCGGCAAGGGCCCTGGCCTGTGCACGGGAGAACCTCGAACGACTCGGCCTGGACAAGCAGGTAAAGGTCGTCGAAGCCGACCTGTTCCCGGAAGGGCGTGCGTCGCTGGTCGTGTGCAACCCGCCGTGGATTCCGGCCAGGCCGGTGTCGACCCTGGAGACCGCGGTCTATGATCCGGAAGGCCGGATGCTGCAGGCCTTCCTCTCCGGACTGGCCGCGCATCTCGAAGCGGACGGCGAAGGCTGGCTCATTCTGTCCGACCTGGCCGAACACCTGGGCCTCAGAACACGCCAGGCGCTGCTCGATGCGTTCGAAGCGGGCGGCCTGGCGGTCGTCGGCCGGGCGGACACCCGTCCGCGACACCGTCGCGCCTCGGACCCGGACGACCCGCTCCATGCGGCGCGGGCCGCCGAAGTCACCTCTCTGTGGCGCCTGAAGCGGCGCTGACCGGGGTCAGCGAAGCGAGGCGTTCAGGGCTTCGAGCGCCTGGCTGCCCGGGCACAGGTAGGCGTCGCCGAGCTGGTTGAGCGGCTTTTCGACCGTGTTCAGGTGGCCGTGCATGTCCTGCGCATTGCTGTCGACGTAGAGCAAGCCGGTGACGATCTCGCCCAGCGCCTGACGCTCCTGCAGATGGTTGATCGCGCCGATGCGGTCGGTCGGATCAAAGTCCTCGGCGAGCTTGCGCAGGTGCAGGATGGAGCCGTCGTGCTGCACGACGCGACGCAGCGAGCCGGGCGGGTAGGAGGTCTCGATGCGGTCACGCGGCAGGATGACCTCGACGCGGTTGACCGCCTCGTTGTGCTCGCGCACGTAGTCGTAGCTCTTGGTCGAACCGGCGTGGTTGTTGAAGGTCACGCACGGGCTGATCACGTCGATGAAGGCGGGGCCGTTGTGGCGCAACGCGCCCTTGATCAGCGGCACGAGTTGCTCCTTGTCGCCCGAGAAGCTGCGCCCGACATAGCTCGCGCCGAGTTGCAGCGCGAGCGCGACCAGGTCGATCGGGCTGTCGCTGTTGACCACGCCGCGCTTGCTCTTCGAGCCCTTGTCTGCGGTGGCCGAGAACTGGCCCTTGGTGAGACCGTAGACGCCGTTGTTCTCGACGATGTAGGTCATGTTCACGCCGCGGCGCATCGCGTGCGCGAACTGGCCGATGCCGATCGAGGCCGAGTCGCCGTCACCGGACACGCCGAGGTAGATGAGATCGCGATTCGCGAGCGCCGCACCGGTCAGCACCGAGGGCATGCGCCCATGCACGCTGTTGAAGCCGTGGGAGTTGCCCAGGAAGTAGTCCGGCGTCTTCGACGAGCAGCCGATGCCCGAGAGCTTGGCCACGCGGTGCGGTTCGATGTCGAGATCGAAGCATGCCTGCACCACTGCAGCGCTGATCGAGTCATGGCCGCAGCCGGCGCACAGCGTCGAAATCGCACCCTCATAGTCGCGGCGCGTGTAGCCGAGCGCGTTCTTCGGTGCGTCGGCGGTCAGGAGTCGGGGCTTGGCGAGATAGGTCATGGCGCCACCTTGCGAACGGGTTGACCGATGGGGCTGACCTTGCGGTCGGTGACGACGTCGGCGATCCTGCCGGCGATGAAGCGCGCGGTGATCGGCGAGCCGTCGTAATGGAGCACGCGCACGAGCCGTTTCGGATCGATGTCGCCCTCGTTGATGAGCAGCGTACGCAGTTGGGCGCTCTCGTTCTGCTCGACGACGAAGACGAAGTCGTGATCGGCGATGAACTGCATGACCTCGTCGGCGAACGGAAAGGCCCGCACGCGCATCGCGTCGACGTGGATGCCGCGGTCCTCGAGCAACGCGTGGGCCTCGGCCATCGCCGGCCCGGTCGACCCGTAATGGATCACGCCGATGCGCGTGGGCTGCGAGGCCGACTGCACGACGGGCGCGGGCACGAGCGCCTTCGCGGTGTCGAACTTGCGGCGCAGCCGCTCCATGTTGTAGACGTAGTCGGCGCCGGTCTCGCTGTACTTGGCGTAGGCGTTGCGCGTGGTGCCGCGCGTGAAGTACGCGCCCTTGGTCGGATGCGTGCCGGGGATCGTGCGGAACGGAATGCCGTCGCCGTCGACGTCGAGGTAGCGGCCGAAGTTCTTGCCTGCCTCCAGATCCTCGTAGCTCATCAGCTTGCCGCGGTCGTAGCGACGCTCGTCGTCCCAGTCGAACGGGGCGCACAGGTGCTCGTTCATGCCGATGTCCAGATCCAGCAGCACGAACACCGGGGTCTGCAGTCGTTCGGCCAGATCGAAGGCCTGCGCGCCCAGGGTGAAGCACTCGTAGGGGTCCTCCGGGAACAGCAGCACGTGCCGTGTGTCGCCGTGGGAAGCATAGGCGCAGGCGAGCAGGTCCGACTGCTGGGTGCGCGTGGGCATGCCGGTCGAGGGGCTGCCGCGCTGCACGTCGAAGACCACCGCCGGGATCTCGGCGAAGTAGGCGAGTCCGAAGAACTCCTGCATCAGCGAGATGCCCGGACCGGAGGTCGCGGTGAATGCACGCGCGCCGTTCCAGCCGGCGCCGATCACCATGCCGATCGAGGCGAGTTCGTCCTCGGCCTGGACGATCGCGTAGCGCCCCCTGCCGTTGTCCGGATCGGTGCGGAACTTGCGGCAGTAGCTCGTGAAGGCCTCGATGACCGAAGTCGACGGGGTGATCGGATACCACGCCGCGACGGTCGCGCCGCCATAGACCGCCCCCAGGCCGCTGGCGCTGTTGCCGTCAATGAAGATGCGGTCGCCGACCTGGTCGCTGCGTGCCACGCGCAGCCCGATCGGGCACGGCAGGTGCGTCTTCGCGTAGTCGTAGCCCAGGCGCAGCGCATTGACGTTGGCCTCGATGAGCTTGTCCTTGCCGCGGTAGCGATCGGCGATGAGCCGCTCGGCCTCTGCGAAATCCATGTCGAGCAGGGCGACCAGCGCCCCGACGTACATCACGTTCTTGAACAGCTGGCGTTGGCGTGCGTCGGTGTATTCCTGGTTGCACATCGACGTGAGCGGCACGCCCAGCACCGTGATGTCGTCGCGGAACTTCGAGCGCGGCAGCGGCTTGGTCGAGTCGTAGAACAGGTAGCCGCCCGCATCGATCGCGGCGACGTCGCGGTCCCAGGTCTGGGGGTTCATCGCGACCATCATGTCGCAGCCGCCGCGCGCACCGAGCCAGCCCGCCTCGGAGACGCGCACCTCGTACCAGGTCGGCAAACCCTGGATGTTGGACGGAAAGATGTTGCGTGGCGCCGCCGGCACGCCCATGCGCAGGATGATGCGCGCGAACAGCTCGTTGGCCGAAGCCGAACCCGAGCCGTTGACGTTGGCGAACCGGATGACGAAGTCGTTGCAGTTCTGGATGGAAGTCACGGCACTCATGTTCTCGGCGCCTCCGCCCCCGCAAGGGCTGCGTTCAGGAAAAACTTCTGCATGTCCCACGCACCGGTCGGACAGCGCTCTGCGCACATGCCGCAATGCAGGCACACGTTCTCGTCCTTGGCCATGATGCGGGCCGTCTTCAGGCCATCGGCAACGTAGATCGCCTGGCCCGGGTTCCTTGCCGGCACCCGAAGGCGCCCGCGCACCTCGTCCTCGTCGCCATCGGCGGTGAAGTTAATGCACTCGACCGGACAGATGTCGACACAGGCGTCGCACTCGATGCACAGCTTCGGGGTGAACACCGTCTGCACGTCGCAGTTCAGGCAGCGCTCGGTTTCCGCGCAGGCCAGTCGCACGTCGAAGCCCAGTTCAACCTCGACCTTGATGCTGGCCAGCGTGTCCTCCAGCGCCTTGAGCGGCACCTTCTTGCGCGCCTCTTCCGAGATCTGGTTGTCGTAGCTCCACTCGTGGATGCCCATCTTCTGGCTCACGAGGTTGACCGTCGGGGGCGGGCGGCGGTCGAGAGGACGCCCGCGGCAGAAACGATCGATCGAAATCGCCGCTTCGTGGCCCTGGGCAACCGCGGTGATGATGTTCTTGGGCCCGAAAGCAGAATCGCCGCCGAAGAACACCCGCGGCAACGTCGATTGCAGCGTGACCGGATCGAGCACCGGCAGGCCCCACTTGTCGAACTCGACGCCGATGTCGCGCTCGATCCACGGAAAGGCGTTCTCCTGGCCGATCGCGATCAGCACGTCGTCGCATTCCATGATCACGTCGGGCTCGCCGGTCGGCACCAGGCTGCGCCGGCCCCGGTCGTCATACTCGGCGCGCACCTTTTCGAAGCGCACGCCGGTCAGGCGCCCGTCCTCGTGCAGGAACTCGGTGTGCATGAGGAAGTTGTGGATCGGGATGCCCTCGTGCATCGCATCCTCCTTCTCCCACGGCGAGGCCTTCATCTCGTCGAAGCCGCTGCGCACGACCACGTGCACCTCCTCGCCACCGAGACGGCGTGCGGAACGGCAGCAGTCCATTGCGGTGTTGCCGCCGCCGAGCACGATCACGCGCTTGCCGATGCGATCGACGTGGCCGAAGGCGACGTTGGCCAACCACTCGATGCCCACATGAATGTGGGCCGCGGCCTCCTTGCGGCCGGGCAGTTCGGCATCGCGCCCGCGTGGCGCGCCGGTGCCGACGAACACGGCATCCCAGTCCTCGGCGAGCAATTCGCCCAGGCTCGCGATCCAGCGGTTCTGATGGACGACGACCCCGAGTCCGGCGACATAGCCGCACTCCTCGTCGATGACCTCGTCGGGCAGGCGGAACTTCGGGATCTGGCTGCGCATCATGCCGCCCGCGCGAGCGCCGTCGTCGAACACGGTGACCTCGTAGCCGAGCACGGCGAGGTCACGCGCAACGGTCAGCGAGGCCGGCCCGGCACCCACACAGGCAATGCGCTTGCCGTTCTTCTCCTTCGGCGCGGTCGGCAACCGGTCGCGGATATCGTCCTTGAAGTCGGCGGCGACGCGCTTCAGGCGGCAGATCGCGACCGGCTCCTTGTCGACCCGCCCGCGCCTGCAGGCCGGCTCGCACGGCCGGTCGCAGACGCGGCCGAGGATGCCGGGGAAGACGTTCGAGCGCCAGTTGATCAGGTAGGCCTCGGCGAACTGGCCGGCGGCGATCTGGCGGATATACTCGGGAACGGGGGTGTGGGCGGGGCACGCCCACTGGCAGTCCACGACCTTGTGAAAATAGTCGGGCGCGTTCGTATCGGTGGGCTTCAATTGCTTTGTTCCTGGCGAAGTGTGTTTGCGCACGTGCTCAATGCCGTCGCGAAAGTCTATCATTAGCGGTGTACATTTGTACCGCCACAATCCGGTTTCGGACATTTCAATCCGGACCGACACGGACCGGCGAGAGCCGGGCAGGGCCAATCTCACCGAAGGGTTACCGACTCCATGACACTGCGCGCACTGATCTTCGACGTCGACGGCACTCTGGCGAACACCGAACGGGACGGCCACCGGCCGGCCTTCAACGCGGCGTTC
The DNA here is from genome assembly GCA_050486545.1 of Rhodocyclaceae bacterium. Classification (GTDB taxonomy): domain Bacteria; phylum Pseudomonadota; class Gammaproteobacteria; order Burkholderiales; family Rhodocyclaceae; genus DAOMNN01. The sequence continues at coordinate 78,666 of JBJHDM010000001.1, read as the reverse complement.
GCCGAAGTGGGCCTGTCCTGGCACTGGGACGAAGCCTTCTACGGCAGCCTGCTGGAAATTGCCGGCGGCCGCGAGCGCATCCGTCACTACGCCGAGCATTTCGACCCGGCAACTTTCGCCCGGCCCGACTTCGAAGAGCTGCTGCAGCGGATTCACGAGATCAAGACGCGCAACTACCAGCGCCTGCTCGGCGCCGGTGCGATCCCGCTGCGGGCCGATCTCGGCCAGCTCATCTGCGACGCCCGCACCGAAGGATTGCGGATCGCGATCGCATCCAGCTCCAAGCGAGAGAACGTGGTCGGCCTGCTCAAGGCCAACCTCGGTCCCGAGGCCGACACCTGGTTCGACGTCATCGCCTCCGGCGACAAGGTCGCAAGCAAGAAACCCGCGCCCGACATCTACCTGTGGACGCTTGAGGAACTGGGCTTGCCTGCCCACGACTGCCTCGCAGTCGAGGACTCCGCCCACGGCCTGGCGGCAAGCCTCGCAGCGGGCATCCCCACCGTCGTGACGGTGAGCGACTACACGATCCACGACGAATTCGAAGGCGCGCGCATGGTGCTGCCGCAGGACCAGAGCCTGTCGCTCGAGCAATTGCGCATGTGGCACGCCACCGCCGGCACCTGACCCCAACCCGCGGGAGCCGGAATCGTGAACGAATTGCGCGCAATCGATCACTGCGGGGTGCTGGTGCTGGTCGACAACGTCAGCGACCTGCTGTCGACCGTTCCGACCGGCGTCACGCCGGAAATCCCGAACGTGTTCACGGCCGGCGCACACGAACTGTCGGGGCGCTGCCTGTGCTGCGCCCAATGGGGGCTTTCGCTTCTCGTCACGGCGCGCGACGGGGAGCATTCGCGCACGCTGCTGTTCGATTCCGGCCCGGAGGGCTACGGGATCGAGCGCAACGCAAACCGACTCGGCGTCGACTTCGGGGTCATCGACGCCGCCGTCTTCTCACATGGGCACTGGGACCACGTGGGCGGCATGACGACCGCACTGGAGCGGATCGTCGAAGCCAACGGCGGACGGCCGGTCCCCGTGCATGCCAACCCCGACATGTTCGTACCGCGGGCGATGCGCCGGCCGGACGGCGCACTGATTCCTTTCGAGGACGTCCCCGACCCGGCCACACTGCAAGCGGCCGGTGCCCACCTGGTGCTCGACGGCGGCGAACGGCTGCTGCTCGACGAGTTGTTCTACCTGAGCGGCGAGATCCCCCGCGTGACGCCGTTCGAGACCGGGCTTCCCGGCCACGTGCGTCGCGAACCCGACGGCACCTGGGTCGACGACGCGGCCATACTCGACGAACGCTACGTCGCGGTGCACTTACGCGACAAGGGCATCCTGGTGTTCACCGCCTGTTCGCACGCGGGGGTGATCAATGTCCTCACCGATGCCCGCGAGCGATTCGATCCGGTGCCGCTGTACGGCGTGATGGGTGGCTTCCACCTGTCGGGCATGCCCGCCGAGACGGTCATTCCCGAAACGGTCGAGGCCCTGCGGGCGTTCGACCTGAAGATGCTGGTGCCGGGTCACTGCACCGGCTGGCGCGCCGTGCATCGGCTCGTCGACACGTTCGGTCCCGAACGCGTCGTCCCCTCGGCGGTGGGCAGACGCCACCGCTTCTGAAACGCCGGTCGCTGCTCAGCTTCCAGCCGCCGGCCGCACGGCCGAAGCCTCGCCCCCCGAGCGGATGTAGCGGAAGAACCGGATCAGCTCGTCGAGCTTGCCCGCCGTCCGGTCGAGAGACTGCGCTTCCTCGCGCGTACGGGCGACCACTTCCAGGTTGGTGTTCGTCGCCTCCGCAATGCGCTGTATGTCCTCCGTGATCGCTTCGCTCGCGCTCGACTGCTGGGCCGACGCGCTTGCGATCTCGCGCGCCATGTCGCTGATGCGCTCGCCCTGCTCCGCAACCTTCAGCAAGGCCTCCTCGGTCGCATCCATCTGCACGTCGGTTTCCTTGACCTGGCCACCGGCCGAGTCCATGCTCCGCACCGCACTCTGCGTCGCGGCCTGGATGCCCTCGACGGTCGATCCGATCTTCTCCGCCTGGACCCGCGAACGTTCCGCGAGCTTGCGCACCTCGTCTGCGACGACCGCGAACCCGCGCCCCATCTCGCCTGCCCGCGCGGCCTCGATCGCCGCATTGAGCGCCAGCAGGTTGGTCTGCTCGGCGATCTCCTGGATGCCGCGCGTGATCGTGCCGACCTGTTCGATGGAGTCGAACAGGTGGCGCATCGTCTCGCTCGCCTCGGTCATCGTGCGCACCACAGCCTGGGAGGCCGCGCGACTCTGGCGCATCTGCGACTTGACCTGGCCGAGCCCTTCGCCCGAACGCACGACGGCACCGGCCGTCTCATCGGCCGAATTCGCCGCATCGCGCGCCGATGCACTCACCTGCTTCATCGCCCCGGCGATGTTCGTCACCGCCCCCGACTGCTGTTCGGACTGGCTGTACATCCGCGAAATCTCCTCACTGAAATCCCGGGCATTCGTGCCGACCACCCGCGCCATCTCCGCGATCTCGGCCATCATCACCTTGAGATGGGTCTGCATCGTCACCAGGCCGTCGTTGAGCCTGCCCAGTTCGTCCAGGCGCCCGATCGGAATCTCGGCGGTCAGGTTGCCCTGGCTGATCTGGTCGAGATGGTCGGTGATCCGTCCGATCACCCCGAGCGCCGAGTGGAGCAGGAAAGCCAGCGCCAGTCCGACCGCGATCACCCCCACTCCGAAGGCCTGCAGCAGACCGTTCTTCATCGCCTCGGAAAGCCCCATCCCGCTGCCGAACAGCCCGGTCAGCCCGGCCAGCCCCTGCAGCACGACCAGCACGGCGACCAGCCCCAGCAGCTTCGCGCGCAACGAGACGCGCTGCAGGCGACCCGGCTCGGGAATCTTCGCCTTGCTCTCCCGAAGGTCGCGATAGAGCGGCTCGGCCGCGGCTACCTGTTCCTGGGTCGGTTCCGTGCGCACCGACATGTAGCCAACGGTACGATCCTCCTTGCGAACCGGCACGACCAGGGCTTCGACCCAGTAGTAATCGCCGTTCTTGCAGCGGTTCTTGACCACGCCCCGCCATGGGCGACCTTCCTTGATCGTGTTCCACAACCATTCGAAGGCCTGGGGCGGCATGTCCGGATGCCGGACGAGGTTATGGTTCTTGCCGATCAGTTCCTCACGAGAAAAACCGCTGACCTTCACGAACGTGTCGTTCGCGTAGGTCGTGATCCCCTTGAGATCGGTCTTCGAGACGATGTATTCCCCCTTCGGGAACGGTCGCTCGGCTTGCGTGACGGGCAGATTGATCTTCACTTCGTTAGTCCTCGTTGTAGACACGCCGATGCTGAAGCTACGACATTCTCATGGTCCTTCTGGAAGAGGTCTACGACATAGTTCTCGACCAACTGAAATCCGATTCGGGTTTGTCGAGCATTACGACGCTTATCCTGCACCAAGCCCTTGACGCCAACACGCAACACGCGAACGGTACAAGGCACTTGTTACGACAAGGCGCGAGCACTCGCGGTAGAAAGAGTTCTCGATCCAATCGACGCCATCGTCCGACCCGGATCGCCCCGTCAGCTGCGTTCATCCCCACTCCAGGACGAAACACCGCCAGTCGGGTTGCGTCCGGACACCTCGTCGAGCACGTCCAGAAAGGTTTCCAGCAGGCGGTCCGGCTCGCGCTCCGGCGTCGCGACCGCGACGGCGAAGCAGGCGTCGGGGTCGGTGAGCGTGAGATAGCGGACGCGCGGCAGGCGAACGCACTCGAGCGGAGCGGGCAGCATCGCAACCCCCAGGCCAGCGGCGACCAGCCCGATCTGGGTGGTCGCTTCGCGCGCGGTCTGGACGATGCGCGGCTCGAAACCCGCCTGCGCGCACAGCCGTGCGAAGATCGCGGGCAGCCCGGTCCCGGCGTCCGGCGGGAAACCGACGAAGCCGTCGTCGCGAAACTCGGCCAGCGACACCTCGGTGCGGTGCGCAAGCGGATGGGCGGCATTGACCACCAGCCGCAGCGGGTCGCGGCCGATCTCTCGCGCGCGCACGCCAGCCGGCGCCTGCAGCCCGCCGTAGCGCACCAGGCCCACGTCCAGCGCCCCGCGCCGCAGCGCGTCGAACTGTTCGGCGGTAAACAACTCGCGCAACTGCAGGGCCACGCCCGGATGACGCTGGCGATACGTGAACAGCAGGTCGGGCAGGGTCGAGGTGAACGGCATCGACGACGTGAAGCCCACCCGCAACTGGCCGGTCTCACCGCGCCCGGTGCGGCGCGCCTCCTCGGCGGCGAGTTGGGCACGGGCAAGAATCTCGCGCGCATGTTCGAGAAAGCGGCGGCCGGCCTCGGTCAGCGCCACGCGGCGGCGGCTGCGGTCGAACAGGCGGGCCCCGACGTCGTCTTCGAGATCGCGGATCTGCATCGACAGCGGCGGCTGGCCGATGTGCAGGCGCTCGGCCGCACGGGTGAAGCTCAGTTCCTCGGCGACGGCGACGAAATAGCGCAGGTGGCGAAGCTCCATGAATACTTTCCAGATATATGTTTCAGCATAACAATATATTGGACGTATTTTACAGGACGCACTAGCATCGGAATCGGATGCGGCATTCCGACCGCAATACGGGCCACGCCCCGGAGCTTTCGATGAGACCCCCTGTAGAGATGCCCCCCTGCCCGACCACCGAAGCACCGCTGATCGAGGCCGGCACGCCGGACTTCCGGCGCACCAGCCTGGCGATGTTCGCCGGCGGTTTCGCGACCTTCGCGCTGCTGTACGCGACCCAACCCATTTTGCCTGGGCTGTCGGCCGAGTTCGGCGTGGGTGCGACGCGGGCGAGCCTGCTCGTTTCGGCCGGCACCGCATCCCTTGCGGCGATGCTGATTCCGGCAAGCGTGCTGGCCGACCGCTTCGGCCGCCAGACCGTCATGAAGATCGCGCTCGTACTGGCCGCGGCGATCGGGCTGCTTTCCGCATTCGCCACGGGCTTCGACCAGTTGCTGGTGCTGCGTCTGCTGTTGGGTGCGGTGATCGCCGGCCTGCCGGCCGCGGCGATGGCCTACCTCGGCGAGGAGGTCGCCCCCAACGCACAGGGTCGGGCGATCGGCCTCTACATCGCGGGCAATGCCCTTGGCGGGATGAGCGGGCGTTTCCTCGTCGCGGGAATCACCGATTTCGCCTCGTGGCGCATCGCGCTCGCGGTACTCGGACTGGTCGGCGTGCTTGCGGCGGTCGTGTTCTGGCGGTACCTGCCGGCCTCGCGCCACTTCAAGCCGAGAACAATGCGCCCGGCACGCATCGCCGGCGATGCACGCGTGTTGTTCGGTGACGCCGGCCTGCGCTGGCTGTTCCTGATCGCCTTCCTGATCATGGGCGCCTTCGCCAGCCTGTACAACTATCTCGGTTTCCGCCTGCACGAGCCACCGTTCTCACTGGGACAGACCGCGATCGGGGCGGTGTTCCTGCTCTACCTGGTGGGCACCTTCTCTTCGGCCTGGACGGGCCGCCTGATCGACCGCATCGGTCGACGCCGGGTGCTGGGCACGATGCTGGCGATCTGCACCGCGGGGCTGTTCGTGACGCTGTCCGAGACGCTGATTGTCGTCATCCTCGGCGTGGCGGTGTTTACCTTCGGCTACTTCGGCGTGCACACCTCGGCCAGCGGCTGGGTTGGCCGGCGGGCCGGGGAGCGGCGGGCACTGGCCTCGGCGCTGTACCTGTGCAGCTTCTACGTCGGATCGAGCGTAGTCGGCACGCTGTCGGGACTGGCCTGGGAACACGTCGGCTGGCCGGGTATGATCGGAGCGCTCGCAGCCTTGCTCGGCGTTGCGCTGCTGGCGGCGCGCGGTCTCGGCCGGATCGCCCCGGTCGCAGCCCCGCCTCTCGCCCGTCAGCATGTTTCCTCCTGATGGGCGGCGTGCAACGCCTGACCCGGAACGGGCGATAATGCTCGTTCCGGGTCGCGAATACGAAACCAGACAATGACAACGAGACCCCTTCCGCCCGCTACCCTCGCCTGGAGCGTATGGGGACTGGGCGCACTGCTGTACCTGATCGGCTTCTACCAGCGGGTGGCTCCGGCCGTGATCAGCGACCGTCTGATGGCGGAGTTCGCCATCACCGGCGCGGCGCTGGGCAACCTGTCGGCGTTCTACTTCTACGCCTACGTGCTCATGCAGGTGCCGACCGGCATCCTCGCGGACCGTTGGGGCGCGCGAAAGCTGCTCACCGCTGGCGCGGCGCTGGCCGCAATCGGCACCGTCGTGTTCGCGATGAGCCACAGCCTGGCCTGGGCGAGCTTTGGGCGGCTACTGATTGGCGGTTCCGTGGCGGTGGCCTTCGTCTCGATGCTCAAGCTGGCGACCCACTGGTTCGCACCGCGCCAGTTCGCCCTCGCCTCGGGCATGGCGCTGTTCGTGGGGATCGTCGGCGGCGTGTTCGGCGGCGTTCCACTGCGACTGCTGGTCGATGCCTTCGGCTGGCGACCGGTGATGCTGGTCTCGGCCGCCGTGACCGCCGTGCTCGCCGTTGCGATCTGGCTGCGGGTGCGAAACGATCCGCAGCAATACGGCTATGCAAGCCATCATCCGGTGCAGGCGGGACAACACGGCCACGTCTCGATCCTGCGCGGACTGCTGGAGGTGATGACCTACCGCAACGTCTGGATCCTGCTCGTCAGCCCGATCGGCGTGGCCGGGGCGGTCCTCACCTTCGGCGGCCTGTGGGGTGTGCCCTATCTGCGCCAGGCCTACGGGCTCGATGCGAGCATCGCTGCCGCCATCACTTCGGCATCCCTCGTCGCATGGGCCATCGGCGGACCGGTGCTGGGCGCCTGGTCGGAGCGGCTGGGTCGCCGCAAGCCGCTGCATATCGCCGGCTGCGCCGTGGCACTCGCGTGCTGGGGGCTGGTCGGATTCGTCCACCTGCCCCTGCCCGTACTGATCGTCGTGCTGCTGGTCGCCGGTTTCGCCGCCGGCAACCTCATCATCGGATTCGCGTTCAACAAGGAGTCGGTCCCGCCGCATCTGGCCGGCACGGCATCGGGGGTTTGCAACATGGGGCCACTACTCGGCGGCATGCTGTTGCAGCCGGCCTTCGGCTGGGTGCTCGACCGCAACTGGCAGGGTGCGATCGAGGACGGTGTGCGCCAGTATCCGCCCGAGGCCTTCCAGTCCGGTTTCCTGCTCATCGCCGCCTGCATCGTGCTGTCACTGGTCCTGTCGTTGTGCTCGCACGAGACCCGCTGCCGGCAATCGATCGGCTGAAATCGAGACGGCCTACAGGATGCGATTGAACCAGAGCAGCGACAGAAAGGCCGAAATCAGGGCCAGCAAGGCACCGGCCCCGGTCAGCGCACCAGTCACTTCGACCAGCTCGGCCCGGACCGCGAACCGGGTTTCCAGTCTGCGATAGATCTGCATCAGCTCGTCGGCGTCCTGCGCCTGGTAGTAGTTGCCGCGCGTATGGTCCGCGATCGCGCGCAACGAGTCCTCGTCCAGGCCGACGCGCATCGACCACCCCTCCACCTGGAGAACTTCGCCGGCGACCGTTCCCACCCCGACCGTGTAGACCCGTACGCCGAAGTCGGCGGCGATGCGTGCCGCATCGACGGGATCCGGACCGGCGTTGGACTGCCCATCGGTCAACAGGATGATCGCAGCGAAGTCGTGCGCACCGGATGGCGCCTGGGGCCGGCTTCCACCGCGCTCGAGTCCCTGCGGCGGTGCCCCGTCCAGGGGCAGGATCTCTTCGATTCCGGTATTCGGAAAGATCGTCGCCAGCGCCACGACGATCGCACTGCCGATCGCGGTCCCGTACTGCGGTTGCAGGCGGTCGATGGCGGCAAGGATCTCGTCACGGCGATCCGTCGGCGCCTGGACGAGCGAAGCCGTCGATGCAAAGGCCACCACCCCGATCCGGACATGGCGCGGCTGACGTTCGACGAACGCGCGCGCGGCCGCCTGCGCCGCCGCCAGGCGCGTGGGCTCGATGTCGGTTGCGCGCATCGAACCCGAAACGTCGATCGCCAGCACGACGGTCTGCTCCCGCGAGGGGATGCGGATTTCCACCGTCGGGCGCGCAACGGCCGCAAGCAGCGCCGTCAGCGCGAGCAGCAACAGCAATGCCGGTACATGTCGGCGCAGCCCCGTTCCGCGCTCGGCCGCCAGCCGCAGCATCGAAAGGTCGCCCCGGGCCAGGCTCGCCCGGCGCCCCCGTCGCAGGATCACGACGTACAGGGCGATCAGTGCGGGAACGCAGAGCAGCAACCAGAGCATGGTCGGCCACAGGAAGTTCATGGACGTGCCTCGAGGTGAGCCGGAAGCGCCCCTCCCGCGCCAAGACGGCTTCGCGCATTGCGCAGGTCGGCGAACCGGCACAGGGCGTCGACCAACTCGTCGTCGGTCGCCAACACGAGCGCGTCGACCCCGGCCTGTCCGAAGGCCGCACGCAAGGCCTGCTCGCGTGCCTCGGCGAGACTGTGGAATCGCTCGCGAAATCCTCGGTCGTGCGTATCGACGAAGAGCTGCTCCCCGGTTTCGGCATCCTCCAGGACCACCATGCCGAGGTCCGGAAGCTCCACTTCGGCGGGGTCGAGCAGACGTACCGCGACGACCTCGTGCCGCTGGGAAAGGTGCCCGAGCGTTCGTTGCCACCCGGGTGCGCTGATGAAGTCCGAGATCACGAAGATCAGCGAACGACGCCGCACGACATCGAGTGCGCGGTGCATCAGCTCGCCCAGACGCGTCGGAGCGGCCCGCGCGAGCTGCGGCCGTCGCATCAGTTCGTGCAGCAGCAACAGCACCTGCCGTCGGCCGCTACGCGCCGGAATCACGGTATCGACCGTGTCGCCGTAGACCAGCGCACCGACCCGATTGCCGTGGCGCGTGAGCACACGCGCCATGACCGCGACGAAGTCGATGGCCTGGGCGCGCTTCATCCGGCCGGAGCCGAAATCGACCGAGGGACTGAGATCGAGCAGGAACCACACGTTCACCTCGCGATCCTCGTTGTACTGCCGCACGTAGGGCATCTGCAGTCGCGCGGTCACGTTCCAGTCGATATGGCGTACATCGTCGTGGTACTGATACTCGCGCAGGTCGGCGAGGTCCAGGCCAAAGCCGCGGAACAACGTGCGGTAGTTGCCGTGCAGCAGCCCGTCCAGGCGCCGCAGCACGGTCCACTCGATTCGCGCGAGAATGCGCTCAGGATCGGGAGCCGACCCGGACATGGCTTTCCAGCGGCTTTTCGGGGGCGGGGATCTTCTCGATGATGCGGTCGAGCAGATCGTCCGCCGTGAGCGCATCCGAGAACGCTTCGTAGGTGAGTACCAGCCGGTGCCGGAGCACGTCGGTCGCCAGGTCGGTCACATCCTCGGGCAGCGCGTAGCTGCGGCCACGCAGGAAGGCCAGCGCACGCGCACCTTCGATGAGGTGAATCGAAGCCCGCGGACTGGCGCCGAAACTGAGGTAGCGGGCGACTTCGGGGATACCGTAACGTTCGGGATCGCGGGTCGCGGAAACGAGCCGCACGGCGTACTGGATCAGCGAGGGGTCGACATAGGCAGTGCGGCAGGCACGCTGCAAGTCGGCCAGATCCTCGGTCGAGGCCATCGGCCCGATGACGACGCCCGGGCCGGTCACCCGCTCGACGATCGTGAATTCCTCCTCCTCGCTCGGGTAGCCCACCAGCACCTTCATCATGAAGCGGTCCACCTGGGCTTCGGGCAGCGGATAGGTGCCTTCGGTTTCGATCGGGTTCTGGGTCGCCAGGACCAGGAAGGGACGCGGGACGCGATGGGTCTGGCCGGCGATCGTGACCTGATACTCCTGCATCACCTCGAGCAGGGCACTCTGGACCTTGGCCGGCGCGCGGTTGATCTCGTCGGCCAGCAACAGATTGGTGAACACCGGGCCGAGCGAGGTCGTAAACTCGCCGCTCTTGAGATTGTAGATACGGGTTCCGATCAGGTCCGCCGGCACAAGGTCGGGCGTGAACTGGATCCGATGGAACGTCCCCCGGATCGTGTTCGCGAGCGTCTTCACGGTCAGCGTCTTGGCCAGCCCTGGAACGCCCTCGACCAGCAGGTGGCCCTGCGCAAGCACCGCAACGAGCACGCGCTCGAGAAAGTGGTCCTGACCGACAACGACCTTCTTGACCTCGTAGAGGATGCGCTCCATCAATCCGGAGACGTCGTTGCGGTTCGATTCCTTTGCATGCATGGCTTGTCCTCCCTGGTTCGACCCGCTCAGAACGGCGACATTCCCGCGGCAGCAGCGGCACTCTCGATCGGCACCGCAAAGCCGATGCCGACGAACACCGCGTTGCCGCTCGGATTCAGGATTCCGGTGACGATCCCGACGACTTCTCCATCCAGGGTCACCAGTGGCCCGCCCGAACTGCCCGGATTGGCGGCCGCATCGAACTGGATGAGGTTGCTCAGGACGCGCTGCCCTTCCGGTGTGCGGAAGTCGCGCCCCAGTCCGGACACGACCCCGGCCGTCACCGTCGGGCCGAGCCCGAACGGAAATCCGACCGCCACCACGGGCACCCCCGGCGCCAGATCGGCCGACGAGCGCAGCGTGGCCACGACGAGGTCGTCGGGGACGTTCGTTGCCTGCAGCACCGCCAGATCGTGTTCAGGTCGGGCACCGACGATGACGGCATCCGACTCCTCGCCATTCGAGAACGTGATGCGGATATGCCGGGCGGCCTGGACCACGTGAAGATTGGTGAGAATGATCCCGTCGTCGACGATCACGACGCCTGAGCCGATGCCGCGGCCAGCGTCATCGTCGCCACCATCGCCCCCGTCGTTGGCGGATACGCGCACATGCACGACCGACGGCGCAATGACCCGGTAGGCACGCATCGTGGGCGGAAAGGCTTCGCGCAGTCCCAGGGCCCGGTCGATCGCGGCGTCGAGATCCTGTTCGCCCTGAGCCGGCTCGGGCGGCCGCAGGGGCAACACGAAAAACACGACCGCCAGTGCAAGAACGATGCCGAGCATTGTCCACAGACTGCGTTCGACCCGTCGCGCGAACACTTGCGTCGAGGATGCCTTGCGTTGCGCCCCGGAGGCGGCCGGTTCCTCTCCTTCGGACCCCGGATCGGGCCGGGACGGAGCCGGCTGTTCGGGTGTCGCAAGCGCCCCGCCCCCTACCGGCTTGCGGCGTGAGGATTGGCTGTAGAGCGTGACCCGTGCCATCTGGATTCAGCGCCCGGTCAACAAGACGGCAAGAGCACTACGGAGCACTGCGGCACGCACCATGTCGTTCCCCTGGCATCCATCGTTCGGATTCGACCATAGTCCATGAATTTGATTCCGTCCAGACACCCATTGCACGACGATCATGGTCGCGATCATGGAACCGGATCGCCCGATACGCTCCAACATCCAAAGTGCCATGAGAGCGGAAGAGTTCCATCAGGCGCGTCCTGCCGTCGCTTCGGACCCATGTGGCCGGCCCGAACACCGACGGACTGCTACACTGAAATCGTTCGCAACCGGCTGCACGGACCGCACCCCGCCGGTCGCGAACGGGAAGGAGTCGACCATGAGCCTGATGTCGCCGGAACTGCTGTGGCTTCTCGCTGCGCTGCCGATCGCGGTCGGCGCCTACGTGCTTGCGTTGAGGCGTCGCAGCAGGGTCGCAGTGCGGATGTCGAGCCTGAGCCTCGTGCGACAGGCGATCGGGCCGTCGCAGAGACTGCGGCGCCACGTTCCGCCCGTCATTCTCCTGCTCGCACTGTTTGCCGCCCTGCTCGCGACAACCCGCCCGACCGCGGTCGTTACCCTGCCTGCGGGTGAGCGCACGATCGTGCTCGCGCTCGACGTTTCCCTGAGCATGGCCGCGGACGATATCGCACCCAATCGCCTGGCCGCCGCCCAGACCGCGGCACGCGATTTCGTCCTCGCCCAGCCAGCCGACGTGCGCATTGCCATCGTCTCGTTCGCCGGCATGGCTTCGGTGCTCCAGGGACCCACCGTCGACCGGGCGCAGGCGATCGCGGCGATCGACCGCCTGCGCCTGGACCGCCACACGGCAATCGGCAGCGGAATCGTGATCTCGCTTGCCGCGCTTTTCCCGGAGGACGAACTCGATCTCGAGATCATGCTTTTCGGACACGGCCTGCGGCATGACGGCAGCGACCGCCTGGCGTGGCCATCGGAACGCACGCCACTCGCACCCGGCTCGGACACTTCGTCCGCGATCATCCTGCTGACCGACGGCAGCACCACGTCGGGGCCGCATCCGCTCGACGCCGCACGACTCTCCGCCGACCGGGGCGTTCGCGTCTATACGGTGGGCTTCGGCAGTGCCGAGGGGGCGATGGTCAGCATGGGCGGCTGGTCCTTCTTCTCGCGCTTCGACGAGGAAACGCTGAAGGCCATTGCGGAGATCACCCATGGCGAGTATTTCCACGCCGACGATGCGCAGGCCCTGCAGAAGGTGTACGAGGAGCTCGGCACCCGGTTCGTGATGGAAACCGCGCAGACCGAGATCACGGCGCTCTTCGCTGCGGCTGCCGCCCTGCTTGTCATGCTGGCGGCCGTGATGTCGCTGCTGTGGTTCGGATTGCCCGCGGCTCGAGACCGCCGCAACGGATCGAATATCCCGGTGGCGACGGAACACGGAAGGATGTGAGACCATTCGACCCGAACCTCGAGGGAACGGACGAATGACGACGCGCTGTGCCTGGGCCGGCAACGACCCCCTGTATCTTGCCTACCACGACGAGGAATGGGGCGTTCCGGTACGCGACCCGCGGACCCTGTTCGAGTTCCTGGTTCTGGAAGGGACACAGGCCGGCCTTTCCTGGATCACCGTGCTGAAGAAGCGCGAACGCTACCGGAAGGTCCTGGACGGCTTCGACCCGGCACGCATCGCGTCCTACGACGAGGCGAGGATCGCCTCGCTGCTGGCCGACCCCGGCATCATCCGCAATCGCGCCAAGATCGAAGCGGCCGTGGGCAACGCGCGCGCCTGGCTGGCGTGCATCGAACACGGCGATGACCCCACCGACTGGCTCTGGAGCTTCGTCGGCGGTGCACCGCGTCACAATGCCTGGCGGACCCTGTCGGACGTTCCCGCGACCACGCCCGAATCGGATGCGATGAGCAAGGCGTTGAAGGCCCGCGGCTTCAAGTTCGTCGGCAGCACGATCTGCTACGCGTTCATGCAGGCCGTGGGCATGGTCAACGATCACACGGTCGCGTGCTTCCGCCATCGGGAGATCCTGGAAGCCGGGGGGTTGGCACGTGACTAGCCCGGCACGAAGGATTCCGCCCATGCACGCGCTGGCCGCATTCGAGGCCGCGGCACGAGTGGGCGGCTTCGCCCAGGCGGCCGAGGAACTGTGCATCACGCCCAGTGCCGTCAGTCATCGCATCCGCCAGCTCGAATCCCTGCTCGGCATGGCACTGTTCGAGCGCGTCCCGGGCGGCGTGCGCCTCACGACCGGCGGCCGAATGTACCTGGAGTCGGTGCGCGAAGCCTTCGACCGCCTCGCCCATGCCGGAGCGGCGACCCCGCGAGAGCGCGAGCGGCTGCGCGTCTCCGTACCGCCGACCTTCGCACGGCAGCTGCTGATGGCGCGCCTGCCCGAATACCTGCGGCTGTACCCGGAGGTGGAACTGGAAGTGCACCTGTCGATTCCCCTGCAGGATGTCACCGCCGAGCAAGCCGACGTCGAAGTGCGCTGGGGGCGGGGCGACTATCCCGGTCACGTGGTGCGCAAGCTGTTCGACGACGAGATCGTGCCACTGGCCGCACCCGCCTACGCCGCACGGCACGCACTCGAACACCCTGCCGATCTGGCCCGGGCACAGCTTCTGCGCTCGCCACTGCTGCCCTGGCGGCCCTGGTTCGTCGCCGCCGGACTCGACTGGTCCGAACCCGAGCGCGGCGCCGTCTTCAACGACCTCGGCATGTTGCTGGAGGTGGCCGCCGCCGGGCTCGGCGTGGCGGTGTGCACGACGCGGCTGACCGCCGCCTGGGTCGAGTCGGGTCGCCTGCGTCCGCTGTTCCACACGTCCGCGCCCGCACCGTTCACCTATCATGTCCTGCATACCCCGGCGCAGGGTCGACGAGCGGTGGTCGGTGACTTCTCCGAATGGCTGGCGGCAACCTTCGAGTAGACGCGGGGGTCAGCCGCCGCGTCGCGTTCCCGGAAACGTCGCGGCGATCGTGCTGCGGATCGCCGCCGGGTCGTGCACGCCGACCAGGGTTTCGCGCAGGGCGCCGTCGGAGCCGAACATCAGGATCGTGGCGCGCAGGACGTTGTATCGACGGGCCAGGATCGCCCCGTCTGGCGTCGCCAGGTCGGCGATGCGGAATTGGACGTTGCTGCCGAAATCGCGCTCGACCGCCCCGAGATTGTCGCGAAGCTGCCGGGAATCGGACGAACTGAAGTCATGCACCAGCACCACGGTCGGTCGGCCGTTGCCGATCACCGACAGGTCGTGACGGACGGAAGCGCGATTCTCGTACCAGCGCACGCCCAGCCACGCCAGCGGCGCGGCGACCGCGATCCCGATCCCCGCGCGAATCAACATGCGCCGATCGCGCCGACGCATGCGCTCGGCATGGGCAGCCTTCGCTTCGGAGGGGTGTCCGCCCTTTCGCCCGCTTTTCTTCATTGCAGTCCCATCCTCGCCGCAGATACGCGCAGCTTAAGGAATACCGATGCCGGCACGCAACCGGATCCGCCAATCGGGATCCGGAGCGGAGCCCGACGAGGCGGTTCAGGCGCCCTTGAAACCGGGCTTGCGCTTCTCGAGGAAAGCCGTGACGCCTTCGACGAAGTCGCCCGTCGCACTGCAGCGGCCAAAGGCTTCGGCCTCGCTCTGCAACTGCGTTTCCAGCTTCTGGTCGAGGGTTGCGGCCATCAGGCGCTTGATCTCGCCATAGGCATGACGGGGACCCTGTAGCAGCCGTCCGACGAGCGCCTCGACGGCAAGGTCGAGTTCACTCGCCGCCACGACCCGGTTGACGAGTCCCAGGCGCAAGGCCTCGGCCGCATCGAAGCGCTCGGCCAGCATCAGCAGTTCCATGGCCTTGCGGGTTCCGACCACGCGCGGCAGGAAGTACGACATGCCCCCATCGGCGGACAGGCCGATCGAAGCATACGCACTCGTGAACTTGGTGTTGTCCGCGCAGATCGCCAGATCGCAACCGAGCATCAGCGAAAGGCCGAACCCCGCGCAGGCGCCGCGCACCTTCGCCACGACCGGCTGGTCGAGCGACTGGAAGATCTCCACGGTCGGATTGACGTGCTTTTCGATGATCGCGCGAAAGGTCACCCGCCGCGCTTCGGAATCGAGATGGAAATGCCGTGCGAAGTCATTGAGATCGCCGCCGGCCATGAAATGGTCCCCGGCACCGACGATCACCACCACCGAGACGTCCTTGCGTTCGCGCAGGCGCCTGGCCGCGACATAGAGGTCCTCCATCATCTCGACGGAGAGCGTGTTGAGCTGCTGCGGGCGGTTCAGCGTGAGCGTCGCCACCCCATTGGCGACATCGAGCAATACCGTATCGGCCATCCATTCACCTCCTGTTCGTCCTTCGTGCGAGAGGGCGTGAGTCACTCCCCGCCGTCTCGCGCCAGCTTCGCCTTGTAGCACGCCTTGGTCGCGATGTAGACCGTTTTCTCGATCTCCACATGCACCCGTCCCTGCCCATCCTTGAGTTCCACCTTGAAGTCGCGCTGCGTCTCGCCGCGATCGCGCAGCCCCGCCCGGACCGCATCGAGGTCCTCGTCGGTGACGTGGAAATCGGCAAACAGATGGCTTCGACCGGGGCGGCGATAGCGAATGCTTCCCGCCTTGTCCCAGATCACGACGTCGTCGCCGAGTTGCAGCGCAAGCAGCATCGCGAACATCGGGTCGGTAACCGCATACAACGACCCGCCGAACAGCGTACCGGCCGGATTCACCGTCTTCCAGGAGTGGCGCAGCATGACGCGGATGGATCGGAGGTCGCGCGATACGTGCACGACCCGTCCTCCGCTCGACCGGTAGGACGGATACAGGTTGAAGCCGAGCCGCAGTACTGCGGCGCGAAAGCGTGGCGGTACACGATCAAGGAGTTTCGGACGCATGGTGCGTGTGGACGGCGAACGGAACGGGCGGGACGGCGCGGCGGGGAGCCCGGCGGACCCAAAAAAAGGAGAGCGTGCCGCGCCCGCCGCCCGACTCCGGTCAGACCCGTTCGAACAGACCGGCCGCGCCCATGCCGGTGCCGATGCACATCGTGATCATGCCGTAGCGCAGGGACGGATCGCGCTGCATCGCGCTCATCAGCGTGGCCGAACGAATCGCGCCGGTCGCGCCAAGCGGGTGGCCCAGCGCGATCGCACCGCCGAGCGGATTGACCCGCGCCGGATCGAGATCGAGCTCGTGCATGACCGCGATCGACTGGGCGGCAAAGGCCTCGTTGAGTTCGATCCAGTCCAGGTCGGAACGGGCGATGCCGCCGGCCTGCAAGGCACGCGGAATGGCTTCGACCGGGCCAATGCCCATGATCTCCGGCGGCACGCCCGCGACCGCGTAGCTCACGAAGCGCGCAATCGGCGTCACCCCGGTGCGCTTGACCGCCGCCTCGCTCATCAGCAGCACCGCCCCGGCGCCATCGGACATCTGCGAACTGTTGCCGGCTGTGACCGAACCGCGCGCGGCGAAGACGGGCCGCAGCTTCGCGAGCGTCTCGAGCGACGCGTCCGGGCGGGGGCCTTCATCGGTGTCGCAGAGCCGTTCGACGACCCGCACGGTTCCGCCCTCGCCCGGCAGGTGCGCGCGCACCGTATAGGGGGTGATCTCGTCGCGGAAGTGTCCCGCGGCGATCGCCTCGCAGGCACGCTGGTTCGACTGCAGCGCGAACGCATCCTGCTCCTCGCGGCTCACCTTCCAGCGCTGCGCGACCTTCTCGGCGGTGAGTCCCATGCCGAAGGCAATGCCGACGTTCTCGTCGCGAGCGAAGATCGCCGGATTGAGGCTGACCTTGTTGCCCATGATCTGCGGCATCGCGCTCATCGACTCGGTGCCTGCGGCGATCATGACGTCGGCTTCGCCGAGACGGATGCGCGCGGCCGCATCGGCCACCGCCTGTACCCCGGACGCGCAGAAGCGGTTGATCGTGATGCCGGGGACCTTGTTCGGCAGCCCGGCGAGGAGCAGGCCGATGCGGGCCACGTTCATGCCCTGCTCGGCTTCCGGCATCGCGCAGCCGACGACCACGTCGCCGATCTCGGCGGGGTCCAGCCCCGGCACCTTGCCGACCACGCCGCAGAGCACGTGGGCGAGCAGGTCGTCGGGGCGTACGCTGCGGAACATGCCGTTGCGCTTGGCCACCGGCGTGCGCGTCGCGGCGACGATATAGGCTTCCTGGATCTGTTTGCTCATCTGATTCTCCAATGTCCTTTCGCAAGCGGGAGGCGCATCAATTGCGCAGGGGCTTGCCGGTCTCGAGCATGTGCACGATGCGCTGCTGGGTCTTGTCGGTCTTGAGCAGATCGACGAAGAGCGCGCGCTCGACGTCGAGGATCCACTGCTCCGGCACCCGCGAGTTGGTCTCGACCTCGCCGCCGCACAGCGCCGTGGCCGCCGCCTTGGCTACCTTGTAGTCGTAGGCGGAGATGAAACCGCCCTCGGCCATGTTGACCAGCATCAGCTCGCAGGTGGCGATGCCGTTGCGACCCGCGACCGTCACCGCCGGGTGGACGAGCGGCGGGCGCCAGCCCGCCTCGGCCATCGCCCGGGCACGGCGGATCGCCGCATGCAGCAGCTCCTGCGGATGGAACAGGACGTCGTCCGAGGGCTTGCCGAAGCCGAGCTGCACGGCTTCGAGCGCGCTCTTCGCGACCGTGGCCATCGCGATGGTCTGGAAGCTCTGCTGAATGAACGGAAACACGTCGCCGCCGGCGGCCTTCTGCGCGAACGCGTGCGCCTGCAATGCGAATTCCTTGCAACCACCCCCGGCCGGGATCAGCCCGACACCGGCCTCGACCAGCCCGACGTAGGATTCGAGCGCCAGCACGCGGTGCGACGCATGCATCGCGAACTCGCAACCGCCGCCCAGTGCCATGCCCTGCACTGCCGCGACCACGGGCACCTGCGCGTGCTTGAGCGTCATCGAGGCCTGCTGGAACTTCGCCACGGTGCGCTCGAGCCGTTCGAACTCGCCCGCCTTGCACGCTTCGGCGACCTGTTGCAGATTGGCGCCGACCGCGAACGGGGCCTCGTGCCACAGCACGACACCGTCCAGGTCTCTTTCGGCCCGTGCGACCGCCTCGATGAGGCCGTCGAGCACTTCGTCTCCGATCGCATGCATCTTCGACGTGAACGACAGGATGCCGATCCGCCCGTCCTGGTCGGGACGGACCCACAAGCGCACCCCGTCGTTCTCCCACAGCGTCTCGCCACGATCCGGCGTGGCTTCGCCGAGAACCCGGTCGGGGTAGAGCTGGCGCCCGTAGACCGGAAGCGTCGAGCGCGGCTTCAGTGCGTCGGTTTCGGCCGAGTAGGAACCAGCCGCCTCGTGCACCCCGTCGCGTGCAAACACCCACTCGGGCAGCGGGGATTCGGCCATGGCCCGGCCGGCCTCGATATCGGCGCGCACCGCCTCGGCGATGTCGCGCCAGCCCGCTGCCTGCCAGGTCTCGAAGGGTCCCTGGGACCAGCCGAACCCCCAGCGCATGGCCAGGTCGACATCGCGCGCGTTGTCGGCAATCCCGCCCAGGTGGCAGGCGCAGTAGTGGAACACATCGCGGAAGATCGCCCACAGGAACTGCGCCTGCGGATGCTCGCACGCACGCAGCAGCGCGAAGCGCTCGGCCGGGTCGCGCTTCTTCAGGATCGCCTCCACGTCCGGGGCGATCTCGCCGGCACTCGGGCGATAGTTCCCGCTCGAGGGATCGAGGACCAGGATCTGCTTGCCTTCCTTGCGGAAGATCCCCGCCCGCGTCTTCTGGCCCAGTGCCCCCTTCTCGATCAAGGCGGAGAGCCAGGCCGGCCGCGTGAAGTGGCGGTGCCACGGATCCTGTGGCAGGGTCGCCTCCATCGTGCCGATGACGTGTGCAAGCGTATCGAGGCCCACGACGTCGGCGGTGCGGTAGGTCGCACTCTTGGGGCGCCCGATCTTCGGGCCGGTCAGCGCATCGACCTCGTCGAACCCGAGACCGAGACGGGCGGTGTGGTGCATGACCGCGAGGATCGAGAACACCCCTATCCGGTTGGCGACGAAGTTCGGCGTATCCCTTGCGCGGACGATGCTCTTGCCCAGGCGCGTGGTCAACCAGGTTTCGAGCGCATCGAGCATCGCCGGATCGGTGTCCGCGGTTGCGATGAGTTCGACCAGCGGCATGTAGCGCGGCGGGTTGAAGAAGTGAATGCCGCAGAAGCGGCTGCGTAGCGCCTCGGGCATCCCGGCGGAAAGCCCGGCAATGGACAGGCCCGAGGTATTCGATGCGAACACCGCATCCGGGCGAAGATACGGCGCCACCTTCGCGTACAGGTCGAGCTTCCACTCCATCTTCTCGGCGATCGCCTCGATGATGAGATCGCAATCGCGCAGTTGCTCGAGATCGGAGGCATAGTTCGCGGCACCGATCCACGCCAGCCGGTCCTTGGCACCCAGCGGCGCGGGATCGAGCTTCTTCAGGCCGGTCAGTGCCTTGTCGACGATCGCGTTCGGCTTGCCCTCCTTGGCGGGCAGGTCGAACAGCACGACCGGCACGTCGGCATTGGCGCAATGGGCGGCGATCTGCGCGCCCATGACGCCGGCACCGAGCACGGCCACCTTGCGGACATTGAAATTGCTCACGCTTCTTCTCCTGTACCTTGCGGACGGCCGATGCGTGCGGGGCCGTCCCGTTTGGAATTGGAACGCCGTGGGCGAGCCTATTCGGGAGGAATCGGCCGCTTGCGTCCCTTGTCGTCGAGCGCGACGTAGGTCAACGTCGCCTCGGTCACCTTCACCACGACCGGGTTCTCCGGGTTGCGCTCGGCCAGCACCTCGACATCGACCGTCACCGAGGTGCGCCCGACCGAAACCACCGTGGCATAGAAGCTCACCAGATCCCCGACCGACACCGGCTGCCGGAACGTGAAGGAATTCACCGCGATCGTCGCCACGCGGCTGCGCGCACGGCGCTTGGCCGGAATCGCGCCGGCGATGTCCACCATCGCCATGATCCAGCCCCCGAACACCTGACCTTCGGGATTGAGGTCGGCCGGCATCGGCATCACCCGCAGGGCCGGCTGCCGGTCGTCGGGAAGCCGGATCGGATCGTCGTTCGTTGCGCTCATTGCGGCACCTTCGGTTCGTTCATCGTGCCGGAACCATATCACCTTCGCGCGCCATGCGACCGGGGCGGCCGGCCGCCTGCCCGCGGTTCGCGACGTAGTGCAGCGGACCCCCCGTGAACGGTGCGAAGCCGGTACCGAAGATCACCCCGGCGTCGGCAAGGTCGGCATCGGCCACCACGCCTTCGTCGACGCACCGACGGGCGGCCTCGAGCAGCGGTGCGACGATGCGATCGGCCAGTCCGGGCACCGCGCCGGCCGGGACCTGCTTGAGCGGCTTTCCATCCTGCCAGCGGTAGAAGCCCTGTCCGGTCTTGCGCCCGAGATGGCCTTGCTCGACCAGGCTCATCAGCTGCTTCGGCGCAGCGGTTCCAGCGCCACCGGTCAACGCCGCCCCGGCCGCGACGGCAATGTCCAGGCCCACCGTATCGACCAGTTCGACCGGTCCCATCGGCATGCCGAACGCAACCAACGCCTGGTCGACCGATTCGGGGGCGATCCCCTCATCGACGCAGCGCAAGGCTTCGAGCATGTACGGACCCAGCACCGCATTGACCAGGAACCCGGGGGCGGAGCGGACCGGAAGCGGCAGCTTCTCGATACTGCGCACGAACGCACTCGCGCACTTGAGCGCTTCGGGATCCGTCCCCTCGCCCTCGACCACTTCGACCAGCGGCATCATCGTGACCGGATTGAAGAAGTGGATGCCGACCAACCGGCCCGGCTGATTCAAGGCCGTGGCGATGTCCTCGATGCGCAGGCTCGACGTGTTGGTTGCGAGCACGGCACCGGGCCGGGCGCGTCGTTCGATTTCAGCGAACAGCGCACGCTTCGCCTCGAGGTTCTCGAAGATCGCCTCGATCACGACGTCGGCCCGCGCGACCCCGTCTCCCGCCGGGTCCGCCACGATACGATCGAGCGCGAATCGCACCTGACGACGGTCACCCTTGTACTTGCGCTCGAAGAACTTCGTCGCACGTGCGATCGCCGGTGCGGTCCGCTCGACCGACTGGTCCTGGAGGCTCACCGTCATCCCGCGCTGGGCACACACCGCGGCGATGTCTCCCCCCATGACGCCGGCGCCGACGACGTGCACATGGCGGGCCGCGAAGTCCGATCCCTTGCCGAAGCCCTTGAGCCGCTCCTGCAGGAAGAACACGCGCACGAGGTTCTTCGCCGTCGGCGACCGGAAGATCGCGTCGAGCGAGGCGGGCGAATCGGCCGGGACGTCGAGCGCATTGCCGCCGAACCTCGCCCAGATGTCGACGATCGCGTAGGGTGCGGGATAGTGTTCGGGCGACGCCTTGGCGGCAACCTGCTTCTTCGCCTTGCTCGCGACCAGGGACTTCAACGGCCCGTTCATCAGCGACGCGACGAAGGGCAGCTTGCGCCGCGGCTGGCCGGACAGGACGAGCATGCGCGCGGCGTTCTCCATCACGCGCGGCGGCACGCAGGCGTCGGCCAGCCCGATCCGGGCGGCCTTCTTCGCGTCGACGGGCTTGCCCGTGAGCATCATGTCCAGTGCCAGCGCGGGACCGATCGTCTCGGGCAGGCGCTTCATTCCGCCCCAGGCCGGGACGATGCCGAGCATCACTTCCGGAAGCGCGAGCTTCGTGCCGGGCTCCTCGACGGCGACGCGGTAGCGGCAGGCCAGGGCCAGCTCGAGGCCCCCACCCATGCAGTGGCCGCGGATCAGCGCAAGCGTCGGGAAGGACAGGCGTGCGATCCAGTTGAACAGCGACCAGCCACGCTCGACCAGATCGCGTGCCGCCTGCGGCGAATCGACCCGGGTGAATTCCTCGATATCGGCGCCGGCAATGAATCCGGCGGGCTTGGCCGAGGCGATCACCAGGCCCTTCGGCGGATGCTGTTCGAGCGTGCCGAGCACGTCGGCCAACTCGCCGAGCACTTCCGCGGACAGGGTATTCGTGCCGGCACCCGCCTTGTCGAGGGCCAGCCAGGCCACGCCGTCGGCTTCGCGTTTCAGGTTCAGGTGTTTGTAGGTCAGACTCATTCGGGTACTCCGATGGCGGACGGCCGCCATGCTCGTGCAGGGGAATGCGCGTCGTCGGCCGGTGCGGTCACGCGGTCTCGAGCAGCATCGCGCCGCCCTGCCCACCGCCGATGCAGATGCTGGCGATGCCGCGGCGCTGCCCCTCGCGGCGCAATACGTGCAGCAGGTGCAACACGATGCGCGTGCCACTCGCACCGACGGGGTGGCCGAGCGCAACGGCACCGCCATCGACGTTCAGGCGCGCCTCGTCCAGGGTCCCGAGCGGCGCGTCGAGCCCGAGTTGCCCGCAACTGTATTCCGGATCGTTCCAGGCGCGCAGGCAGGCGATCACCTGCGCGGCGAAGGCCTCGTTGATCTCCCAGCGATCCACGTCTTCCAGCCCCAGCCCGTGGCGCTGCAGGATCGGCGTGGTCGCGTGGACGGGGCCGAGCCCCATCTGCGCGGGATCGAGCCCGGCCCACTGGCTGTCGACGATGCGTCCCAGCGGCTCCAGTCCGAAGCGCTCGACGGCCTCTGCCGAGGCCAGGATCAGCCAGGCCGCGCCATCGGTGATCTGGGAACTGTTGCCGGGCGTCACGCGACCGTACTTGCGATCGAAGAACGGTTTGAGCTTCGCGAGATTTTCCATCGAGGAGTCGCGCCGCACGCCATCGTCGGCCGCGTACACGGTGCCGTCGCGGTCGATCAGCGGCACGATCTCTCCGAAGTGCCCGGCATCCTGGGCGGTCACCACGCGCTGGTGGCTGCGCACCGAGAAGGCATCCATGTCCTCGCGCGTGATGTCGAAACGATGCGCCAGGTTCTCCGCGGTCTGCCCCATCAGCTGCCCGACGATCGGATCGGTCAGGCCTTTCATGATGCCGATGACCGGTGCCAGGTACGCCGGCTTGAAGCGCCGGACGGCGGCCAGCTTCTGCCCGGCGCTCTTGGCCGCATACCAGCCCGACAGCCAGCGCACCATCGCATCCGACAGCAGCAGCGGCGCACGGGACAAGGCATCCACGCCTCCGGCCAGCACCAGGTTCGAACGCCCGGCCTGGATGTTGGCCATCGCCGAATCGAGCGCCTGCATGCCGCTGGCGCAGTTGCGCATCACGGTCCAGCCCGGCACGCCCGTCCCGCAGCCCATCCGCAGCGCGACCACGCGGCCGATATTCACCTCGTCGGGAGACGGGCTGGCGCAACCGAGGATGACCTCGTCGAGCTGGTCGGGCGCGAACCGCTGGCGCAGCAACAGGCTGGAGCCCGCCGCGGTGGCCAGATCGGAGGCCGCGAACGGCCCCGGTGCGTTCTTCGCCTTCAGGAACGGCGTCCGCGCTCCGTCGACGATGAAGATCTCGCGACTCATGCGATTCAATCCTCAGGCGGCCGCGCGCATCGCACGCGGGTCGTTGTCCTCGATGCCGGCCAGCGCCTCGCGCAGCCCGAAGTCGTAGGCGAAGTCGTCGACGCGGATCACCTTGTCCCGCAAGGCATTGCGGCGCTCGACCGTGCGGAACTCGTCTTCGGTGATGACGCCTGCTTCGAGTGCACGCTTCCACACCGCGTCGACGTCGCCGCTCACGAGCAGCCCCGGATCGAAACGCCCCTGCTTCTGCGCCTCCTTGAGCCGGGCCTCGATCGGCTCGGCCTCGATCGTCGCGATCAACGCGGCTTCGAGCGCCGCCACGGGCTCGTCGAGGTCGGTCGGCAGGTAGGCGTCCGCGGTCAGGCGATCGCGCGTGGCCGACGGCTCGATCAGCAGTTTCGCGACTTCGTGGCCGAGCTGGTCGGACGGCACGACGTACGGGCGGCCGAGCGGGAAGACCACGAGCCGGCGCAGCAGCGCCGCGAAGAACTTGTTCGGGAAATTGGCGATGACGCCCTCGAACGCGTTCTGCGCCTTGAACATGCAATCCCAGATCGCCCAGTGCATCAGGGGCGCGTCGGCTGCCTGACGGCCTTCGGCCTCGTAGCGCTTGAGCGTCGCGGTCGCGAGGTACATCAGGGAGAGGATGTCGCCCAACCGTGCCGACAGCTTCTCCTTGCGCTTGAGCGCACCGCCCATGGTGCCCATCGAGATGTCGGCGATGAACGCGAAGGCTGCGGAGAAGCGCGTGAGCTGCTGGTAGTAGCGACGCGTCTCGGGGGCCACGTTCTCGGGAACCGACACGAAGTGCGAACCCGTGATGCCCATCACGAATGCACGCGCCGCGCTCGACACGGTGTAGCCGATATGCCCCCAGAAGGCCCGGTCGAACGTCTCTAGATCGTTGTCCTGTGCGGCGTGCAGCTCGTCGAGGACATAGGGGTGGCAACGGATCGCGCCCTGTCCGAACACGATCAGGCTGCGGGTCAGAATGTTCGCGCCCTCGACGGTGATGCCGACCGGCAGTTGCTGGTACGCACGGCCGAGGAAGTTCTGCGGCCCGAGGCAGATTCCCTTCCCGCCGATGACGTCCATGCCGTCATTGACGCTCTGGCGCGCCCGCTCGGTGACGTGGTACTTGACGATCGCCGAGACGACCGAGGGCTTCTCGCCCAGGTCGATCGACCCGGCGGTCAGCACCCGCGCCGCATCGCACAGATAGGTGTTCGCACCGATGCGCGTGAGTGCCTCCTCGACCCCTTCGAAACGGCCGATCGCGGTCTTGAACTGGTAACGCACGCCTGCGTAGGCGCCCACCGCCCGCGCGGTGATCTTCTGCATGCCGGTGTTCGAGCCGGGCAGGGAGATGCTGCGCCCCGCCGCGAGGCACTCCATCAGCATGCGCCATCCTTCCCCGGCCATCTTCGGCCCGCCGATGATGAAATCGAGCGGCATGAAGACATCCTTGCCACGGATCGGCCCGTTCATCCACACCGCATTGAGCGGCAGGTGGCGACGACCGATATCGACCCCCGGCTGGTCACGCGGCACGAGCGCGCAGGTGATGCCCAGGTCTTCCTCGCCACCGAGCAGGCGATCCGGGTCGTACAACCGGAAAGCCAGCCCGAACACGGTGCATACCGGCGCGAGCGTGATGTAGCGCTTGTCGAAATTGACGCGCATCCCCAGCACTTCCTTGCCTTGCCACTCGCCCTTGCACACGACGCCCGCATCGGGAATCGAAGCCGCATCGGAACCGGCCCACGGACTGGTCAGCGCGAAGGCCGGGATTTCCTCTCCGCGCGCGAGGCGCGGCAGGTAGTGCTGCTTCTGCTCCGGCGTGCCGTAGTGCAGCAGAAGCTCGGCCGGGCCGAGCGAGTTCGGCACCATCACGGTCACCGCCGGCGCCGACGAACGCGTCGACAGCTTGGTGACGACCTGGGAATGGGCGAAGGCCGAGAAGCCCTTGCCACCGAATTCCTTCGGAATGATCATGCCGAGAAAACCCTTGTCCTTGATGTACTGCCAGACCTCGGGCGGAAGATCCTGGCGCTGGGTCGACGCCCAGTCGTCGGTCATGCGGCACAGTTCGGCGGTCTCGGTGTCGAGAAAGGCCTGCTCCTCGGGCGTGAGCTTCGGCCACGGGTAGCCCTGCAGCTTGCTCCAGTCCGGCTTGCCGGCAAACAACTCGCCTTCCCACCACACGGTACCCGCCTCCAGGGCATCCTTCTCGGTCTGCGACATCGACGGCAAGGCCTTCCGGAACGCCTTAAAGATCGGCGCAGTGATCAGCGCACGCCGCTGCGACGTCAGCAGGAAGACGGCGCAGATCGCCGTCCAGGCGAGCACCGCGGCCAGGGTCAGCGCACCGGGCCACTGCCCTGCCCAGCCCGCACCGGCCAACCAAGCCAATCCGACCCCTGCCCAGGCAAAAAAGGGCGCTCGCCCGTAGGCGAGCGCGACCACCAAGGGAGGGAGGGAAACCAGGAACCACCAGAACATGACCTTCTCCTTTCAACCGGAGCCGCGAGCGTCGCCGCGACTCCCAATATGATTCGCAAACGCTCAGGCCGCCCGGCTGCGGCCGCGCTTCTTCTTCGGCTCTGCCTTGACCATCTCGGTAAGGGGCGCACGCAGGCCGCCGAGCAGGAACGACATCAGGCGCGGCATCAGCCGCTCGGGGTCCTCGTCGTCGAACTTGCCTGCAAACAACTGCAACGCGTCGGTACCCGCGATCGCGTAGGAAGTCGCCCCCATCATGAAATGGAAGCGCCACAGGATCTCTTCGCGCGGCACGCCCGGCAGCGAGTCGTAGAGCGCCGTGAGGAAGCGCTGCAGCGTTTCCGCGTACTCCTCGGCGAGAAACTTGCGTACGAAGGCGTTGGGCTCGGTGTAGGTGCGCCCGAGCAACTGCATGAAGGTTCGACCGCCATGCTCGGTATCCGTTGCCAGCTCCAACGACGGGCGGAAGAAGGCCTCGAGCACCTGGCTCGGGCGAACGCCGTTCGAACCCGCCTCGGCCTCGACGCGATCGAGTGCAGCCAGCCGCTGGCGGTTGAGCTCGACGAGCCGCCGCTGGAAGACCTCCTGGATCAGGCTGTCCTTGCTTCCGAAGTGGTAGTTCACCGCGGCCAGGTTCACGCCGGCCCTGCTGGTCAGCATCCGCATCGACGTCGCATCCAGACCATGCTCGACGAACAGCTCCTCGGCCGCATCGAGGATGCGGGTACGCGTTTCGGGGCCATGCTTGCCGGATGTGCTCATCGCGTTCTTCCTTCGAAAGAGAGGCTCGCCACTCATTCAAACGTTTGTTTGAATTGTACGTTCAAATCGGGGCCTGTCAAGCGTTTCCCGATCCTCTTCAGGCAGGCCTGGCGGCGCTGCGCTTGCCGTGCGGGCCGCTCCCGAGCAGCAACGACGCGAACGCCGGCAACAGGACCAGCGCCGCCAGCATGTTGACAAGGAACATGAAGGCCATCAGCAGGCCCATGTCCGCCTGGAACTTGAGGGCCGACATCGTCCACGTGCCGACGCCGACGCTCATCGTCGCCGCGGTGAACATCACGGCAGTCCCGCGCTGGCGCAGCGCCTGAAAGAAGGCCTCGGGCAGGTCGTCGCCGTGCGAGAAGCGGTAGGCCATGCGCTCGTACAGGTAGATGCCGTAGTCGACCCCGATCCCGACCGCGATCGCCACCACCGGCAGGGTCGAGACCTTGAGCCCGATGTCGAGCACGGCCATCAACGCATTGCACAGGACCGCGACCATGGTCAGCGGCAGCACGATGCACAGCGTCGCGCGCCAGGAGCGGAATTCGGCGAAGAACAGCAGGCTGATCGCACCGAAGACGAGCACGAGAATCGTCACCGACGCGGCATCGACCGCTTCGTTGGTCGCCGCCATGACGCCGACGTTGCCCGAGGCGAGCAGGAAATCCAGATGCTCGGAACGGTTCTCGTCGCGGAACTTCTTCACCTCTCGAACGATGTGCGAAATCGTCGCGCCCTCGTGGTCGCGAGTGAAGATCAGGATCTGCATCGCGCTGCAGTCGGTATTGAGCAGCCCGGTTCCGGTATCGACCGGCGTCACCGACTGGGCGAGGATGGCCGGATTGCGCGACAGCACACGCCAGCGCGGGTTGCCCTCGTTCCACCCGGCGTTGATGACCTTGGCCACGCCGGGAAGACCGACCACGCTCTGCACGCCATGGACGCCGCGCATCGTCGTCTCGAAGCGATCGATCGTGTCCATGATCTCGAAATTCGTGCACGCGCCATCCACTTCATGGCTCTGGGCGATCACGGAAAGGATGTCGACACCGATCGAGAAGGACTCGACGATCGCCGCCGAATCGAGGTTGTAGCGCGAATCCTCGTGCAACTCGGGGATGCCCGTACCCAGGTCGCCGGTGCGAAGATCCCGCGACTGCCAGGTCGCCACCGCGAGCACGGCCGCCGCCACCACGAGCACGATCCGGGCGTTCTTCGGCTCGGCCAGCTTGCGCAGGCGCGTCCACATCCAGTCGCCTTCGTGCTCCCGCCCTTCGCTGCGCTTGACGTCCCGTTTGGACAGGCGCATCCACGACAGCAGCACCGTGAGCAGCATCATGTTGGTGATCAGCATCAACGCTACGCCGAGGCCGGCGGTCAGGGCCAGTTCGCGCACCATGTCGATCTCGATGCGCATGATGACGAGGAAGCCGATCGCCGTCGTGGTCATCGCCATCGCGCCGGGCAGGAACAGCTTGCGGAACGAGTTGTGCGCGGCCGTGAGCGGATCGGCCCCGTCGATCACTTCGAGGCGCCAGGCGTGGGTCATCTGCACCGCATGGCTGACCCCGATCGAGAAGATCAGGAACGGCACGAGGATCGACATCGGATCGATGCCGAAACCGATGATCGGCAACAAGCCCAGCAGCCACACGACCGGGATCATCGCGCACGTCAGCGTCAGGCCGGCGAGCCGGGCCGAGCCGGAATAGTGGTAGAGCAGCAAGGCCGTGACGCCGAAGGACACGAGGAAGAACAGCAGCACGCCGCGTGCCCCGTCGGTGATGTCGCCCACCGCCTTGGCAAAACCGATGATATGCACGTCGAGACCGTCTCCGGCATGGCGCTCGCGAATCTCCTCGAGTTGCGCCGCCACCGCCAGATAGTCCAGCCGCCTGCCCGTGGCCGGATCGATCTCGAGCAGTTCGGCGCTGACCATCGCACCACGGTGGTCGTTCGACACCAGTCGTCCAAGCCGCCCGGACTTGAGCACATTCTCCCGGACCGTCACCAACTCCTCGGGAGTCCCCTGGAACCCGGCCGGGATCACGTTGCCCCCCGCGAACCCCTCCTCGACGACCTCGATGAAACGCACGTTCGGCGTAAACAGCGAGGTCACCGTCGCCCGGTCGACGCCCGGAATGAAGAACACCTCGTCGGTCACCGCCTTCAACGTTTCGAAGAAGGCCGGGTTGTAGATCTCGCCCTCGTGCTGGCGCAGCGCGACGAGCACCCGGTTGGCGCCGCCGAATGTGCTGCGATACTCCATGAAGGTCTGCATGTACTCGTGTTCGAGCGGGATCATCTTCTCGAACCCGGCGTCGACGTACAGGCGCGTGGCCGATGCGCCGAGCAGGGCCGTGATCAGCGCGAACAGGACGACGAAGGCGACCCGGTTGCCGAACAGGACGCGGCCGACCGCATCGACCAGCTGTTTCAGATTCATGAGCGCCCCCCGATCCTTGCGGGCATCGCCGCCCTCAGGATCCCCTCCTCGCCGGCGAGAAGGAGCTGCCCCGGACCGGCTCCGGCCAGCACCGCAACCAGGGTACGGCTGGTGTCGAGGTCGACCGCGACGAAGCTGCGCCCCTGATCGGCGCTGGCGAGTACGAGCCCGTTCTGCCCGACCAGCACGGTCAGCTCCGGCGAAACGACCCGACCGCCGAAGATCGAGGAATGGGTGCCGGTATCGACCTCCTCCCATTCGTAACCGCCATCCTCGGAGCGGAAGACGTGTCCGCGCATCCCAAAGGCCAGCACGCCGCCGTCGGGCATCGCGAGCAGGCCGAAGAACGAGCCGCCATACGGCGCGTCGAGCGGCTCCCAGGTGCCGCCGCGATCGTCCGAACGCAGCAGCATGCCGGCTTCACCGGCCAGCAGCCACGCGCCATCGACCTCGGCGAGTGCATTGAAATGCAGGTCCTCGTCACTGATCCCGCGCTCGTCCCACGACCGTCCGCCATCGGCACTCTCGAGAAACCGTCCATAGGCCCCGACCGCGAAACCGCGCCCGTGCCCGTCGAAGCGCACCGCGAGCAAGGGCTCCTCGTCCTCGGGGGCCTCCTGGATCTTCTGCCAGCTCTCCCCCCCGTCACCGGTACGCAGAATCACCGCGTCGTGGCCGACTGCGACCGCGGTCGTGTCGTCGACCACCCCCAGCGCCGTGAGCGTGACCGTCGACGGGCTTGGGACCGAACGCCAGCTGTGGCCGGCATCGTCGGAGACAAAGATGAATCCGCGCTCGCCGACCCCGACGAGGCGGTCGCCGAGCCGCTGGACATCGAGCATCAGCAGATGCTCGATCCGCACGCTCGTCGCGGGCATCTCCGGATCGGGGCGCGGCGAAAACGCGAACACCACCGCCGAGATGACGAAGGCTGTGAAGAGAAAACCGATGACCTTGTTCATGGATGGCCTGATTCCGACCCTGGAGCCGCGGACCCGAGACGCTGCTGCGCCACCGCGCCCGAGGGGACTGCGGGGAAGATCCGACCGGAGCGCACGGCGCGCTCCGGTCGGCCTGGGACGATCCGCTCAGCGCGTGCCCGCGCCGCGCAGACCGGCCGGGGTGTAGCGGGCCGGACGCGATTCGATCGCCTCGTAGACACGCGGCTCGTCGTTACGCAGGCCCATCGCGATGTAGCGCCCGGACTGCAGGTCGTGATGCACCTCGAGGTTCGGGTACAGCATCGGGATGTCGTACCAGTTGATCGTGTGCAGTTCGGATACGCGCCACAACTGGTCGCGGGCGTCGTACTTGTCGATCACCAGCGCGGACCACGAATCCTCGTCGAGGTAGAAGGTACGCCGCTTGTACAGGTGGCTCGTGCCTTCCTTCAGGGTCGCATCGACGACCCACACGCGATGCAGTTCGTAACGGGCGTGATCGGGATTGACGTGACCCGGCTGCAGCACGTCGGCCATGCGGATCGTGTCGCCGACAAGCTTGTACGCGTTGTACGGGACGTAGATCTCGCGCTTGCCGACCAGATTCCAGTCGTAGCGGTCGATCGCACCGTTGTACATGTCGAAGTCGTCGTTGGTGCGCAGCCCGTCGGCCGCCGTGCCCGGGTTGTCATAGGCGACGTTCGGCGCGAGGCGCACGCGGCGCTGGCCCGGGTTGTACGTCCACGCCTGTCGGGTGCCGAGGTACTCATGCACGAGCAGGATCTGGCCCGCCAGTCGTGCCGGCGCAGTGACCGTCTGCAGGAAGTTGAACAG
This sequence comes from Rhodocyclaceae bacterium, assembly GCA_050486545.1. GTDB lineage: Bacteria > Pseudomonadota > Gammaproteobacteria > Burkholderiales > Rhodocyclaceae > DAOMNN01. Next base: position 47,518 of record JBJHDM010000001.1, on the reverse strand, counting down.
CTTGTTCGGCTCGATCTGGTCCGGCGACTTCGTGAGGCTGCCGTAGTGGAAGTCGTACTCGTACTCGAAGCGCACCGGCGTGTAGGTGCCGGTGCGCGTGACCGCCGCCTGGCTCCAGTTCATTGCGTAGGCTTCACCCCGGTAGCGGGTCAGGTGGTTCCAGATCGCCTCCATGCCGTTCTGCGGAATCGGGAACGGGATACCCCCCGTGGTACCGGAGAAGCCGTTGCCGTCCGCCGCCAGCGTCACGCGGGTGGCGTTGGCCATGGTCTGCTCGTAGTGCCCCTGCGGGAAGGCCGCGCTGCGCCGCGTGGGATAGACGTTCATCTTCCACGTCGGATAGGTCTCGAACATCGCGATCTGCCCCGGCGTGAGCTTGTCGCGGTGCTCGGCGAGGTTGGATGCGTCGATCGTAAACGACGGCTGGTCGCCGGCGAACGGATCGGCGTAATGACCGCCCGAAACGTGTCCGGCCGGGGCACCGGCGAGTCCGCCGTCCCAGGCCGGAATGGTGCCGGCCGCATTGCCCGCCCGCTCCGCCCCCATCGGCGTCAGGTCCTGCCCGAGGCGCGCGGCCTCGGCAGCCGACACCTGGGCCATGGCCTGCGAGGCCCCGAAGGCCATCGCCAGCGACGCACCGAGAATCGTGAGTGTCTTGCGCATATCGATTGTCTCCTGAATGCCTGGTCGTTTCTCAGAACGAATAGCTGACGCTGACCGACAGGAAGTCGCGGTCGACGAGCGGGTTGGTGTGGCTGGCGTAGGTCTGGGGCTGGCCAGCCGGATTGGGGGCCGGATCCGTGCCCTTGATCTTCTTGCCGCCGAAGAACGAGGTGTAGGCGATGTCGGCCTGCCAGTTCTGCCGGTAGTTCATGCCCAGCCCGAGGGTAAGCGCCTTGGCCCCCTGGTTGAAGGTCGGGCTGCGTCCCTTCACGTCGTGCGAGAATGCGATGCGCGGCGACAGCGTCGCAGCACCGATCGCGTTCGGGTAGTCGAAGCGCGCGAGCAGCCGGTAGCCCCAGGAGTTCTTCGTCGCAAAACAGTTGGAATCCGTGGAGAGAAACGCGGCCGTGGCAGCCGAGCCCGGCTGAGGCAGGTGGCAGCCCGGTGCGGCGAACTTCAGATCGGACGGCAATTGCAGTCGCGTATAGCCGACCTCACCGACGACGACCATTTGATCCGAACCCAGCACTCGCGGCAAGGCCTTCGTCGCCGTCATCTGAACCTGATGCATCTTGACTCGACGATAACCCTTGATCTCTGTTCCGTAGGGCACAAGGAAAGCTTGCACCTGGTCCGTGCTGGTGAGTTGATTGGCCAATCCCAGCGCCGCATTCAACAACTCAGCCGAAGGAAGCTGAAGCGGTTGATTCTTCCGGTAGGAATACTCACCCTGCAAAGCAATGCCGGCCGGTCCAGACGTGTTGAAACTCAAGCCAAAGAGCTTGATGTTCTTCGGATAATCGACGAAGTATGATCCAGGACCACCGTTTGTCGCGGAAAAGATACAAGCTGCATTAATGTTTGCCGGGTTACCGCCAAAAGTCGGCACATCAAATGATGAACACCCTGGAATGTAGGTCGATATACCTCCGCGATAGCCGGAAACGAACGGCGTGCGACTATGGTAATTGACATGATAGAAACCGAATTCAGTGAAATTCAGCTCTGGGACAAAAGCTCGCAAAGCCACGCCGTATTCACCGCCGTTACCGGGCTCTCGATCCTTTGACCGGGGTGCAAACAGTTGAGCAGCCGGATCACCAAGCAAATTACCGCTTGGGGCGAAGTTGCCATCCTTACGCCTCCCATATCCCGTATAGGCGATGTTTCCCCCTTTCGCCACGAAATCATTCGTACTGAAAAAGGTGCCGACCGGGTCGATCTTGGTCTTTTCCCACTCGGCCATCCAGACCGCTTCCAGCGTGAGGTTGTCGGTCAGTTCCTGCGAGGCCCACAGCATGCCGGTCGGCATCAGGCCTTCGCGCAGCTCCGAGCCCGGAATGCGCAGGCGGCTGACGTTGACCGGGTTGAGCACGTTGATGCCGTTGAGGATGAAGGTGCTCTCGCCCCAGCTCACGACCTGCCGGCCGAGGCGCACGTTGAGGTCGCGCCCGCCCAGATCGAAGCGGCCGCGCACGAACGCATCGAGGATCTCCGCATCGCGACCCACCTCACGGCGCACGGTGCGGCTCAGTTCGCGCTTGCCCATGATCGCATCGTCGTAGAAGTAGGATGCGCGGACAAAGGCGCCGTAGTCGCGGTAGTTGATCTCGAGGTCGTGGGTGACCTTGAAGGCCGACGAGACCAGTTCGCCCTTCTTGTAGTTCAGGTTGCCGTCGTCGGAGTTCGGATCGCGGGAAGTGCCGCCGTTGGCGATGCTGATCAGCGACTTCTCGCGACTTTGCATGCGCCACAGCCCGCCGAGCGAGAGGGTCGTATCGAAGCTGCCGGTGACCTCGCCGCTCTCGCTGGTGAACTCGAATGCGAGCGCCGGCTTGGGTCCGGCAAGGGCCAGTGCCACTGCAGCGGCGATTGCACTGAGGCCGAGTGCCGGCCGCGGCACGGTCGAATGCCTGTGTTTCCGATCCATGTGTGGATTCCTCCTCCAAGAGCACCAATGCCGGATCGAACCGGCGGACGATGGCTTTGCGCCATTTTTTCTCTGTCGGACCAGACCGTCACGGGGCGCCGTGCAGCCGTACCTCCCAATCATAACCCGACAGCATCGCCGAATCCTACGACGACACGCCATGCTGCGGGACGGCATTTTTGCCACGGAACCCGAAGCATGACGCGACTCGATGATTCGAACGTTTGTTTGAATCTTACCGTGTATTCCGGGCGAGTCAACCGGCGTCAATCGATGCACCGCATCCGGCATGCCGATTTGACGCCCCCGCGCCCATGCCCGAGAATGCGGACACTCCGATTTCCGCGCCTCCGGATGATTCCGATCGAAAGCTTGCTGGCCTTTCTGGCCGTCTCGGTCCTCGTGACCCTCGCGCCCGGCCCCGACAACCTGATGGTCCTGGGACAAAGCCTCGCGCGCGGCCGCCTGGCCGGATTCGGGCTCGCCGTAGGCTGCGCACTGGGCTGCTTCACCCATACCTTGTGGGCGACGCTGGGCGTCAGTGCGCTGCTGCTCGCTTCGCCCAACGCCTTCATGGCCCTCAAGGCAGCCGGGGCGGCCTATCTCGTGTGGCTGGGAATCCAGGCCTTGCGCAGCGGCGGCCCGGGCACGCCGGACGGGACCCGCAGCCCGACCCTACCCTGGCACCGCTATGTCGCCCGCGGCTTCATCGCGAACGCGATCAACCCGAAAGTGGCTCTGTTCTTTCTTGCCTTCCTGCCGCAATTCGCCCTGCCGGCGCATGGCGCGGTCGGGGTCCAGATGGTCGTGCTCGGCATCGTCTTCGCACTGCAGACCGTCATCGTCTTCGGGGCGATCGCGGTCGCCGCCGGCAGCATCGGCCGGATGCTCGCCCGCCGCCCGCACTTCGGGATCTGGCTTGACCGCCTCGCGGGCGTGATGTTCATCGGACTCGCGCTGAACCTGCTCCTCGCCGGCCGCCGCCCCTGAGGATCCCCTGCGCTCCAGGACGCACCCATGGCAATCGCGCAGACGCCATGGCATCAGGGCGTAGGGTGGATTCGCGCCGAAGACGCAATCCACCAATATGCGCGACGAATCGCAAGGCGACTGGGCAACGAACGGATAAAGGCCGTCGAATTCCGATGCGTACCGCAGTCCAACCGCCGAATGGCGGCTTGCTTCGCGAAGCCGCCCTACGCGTGCTGCGTACGCGATTGCCGTGAGAATGCGCCGACCGTTGCCGCTCCCCTTTCGCACGCAGGTTAAAATCCGTCCATGAGACGCGCCTCCACCGTCCCCCTTCCGGGCCCCGAGCCGACCGAACGGCGCGACTGGAACACGCTCAAGAGCCTGATCCCGTACATCTGGGCCTACAAGGGCCGGGTGCTGTTCGCCCTGGCCTGCCTGATCGGCGCCAAAGGGGCCAACGTCACCGTGCCGATCATCTTCAAGGGGGTGATCGATGCGCTGACGATCACGCCCGAACAAGCCTTCATCGTGGTGCCGGCCGCATTGCTGCTCGCCTACGGCGTCCTGCGCTTCTCGACCTCGCTGCTCACCGAACTGCGCGAAATCATCTTCGCCCGCGTCACCCAGCAGGCGGTGCGCCAGCTTTCGCTGCAGGTGTTCCGCCATCTTCACGCCCTGTCGCTGCGCTTCCACCTCGAACGCCAGACCGGCGGACTCACGCGCGACATCGAACGCGGCACCCGCTCGATCAACTCGCTGATCAGCTACGCCCTGTACTCGATTCTTCCGACCCTGGTCGAAATCGGCCTCGTCGTCGGGATCCTGCTGATGCAGTACGACCCCGTCTTCGCGATCATCACGCTGGTGACGCTGGGGGCCTACATCACCTTCACGATCCAGGTCACGAACTGGCGAACGGCGCTGCGACGGCGGGCCAACGAACTGGATTCGGCGGCCAACGCCCGCGCGATCGACAGCCTGCTCAACTTCGAGACGGTCAAGTACTTCAACAACGAAGAGTACGAAGCACGCCGCTACGACGAAGAGGTCGACAAATGGACCCGCGCGCAGCTGAAGAACCAGTTCTCGCTGTCCGGACTGAACATCGGTCAGGCCGCGATCATTGCGGTCGGCGTCACGGCGATGATGTGGCAGGCCGCAGATCGGGTCGCAACCGGCGAGATGACCATTGGCGACATCGTGCTGGTCAACGCCTTCCTGATCCAGCTCTACATCCCGCTCAACTTCCTCGGCGTGATCTACCGCGAATTGCGCCAGGCGCTGACCGACATCGAGCGCATGTTCGGGTTGATGCACGAACAGAAGGAGATCGCCGATACCCCCGATGCCCTGGAACTGCCGCGAGGACCCGCCTCGGTCCGCTTCGAGGACGTCGGGTTCGCCTACGACCCGAAGCGCCCGATCCTCTTCGGTGTCGATTTCGAGATCCCGGCCGGCCGCACCGTCGCGATCGTCGGGCATTCGGGGTCGGGCAAGTCGACGCTGGCACGCCTGCTCTACCGCTTCTACGACGTCCAGGACGGGGCGATCCGCATCAATGGGCACGACATCCGCACCTTGACGCAGGCCAGCCTGCGCTCGGCCATCGGCATCGTGCCCCAGGACACGGTGTTGTTCAACGACACGCTGTTCTACAACATCCAGTACGGCCGCCCCGAGGCCAGTCGGGAGGAGGTCGAGGCGGCGGCACGTGCCGCGCAGCTCACCGATTTCATCGAACGACTTCCGGATGGCTACGATACCCGTGTCGGAGAGCGCGGCCTGAAGCTATCGGGCGGCGAGAAGCAGCGGGTCGCGATCGCTCGCACACTGCTGAAGAACCCGGCGATCCTGATCTTCGACGAGGCGACCTCCGCGCTGGACTCGAAGACCGAGAAAGCGATCCAGGCCCAGCTCGAACAAGCCGCGGAAGGGCGGACGGCGCTCGTCATCGCGCACCGGTTGTCGACGGTGATGAATGCGGACGAGATCATCGTCCTCGACCAGGGTCGCATCATCGAGCGCGGCCGGCACGGCAACCTGCTCGCGAAAGGCGGAGAATACGCCCGCATGTGGGCCCTGCAGCAACAGGAGAAAAACGCGCTGCCGAAGGCGGCGGACCCCGACGGCGGCTGACGGCGTTGCATGCACGCCGGGCGGCGCACCTGCTAGAATCTTCGCCAACCCATCGTTGCGCTGCCCACCAGGCGGCCTGACGATCGTTTCCGGACAGGCCTTTCAGGGCGACCCCTTGACCCGAAGCCTCTGCAACTCGACCGCTCGCTTGCTGTGCGCCTTCGCGGGTGCATTGCTGCTGCCGCTTTCCGCACCGGCAGCCCATGCCCAGACGGGACCCGTCGATACCCTGCAGCGCATCCAGCAGCGCGGCGCCATCACGCTCGGGCATCGCGAATCGTCAGTACCGTTTTCATACTATGACGACGAAGGCCGGGTCGTGGGGTATTCGCACGAACTCGCCCTCAAGGTCGTCGACGCGATCCGCAAGCATCTCGGCGACCCGCTCCTCGTGCTCCGGCTCGTCCCGGTCACCTCGGAGAACCGGATTTCGAGTATCCGCAATGGCGAAATCGACCTCGAATGCGGCTCGACGACCCACAACTCGGTACGAGCCAGGCAGGTCAGCTTCTCGAACACCTTCTTCATCATCGGCACACGGATGCTGACGGCCCGGAATTCGGGCATCTTCGACTTTCCCGACCTGGCCGCACGGCGCGTCGTCACGACCGCCGGCACGACTTCCGAGCACCTGTTGTGGCGCATGAACCAGGAACAGCAGATGGAAATGGAGATCCTCGCCATGCGCGATCATGCCGAGAGCTTCCGCACGCTCGAGAGCGGCGATGCCGATGCCTTCATGATGGACGACGCCCTGCTCTACGGCGAACTGGCGAAGGCGGCCGATCCGCAGAAATGGATCGTCACCGGCACCCCTCAGTCGTTCGAGGCCTATGGCTGCATGATGCGTCGCGGCGACGTGGCCTTCAAGCAAGTGGTCGACCAGGCGCTCGCACAGATCATGCGCTCGGGCGAAGCGGAGCGGATCTACCGCAAATGGTTCATGAGCCCGCTGCCGACCACCGGCCTGAACCTCAACTACCCGCTGTCGGAGACGATGAAGGACCTGTTCGCGAACCCCAACGACAAACCCTTCCAGTGACTCCAGAATGAGCACGCGTCCGACCATCGCCCTGATCGCCACCGGCGGCACGATCGCCGGTCGCTCCGCCACCGCGACCGACACCGCCGGCTACACCGCAGGCAGCGTTCCCGTCGCCGAACTGACCGAGGCCGTGCCGCAGCTTGCCGAAGTGGCTGAAGTGCAGGCCGAGCAGTTGTGCAATCTCGACAGCAAGGACATGACGCCGGCCTTGTGGCTGCAACTGGCGCACCGCGCCCGCAGCCTCCTTGCCGACCCGCGGATCGCCGGAGTCGTGATCACGCATGGGACGGATACGATGGAAGAGACCGCTTGCTTCCTCGATCTCGTCCTCGATGCGGCCAAGCCGGTGGTGCTGACCGGCTCGATGCGCCCGGCCAGCGCACTGTCGGCGGACGGCCCGATGAATCTGTACGACGCCGTACGGACCGCAGCCGATCCGGCCAGTGCCGGGCGCGGCGTGCTGCTCGTCGTCGCCGACTCGATCCTGCCCACCCGCGGCTTGCGCAAGTTGCGATTCGACCGGCTGGAAGCCTTTTCCGCCTTGGGAGGAGCGGAGGGGCGGACCCGCCCGCGCGTTCACTACTTCCGCCCCCCGGCCGCGCGTGCCGCAGCAGCCCCGGCACTGCCCGCACTCGACGCGCAGTTGCCGCGTGTGGACGTCCTGTTCGCCGCCGCCGGTTCCTCTCCCGACTGCATCGACACGGCAATCGCTTCGGGGGCACGCGGGCTGGTCCTGGCCCTGCCAGGCAATGGCAGCCTTCCGGACGCCTGGATCGACGCGGTGCGCCGAGCGGTACACCGCGGAATCCCGGTCCTGCGCGCATCACGCTGCGGGCAAGGTGAGGTGACGGCCCGGGAGGTCGATCGCGAGACCGGCTCCTGGTCGGCAGGATCGCATTCGGCCGCAGCGGCACGAGTGGTGCTGATGCTCGGACTGGCCACCTGCGAACACGAAGACCTCGCCGCATTCGTCGCGAGTTCCCGGGGCGAGTCACCCCCGGCTGAACGCTCGGCCCGGAATCAGAGCTGATAGTCGGCCCCGCCCCCGGCCACGGCGCGCTCGACGATCTGCCGCGTGAGCTGTGGCGCGAACAGCTCGATGAAGCTGTACACGTAGCCCCGCAGGTAGGCGTTGCGCCGGAGTCCGATCCGGGTCGTGCTGGATTCGAACAGGTGCGCCGCATCGATCATTCCAAGCCTTCGATCCGCGGAAGGATCGAAGGCCATGCGCGCCAGGATGCCGATTCCGAGGTCCATCGCCACGTAGGTCTTGATCACGTCCGAGTCGATCGCCGTCAGCACGACATTGGGCCGCAATCCACGCCCGAGGAAGGCCTTGTTGATCAGGCTGCGGCCAGTGAAGGCGTCGTCGTAGGTGATGATCGGATAGCGGGCAATCGCCTCGAGGGTCAGCGGACGCTGTTGCAGGATCGGGTGCCGGGGCGTGGCGACGATGCAGCGGTTCCACTGGTAGCACGGCAGCATGACGAGTTCGTCGTAGTCCGCGATGGCCTCGGTGGCGATCGCGATGTGCGCTTCGCCCGAAAGTGCCATTTCGCTGACCTGTCGCGGGCTGCCCTGATGCAGCGACAGCTTCACCTCCGGGTAGCGCTGCAGGAACCGCCGGACGACCTGCGGCAGGACATAGCGCGCCTGCGTATGCGTGGTGGCGATCGAAAGACTGCCCCGTGACTCCTTGCTGAACTCGTCACCGACCTCCCGAAGGTTGTCGACGTCGCGAAGCATCCGCTCGGCGATTGCGAGCACCTGCCGCCCGGGCTCGGTAATTTCCACCAGCCGCTTGCCATGGCGAACGAACACTTCGACCCCCAGTTCGGCCTCCAGCTGACGGATCTGCTTCGAGACCCCCGGCTGCGACGTGAACAAGGCTTCCGCCGCTTCCGAGACGTTCAGCCCACAGCGGGCCACTTCCTGGACGTAGCGCAACTGCTGAAGGTTCATGCCGGCCGTTTCCATGGGTTCGAATGCGGTGATTATAACCAGAAGTTATTTATGTTTAACCAAAAACGGCTTCTGACGACTAACCCCGCCCACTAGGATGCGATCCAAGACGGCGTCCCGGACCGGACGCACGCCAACGGAGAGGCCCACATGTACCAGTACGACCGATACGACCAGCAGATCGTCGACGAGCGCGTCGCCCAGTTCCTCGAGCAGACCCGCCGCTATTTGGCCGGCGAGTTGTCGGACGACGAGTTCCGCCCGCTGCGGCTGCAGAACGGACTCTATATCGAGCGGCACGCACCGATGCTGCGCATCGCCATTCCGTACGGCCTGCTGTCGAGCGACCAACTGCGCAAGCTCGCCCACGTCGCACGCACCTACGACCGTGGCTACGGGCACTTCACGACGCGCCAGAACATCCAGTTCAACTGGCCTTCGATCGAAGACGCGCCGCAGATTCTCGCCGAACTGGCCAGCGTGCAGATGCACGCGATCCAGACCTCGGGCAGTTGCATCCGCAACATCACGTCCGATCCGCTCGCGGGCGTCGCCGCCGATGAGCGCATCGACCCGCGGCCTTGGTGCGAGATCCTGCGCCAGTGGAGCGCCTTCCACCCCGAGTTCGCCTATCTGCCGCGCAAATTCAAGATCGCCATCAACGGCGCTGCCCAGGACCGCGCCCTGATTCAGGCCCACGACATCGGACTGGACCTTCAGCACGACGACGCCGGAGCAGTCGGCTTCCGGGTGCTGGTCGGCGGCGGGCTCGGGCGCACACCGGTGCTCGGCAAGGAGCTGGCCCGCTTCGTGCCGTGGCAGCACCTGCTCACGTACTGCGAGGCGATCCTGCGCGTCTACAACCGCTTCGGCCGTCGCGACAAGTTATACAAGTCGCGCATCAAGATCCTCGTCAATGCGATCGGCATCGATGCGTTCCGCAACGAAGTCGAAGCGGAGTGGGCTCACCTCAGGGACGGGCCCTCGACGCTGACCGAAGGCGAACTCAGCCGGGTCGCGGCACATTTTGTCGATCCCGGCTACGAGAACGTGTTCGACGAGGATTTCTGCTTCTACCAGAACGTCGCCGACGACAAGGCCTTCGCCGCATGGGTGAAGCGCAACGTGCGCGCGCACAAGCAACCCGGCTACACGATCGTGACCTTGTCGACCAAGCGGGTCGGCGTGGCGCCCGGCGACGTCACCGCAGAACAGATGGAGCGCATCGCCGAATGGGCCGAGCGCTACAGCTTCGGGCGTGTCCGCGTGACCCACGAACAGAACCTGGTGCTCGCCGACGTGCGCCGCACCGATCTGTACGTGCTCTGGCACCAGGTCCGCAAGGCCGGACTGGCCACCCCGAACATCGGCCTGGCCACGGACGTCATCGCCTGCCCGGGCGGCGATCTCTGCAGCCTCGCCAACGCCCGTTCGACCCCGATCGCCAACGCGATCCAGGAGCACTTCGACGATCTGGACACGCTGCACGAGATCGGCGAGATCGAGATCAATCTCTCCGGCTGCATCAACGCCTGCGGACACCACCACGTCGGACACATCGGCATCCTCGGCGTCGACAAGAACGGGGAAGAGTTCTACCAGGTCACCGTCGGGGGCGCACAGGGCAACCGCACGTCGATCGGCCAGGTCATCGGCCCCTCCATCCCGGCCGACGAGGTCGTCGATGTGGTCGAACGGCTGATCGAGACCTACCTCGTGCACCGCAATGCGGGCGAACGATTCATCGATACGGTGCGGCGCATCGGCGTCGGCTCGTTCAAGACCCATGCGTACACCGGGGGTGACGCGAAGAGGAGGCAGGTCAATGGCTAAGCTCATCCGCAACGGCCGCGTCGTTCTCGACGACTGGCAGATCCTCGTTCCCGAGGAGGGGGAGGCCGCCGCAACGATCGAGCAGCCCGCGGGCCGCTCGATCGTGCCGCTGGCGGCCTGGCACGCGCACCGCGAACGCTGGACGCAACGGACCGACCTCGGCGTCTGGCTCGACGGCAGCGCCGATCCCGAGACGATCGCCACCGATCTGGCCCGCCTGCCCGTCGTTGCGATCCGGTTCCCGAGGTTTACCGACGGACGCGGCTATTCACTCGCCTACCTGCTGCGCACCCGCTATGGATACGGTGGCGAACTGCGGGCAATCGGCGAAGTGCTGCGCGACCAGTTCGACTACCTGCGTCGCTGCGGCTTCGACGCCTTCCAGCCGCGGGAGGATCGCTACGACGACGCACAACTCGAGGCCGCGCTCGCCAGCCTGTCCGATTTCACCCACCCCTACCAGGCCTCGGTGCGGCCGGCGAATCCGCTGTTCCGCCTGGTCGGGCGGGCCGCCTGAACGCTTACGGGAGAAACCCCATGCATCCGAACATGAATCCCGATCTCGCCAATACGGCCCTGCGCGACACCCTGGACGCGAAAACCGCGGCAGCCCGCGCACTCCTGCACGAGGTGGCGCACGACTATGCGCCGGCCGTGCTCGCCAACAGCCTCGGGGCCGAGGACATGGTGCTCACCGACCTGATCGTGAAGGAGGGCCTGGAGATTGGCATCTTCTCGCTCGACACCGGCCGCCTGCCGCTCGAAACCTACGACCTGATCGCCGAAGTGCAACGCCACTACGGGCTTCGCCTCGAACTCTACGCTCCACGCCACGACAACGTCGAGCGCTTCACCCGAAGCCATGGCATCAATGCGTTCTACGACTCGGTCGAACTGCGCAAGGCCTGCTGCCATGCGCGCAAGGTCGAGCCGCTCCAGCGTGCCCTGGCGGGCAGGAAGGCGTGGATCACGGGGCTGCGTGCGCAACAGGCCGCCACCCGCTCGACCCTGCCCGTGCACGAATTCGACGCCACCAACGGACTGGAGAAGTTCAACCCGCTGGCCGACTGGACCGAGAAGGAGGTCTGGGCCTACGTGCGCCTGCACGACATCCCGTACAACAAGCTGCACGACCGCTTCTACCCGAGTATCGGTTGCGCCCCCTGCACCCGACCGGTCGCCGCAGGCGAAGACGTCCGGGCCGGAAGGTGGTGGTGGGAAACCCCGGAGTCGAAGGAATGCGGCCTGCACGTGAAGCGTGCCTGAGCGAGGACCCGTCATGCGCCCCCATCCGACCAAACCGAACAAGCGTGCGGCACGCCGGCTCTCGGCCTGCATCGCCGGCCTGCGCGCGGCGTGGCGTGCCTTGCGCCAACCCACTTACCCGAAGAGCTGAAATCCTATGTCCACCCTGACCAGACAAGCCCTCAGCCACCTCGACTGGCTCGAAGCCGAGGCGATCCACATCCTGCGCGAAGTGGCCGGGCAATGCACCCACCCGGCCCTGCTGTTCTCCGGAGGGAAGGATTCGATCTGCCTGTTGCGGCTTGCCGAAAAGGCGTTCCGCCCCGGCCGTTTCCCGTTCCCGCTGCTGCATATCGACACCGGCCACAACTACCCCGAGGTCACCGCCTTTCGCGACCGGCGTGCCGCCGAGCTCGGCGAGCGGCTGATCGTGCGCTCGCTCGAGGACTCCATCGCTCGCGGGAGCGTGGTCCTCAAGCACGCGGACGAATCGCGCAACAAGCACCAGTCGGTGACGCTGCTCGAGGCGATCGCGGAGTTCGGCTTCGACGCCTGTATCGGGGGCGCCCGGCGCGACGAGGAGAAGGCGCGGGCGAAGGAACGCATCATGAGCTTCCGCGACGAGTTCGGTCAGTGGGACCCCAAGAACCAGCGCCCCGAGCTGTGGAACCTTTTCAACGCCCGCACCCATCGGGGCGAGAACATCCGCGCCTTCCCGATCAGCAACTGGACCGAACTCGACGTGTGGCAGTACATCGAGCGCGAACGGCTCGAACTGCCGGAAATCTACTTCGCCCATGTTCGCCCGGTGGTGCGCAGGAACGGCCTGCTTCAGCCGGTGACCCCGCTCACCCCCGCACGGGACGGCGATCGGGTGGAGCACCTCAAGGTGCGCTTTCGCACGGTCGGGGACATTCCCTGCACGGCCCCGGTCGAGTCCGACGCGGACACGGTGGAAAAGATCCTGCTCGAGACGGCCACGACGACGGTCACCGAGCGTGGCGCGACCCGCCTGGACGACCAGACCTCGGAAGCCTCGATGGAACAGCGCAAGCGCGAAGGCTATTTCTGACGCTCCGCACGCACCCCCCGACCCCCCAAGGACCCCCTGGAGACCAGAAACATGTCAGCACTGGAACACCTGCCCGAAATCGACAACGGTCTGCTCCGCTTTCTGACCTGCGGAAGCGTCGATGACGGCAAGAGCACCCTGATCGGACGCCTGCTGTTCGACACCCGGACGATCCTCGCCGATACCCTCAGCGCGATCGAGAAGACCTCGCACAAGCGCGGCCTGTCCGCTGTCGACCTGTCCCTGCTCACCGACGGCCTGCAGGCCGAGCGCGAGCAGGGCATCACCATCGACGTCGCATACCGCTATTTCTCGACCGGATCGCGCAAGTACATCATCGCCGACGCACCCGGCCACGAGCAATACACGCGAAACATGGTCACGGCCGCATCGACCGCCAATCTCGCCATCATCCTGATCGATGCCCGCAAGGGGGTGCAGACCCAGACCCGCCGCCATTCCTGGCTGGCCCATCTGGTCGGCATCCCGCACCTGGTCGTCGCGATCAACAAGATGGATCTCGTCGACCACGACCAGGCCACCTTCGAGCGGATCCGTTCGGACTACCTCGCCTTCGCCGAGCGACTGGGCATCCCGGATGTGTGCTTCATCCCGATCTCGGCCCTCAACGGCGACATGGTCGTCGAACGGGGCGAACACCTGGACTGGTATTCGGGCCCGACCCTGCTGCAGATCCTGGAGGGCGCACCGGCAGCGCACACCGAGCGGGCAGAGGACTTCCGCTTTCCGGTCCAGTACGTTTGCCGCCCACGGGATGCGTCCAATCCGGCGCTGCACGATTTTCGCGGCTTCATGGGCCGGGTCGAATCCGGCACGGTCTGCGTCGGCGACGCCGTGACCGTGCTTCCATCCGGGCGGACCAGTACCGTCAAGGCGATCCTGACCGGCGACACCCAGCACCCGTGCGCATTGCACGAACAGTCGGTGACGCTGCTGCTCGCCGACGAGATCGACGTGTCGCGCGGCGACATGATCGTGCGCAGCGACGAGCCGCCCGAGGTGCTCAAGGAACTCGAAGCGACGCTTTGCTGGCTATCCGCGCAGCCGCTGTCGCCCGCGCGCACCTATCTGCTCCGCCACACGACCCGCGAGGTCCGGGCCAAGGTCGCGAACATCGAGTACCGGCTCGACCTCAACACCCTCGAACGCGAATCCACGGCCACCCTCGAGATGAACGACATCGCCCGGTTGACGCTCCGGCTCGCACAGCCGGTCTTCGCCGACGCCTATGCCGAAAATCGCGCCACGGGAGCCTTCATCCTCATCGACGAGAGCACCAACAACACCGTAGGCGCAGGGATGATCCACCGAACGCAGGGTTGAGCCGGCAGCGGCCATGTGTCCCAGCCCATTTCATGTTAAAAAGACGCATTGCAGTGCCGTAGCATCGCACACGGGCATACCGGGCGACGTCAGCGTGGCGTCAGGCCGGTGTGTTCTTATCCGGACACCGGGTCTGACTCGAGAGCCTCGAATCCCAAGACGACCGCGCTCCGGTTGGCGGTGACGCGCCCCAACCCGCAATGACGCCAGGACAAACATGAAGTGTGTTGACGACTTCCGCCTGAAATTCGGCAAGAAGGAATACGTGCCCATCGTGATCGGGGGCATGGGGGTCGATATCTCCACCTCCGACCTTTCGCTGGAGGCCGCCCGGCTGGGCGGTATCGGCCACATCTCGGACGCGATGGTTCCCACCATCAGCGACCGCCGCTACGACACCAAGTACGTGCGCGACAAGCAGAAGCAGTACAAGTACAACGTCGCAAACATGGACAAGTCCGAGGTGCAGTTCGATCTCGCGTTGCTCGCGGAAGCCACCGAGACGCACGTGCGCCGCACGATGGAACGCAAGCGCGGCGAAGGCCTGATCTTCATCAACTGCATGGAAAAGCTCACGATGAACGGGCCCAAGGACACCCTCCGGGTGCGCCTGCGCTCGGCCATGGATGCCGGCATCGAGGGCATCACGCTGGCCGCCGGCCTGCATCTGGGCTCCTTTGCACTGATCGAGGACCATCCGCGCTTTCGCGACGTCAAGCTCGGCATCATCGTCTCGTCGCTCCGTGCGCTGCAGCTGTTCCTGAAGAAATCGGCACGCACCGGCCGGCTGCCCGACTTCGTCGTCGTCGAAGGACCGCTCGCGGGCGGGCATCTGGGCTTCGGCATGGACTGGGCTCAGTACGACCTGGCAACCATCGTCGCGGAGATCGCTGCGTGGCTGAAGGCCGAGCATCTCGACATCCCGCTGATCCCGGCCGGCGGCATCTTTACCGGCAGCGACGCAGTGGCCTTCCTCGAACACGGCGCTGCCGGGGTGCAGGTTGCGACACGTTTCACTGTCGCGCACGAATGCGGCCTGCCCGAGGATGTGCAGCAGCACTACTTCAAGGCGAGCGAAGACGACATCGAGGTCAACACGATCTCGCCCACTGGCTACCCGATGCGCATGCTCAAGAGCAGCCCGGCGATCGGGTCGGGGATCCGGCCGAACTGCGAGGCCTTCGGCTACCTGCTCGATGCGAACGGTAACTGCGCCTATATCAACGCCTACAACCGCGAGGTTGCGCTCCACCCGGATGCGAAGAAGCTCAAGGTCATGGACAAGACCTGCCTGTGCACCCACATGCGCAATTTCGACTGCTGGACCTGCGGCCACTACACCTACCGCCTCAAGGACACGACGCGGAGGAATCCGGACGGCAGCTACCAGTTGCTGAGCGCGGAGCACATCTTCAAGGACTACCAGTACAGCAAGGACAACCGGATCGCCCTGCCGGCCGAAGCCTGATTCTGGGCGTCGCCGGGGCGGCGTCCGTCATCGCCCGAAACTTCCGGCCACGGGGCTGAAGGTACGCTCGACACGACCGCTCACGTCGTCGTACCAGGCGTCCACCTGGGCCTCGTAGTAGGCCAGCAGCACAGCCTCGAGATCCGCACGCAGCGCCTCCAGCCGACGCTCCCAATCGGCGATCAGGGCGTCGCGGTGCACCCATTCGTCGGCCTGCAACAGCAGCCAGTCCGTCGCAAGCCAGGCGGCGCTGCCCACCGCCAGCGCACAGGGCAGCGCCGCAGGGCCAGTCACGCCACATCCGAGGACGGCACCCGAGCCGGCCGTCCCCGACTTGCCGAGCGTACGGGCGGCCGTACGCGCGGCCACCGCCCGTCCGCCCCCGGACACGGTCGGACGGGCCGCCACGCGTGCAACCAGCGGACCGACCACCACCCCGGCACTGGCCGCAGAGCTTGCGGTCAGGCGGCCTGCAAACGCCCCGCTTCCCGAACCGACGAAATCCCCAAGCACGTCATCCAGTGCGATCGTGGGCTGCGGTCCAGGCGCCCTGCGGGGGCGATCCTGCCGCTCGAAGACCGCGACGACCTCCGCCAGCCAGTCACGTCCGGTCGCTTCGATGCGCAGCGCAAGCCCCTCGTTGACCGCCCCGAACACCCGTTCGATGCGCTGCTCGAACAGCGCCCCGTCGAAGACGATTTCCGCCGCACGCGCGGCCAGGGGGTCGCCATCGAGCTTGCCCATCGCACCCAGTACGACCCACGAAAGCCGCGCGTATTCGCCCCCCAGCGAATAGAACCAGTCGGCATACGCCGGCAGGCGTTCGTGCACGCTGTCGAACACCCTATCGAGTTCACGGCCGACCAGCTCGCGAACGTGCGCTTGGGCCTCGGCACGCCCGACCTCGAGGCGATCTGCCGACAACCGGGCCGCGCTCCCGGCCACCGACGGACTCACGCTGAACTGCCGGCCGTCCACGACGACCTCGACCGGCGGCGCCGGCCGCAGCGTCGACGGCGCCAGCCGAGGGTCCGCGACAACGAGCAACAACACCCATCCTGCCGCAAGCAGCAGCAGGCGCAACGACATGGCAGGTCCCGGAATCGTCAGGGTCATGGCTTCGCTTCGTCTCGGGTCGGCGGATGAAAACCCCGCCAGCGCACCAGGTACAGCACGGAAGAGCAAAACACGAGATAGGACCAGACGACCAGCGCATCGGTTGCAAGCACGATCGCCCAGGCGGTCAAGCGGAACGCCGGATCGACGATCGCATGGATGAACTGCTGCCCGAGCCACCAGGAAACCGCATCCTTGGCCGCGGCGAGTTGCATCAGGCCGAGAAGAAGACCACTCGCCGCATCCTGCCGGGCCGCCTCGTGGCGCACCGCCTGGCCGAGCGACCCATCCCCGAGGTCCGGGTACGTCGCGTACAGAGCAGCGAATGTGAGTCCGATCACGAGCATCGCCCACACGGCGGCCTGGGCGAGCCGCAGCGCGACATCCTGCAGCACCCGGGCTTGCACGTGCCGCCGCAGCCGGGCGCGCCAGAAATGCCAGAGCAGGACGAGCAGCGGGGCACTCACGATGAACGCGGACAGGGTGCGGGGATGCTCCGCCCGCGCGAGCGCGACGACGAGCACGGTCGCCAGCGGAACCGCCCGCAGGACCGCAAGCAGCCAGATCAGGAACGAACCGCGCAGGCGCCAATACCACGCGCTTTCCGGCACCACGCACGAAGCGAGGAACATGCCCCTGCGCACCTTCGCCCGTCCCGCGATGCCCACGCTCATCATCACGGACATTGCGACCGTCGCCAGGACAAAGGACGTATCGGACAGTGCGGAACCGCCCACGGCCACCGCCACGAGCGCGGCCAGTGGGAGCAGCATCCACAACATGTCGTCGAGGATCGCCGACATCGGACCCGGTCGTGCTGCGATCACGGCCAGGGGGTGGCCGAGGCGCTCGTCATGGCAACTGAAGCCCGCAGCCTACCGGATCAGCCCCCGGACGCCACGTCGCAAGGTTTCCCCGACATCGTCCTTGAGTTTCTCCTGGACCTTCTGCTCGATCTGCTCGCGCGCCTGCTGGCGCACGTTCTCGGCGATCAGGGTTTCGACATCGAGTGCGTACGAGGGCTTGTCGAAGCTCCCTCCCACCTTGATCGGCACGGTCACGCCACGCAAGGCTTCGCGCTCGGCCCCGCCCTGCCCCTCCAGGGTGCCGACCAGGCTTGCGCGCAGTCGATAGTCGATCCGCTCAGTGCCCAGATCGACGTTCCCGTTCCCGGCAACGCGCAGCAAAGGCGAGAGCATGCGCAGGTCATCGTTGCGCACCACCCCGTTGGTGATCTGGAAGGTTCCGGTCAACTCGGAAAAGTCGGTCTGGTTCGCACCGGTATCGGGCGGAACCGGCTGTCCCCGCAGGCGAGCCTGCGCCTCTCGCAGGAACTGGGCGACGTTCACCCCCTTGACCGCACCCTCGGCGAAGCGGAAGTCGCCGTTGCCGCCGAGACTGCGCCTCATCGCATCGGCGTCGTTTCCGGTCGCCTGCACCTTGATGCGCAGATTCGCACTGCCGGTCAGCCGCTCGCTCTGGCCGGTCAGATCGCGCAGCAGCGGCCCGACCTGGACGCCCGACAGCGATTCGTCGGCACTCACCCGCAAGGCGTTTCCACGTGCGTCGAGCGTCACGTTGCCGGCATAACGTCCCTGGTAGAGGCTGGCCCCGATCGGGGCGACGCGGACCAGGCCCTCGGCCGCCCGCACGACGACCTCGATGTCGGAAACCTTGATTCCGCTCGCACGCAACGCACCGATGCGCAAGCGGCCGTCCAGATTCAGCGCCCGCAGCCCGGACGCATCGGGGGCAGCCCCTGCTGCCGTCGCAGGCGTGGCCGCCGGGGCCGGCTTGTCCGCAGCGGGAGGCAGATAGCGGTCCAGGTCGATCGTATCGAGAGACAGGTCGAAGCGCAGCGCCTGACGCTCGAAATCGGTCACGCCGGCCTCGCCCGTCACCAGGCTGTCGTCCAGGCGCAGTTCAAGCCCGGTCAACGATGCCGACTTCGTGCTGGCCTCGAAACCGGCATTCAGGCTCGCCCGCGCAAGGGCCCGATCGTCCGCCATGTCCGGAACGGTCGCGCCCGCACTCCGGAGCACCTGACGCGGGCTGAACTCGGCGACGGCGAGGTTGCCGCTGAAACCGGGCTCTCCAAGAAGATCCCGTCCCTGGATCCGTCCCGTCGCATCCACCCCGAGAGCACGCACCGACAGGGCCGACACGTCGAGCGTGCCGGCCGCCAGATCCATTTCGACCTGCGCGCCGAGTTTCAGCTCCGCCTTGCCCCCGGGCAACGCATCGCCACGCCCCGAGAAGCTCACGTCGAGCGCCTGGATCCCGACGCGCGAGCGCTGTGGATCAAGCAGCACCTGACCGGACAATTCCAGTCGACCACTGACCGGCGGCGCACTGGATTCCACATCCACCCCGAGTTCGAGCGGGAAACGCGAACCGGCACGAATCTCGCCGGAACGCAGACTCAGGTTGCGCAGCTCATGGCGCACACCGGCCTGACGATCATCCCAGGATACGCGCGCCGACTCGATCTCGACACCGCTCACGGCGATCGTGGCCAGCGCACGCATCGCCTCTTCGGCACCTCGTTCCGGGGTCTCGCGATCGCGTTCGGAGCGTTCTCCTGCCAGATCGTCCCAATTGTTGCGCCCCTGGGCATCTCGCTCCAGGTTCAGATCCAGACCACCGAGCACCACCCGGTCGACTTCGACCTCGCCACGGAACAGCGGCGCCAGCTTCGCACGCGCCTCGATCCGCTCGATTCGGGCGAACGGACGTTCGCCGAAGCCCGGCGCGTTGCCCAGGCTCGCCTGCTCCAGGCGCACGCCCAACCAGGGAAAGACCGACAGGGAAATGTCTCCGGAAATCGTCAGTTCGCGCCCGGTCTGGGCCCGGACCTGGTCCGACACCCGGTCGCGATAGTCGTTGGCGTCGAAGACGAAGTACAGGTACACGGCCAGGACGATCACGAGCAGAGACAACGCACCCGCGACCAAGGCAAGGATCCGGAAGGTCGATTTCATGACGAAACCCCTTGGAAAGGCATGGAATGGGAGCAGCCTAGCAACGGGGCCATCCATGCGCAAGACATCGCCTGCAGCGACCGCATGACCCCGGCGATCGGACCCGCGCGAGCCCCCACCCAACCCCGGCAACGGGAACACCCGCGACGGACTACACTCATAGCAAGGACCCCTGTAGTATGACCCCATGCTGCACGAGCCGGAGAGGACGACGCCATGCCCGCTGGCCCGCGAAGACTGTTTGCAACCCTGCTGCTCCTGAGCGGGCTTGCCCTGCTCGGTGCCTCGGTGGCCACCGAGGCGCCGTCGTCTTCGCACGTCGTCACGCTGCGTATCGACGGCGCGATCGGCCCGGCCACCTCGGACTTCGTCACACGCGGGCTGGAGATCGCGCGCGAACGCAACGCCGGCCTGGTCGTCCTCGAGATGGACACGCCGGGCGGGCTGGATACGGCGATGCGCGTCATCATCAAGGGCATCCTTGCGTCGCCGATCCCGGTTGCGACCTACGTCAGCCCCGAAGGCGCCCGTGCGGCCAGTGCCGGCACCTTCATCCTGTACGCCAGCCACATCGCCGCCATGGCGCCTGCGACCAATCTCGGCGCAGCCTCGCCGGTGACGATCGGCGCCCCCGGGGGGGGCGGCACGCCTGGCGGATCGGACGACGCACGCCGCAGGGATACACCGCAGGACAAGGAATCCGTCGATGAGGATGCCGACCACAAGGAAGCGGCAACGGAAGCCGAGCCGCGGCCCCTGCCGAGCAGCGCCAATCCGATGATGGACAAACTCACCAACGATGCGGCCGCCTACATCCGCAGCCTCGCCCAGTTGCGCGGCCGCGATGCCGATTTCGCTGAACGCGCAGTCCGCGAGGCCGCGAGCCTCACTGCCGAGGAAGCGCTCGAGAGCAATGTGATCGACCTCGTCGCCGCAAACCTCGCCGACCTGCTCCAGCGTATCGATGGCCGCGAGGTGAAGCTCGACACGGGCGACGTCGTGACGCTGGCCACTGCCGGCGCCCACGTGGAGCACATCACCCCCGACTGGCGCAATCAGGTGCTCGCCGTCCTTTCGAACCCGCAGATCGCCCTTGTGTTGATGATGATCGGCATCTACGGCCTGTTCTTCGAATTCACCAGCCCTGGTTTCGGCGTGCCCGGCGTGGCCGGCCTGATCTGCATCCTGATCGCGATGTACGCGTTCCAGCTACTGCCCGTCAATTGGGCGGGCGTGGCCTTGATCGCGGTCGGCGCAATGCTGATGCTGGCCGAGGCCTTCGTCCCGAGCTTCGGGGTGCTGGGGATCGGGGGGGTCGTCGCCTTCATCGTGGGCGGGCTGTTTCTGATGGACAGCGACATTCCAGGGTTCGGCATCCCGCTGCCGTTTCTGGTCGGGCTGGCCGTCGTCAGTGCGGGGTTGCTGCTCGCGATCGGCACCTTCGCGGTACGCGCCCGCAAGCGGCGCGTCGTCAGTGGTGCCGAGGAAATGCTGGGCGCCGTCGGCACGATCACGTCCGTCGACACCCTCGGAGCCTATGCCCATATCCACGGCGAGAGCTGGCGCGTCCAGGGGGCCGGACCGCTCACCGCGGGCGACCTCGTCCGGGTTTCCGCGATGAGCGGTCTGACCCTCACAGTCGAGCCGGTTAAACCCGAACCCGAATCCACATCAAGGAGCACGACATGATGTTCGACTTCAATCTCGGCCTGAGCACGGTGCTGATACTTCTGTTTGCGCTACTGATCAGCGCAATTCGCATTTTGCGCGAATACGAACGCGGCGTGATCTTCATGCTCGGCCGTTTCTGGAAGGTCAAGGGGCCAGGCCTCATCATCGTCATTCCCGGGGTTCAGCAGATGGTGCGTGTGGACCTGCGGGTGGTGACGATGGACGTACCCAGCCAGGACGTCATCTCGCGCGACAACGTCTCCGTCAAGGTCAATGCCGTACTGTACTTCCGCGTCGTCGACCCGGAGCGTGCGATCATCCAGGTCGAGCACTATTTCGAGGCGACCAGCCAGCTCGCTCAGACCACCCTGCGTGCAGTGCTCGGCAAGCACGAGCTGGACGAAATGCTCTCGGAGCGGGAGAAGCTCAATCTGGACGTCCAGCAGATTCTCGACTCGCAGACCGATGCCTGGGGCATCAAGGTCACCAACGTCGAGATCAAGCACATCGATCTGAACGAAACGATGATCCGTGCCATCGCGCGTCAGGCCGAAGCCGAGCGCGAACGGCGAGCCAAGGTCATTCATGCCGAGGGGGAGAAGCAGGCGGCGCAGTCTCTCATGGAGGCGGCCGAAATGCTGTCCCGCCAGCCGGCGGCAATGCAGTTGCGCTACTTGCAGACCCTGACCCAGGTTGCCGGCGACAAGAGTTCGACGCTCGTATTCCCGGTTCCGGTCGATCTGATCACTTCGCTACTCGGCAAGACCCCGGGAAAGACGTCCGCCGCACCTCCGCCGCAGAACGCATGACACCGGAGCGAGTCTCGCGGGCCGAACCGGCTCAGAGCGGCCGCATCGCACCGCAGTTCCAGCACTGGCCGAACTGCCCCTCGATCGTCTCACCACAGGATTCGCAATGCCACGACGATTGGGTGGTCGGTTGCCCCGCCTCGTCGAGAATCGCCCGCGCAAGCTGCTCGTTCTCCCTGTCGTCGATCCAGATCTGCGGGCCGGCCTCTATGAACGGGATATCGCCGACCGCACCGGCGAGATAGGTGTTGCGCACCTCGGCACGAATGCCTGCCGAGTGCAGCAGGTTTGCGCGGTGATGTGCCTCGACGAGATTCATGCAATGCATGAAGAGCTTCATCCGCATGCCTCGCAGGTGAGTTGCCTCGCCCTTCAGGGCAGGGAGACTGCAAGCGCCACGGGCAGGAACAACAGCGCCGACAGGTTGCCGATCAGCACCATCGAAGCGACCGCCTCGGGTTCCTGATGGTAGCGCTCCGCGAATATGTAGTTAAGCACAGCCGGCGGCAATGCGCCAAAGACCAGCAGCAATGCCCGCTCCTGCGGCGGCAGGTCGATGACCAGCATCACCGCGAGTGCAAGCAGCATGCCGACGAGAGGCCGCGCCGCGGCAACGAAGACCCCGATGCCGACGGATGCGATGCGCGAGTCGGTCAGCCGCACCCCGAGCGCGAACAGCATCAGCGGAATCGAGATCTCGCCCAGCATGCGGATTGCGACGAGCAGGGGCGGCCAGATTTCGATGCTGGCAAGTCCGACCGCAAGCCCCGCCAGCGTGGCCAGCACCGAAGGCACCTTCCACACCGTCCACACCCTGACGCGATGATCGAGCAGCCAGGCACCATAGGAGAAGTGGAGCAGATTGGAGACCATGAACATGACCACGGCCGGCGCCAGCGCAAGCTCGCCGAAGGCCAGCACCGCCAGCGGCAGGCCCAGGTTGCCGCAGTTGTTGAACATCATCGGCGGCACCAGCGTCTTCGTCGCAACCCCGGCAAGCCGTGCGAGTGCCCAGCCGGCGACTCCCGAGCCGACCACGACGATCAGCGTTGCGGTCCCCAGCGGAATGAACTCGGTGACGCGAAACTCCTTGTTCACCAACGCCGCGAACACCAGCGCCGGCACGAACACGTCCATGTTCAGCTTGTTCGCATGCGACAGATCGGGTTTCAAGCGCTTGCCCACCAGGTAGCCCAGCGCGGCGATCGCGAACAACGGGAACAGGATGGAGACGATCCGGATGATCATGTGGTCACTCGAAACGGAAAGTCGGGACGGAAAAGGTCGGGCCGTGGCGGCCCGGACGATGCCACCATGGCCCGAACGATGGCCTGCAGGCCGGGCCCTGCAGGGATCTCAGAGCACGTAACGGGCCAGGTCCTCGCGCTGTGCCAACCTGTCGAGCCGAACATCCACGTACGCCGCATCGACCAGCACCTGATCGAGGCCGACCTTGCCGGCGTCGAACGAGACTTCCTCGAGCAGCTTCTCCATCACCGTGTAGAGACGCCGGGCACCGATGTTCTCGGTCTTCTCGTTGACCTGGAACGCGATCTCGGCGAGCCGTCGGATCCCCTCATCGGTGAAGCGGATGTCGACCCCGTCGGTCGCCAGCAGGGCCTGGTACTGCCGTGTCAGGCACGCATCGGTCTGCGTGAGGATGCGCTCGAAATCCTCGACCGAAAGGCTCTCCAGCTCGACCCGGATGGGGAAGCGCCCCTGCAGTTCAGGGATCAGGTCGCTCGGCTTGGACAGGTGGAACGCACCGCTGGCGATGAACAGGATGTGGTCGGTCTTGATCATTCCGTACTTGGTCGAGATCGTCGTGCCCTCGACCAGCGGAAGCAGGTCGCGCTGCACGCCCTGGCGCGAAACGTCGGCGCCATGGACGTCCGAGCGGGCGGCGATCTTGTCGACCTCGTCGAGGAACACGATGCCGTTCTGCTCGACGGCACGCACGGCCGCGGCCTTGACCTCCTCGTCATTGATGAGCCGTGCCGCTTCCTCGTCTGCCAGCGCCTTCAGCGCATCGGCAATGCGCATCTTGCGCAGCTTCTTCTTGCCCCCGCCCAGGTTCTGGAACATGCCCTGGATCTGTTGCGTCAGCTCCTCCATCCCCGGCGGGGCGAAGATCTCCGCAGTCATCGCCTGGGCGGCGACCTCGATCTCGATTTCCTTGTCGTCGAGTTCGCCCTCGCGCAGCTTCTTGCGGAATTTCTGCCGCGTCGCCGTATCCTGGGACTCGACCGGGGCATCGAAACCCACCGGACGCGCAGGCGGCAGCAACGCATCGAGCACCCGATCCTCGGCCGCATCGAGCGCACGATCGCGGACCGAGCGCATTGCCTGCTCGCGCCCGTCCTTGACGGCGATCTCGACCAGATCGCGGACGATGGTTTCCACGTCCCGCCCCACGTAGCCCACCTCGGTGAACTTTGTCGCCTCGATCTTGATGAACGGCGCGCTGGCGAGTCTCGCCAAGCGACGTGCGATCTCGGTCTTGCCGACCCCCGTCGGCCCGATCATGAGGATATTCTTCGGCGTGATCTCGCTGCGCAGGGGCTCATCCACCTGGGCGCGGCGCCAGCGGTTACGCAGCGCGATCGCGACCGCCTTCTTGGCCTTTCCCTGGCCGACGATGTGCTTGTCGAGTTCGGAGACGATCTCCGGCGGGGTCATCTGGGTCATTCCGGTTGCGCCTCGAGGACTTCGATTACATGACTCTGATTCGTGTAGATGCACAGGTCTCCGGCGATCTGCAGGGACTTCGCAACGATCTGCTCGGGATCAAGCTCGGTGTTCTCGAGCAAGGCCCGCGCGGCCGACTGGGCGTACGCGCCACCGCTTCCGATCGCAACGATCCCCTGCTCGGGTTCGAGGACATCGCCGTTACCGGTGATCACCAGCGAATGCTCGGAATCGGCCACCGCCAGCATGGCCTCCAGGCGACGCAGCATCCGGTCGGTCCGCCAGTCCTTTGCCAGCTCGACTGCACTGCGCAACAGGTTGCCCTGGTGCTTGTCGAGCTTGGCTTCGAAACGCTCGAACAGCGTGAAGGCGTCGGCCGTGCCGCCGGCGAAACCGGCAAGGATGCGGCCCTGGTAGAGCGTGCGAACCTTGCGGGCGGTCGCCTTGATGACGACGTTGCCAAGCGTGACCTGCCCGTCCCCACCCAGCGCGACCCGCCGGCCGCGACGTACGGAAAGGATGGTGGTGCCGCGGTATTGCTCCATGTACGGTCCTTGAACGGTTGTCTGAAAAGGTCAGTGTCGCAGCGTGACCTGGGCGACCTGATCGACCCCCATGACCCGCAGCAAGGCGCCGACCATTGCATTGACGCCTTGCAGGGTAACGAGCTTGCCCTGTGCCTGCAGGGTGGCGAGGATGTTGAACAGCGTGCCGGCGCTGACGAAGTCGAGCCGCTTGAGCCGACTGCAGTCCACTTCGACGGCCTGGCGCGAACTGGCGAATGCGGCCAGCTTTCGGATGCTCTCGTTGTTCGCGCTGGTCAGCTCGCCTTCGAGACAGACCCCGTCTCCCTCTTCCGCGCTTGACCGGGCCTGGGTCGCGGACACCGCCACCGGCTGCTGGGCATCGCGAACCTCCCAGGAGGGCGGGGACTCCTCGAACGTGATGGCGTAGTCCACTGCAAGTTGCTCGAAACGCTCGTGCTCGCCCGTATGCTGAAGCGCCTCGAGCATCAGAAGCCACATCTCGCGTACCTCCGCTCTGCCCGGGTGGATCTGCCCTTCGAGCATCGACACGAGTTGCGACGCGTTGATGAGCGAGACCTTGGCCCGCTCCCGCAGCAGCGCCGCGATCACGTCGAGCAACAGGCGACAGCCCTGCTCATCCACCGAACGCAAACGCCTCAGGTCGATTCGGATCGCGCCGCTCTTCTGCCCGATCACGAAGATCTGCTTGAGCTGATCGGCGGCCTCGCCGGACAGGTTCCCGCTCAGGTTGATGAGCGGAGCGATATCGGATCGGCGGCGCGGCTGGCTCGAGGACAGGTCCACCCACGGCGGGGGCGAGCGCTCGAAACGAGTCGCGTAATCGAGCACGCGGGACTCGAAGCGCTCACGCTGCCCGGTCAACTGGTAGAGGTCGAGCAGCATCATCCACAAGCCCTCGCCGGCATTGAACGACTCGTCGTTCAGCACCGCCTCGAGCAGGGTCTCGGCTTCGCGCGCACTGCCGTTCGCGTACAGGACCGCAGCCTCCTCATAGGCCGCACCGATCCCGGAACCGACTTCCTGGACCTCGACCAGGTCGGCACATTCGGCCAGTGCACGGGAGACATCGGCACCGGAGAAATCGATCGTAGACAACTCCGTGCGAACCGGCGAACCGGCGCCCTGCGACGCATCGGCGCCTCGCGAATGACCCACCGGGGGTTTCTTGCCGAAAATTCCAGACACCACGCTATGATCTGCCCGTAAAAGCCCCGTTGTAGACGGTTCGAACGATTTATAAGGATAGCACCTTGTCCGGATCCGCTGCGCTTGCGGCCTCAATGTGCCACAGACTGCCGGTGTGCTGAAGCCCTGCTCTCCCCACGCAGGGCGACGGGCTTGAAGCAATTGCTTGCGGAAAACCCGGACGCGGGCGCAGACACCCGAGTGTCGGCCTCGGATAGAATGCGCGGATGCGCCCCCTCACCGCCTCCTCGTTGCCTACCGCTTCGCCCGGCTTCGTGCTTCCGGTCCGGGTGTACTACGAGGATACCGATGCGGCCGGCGTCGTCTATTACGCCAACTATCTGAGATTTTGCGAACGCGCCCGCACCGAATGGCTGAGGGGTCTCGGCTTCGAGCAACAGCGATTGATGGCGGACACCGGACTGGCGTTCGTCGTCCGATCGGTTCAAGCCGAGTACTTGTCACCCGCAAGGCTCGATGATGCGTTACAGCTTGTGACACGCGTCGTCGAGACCCGGGGAGCCAGCCTCGCGTTCGAACAACAGGTGTTGCGGAACGGGGAACTTCTATTCGATTCCCGGATCCTCATCGCCTGCGTCGATACGCTCAGGCAGCGGCCCGCCCCGATCCCGCCGGAGCTGCGTGCGCGAATCCAATCCTTCTTGAAAACATGACCACTACAGAAGACCTATCCATTCTCTATCTGATCAGCCAGGCGAGCCTGCTCGTCCAGCTGGTCATGGCCCTGCTGATCGGCCTCTCCCTCGTATCGTGGTACTGGATTTTCCGCAAATGGTTCCAGATCCGCGCCGCACGCAGCAGCACGGGATCGTTCGAGCGGGACTTCTGGAGCGGCGGCGACCTCAACACACTCTACCAGTCCGCAGCCGCCGCCCGCGAGGACTCCGGCGGCATCGAGCGCATCTTCGAATCCGGGTACCGCGAGTTCACGAAGCTGCGCGCCAAGAGTCACGACCAGAACGCGATCATCGACGGTTCGCGGCGGGCGATGCGCGCGACGCACCAGCGCGAGATGGACGATCTCGAAGCGCATCTGGCGTTCCTGGCAACGGTCGGATCGGTCTCCCCGTACATTGGTCTGCTCGGGACCGTCTGGGGCATCATGAATGCCTTCCGGGGGCTTGCCAACGTCAGTTCGGCCACGCTCGCCCAGGTCGCGCCCGGAATCGCCGAAGCACTGGTGGCCACCGCGATCGGACTGTTCGCAGCGATCCCGGCCGTCGTCGCCTACAACCGCTTTACGCATGACATCGACCGGATCGGCATCCGTTTCGAGAGCTTCATGGAAGAATTCTCCAACATCCTTCAGCGCCATCTGCGCTGACCGAGGGGCCTTGCCGATGCGTCAGCGCCGCCTCATGAACCAGATCAACGTCGTGCCCTACATCGACGTGATGCTGGTGCTGCTCGTGATCTTCATGGTGACCGCCCCGATGATCCAGACCGGAAGCGTGGACCTGCCGCGAGTCGGCGGCGTCCCGCAACCCCCTTCCGAGGCCATGACGGTGTTCGTGCGTGCGGACGACACGTTCGCACTCCAGGCTGGTCCCGGCATGGCACCGGTCGAGATGAGCGCGAGCGATCTCCAGCGCGAACTGCGGCAGGTCCTCGACCGGGATCCCGGCCAATCGGTGGTCGTCGCCGCCGACCGGCAGGTTCGCTACGAGAACGTCATGGACATGCTCAACGCGCTTCGCCAGAGCGGGTTCCAGCGGGTCGGCCTGCTGACCGACGCAAGCTCGGGGGCACAATGACCGACGCACCCCGGCTGGAAGGCCGCGAACCCCCGGCGAAATGGACTTCGATGGCCCTGGCGGTGGCCGTTCACGTCGGGTTGATCGCATTCCTGGTCCTGGGCGTGCGCTGGGAGACCCGGCCGCCTGCGGCGCTGGAAGTCGACCTCGTCGCCTCCGCACCGGCTCCGGCTCCCATCGCCGCACCCGAACCGAAGCCCGAACCGAAGCCTGAGCCGAAGCCTGAGCCGAAGCCCGAGCCGAAGCCCGAGCCGAAGCCCGAGCCGAAGCCTGAGCCGAAGCCCGAGCCGAAGCCTGAGCCGAAGCCTGAGCCGAAGCCCGAGCCGAAGCCCGAGCCGAAGCCCGAGCCGCCGCCGGAGATCACGACCAAAGCGCCCGAGCCGGAGCCCACACCGGAGCCAAAGCCTGAGCCCAAACCGAAGCCGAAGCCGGAGCCGAAACCCGAACCCAAACCGGCGCCGAAGCCCGAACCGAAGCCAGCCCCGAAACCCGAACCGAAGCCGGCCCCGAAACCCGAGCCGAAACCGGTCGAACCGCCGCGCGATGCGAAGCTCGACGAGATGCTCGCGCGGGAACTCGAACGCGCACAGGTCGAGCGCCTGATGCGCGACGATGCGGCCCGGCTGGCGTCAGCACGCTCCAGCGCCGCCCTGCAGGACTACCAGAACCGGATCCGCATCAAGGTACGGGGAAACCTGGTACGCCCACCCGGCCTGCAGGGCAACCCGGAGGCGGTGTTCCTGGTCAGCCAGTTGCCCGACGGGACCGTCATGAACGTGCGCCTGAGCCGCTCGTCGGGCATCGCCTCGCTCGACGACGCAATCGAACGCGCGATCTGGCGCTCCAGCCCCTTGCCCTTGCCGGCGACCCCGGATCTTTTCCGCCCGGAGCTCAACCTCACGTTCAGGCCGCTGGAGGAATAGCCGTCATGTGGAACGGTTTCCGTCTCATCCGCGCAACGGTTACGAACTGTAAGCACATCGATGTTGACGTCTCCAACTGGACGTGTCCGCTATAATTTCACGTTACGAAGCGCCGTGCCCAAGCCATGAACCGACTGACCGACACCCTCCGCAAGCTGCTCTCAATCGCCGTGCTGGCCGCGCTTTCGCTCGGCGCCCACGCTCAGCTCTCGATCGAGATCACCGGCGCCGGCGCCACCCGTTTCCCGCTCGCCGTTCCGGTATTCGAGAACGAGGGCGCATTGCCACGCAGCATCTCCGACGTCGTGCGTGACGATCTCGAACGCAGTGGGCTGTTCAGCCTGGTCAACCTGGGGATGACCACCCTGCCCGAATCCGTCGTCCCCGATCTGGCCGGACTGCGGGCTCGCGGCGCCGATGCGGCACTGACCGGCACCGTCGTCCCCCTCACGGACGGTCGTTTCGACGTGCGCGTCCGCCTTTTCGATACCCAGAAGCAGACCGAGCTGGGCGCCCTGGCAATGCGCGTCGCACCCGCCCATCATCGAGCCACCGGCCACCGCATTGCGGACTTCGTGTACGAGAAGCTCACGGGGCTTCCCGGCTACTTCTCGACGCGTATCGCCTACGTGGTCAAGAGCGGGGAGCGCTATGAATTGCAGATCGCGGACGCCGATGGCGAGAACCCGCAGACCGCACTCGTATCGCGCGAGCCAATCATCTCGCCGGCCTGGGCACCGGACGGCCAGCGACTGGCCTATGTGTCGTTCGAGGCCAAGAAGCCGGTCATCTACGTTCATGACCTGCCCAGCGGCCAGCGGCACGTCATCGCCAATTTCCGTGGATCGAATTCCGCACCCGCATGGTCTCCGGATGGCCGCCAGCTGGCGGTCGTACTGACCCGGGACGGCCCCTCGCAACTGTATGTGGTCAATGCGGACGGCACAGGCGTGCGGCGCATCACGAATTCTTCCGCGATCGATACGGAACCGGCGTGGTCGCCGGACGGAAAGTGGATCTATTTCACGTCCGACCGCGGCGGCAGCGCCCAGATCTACCGCACGCCCACCGACGGCGGAAGCGCTCAGCGCGTGACCTTTCAGGGTAACTACAACGTCACCCCGCGCCCTTCTCCCGATGGCAAGCACCTGGTCTTCATCACGCGCAACGAAGGGCGGTTCCAGGTTGCGATCATGGACCTCGAGAACCGGCAGACGACCATCCTCACCGATTCCGCACGTGACGAATCTCCCAGCTTCGCACCGAACGGCCGAATGATCCTGTACGCCTCCGAGAGCGGCGGGCGTGGCGTTCTTGCGGCCGTGTCCTCCGATGGCCGCGTCCGGCAGCGCCTTTCGATCCAGGCCGCCGACGTCCGAGAACCGGCCTGGGGGCCGATCCCGCGGCAGTGATCCCGAATTTGCTGTACAACCCACCACCTGGAAATGGAAATTCAAATGAAAAAGCTTCTTCTGCCGGCTCTTCTTTCGGTCCTGCTGGTCGCTTGCGGCGGCACGGGCGGACCCCAGCAAACCGGTGCGGCCGTTGAGGACCGCAGCGGCGCCGGGGTTGCGACCGTCACCGCACCGGGCGTCACCGGCACCGGTATCGCGGCCCTGACGGATCCGGCCAACATCCTTTCGCGGCGCAGTGTGTACTTCGACTTCGACAGCTTCGTGATCCGCTCCGAGTTCACTCCGCTGGTCGAGGCCCATGGTCGCTTCCTGGCGCAGAACCCGGAAATGCGCATGCTCGTCCAGGGCAACACGGATGAACGGGGCAGCCGTGAGTACAACCTGGCGCTCGGTCAGAAGCGCGCCGAGGCGCTCAAGCAGGCCCTGATGCTGATGGGTGCACGTGAAGCCCAGATCGAGTCGGTCAGCCTGGGTGAAGAGAAGCCGCGCTGCACTGAACGCACCGAGCCGTGCTTTGCCGAGAACCGTCGCTCCGACATGCTCTACACAGGCGAATTCTGATGAGAATACTGCTCCCGGTTGCTTTCCTCGCGGCGGCCATTGTGGCCTCCAGTGCTCATGCGCAGTTGTTTGGCGGCGACGACCAGGCAAGGCGGCAGATCACCGAGTTGCGTCAGGAACTGGATGCACGCCTCGAAGCCGGCAGCCGGGGGCAGTTGGAACTCGCAAATCAGAACGAGCAGCTTCGCGCCGAACTCGCAAGGCTTCGCGGGCAACTCGAAGTCGTCACGCACGAACTCGAGTCGCTGAAGCAGCGCCAACGGGATTTTTACGTCGACCTCGACGAGCGACTGCGGCGCATGGAAGTGCACGGCGCCGGCCCCGCTCCGGACCCGGAGGCGGAATCCGAAACCTACGAGACGGCCCTGAACCTGCTCAAGGAGGGCAAGCACAGGGAATCGCTCGAGGCGTTCGCGAAATTCATCGCCGACTACCCGCGCAGCAGCTATCTGCCCGGAGCGAACTTCTGGGCCGGCAACGCCGCGCTGCAGGCCAAGGAAGTCGTCGCCGCGCGAAACCATTTCAATACCGTGGTCACACAGTGGCCGGACGACACGATCGCGCCCGATGCACTGCTTGGACTCGCCAACAGCCTGCAACTGATGGGCGAGGCACGCGCTTCGCAGGACGCCCTGCGCCAGATCCTTCAACGCTACCCGGACAGTTCGGCAGCCCAGGTCGCCAGCCAGCGCCTGACCCAGTAGCGCGCCCTGGTTCGGGATTCAGCCAGCGGACGGAGCCTCGCCCGCCGGTTTCCGATCGTGCGCGCATACTGCCTCGCGGGGGCGCGCGCGGCTGCATGCGACACCTTGCCGGCTCGAGACGAGTACACCCATGAAACCTGCAGACGTACGCAGCGGGGAACTGCGCATCACAGAGATCTTCGCCTCGATCCAGGGCGAGTCGACCCGCGTCGGCCTTCCGACGGTGTTCGTGCGCCTGACCGGATGCCCCCTGCGCTGCACGTGGTGTGATACGGAATATGCGTTCCAGGGCGGAACCCGGCGCTCGGTCGCGGGGGTGATCGAGGAAGCCGGTGCGTTCGGCCTGCGCCATGTCTGCGTAACCGGAGGCGAACCCCTCGCCCAGAAGGACTGCGCACACCTGCTGTCGGCACTGTGCGATGCCGGATTCTCGGTCTCGCTCGAAACCAGCGGAGCGATCGATATTGCCGGGATCGATCCGCGCGTCGCGCGCATCATGGACCTCAAGGCGCCCGGCTCCGGTGAGTGCGCCCGCAATCGGCTGGAGAACATCCGCCTGCTCACCGCCCATGACGAAGTGAAGATCGTCATCGCCGACGAAGCCGATTACGCCTGGGCGAAGGAGCAACTGGCCGAACATCGCCTGGCGGAGCGCTGCCCCGTGCTGTTTTCTCCGGCACAGGGACGCCTCGCACCGGCAACACTTGCCGAGTGGATTCTGCGCGATCGGCTGCCTGTACGCCTGCAGCTTCAACTTCACAAGATCCTCTGGCAGGATGCACAAGGGCGCTGAGCCCCATCGCCTTCGATCCTGCCCATCGGCTCCGGCCGGCATCACCCGGAAACCCTAGACATGTCACGAAACAAGCCTGCGGTCATCCTGTTGTCTGGCGGACTCGATTCCACCACCTGCCTGGCGATCGCCCGCGAGGCGGGGTTCGACTGCTACACGCTTTCGGTCGCTTACGGGCAGCGCCATGCCGCCGAATTGACCGCCTCCAAGCGCGTGGCAGAATCGCTCGGTGCGCGGGAACACCGCATCGCAAGCGTGAGCCTGGGCCAGTTCGGCGGCTCGGCCTTGACCGACCCGTCGATCGGCGTGCCGGTGACCGGCGTGTCCGAGGGCATTCCGGTGACCTACGTTCCTGCTCGCAATACCATCATGCTGTCCCTCGCACTGGCCTGGGCGGAAGTGCTCGACGCGGGCGACGTATTCATCGGCGTCAATGCCGTCGACTATTCGGGGTACCCGGACTGTCGTCCCGATTACATCCACGCCTTCGAGTCCATGGCGAATCTCGCAACCCGCAGCGGAACCGAGGGGCATCACCTGACCATCCACGCGCCGCTGATGCACCTGTCCAAGGCCGAGATCATCCGCAAGGGCGTTGAGCTCGGCGTCGACTATGCGAGGACGGTCTCCTGCTACCAGGCCGACGAATCCGGCCGGGCCTGCGGCGTCTGCGATGCCTGCAGACTGCGCCGCGCCGGCTTCGAAGCTGCCGGCATCGCCGATCCGACCGTCTACCGCACCAGCACCCCCTGAGTACCCGCTGGCTTCGGGCGGCACCCAAACTTGACGCAAATCGCACCATTGCATAGAATTTCGGTCTTTCCGCGTGGGTCGTTAGCTCAGTTGGTAGAGCAGCGGACTTTTAATCCGTTGGTCGCTGGTTCGAGCCCAGCACGGCCTACCACCCCCTCGGCGTATCCATCGCAGGATCCGCAAGGCGTTGGTGGACAGCGTGGAAACCGGGGGTATAGCTCAGTTGGTAGAGCAGTTGACTCTTAATCAATTGGTCCAAGGTTCGAGTCCTTGTGCCCCCACCAGACACCGGACCGGAAGGCCCGCCCAACGAGGCGGGCCTTCCGTTTTTACGGATGCCGGCGGCGCGCCTGAAGGGGCTCCCTGGGCTCTCATTCGTCCCCCGCCGGCGGATCGCAGATCGGGTCTCCTTCCAGGAAGTCTCCCGGTTCCGGCAGCGGGGTGGAGGGCAGCACCATGTCCTGCGGACGCAACTGCTCGGTAAAGCCTTCGAGCGAACCCATGCACAGGCGGTCGCGCTGGGCAACCGGCTCGCTCATCATGTAGGCGACGACCAGTCGTGCGAGGGCCTCCAGGGCGTCCCGGTGCGTACGTTCCTGGGCGTGGGAGGCATCGCCCCCGAAGCCGATCAGGGCGGTACGGATGTCATTGCCGGCCTCGACCGCAGCGGCCGAGTCGGAACGGTAGTACTTGAACACGTCCCGCCGGTGGGGAATGTCGTGTTCCTTCGCCAGCGCGATCAGCTTGTGCGTGAGGTGGTAGTCGAAGGGGCCGGACATGTCCTGCATGCAGATCGTCGCCGCACGCTCGGACGTATTCTGCCCCGGTGCGGCGATCGAAATGTCGAGGCTGACCATCTCGGCGATCTCGCCGTGCAGGGCGGCCGAAGCACCCGACCCCACCTCCTCGGTCAGCGTGAGCAGCGGGTGGACGTCCACCGGCAACGGCAGGCCATGGTCGCGCACCGCCTTGCATGCTGCCAGTAGCGCGGCCACCGCGGCCTTGTCGTCGAGATAGCGGGAATTGATGTAGCCGTTGGGCTGAATCTCGGGCTGTGGATCGAATGCGATCCAGTCGCCGACATTGAGGCCCGCGGCTTCGAGGTCGGCGCGGCTCGAGGCAGGAAGGTCGACGCGCACTTCGACGTGGTCCCAGCCCACGGCCTGGGTATCGATCTCGTCGCCAAAGGCGTGGCCCGAAGTCTTCAGCGGCAGGCAGGTTCCGCGCAAATGCCCATCGTCGGTGAAGATCGTCAGACGGGCGCCTTCGGCGAATCGCGCCGACCAGTGCCCGATCGGCATGATGCCGAGGCGACCGTTGTCCTTGAGGCAGCGCACCATGCCCCCAAGTGTGTCCAGATGGGCGACGACGGCCCGTGCGGGCTGTTGCTCGCGACCGACGAGCGTCGCACGGATGGCGCCCCGGCGCGTCAGTTCGTACGGAATGCCCAGCGCCTCGAAGCGCCCGGCCGCATAGCGTACGGCCGCATCGGTCAGGCCCACCGGACTCGGGATCGCCAGGAGCTGAAGCAGCGTTTCCTCGAGATAGTCGTAGTCGATCGGGGGAATGACGGCAGGGACCGGAATCATCGCGTACATCCTTCTTTTGTGAATCGTGTGTTGGGGAACAGCAGATCGACGAAGCGTTCAGCCGTGGGCTGCGGTTCGTGGTTGGCGAGCCCCGGGCGTTCGTTGGCTTCGATGATCACGTACGCCGGGCCGTCCACCTCCGGGACAAGGAAATCCAGGCCGGTCACGGGAATGTCGAGAACACGGGCCGCCCGCTCGGCCGCCTCGCGCAACAGCGGGTGCAGCATCACGGTCACGTCGTGAATCGTTCCGCCGGTGTGCAGATTGGCCGTATTGCGAACGTTGAGCGGCGCCTCCGGGCGCAGCACGCTGTCGAGCTCGAAACCCTGCGCCCGCACACAGCGCAGCGTCTCGTCGTCGAGCGGAATGCGGGACTCACCGCCGGTCGCAGCCTGCCTGCGTCGGCTCTGCTTCTCGATCAGTTCGCGTACCGTAGAGTGGCCATCGCCGATCACCACGGGCGGCCGGCGCACGGCGGCCGCAACCACCTGGTAGTCGATCACGACAATGCGCAGGTCCTGCCCGGCGCAGTACTGCTCGAGGATCACATTGTCGCAATGCATACGTGCTCGCGCGACGGCTTCCTCGACCTCGTCCGGCGCCGTCAGATGGACGCTGATTCCCTTGCCCTGCTCACCTTCGGCCGGCTTGACCACGATCGCGCCATGGTGCTCGAGAAAGACCGCATCCGTCGCTGCATTTCCGGCCGTCTGCTGCGCCGGTACGCTCAGTCCCGCCTTGGCTAGCAGTGAGAGCGTGACGCGCTTGTCCTGACAGCGGCTCATCGCGATCGCGTTGGTGAGCTCCGACAGGGATTCCCGGCAGACGATGCTGCGACCGCCCAGGGTGAGCCGGAAGTACCCGTTGGCCGCATCGATGACCTCGACGTAGATTCCACGCAAGCGCGCCTCGTCGACAATCAGCCTGGCGTACGGGTTAAGGGCGTCGATGCCGGCCTCGGGTCCCATGTACAAGGGCTCGTTGATCGCGTTGCGACGCTTGACCGCAAACGCCGGAATGCGCTGAAAGCCGAGCTTCTCGTAGAGTGCGATCGCCTGTCGGTTGTCGTGCATCACCGACACGTCCATCCATGCCCGCCCGCGTGCCTCGTAGTGTTCGGCCAGATAGCGGACCAGCGCCTCACCGATGCCCGGGTGCGCCGCCTGGGGATCGACGGCGAGCGCCCACAGACTCGAACCATGCTGTGGGTCGCCAAAAGCCTCGACGTGATCGAGCCCCATGGCCACGCCGACAATCTCCCCGCTCACCTTGTCCTCAGCCAATGCATACGTGACCGCGCGGCTGGCACGCATCTTCCAAACCCGCTGGGAATCCACCGGCACCATGTGGCGCGAGCGGTAGAGCGTATTGATCGCCGCCACGTCGCCGCGCGTGCGCAGGCGTCGCAAGGTGAAGCCCTTGCGTGCCGCAGCACGCGGGCGGTACGCGGAAAGCTGCAGACGAAACGCATCGGAAGGATCGAGAAAGAGCTGCTGCGGTGCACGCGCGACCACGACCTGCGGCATTTCGACATAGAACGCGATATCGCGCTGACCACGCCGCTCCTGCAACAGCGCTTCGGCCAGCCGAGCCGGATCCCGCCAGGTCTGGGCCGGAAACCAGCGACCCCACCCGCACTCGATCACCACCTCGTCGGGCATGGCAACCATCGCAGGCTGGCCCGCCGGCAGGTGGAAGGGCTGCCGGCCGGCCCGCAACGCGCGTTCGAGGCTCTTGCGCATCACTTTGCTTCGCCCCTCATCGTCCTTCCAGGTGCGTCTGCAGCCACCACTCCAGCAGACCCAGCTGCCACAATTTCGACCCCCGCAAGGGGGTGAGGTGCGCACCCGGGTCCGCCAGCAGCGTGTCGACATAGTCCTGACGGAAAAGTCCCCGCTCACGCGCCGCGCGGCTGGACAAGGCGTCGCGCACGCGCTCCAGCACCGACCCCTGGAGGTACTTCAGCGCCGGCACGGGAAAGTATCCCTTCGGACGGTCGATGACTTCGGCAGGAATGACCTTGCGGGCCGCTTCCTTGAGAACTCCCTTCCCCCCGTGCGCAAGCTTGTGGCGAGCGGGGATACGAGCGGCCAGTTCGACCAGTTCGTGGTCCAGGAAGGGCACACGGGCTTCGAGCCCGAACGCCATGGTCATGTTGTCGACACGCTTGACCGGATCGTCGACGAGCATCACCGTCGTGTCCAGACGCAAGGCCTGGTCCACTGGATCCGCGGCACCCGGTGCGTGGAAGCGCTCGGCGACGAACGCGGCGGACTCGTCGCCGACCAGCCACTTCGCGTCGACCGTCCGGGTGTACTCGTCGAAATCCCGGTCGCGGAAAGCACCCAGATAATCATCGACCGGGCGGGCACTGCCGTCGAGCTTGGGATACCAGTGATAGCCCCCGAACACTTCGTCCGCCCCCTGACCACTCTGGACCACCTTGCTATGGCGGGAAACCGCCTCGGAGAGCAGATAGAACCCGATGCAGTCGTGGCTGACCATTGGTTCGCTCATCGCGGCGACCGCATCGGGCAGGCGCCGAAGCAATTCCGACTCGGGCACGAAGATGCGTTCGTGAATCGTATCGAACCGGCGCGCGACGATGTCCGCATACTCGAACTCATTGCCCTTCTCGCCGCCGACGTCCTCGAAGCCGACGTTGTAGGTTCGCAACTCCGCCACCCCGGCTTCGGCCATCAATCCGACGATCAGGCTCGAATCGACCCCCCCGGACAGCAGGGCACCGACCGGCACGTCGGCAACGAGACGACGCTTCACCGCAGCCCGCAGCCCGCCGAGCAGGATCTCGGTCCATTCCTCGAAACTGCGCGATGCGTCCTGCGCCTCCCCGGGGTAGCTCAACGACCAGAACGCCCGCGCCCTGCGTTGCCCGTCGGCCTCCACCGTCATCAGCGTGCCGGGCGCGAGCTTGCGCACCCCCGCCAGCAAGGTCCGCGGCGCAGGCACGATGGCATGGAAGGACAGGTAGAAGTTCAGCGCCACCGGATCGATCGTCGTATCGACTCCTCCGCCCGCAAGCAATGCGGGCAGCGACGAGGCGAACCGCAGCCCGCCGCCGACGTCCGCATAGTAGAAAGGCTTGATGCCGAGGCGATCACGTCCAAACAGCACACGGCCGCTGTCACGCTCCCAGATCGCGAAGGCGAACATGCCGTTGAGCCGGCGAACGAAGTCGCCACCCCAGGCATGATAGGCCTTGAGCAATACCTCCGTATCCCCGTGCGAATAAAAGCGGTATCCCAGGCCTTCGAGCTCTCGGCGCAATTCGGGGTGGTTGTAGATGGCCCCGTTGAACGCGATCCCGACCCCGAGCGCGGGATCGAACATCGGTTGCTGGGCGGACTCGGACAGGTCCATGATCTTGAGCCGACGGTGACCGAAGGCGTATCCACCCTGCGCGAAGGCGCCCACGCCGTCCGGGCCGCGACCGGACTGGCGTGCGTTCATGCGTGCCAGCACCGCCAGATCGGGCAGCTGCCCGTCGAACCTCAACTCGCCTGCGATCCCGCACATGGTCCACTTCCTCCTGTGTTCCGGGGCCGCCCATGCCGTCCGGCGACCGCCTGGCGACGTACACCCAGGACGGCTCGGACCGCGCCGGTTGCCGATTCAAATCAGGTTCTTATTATAACAAACGGTTTTGCGCAAATATTTTGGCCGCCGATCGGGTTCCGGGTTAAGCTCCCCGACGAATCCGCAGCCGCCCCGCGCTTCATGCCCTCCGAGTTTGACCTCATCCGCCGCCACTTCACCCGCCCGGCGCACCACACCGACCTTGCAGTCGGCGATGACGCCGCCTTGCTGACCCCCACCGAGGGACAGCAATTGGCGGTATCGACTGACATGCTCGTGTGCGGCACGCACTTTCTTCCCGATACCGAACCGGAGGCCCTGGGTTGGAAGGCACTTGCGGTCAATCTCTCCGATCTGGCGGCGATGGGCGCGGCGCCGCGATGGGCCTTTCTGGCGTTGTCGCTGCCGTCCGCGGACGAGGACTGGATCGGGGCCTTCGCCCGCGGCTTTCTTGCCTGCGCCGATGCCTTCAGGGTCGATCTCGCGGGCGGAGACACGACGCGGGGACCGCTGAACCTGTGTGTCACCGTCGTCGGGGAAGTCCCGACCGGATCGTCCGTCACCCGTGCGGGCGGCCAGGCGGGCGACGATCTCTGGATCACCGGAGCGCCCGGCCGCGCGGCGCTCGGGCTGGCCGCATTACGCGGATCGATCCAGCTAGACGAAGCCGGCCGGACCACCTGCCTGGAAGCCCTTCACCGGCCGCAACCCCGCATTGCCGCCGGCCTCGCCCTGCGCGGCATCGCGTCGGCGATGCTCGACGTCTCGGACGGGCTGGCGGGCGACCTGCGCCACATCCTCGACGCCTCGGGGGTTGGCGCGATCCTCGATGCGGCGACGCTGCCCATCGACGCGCTGATCCGAGCCGGCGCCCCCGAGGATGTGGCGCATGCCGCACTGCTCGGCGGCGGGGACGACTACGAATTGCTGTTCGCGGCCTCGGCCACGCACCGCACCGGGATCGCTGCCCTGGGCACCGCCCTGAACCTGCCGATGACGCGAATCGGCGCCCTCGACCACGAAACCGGATCACTGCGAATTCGCGAAGCAGACGGTCGCCTGACGCGTCTTCCTGCAATGGGGTATGACCATTTCGAAACCCATGAAACCCGATCTTGACTTCCTGCTCCGCCATCCCGCGCACTTCATCGCGCTAGGCTTCGGCTCGGGCCTGTCGCCGCGCGCGCCCGGCACGGCCGGTACGCTCCTGGCCTGGGCGCTGTATCCATTGATCAAGACACCGGTCTCGGATTTCGTCTTCCTCGCTTTCCTGGTGAGCCTGTTCGTGGCCGGCGTGATCGCGGCAGATCGCACCGGCCGCGCACTCGGGGTTCCGGACCACGGAGCGATCGTGTGGGACGAGATGGTCGCGATGTGGCTGGTCCTGCTGTTCACGCCGGCGACCCTGGCATGGCAGTTGATCGCCGTGCTGCTGTTCCGCTTCTTCGACATCGTCAAGCCTCCCCCGATCCGCTGGGCCGACCGCCAGCTCAAAGGGGGATTCGGGGTCATGTTCGACGACCTTCTCGCCGCCGGCTATGCGATCCTCGTGCTTGCCGTCCTGATGCACTTCTTCGGGGACGTAGCATGGATGAGAGCCTGAAGCAGCTCTCGGCGGAGTTGGGCGAACGACTGGCGGGATGCCGGTGGACACTCGCCACCGCCGAGTCATGCACCGGCGGCTGGATCGCCGAGGTCGTGACGGCGACGTCCGGGAGTTCGGCCTGGTTCGACCGCGGCTTCGTCACCTATTCGAACGCGGCCAAGCAGGACCTGCTCGGCGTGTCGCCGGAGACGCTGGCGCGACACGGCGCCGTGAGCGAGGAGACCGTGCGCGAAATGGTCGTCGGCGCCCTCGCAGCCAGCCCGGCCGACGTCGCCGTGGCGGTGTCGGGAATCGCCGGCCCGGGCGGCGCCACGGCAGGCAAGCCGGTGGGCACCGTATGTCTTGCATGGGGCATCCGCGCGCAGGCGCCGAGCAGCCAGACGCTGCATTTCGCCGGCGACCGCGAAGCCGTGCGGCGACAGGCCGTGATCGAGGCAATCCGCGGGCTGATCCGGCACGCACCCGGTGCCTGAGCCGGCACCGGAACGGCAGCACGGCAATCGCACACATAGCCGTCATGGCGGTCGCAGCAATTGCACTGGCTGCGGCTCAGGGCGTAGGGTGGATTCGCGCCGAAGGCGCAATCCACCAATGTGCGCGACGAAACGAAAGGCGGCCGGGCAACGAACCGGTGAAGGCCATTGAATTCCGATGCATACGGCGATCCAACCGCCGATTGGCGGCTTGCTTCGCGAAGCCGCCCTACGCGTTCTGCGTAAGCGATCGCTGTGGGAACGGCAGGCATCTCACTGCATCACAGCAATCTCTGTGCCATAATTCGGGCTTGATTTTCGAGGACATGAAATGGACGACAACAAGGCCAAGGCCCTGGCGGCCGCACTCTCCCAGATCGAGAAGCAGTTCGGCAAGGGCTCCATCATGCGGATGGGCGACGGCAACGTCGAACGGGACATCCAGACCGTGTCGACGGGCTCGCTCGGGCTCGACATCGCGCTCGGGCTGGGCGGTCTGCCCCGTGGCCGGGTCGTGGAGATCTACGGCCCGGAATCGTCCGGCAAGACGACCCTGACGCTGCAGGTGATCGCCGAGATGCAGAAACTTGGCGGCACCGCAGCCTTCATCGACGCCGAGCATGCGCTGGACGTCGGCTACGCCGAAAAGCTCGGCGTGAACATCCAGGACCTGCTGATTTCCCAGCCGGACACCGGCGAGCAGGCGCTCGAGATCGCCGACATGCTCGTGCGCTCGGGCGGCGTGGACATCGTCGTGATCGACTCGGTCGCGGCGCTGACCCCCAAGGCGGAGATCGAAGGCGAGATGGGCGACCAGTTGCCCGGCCTGCAGGCACGGCTGATGAGCCAGGCGCTGCGCAAGCTCACCGCCAACATCAAGCGCACCAACACCCTGGTGATCTTCATCAACCAGATCCGCATGAAGATCGGCGTCATGTTCGGCAGCCCCGAGACCACGACCGGCGGCAACGCGCTCAAGTTCTATTCCTCGGTCCGCCTGGATATCCGTCGTACCGGCGCGATCAAGAAGGGTGACGAGGTCATCGGCTCGGAAACGCGCTGCAAGGTCGTCAAGAACAAGGTCTCCCCCCCGTTCAAGGAAGCCCATTTCGACATCCTCTACGGCGAGGGCATCTCGCGCGAAGGCGAGATCATCGACCTCGGCGTCCAGCACAGGATCGTCGATAAATCGGGCTCCTGGTACGCCTACAATGGCGACAAGATCGGGCAGGGC
This sequence comes from Rhodocyclaceae bacterium, assembly GCA_050486545.1. GTDB lineage: Bacteria > Pseudomonadota > Gammaproteobacteria > Burkholderiales > Rhodocyclaceae > DAOMNN01. The sequence goes on along the minus strand of JBJHDM010000001.1, from coordinate 5,427 downwards.
AAGGACAACGTACGCGAGTTCCTGCGCGCCAACCCCGGGCTCGCTCGCGAGATCGAGAACAAGGTGCGCGCGGCCGTCGGCCTGAAGGAAATGCAGGCCATCGCGGTCGAACCCGCCTCCGCGGAAGCCTGAACGTCGGTCGATGGCCGCAGCCAGCCTCCGGGAACGTGCGATCCGGTTGCTCGCCCAACGCGAACACTCGCGTGCCGAACTGGCACGCAAGCTGGCTGGACACGGTTCGCCCGAGGAGGTGGAGGCTACGCTGGATCGCATGACCGAGCTGGACCTGCTCTCGGATACGCGCTTCGCGCAGGCCTGGGTCCGCAGCAAGGCCGGACGTTTCGGAATCGCACGGCTTCGCCACGACCTGGCCCGGCGCGGCGTCGACCGCGAGCTGATCGACGAAGCCCTCGCGGCCGAATGCACATCCGACGAGATGGAGCGGGCCCGAGAAGTCTGGTCTGCCCGTTTCGGCAAGGCGGCAGCCGATCGCCGCGAATGGGGCCGGCAGGCACGTTTTCTGGAAGGACGGGGGTTTTCCCGCTCGGTGATCGGCAAGTTGTTGAAAGAGATTCCTGATGAGCCTGCTTAAGGTCACCGGCCTGAACAAGCGCTACAAGACACGCACCGTGGTCCACGACGTCGGCTTCGAGGTCGGTAGCGGCGAAGTGGTCGGATTGCTCGGACCGAACGGTGCGGGCAAGACGACCTGCTTCTACATGATCGTCGGGCTCGTACGGGCAGACGGCGGCGCGGTCACGCTCGACGATGCGGACCTGACGCATCTCCCGATCCATTCCCGTGCGCGCCTGGGTCTGTCCTACCTGCCCCAGGAAATGAGCGTGTTCCGCAAGCTCAGCGTAGCCGACAACGTGCGCGCCGTGCTCGAACTGCAGGGGCACGACCGCGAGCGGATCGAAGCGCGCCTCGAGACCCTGCTCGAGGACCTCGGCATCGCACACCTGCGGGACCATGCCGCCATTTCGCTGTCGGGAGGCGAACGTCGCCGCTGCGAGATCGCGCGCGCGCTGGCCACCAACCCGCGACTGATTCTGCTCGACGAACCGTTCGCCGGCGTCGATCCGATCGCCGTGCTCGACATCCAGAAGATCATCCGCTTCCTCAAGGAGCGCGAGATCGGCGTCCTCATCACCGACCACAACGTGCGCGAAACGCTCGGCATCTGCGACCGCGCCTACATCATCAGCGAAGGGCGCGTGCTGGCCAGCGGCCGGCCCGACGAGATCATCGAGAACGAGCAGGTCCGCCAGGTCTACCTCGGCGAGCACTTCAGGCTCTGATCGGAAAGCCGGCGATCCGCGATGAAACCGACCCTCCAGCTCAAGCTCTCGCAGCATCTGACCCTGACGCCGCAGCTGCAGCAATCGATCAAGCTGCTGCAGCTGTCCACGCTGGAGTTGAACCACGAGATCGAGCGCTTCCTGGCGGACAACCCGATGCTCGAGCGCGAAGAGGGAGAAGAAGGAAGCTTCGTCCCGGGGGCGGCCACGTCGGCCTCCGAGGCGCCGGACAAGGACAGTTCCCGTGAGCCGGAAGAGCGCGATACCCCCCAGGGCACGGACACATTCGACGAATCCTCGGAATGGGCCGCGGCCGGCAGCAGCCGGACCAGCCGCGACGACGACGATGACTCGGATTACCAGGATATCCAGGCAGCCGCCACCAGTCTGCGCGACCATCTGAACCAGCAGGTCAGCCTCTCGCCGATGAGCGACCGGGACCGCGCGTTGGTGCGCTTCGTGATCGAGGCGCTCGACGACGACGGCTACCTGAACCAGTCTCTCGAAGAACTGATCGGCCTGCTGCCCGACGCACTCGAAGTCGAACCCTACGATCTGGCGATCGCCCTGCATCACGTGCAGTGCCTCGATCCGGCGGGCGTCGGCGCACGCACGCCGGCCGAATGCCTGGCACTCCAACTGCACACCAGGCCGGCCAGCCGTACGCAGGAACTCGCGCTGCGCATCGTGGAGGAACACCTGACACTGCTCGCCGAGCGCAACTTCGTCCGGCTCCGCCGCAATCTCGGCTGCACCGAAGACGAACTTCGCGATGCGCACGCGCTGATCTGCAGCCTCGACCCGCATCCAGGCTTGCAGTATTCGACGCAGGAAACCCGCTACGTGATCCCCGACGTGGTCGTGCGCAAGCTTCGGGGTCAGTGGACCGCGAGCCTCAATGCCGAGGCGATGCCGAAACTGCGCGTCAACGCCCTGTACGCCAGCATTCTCCAGCAGAATCGCGGGATCGGAGGCGCCTTGACGGGCCAATTGCAGGAAGCGCGCTGGCTGATCAAGAACGTGCAGCAGCGCTTCGACACGATCCTGCGCGTCTCCCAGGCGATCGTTGACCAACAGCGCCAGTTCTTCGAATATGGGGAAGTGGCCATGCGTCCGCTTACCCTGCGCGAGATCGCCGAGTCGCTCGAACTGCACGAATCGACGATCTCACGGGTCACAACCCAGAAGTTCATGGCAACGCCACGGGGAGTGTTCGAGCTGAAATATTTTTTCGGCAGTCATGTCGCCACCGATACCGGTGGTGCGGCTTCATCGACGGCGATTCGCGCGCTGATTCGCCAGATGATCGAAGCCGAGGACAGGAAGAAACCCCTGTCCGACTCGAAGATCGCCGATCTATTGGGCCAGCAGGGTATCGTGGTCGCGCGGCGTACGATCGCCAAGTACCGCGAGTCGCTGAATATCCCGCCGGTCAGCCAGCGCAAGACGATTTAATCAACAAGGAGCAATCATGAATCTCAACATCACCGGGCATCACGTCGAAGTCACCCCGGCCCTCCGCGATTACGTAACCGGCAAGCTCGATCGCGTCATCCGGCACTTCGACAACGTCACGAGCATCAGCGTGATCCTCTCGGTGGAGAAACTCCGGCAGAAGGCCGAGGTCACCCTGCACGTGCGCGGCAAGGACATCTTCGTCGAGAGCGACGACAACGACATGTATGCCGCAATCGACAGCATGACCGACAAGCTCGACCGCCAGGTCATCAAGTACAAGCAGAAGAACCAGGAGCACAATCACGACGCCCTCAAGCACCAGGACACGGAATTGTGACCGAAGCGTGACCGAATACTTGGTACTTTCGTTGTAGGGTGTGTTTATAATCGCGCACCTTCCGTTGCGCCCGACGCACCCCAAACCCGACCCGCGCCTGCACGGATCCCGGCTCCGAACCGCACCGTGCAGGCCCATTGCACCATGAGCCTCATATCCGATCTCCTCCCCCCCTCGAACGTCCTCACCGACCTGGAAGCGAGCAGCAAGAAGCGCGTCTTCGAGCAGGCCGGCCTGCTGTTCGAGAACCACCAGGGCATTGCGCGCGGGGACGTGTTCGACAGCCTGTTCTCGCGCGAACGCCTCGGTTCCACGGGCCTGGGACAGGGCATTGCCATCCCGCACGGTCGCATCAAGGGACTCAAGGATGCGGCCGGAGCGTTCATCCGGTTGGCCACCCCGGTCCAGTTCGACGCACCCGACGGCCGCCCGGTGAACATGCTGTTCGTGCTGCTCGTGCCCGAGCAGGCGAATGAACGGCACCTGCAACTGCTCTCGGAACTCGCGCAGATGTTCAGCGACAGCAGCTTCCGCGAGCGTCTCCAGAACGCGCCGGACAATGCAGCGGTACATGCACTGTTCGCTTCGTGGGGTTCCCATGCGGCAGACCAGCGTCGCACAGCTGTTTGAGTCGCTGCACCAGCAGCTCGAACTGACCCACGTCTGCGGCCGGCTCGACCGTACGCTTTCGGTCACCGAGGAACGCATCTGGCCCGCCGATCTGGTCGGGCATCTCAACCTGATCCATCCGGAACGGCTGCAAGTCATCGGCGCCGCCGAACTGACCTGGGCGCAGCGCCAGTCCCGCGAGAAGATCGCCCACCACCTCCACGAGATCTTTTCGGCACGCCCTCCGGCCGTCATCCTCGCCGACAACTGCGAGGTCCCGGGCATCGTCCGCTCGATCTGCGAAGCCAGCGACGTCGCGTTGCTGACCACGCCGCTGGCTTCGGCCGGCGTCATCGACCACCTCCGGCTCTATCTGTCGCGCCAGCTCGCCGAGACGATTTCGCTGCACGGTGTGTTCATGGACGTGCTGGGTCTGGGCGTGTTCATCACCGGCGATTCGGGTGCCGGCAAGTCGGAACTCGCGCTCGAGCTGATCTCGCGCGGCCACGGCCTTGTGGCCGACGACATCGTCGAGTTCTCGCGGATCGCTCCCACGGTACTGGAAGGGCGCTGTCCCGAACTGCTGCAGGACTTCATCGAGGTTCGCGGGCTGGGCGTACTCAACATCCGCACGATCTTCGGTGAGACCGCCTGCCGCCGCAAGATGCGACTGCGCCTGATCGTCTATCTGAAGCGCCGCGTCCATGGCCAGGAGCATGTGCCCCGGCTCCCGATCCAGTCGGAGGCCCAGGAAATTCTGGGCGTTTCCGTACCCCGCACCACGCTGCCCGTCGCCGCCGGACGCAACCTCGCGGTCCTGCTCGAGGCCGCGGTCCGTTCGACCATCCTGCAATTGCGCGGAATCGATTCGACCCAGGAATTCATCGACCGCCAGCAGCGCTTGATCCATCTCGACGGCAACCACTCCTAAGCCGCCCGCGCCCCGCGCACAGCGTGGCCTTGCTTCGCGACAGGCTGGCCTGTTACGCTCAGCCTCTTTGCCTGGACCCGACAAGGTCGCCCCGATGAGCAGCGCCCCGCCCGATTACCTCGAAAAAATCCTCAATGCCCACGTCTACGACGTGGCCGAGGAGACGCCGCTGGAACTGGCGTCCGCACTCTCCGCACGCATCCACAACCGGCTGTATCTCAAGCGCGAGGACATGCAGCCGGTCTTCAGCTTCAAGATCCGCGGCGCGTACAACAAGATGGCGCACCTGTCCCCACAGGCGCTCAAGCGCGGCGTGATCTGCGCTTCGGCGGGCAATCACGCGCAAGGCGTGGCGATGTCGGCGCAGCGGCTCGGCGTGCGGGCAGTCATCGTCATGCCGGTCTCGACCCCGCAAATCAAGGTCGACGCCGTGCGGGCACGTGGCGGCGAAGTGGTGCTGGTTGGAGATTCCTATTCCGACGCGTATACCCACGCACGCGAGATGGAGAAGGCCGAGCGGATGACCTTCGTCCATCCCTTCGACGACCCCGACGTGATTGCCGGCCAGGGCACCATCGCCATGGAAGTGCTGCGTGCGCATGCGAAACCGCTGCACGCGATCTTCTGCTGCGTGGGCGGGGGCGGTCTCATCGCGGGCGTTTCCGCCTACGTCAAGCGGCTGCGCCCGGAGACCCGGATCATCGGCGTGGAGGCGGTCGACGCGGACGCGATGACCCGCTCGCTGCAGGCCGGCGAACGGGTCGTGCTCGACCAGGTCGGGCTGTTTGCCG